>UQSG01000023.1 GCA_900543695.1 uncultured Clostridium sp. | reverse complement strand
ACCAGCTCCCAGCCGTCCTGCGCCTTTTCGTTGGCGGTTTTCTCAATGGCCGCGGCCATCTTCTTTGCCTTGGGCGCATAGTCGATCACGATGGTTTTGTAAGTCATAGTAGTTACCTCATTTCTATTTAATATAAGCCGCATAGTCTAATCAACATATAATCTTACAAAATTATATCCCAATCCTAAATTTCACTTGTAAATTTTACAACCACTGTTATGAAAAATTTTTGAAAATTTTCTTAGTGAAGAGCATTTGATTGCTCAGATTGATAAGACCTGGTGAGGACGGTATTTCACCGTGCAAACTATTCAAAGCGATACCCCTGCTCGGCTAGCGTGCATAGGTAGGCGATAAGGCTTCGTACTTCCGGAAATTCATAGAACCACTTTCTTTTATTCTATGAAAAGCGGCGCTCTTTTTGAAGCGGATTATCCTGATTTTACATATATTTTTCCTGCTCTTTATTTTCAACTTTACATTTTGCAGTTAATATAGATGCTGGATTTTTGTAGCTTTTGATCTTTTGCAAATGGGCGACCCCGAAAAAAACAAAGCGCATCCGTATTCTATGGATGGACAGGAGTGTATAACAGCATGGAGCATGAGATCGTGCGCAGTGTAGCTGCGGCGCAGAAGGACGCGCAGGCCGCCGATGCGCTTGTCCGGCAGTATCTGCCGTTCATCAAGGCGGAAACGGCAAAGTTCTTAAAGCGTCCTCCCATGGAGGGGCAGGACGATGAGTTGAGTATCGCCATGATGGCCTTTCACGAGGCAATCGGCGGGTATTCCCGCACCAGGGGTTCCTTCCTGAAATATGCGGCCATGCTGATCCGAAGCCGCCTGGTTGATTACAGCCGCAGAGAACAGCGTCACAGCCGCGTCCTATCGCTGGATGCACCGATAGGAAAAGAAGACGCAACTCTGGGAGAGACTCTGGCGGACGACAGGGATCCCCGCGAAGAAACAGCGTTGCGGGACGCGACCCGCGCAGAGATCGAGGAGCTGACGCGGCAAATGCAGGAATTCGGCGTCGGCCTCAGCGATGTGGCGGACAACTGCCCTAAGCAGCAGCGGACGCTGGACGCCTGCCGGAGAGCATTGGAATACGCAAAGGGGAACCCGGAGCTGTTGGAGGACTTTTTAAAGACAAAACGCCTGCCCATCGGGCAGCTGGCAACGGGGAGCGGTGTGGAGCGCAAGACGCTGGAGCGGCACCGCAAGTATATGGTAGCCCTGCTTCTGATTTATACCAACGGGTATGAAATCATCCGCGGGCATTTGAAACAGGTGATGAAAGGAGTGGCAGTGCGATGAGCTATCTGGTTATGGAATGCCACCCCGGCTACGCGGTTCTTCTGGATGAAGAGGGGCGCTTTCTAAAAGCGGCAAATCTGCGATACGAAACCGGGCAGACGGTGTATGATCCGGTGCTGATGAAGGAAACACCGGAAAGGCAGCGGCATACCGTCCGGTGGATCGGTAGCGGCATTGCGGCGATTGCAGCCTGTTTCCTTCTGTTCTTTGGCATCGGCTATTACCAGAACTATATCCAGCCCTATTCGTCCATATATCTGACCATCAACCCGGAAGTACAGATGGATCTGAACCGGCAGGGCACGGTTGTAGGGCTGACAGGGGCGAATGAAGACGGGGAAACGCTGCTGGAGGGCTATGACGGCAAGGGGAAAGACAAGGTAACGGTTGCCGACGCGCTGATCGACCGGGCCATTGAAATGGGGTTCCTGTCGGAGGGCGGCCGGGTTTCCTTTTCCATCGATTCCCCGGACGAAGCCCTGTTCCGGGAGTATGGGACGGAGCTGCGCACCAAAGTAACAGAGCATTTGGACGGGCGGATTACCATTACAATAGAAATTATGAACCATCAGGACGGGCAGGGTCAGGAAAGCCCGGAAAACAGTTCATCTTCGACTCCCTCTCAGCCGAGCACTTCTCAGCCGGAGCTAACCTCGCCTTCCTCGTCTGAGCCGTCTCACCCCGTAGTTGTGCCTCCGACCTCTTCCAACGCCACCGATTATGATGATACCGATTACGGCCCGAATAACGACGGCGTCACCGACTATACGCCGCCGGCCAGCAGTTCGCCGGTGTATACGGATACGGATTACGGTCCCGGAAATGACGGAGACACGGGTTATACACCGCCTTCCGCCAGTACGCCGCCTGTGGATACGGACTATGGTCCCGGCAGCGATGGGGTCACGGATTATACGGACGGAGACACCGATTATGATCCGGATAACAACGATGACGACAACGACAATGACGATAACGACGGCGACAACGGCTATGACGATGATGATTCGGATGATGATTCAGACGATGACAACGACCCGGACGATGACGATTGAATTTTTCAAAAATTTTTCCGGCTTACCCCGGTTTTGAAAACCCGTTTCCGTAATCTATGAGTGTAAGGCAAAACAAAAGCCAAAAACAAGCGGAACCGAAAGGAGCAAGTACTATGAAACTGAGAAGAAAACTTTTTGCAGCGGTCTCTTCCCTGGCTGTCGCGTCGGCAGTCCTTCTGGCCGGATGCGGGGCGCCGGCACAGGAAGGAACGGCGCTGAAGGAAACCGGCATCCTCACCCTGAGCGTCAATCCGGAAATCCAGCTCGAATACAACCGGGATGGCAAGGTTACTGCCCTGACCGGCAGGAACGACGACGGAAAAGGCATTGTGGAGGCCTATCCGGATTATATCGGAAAAGACTGCGAGGATGTTTTAAAGGATCTGATCGTAGAAATCAACGAAGCGGGCTACTTTGTGGATGACATCGACGGCAACAAAAAGAACATCGTCCTGCAGCTGGAGCCGGGCTCGGTACTTCCCAGCGACGATTTTCTGGCTGATATGAGCGCCAGCACGCAGGAAGCGGTCAGGGGATTGGAGCTTTCCTCCGGTATCGTGACCATTGACGACGATGACTATGATCCTGCCTACGCTAAGGACGGCAAGCCGTCCCCCTACATCACGCTGGAAAAGGCGCAGGAAATTGCGCTTGCACAGGCGAATGTCGATGCAGCGGACGCGGTGTTTGACGATAAGGAATTCGACCACAACGACGGAACCTCGGTTTTTGAGCTGGAGTTCATGGCGAACGGGAACGAGTACGAGTATGACATCCACGCGGTTACCGGCAAGGTTGTCAAGGCGGAACATAAGACTGCCGGCACGCAAAGCGGAACCCCGGCCACCGGCAGCGGTTCCACCAATTACAACGATACCGACTACGGCCCGAATAATGACGGCGTGACCGATTACAATGACACCGACTACGGTCCCAACAACGATGGCGTCACCGACTACAACGACACCGACTACGGCCCCAATAACGATGGTGTCACCGACTACAACGACACAGACTACGGTCCCAACAACGACGGCGTGACCGACTACAACGACACCGACTACGGCCCCAACAACGACGGCGTGACCGACTACAACGATACCGACTACGGTCCGAACAACGACGGCGTCACCGATTACAATGATACGGACTATGGCCCGAATAATGACGGTGTCACTGATTACAACGATACCAACTATGATGATCACGGCAATACCAATTACGGCGATACCAATTACGACGACGGCGGCAGCGACTATGACCGGGAAGCTGACGATGATTGGGACGATGGGGATTCCGGTTATGACGATTAAGCCGGAGACCGAGATTCCCTTGCGGCATGAGCTGAAGCACCGGATCAACCTGCGGGAAGATCTGGTGCTTTCCCAAAGGCTCAAAAAGCTGTTTCCCCACGACAAAAACGCCGGGCCGGACGGTACATACCGGGTCACCAGCCTGTACTTTGACACGCCCTATGACAGCGCCCTGCGGGAGAAAATCGACGGGGTCAACCGGAGGGAAAAATTCTGGCTGCGGTATTACGGGATGGACACCTCTTTCATCCGGCTGGAAAAGAAGTACAAAATAAACGGCCTGTGCGGCAAGCGCAGCGCCCAGATGACGCAGGAACAGGTAAAGGAGTTGCTTTCGGGCAGCTCCGAATTCCTGCTGGATTCGGATGAACCGCTCTTCATCGAGCTTTACAGCAAAATCAAAGGGAAAGGTCTGTGGCCGAAGGCCATCGTCCGTTACGACCGGGAGGCTTTTCTCTATGCGCCCGGCAATGTGCGTATCACGTTAGATCGGGATATCCGCACCGGGCTTGGAAATGTGGACTTCCTGAATCCGGCGATTTTCTACATGCGCACAATGGAGCCTGGCACGGTATTGGAAGTCAAATACGATGCGTTTTTGCCGGAGCTTGTCCGCATGGCGGTGCAGGTACCCGGAAGACAGGCGGCGGCCTGCTCCAAATACGCCCTATGCCGGCGGTTCGATTAAAATTATCTGAGGAGGAAGGGCCTTATGACCTTTCAGGATATTTTCAAATCCAGCTTTCTGGAGAATATCGCCACCATCTCCATACTGGACATGGTGATTGCCATGGTATTGGCCTTTCTGCTGGGATTGTTTATCTTTTTCATCTATAAAAAGAGCTACAGCGGCGTGATGTATTCGGCCAGCTTCGGTGTAACACTGATTGCTCTGTCGCTTATTACTACCCTGCTGATTATGACGGTGGTGAGCAACATCGTGCTGTCTCTGGGCATGGTGGGCGCTCTGTCCATTGTCCGGTTCCGCACCGCTATCAAGGAACCGATGGATATCGCTTTCCTGTTCTGGGCCATTGCGGTGGGTATTGTGCTGGCCGCCGGCCTGATTCCGCTGGCGGTATTCGGCAGCATCTTCATCGGGGTGGTGCTGGTTGCTTTCTCCAAAAAGAAGACGGTGGATTCCCCCTATATCCTGGTGGTGCACTGTGAAAACAGCGGGATTGAGGAACAGGCACGGATTTTTGTGAAGTCCCAGGTCAGGCGGCTGAATCTCAAGAGCAAGAGCGTGGACAACGGCTGTGTGGAACTCAACTATGAGGTTCGTTTGAAAGAGGACAGCAGCGCCTTTGTAAACGAGCTGGAGGCCATGCCGGGCGTGTCCCGGGTGGTGCTGGTTTCCTACAACGGCGACTACATGGGATAACGCAATGGTAAAGTATAAGTATATCGACTGGATTTGCATCGGCGCGGCGGTTTTGGCAATCCTCCTCACTCTGCTGCTGATGTTCGGCGAACAGCTGGGGCTTCCCAAAGCCAGCGCCAACCCGGGATATGTGACACGGTTATTTGACGACAGCCGGGTGCACGTCATTGATATCCAAATTGCGGACTGGGGCGTTTTTATTGAGGACGCCGAACAAGAAGAATATGTGGCCTGCACCGTCGAAATCGACGGAGAAGCGTTTCATAATATCGGGCTGCGGGCAAAGGGCAACAATTCCCTGCGGCTGACGGAGGAATACGGGCTTTCCCGCTACAGCCTCAAGCTGGAATTCGACCAGTTCCTGGACGGCGGGAATTATTATGGGCTGGACAAATTTTCCCTGGACGCTTCCTTTCAGGACAACAGCTACCTGAAAACCTACATGGTCTACGATATGATGGCGTTCATGGGGGTGCCTGCGCCCCTTTGCAGCTATGTCTGGGTGACGGTCAACGGAGAGGACTGGGGCTTGTTCCTGGCGGTAGAGGAGCCGGAGGAAGCCTTTGCCCGCCGGAATTTCGGGAATGATCACGGGAAACTGTACAAGCCGGATTACCGTTCCCTGAATGCGGAAAACGCCGATGTGGCGTTGCGATATATCGACGATAACCCGGACAGCTATCCCGGCATCTTTGAAAACGCCAAATTCAAGGTATCGGAAGCCGATCAGAAGCGGATGATCGAAGCGCTGAAAACCCTGTCCACCGGTGAAAAACTGGAAACCGCCGTCAATGTGGACGAGGTGCTGCGGTATTTCACCGTGCAGGTTTTTGTGATGAACTGGGACAGCTATCTGGGCCATACCGGGCATAATTACTTTTTGTATGAGGAAAACGGAATCCTCAGCATCCTGCCTTGGGATTATAACCTGGCCTTCGGCACCTATGCCCTGGGGATGACTGATCCTGTCAAAGATCCCAACATTCTTATTAACTATCCCATAAACACCCCGGCGGAAGGTGAGGTTATGCTGAACCGGCCGCTTTACCACAACCTGATGAAGCACGACGAGTACTTTGCCCGCTATCACGCCTATTTCGACAAGCTCCTTTCGGAATACTTTGAAAGCGGTCGGTTTGCAGTCACCCTCCGACAAACGGCAAAGCAGATTGCTCCTTATGTTCAAAAAGATCCCACCGCCTTTTGTTCCTATGAAGACCACCAGCTGGCGGTGGATACGTTGGAAGAGGTCTGTCTGCTGCGGGCTGAGAGTATACGCGGGCAACTGGACGGTGAAATCCCCGCCACCATCCGGGGCCAGCAGGAAAACCCGGATGCCAAGGTTGACGCTTCAGTAGTTAAATTGACCGATTTGGGAGATTTTGAAGATTTAGAGTCGGCAAAAGAGAGGCAAGATGCGGCTTTGAGGGACATAACAGGAAAAAGCACTTAGAACCGGAGCGTTCTAAGTGCTTTTTACAATGAAAGAGACTCGTTTTATTTTTCACGCGATTCATAGCATTCTGATAAACAAAATATATCCTTGACAAATCTCGTCTCAAAAATCAATTGTAGAAAAATACGCAAAGGAAAACGGATTTAAGAATACCAAGTTTTTCGTAGATGACGGATATTCTGGTGTAAGTTTCACAAGACCAGCTTTTATGGAACTGATGGAACTTGCCGAAGCAGAAATGGTTGAAACAATCATCGTCAAAGTCCATTCAAGGCTTGGACGAAACCGCCTTGTTATCGGTCAGCTTCTAGAAGAAGATTTTGTGCGTTTAAATGTTCGGTATATCGCGATTATGGATAACATTGACACGAAAGACGGACTGAGTGATTTTCTTCCTGTGCAGGATTGGTTTAATGAAATGCACGCTAAAAACACCTCAAAGAAAGTGCGTGCGGTATTCCAAAACAAAGGTATGTCGGGCAAGCCATTAACAACAGTTATTCCATACGGCTACAAGAAAAATGAATCTAACCCTGATGAATGGCTTGTTGACGAGGAAGCAGCTGAGGTTGTGCGAAAAATATTCAATCTATGCGTTGCGGGTTACGGTCCGACGCAAATCGCAAATCAACTTTCCTCGGAGAGTATTCCCACGCCGACTGAATATTGGCAATCACAGGGCAGAAAGACATCGGCATTACCTGCTGTTCCACATAAATGGGCTGCAAGGACGGTTGCAGATATTCTTAAAAGACAGGAATATATCGGTGATACAGTAAATTTTCGTTCTACTACACGCTCATTTAAAGATAAAACAAAAATTGAACGACCACGAGAAGAATGGAAAATCTTTGAGGATACCCACGAAGCTATTATTGACAGGGAAACTTGGGAGCTTGTGCAGACACTTCGGGCAAACAAACGCAGACCAAACCGCACAGGCGAGGTCAGTATGTTTTCGGGATTGCTTTACTGTGGGGATTGCGGCGAAAAGCTGTATTACAGCGTGACGAATAATTATAGTCGAGAGCAGGCATATTTCTTCTGTTCCAACTACCGCAAGAATACGGTAAACTGTACTGCCCATTATATCCGAGAGAAAGTAGTCTATGCCTTGGTGATTGAAAGTCTACGGCGTGTTTTGTTTTATGTACAGGCATTTGAAAAGCAATTCGTACAGGAACAGCTTGATAAATCAAGTGAAGAACAGAAAAAGGAGCTTGCCAAGAAACGCCGAGAGCTTGCGAAATCCGAAAAGCGTATTTCAGAATTAGATGTTTTATTTCAGCGGATTTATGAGGACAATGTATCGGGTAAATTGACTGACGAGCGTTTTGCGATAATGTCGGCAAACTATGAAGCAGAGCAGAAATCGCTCAAGGAAGTGGTTGCTATGCTGCGTAATGAAATTGAAGCACAGGACGATAAAACCGCAAATGTGCTTGCGTTTGTGGAAAAGGTTAAGCGATACACAGAAATCAAAGAACTTACGCCTGCCATAGTCAATGAGTTTATCGACTACATTATGGTTTCAAAAAAGCAGGTCATAGACGGCAAAACCGTATATCCGATTGACATTTACTACAACGGTGTTGGCATCATTACAGCCCCATCTGCTGAAGAATATGAAGAAATGTTCCAAGAACGCTTAAAACAAAAGCGTGCAAAGGAACAAAAAACGGCATAGCCACGAATGACTATACCGTAATTTATCAGAGCCGCCCTCGTCCCCTTCACTTCCTTATGTGAAGGGGACGAAGCGGTTGCGCTTCAGAGCGGCGTTGTCCTGCAAATTTAATATGCTTTCTTCCGGAGCGCTACGAATGCTGTTCCGCCCATAAGAATTGCGGCAATTGCAAAGTCGATTATGGAATTGTCGCCTGTCGGCTGGTTCTGTTCGGGATCTGTCGGAGCGGGATCGCTTCCTTCACCGGAGACAGTTCCAACTTTGATGTCGTCGAAATAAACGATATCCTGAGCGGCGATTCTTTCCTCCGTTTCGTCCGTGATTTCATTGTATCCGTGCTCGTCGATGCGAAGCGTCGTAATTCCGTTCATCGTCTCGTGATAAGTATAGGTGCCAACGACCTCGTTATTCAGAACGATGGTATACTCATTTGTACCCAGCTTGAAAACTGCGGTCAGAACGTAATCCGTATTGGCTTCCAGTCCGGTCTTGACCACCTGCAGCGTATCGGCCGCCGCGCCGCCGTTCCGCGCCAGAATGGAAGGCGCTTCGGTACCGTCATCCGGATTGTTGCGCACGGCGAAAATATTTGTGGTTCCCTCGCCCCAGCCGGCCGGATCCGTCGTTGCGGTTCCCAGCATTACTGTAAAGCCGTAGGTTCCGAGCTTTTCAAAACGGAACGCAATCGATACCGCGATTTCGTCCGCCTCGCCGTATTCGGTAGACAGCGTAAAGAAACGAATGTTTGTGGTTGCGGTACCGCTGAAGCCCTCGCGGACCAGACGCAGGGAATTCGTACCGCCGACCTTGTCGGCTACGATCTGGCCGCCCTGCTCGTGATCCTCCATGCCGCCGTAAACCGCGCCCTTAAAGCCCTCGGGCTTTCCATCCGGATTCTGTTCTTCATTGAACAGCACGTCGCCGGCCTCATAGGCGTTGAAATCTTCATCTAAAATCGTCGCATTAATCGTCTTGTCCCATGCAGCCGCGGAAGCGGGCAGCAGGGCAAGAGCGGCAAGTACGGCGACAGCTAAAATCATACCTAAAACCCTTTTCACCTGAAAAACCTCCAAATAATAAAATAGAATAAGACTATGGGGATAGTAATATATTTGAAATAAAATGTCAATATCTAAAATGTTAAAAGCGGGATAATTGTGTTTTTATACATTTCATGTTACAATACCCGTGTTAATCTGAAAATGGTTACCGCTGAGATTGCGATATATGGGGTGAACTGTTATATGATGCAGCTGAAAAGAAAATTCGGGGATCGCTATGACGGATACAGGGTAAAAAAGGTAGACCCTTTTTTTCTGCTGATTCCGCATATCATGCCTGACCGTGTCGACAGTCAGGTGTATTTTTCCGACGAGATCGAAATCACGGCTCTGGAAAAATTTGTAAGAGAACACGGAGAAACGGATCTTCCGGGGCTTAAAATGTACCATGTAATGATAGCGGCAATGATCCGTCTGATTTCTCAGAAGCCGTATCTTAACCGCTTTGTAATGCGCGGAAAAATTTTTGCACGGAATTATATTACAATCTCCATGTCAATCAAGCGGGGAAAGGGCGAAGATGCCTTGACGACGGTGGTCAAGCCGCGTTTCGAGCCGGAGGACACGTTAGCCGACGTGGTTAGAAAGTTCAACGAGGCGGTTGAAGAAAACAGGAAGACCGAAACGGAAAACGATACGGACAATACCGCTACGATTGTCGGAAGGCTTCCTGCCTGGCTTGTCCGCTGGTTCGTAGCATTCATGTTTTTTCTGGATAAACGCGGGCGTCTGCCCAGGGCTATCAACCACGCCAGCCCTTTTCATACAAGCATGTTTCTGACAAATATGGGATCTCTGGGAATCCGGCCGATTTACCATCATATTTATGAATTCGGAACGACCTCCGTGTTTGTGGGAATGGGCAAGAAGGAAACGATATATGAAACGAAATCTGACGGCAGCATCGTAAAACGCCGCAAAATGGGGATCAAGGTTGTTGCCGACGAACGCATCTGCGACGGAAATTATTATGCAACTTCAATGCGGTCTCTCGCGCGGTATCTGCACAATCCGGAACGCCTCCTGGTGCCTCCGGAGACGGTTGTGCTGGATGACGGAATCGATATGAAAGGCCGTATCTGAATGCCGGCTTTTACTATAGAAGAAATGACGGAGAATTCCGCTGCGCAGATCGCGTCCTGGAAATATCCTCCGCCTTATGAGCTCTACAGCTTCGGCGGCAATGCCGCAGAGCGGGAAGAGCTTCTGAACGGGCTGCATTTTGCAGCTTATCAAGCTTCGCTCGGCGAAGAACCGTGCGGCTTTATCGCTCTGGGCTGGTCGGCGCAGATTCAGGATCCCGGCCTGCGAAAAATCTACGACGATGAAGCGTATACGGATATTGCCTTCGGCCTGCGGCCGGATTTATGCGGCCGGGGATACGGAGCGATCTTTGTGCAAAGCGCCGTGGATTTTATACGCTCTCTTTTCCCGGAAGACGGCATTCGCCTGACGGTAGCCTGCGAAAACAAACGGGCCTGCCGTCTTTATGAGAAGCTGGGCTTTCGCGAAATCTATTCGTTTGAAACGCGCTGCGTGGAAGCCGTCCAAGGACGGCCGCTTTCCATGAAAATTATGATCCTTTAGTCGAGGTTAAAAAATTTCAGCGCGTTGCCGGACAGGATCTTTTTACGTTCTTCCGGAGTGAGCGGCAGCCGATTAAACCGTTCCAACTCATCCTTGTGACGCCACATCGGAGAGTCGGTCCCGAAAAACACCCTGTCCGTTCCGTGCTGGCGGATAATTTCTGCGGCCCGCTCCGGCGAAAGGAACATCAAAGCACTGCTGGTATCTATATAAAGTCTCGGATGACCAAGGTAAACGCTGACCTCGTCCCAGCAGCGGTATCCTCCGAGATGCGCGCCGATGGCAATCAGCTTCGGAAACTTTTCCAAGACTCTGTAAAGACGGACGGGCTTGGAAAATTCATACCGGTCGTCTCCCGTATGAAACAGGATCGGCAGACGTCCTTGCGCCGCTTCGTAAATCGGATATGCCGCCTCGTCATCAATATTGAATTTCTGAAAATCTGGATGCAGCTTGATTCCTCTCAGATTCATGGCCAGCATTCTGTCGATTTCGCCTTCGATATCCTCATATTCCGGATGAAGAGAGCCGAATCCGATAAATTCCGGATGCGCCGTTTGCTCTGCCGCGATAAAATGATTGATCGACTGTACCTGATGGGCGGTTGTAGCCGTAGAGCTTACCAGATATTTTTCCACTCCGATCGTCTTTCCGTCTTCCAATAAATATTCCGGCGTTCCCCTGATCTGCATTTTGATTCCGTAAAAATCTCCGATTGCCCCGACGGCCTTCTCTGAAATCTTCATGGGGAAAATATGCGCATGCATGTTGATAATCCGTTCCGCTGCCATTTTCACAACCTCCCTGAAAAGCGGCGGCAAACCGCTAACTGTTTCAGTATAGCAAAATGGACGGCTTCCTTCAATACAGTAAATATTTCCCGTTTCTTACATTTTTAGCAAGGCCCTGCGGGCTTGCATCCGATACAAAAAGTGCTAGAATAAGAAACGGCGTGCCTGAAACACGCCGGACGATGTCGTTAGGATGTGACAGGATGGATTTGACGGAACAAATCAGGCGCTATGAACCGTTCAACCGTCAGGAGGAGCAGGATCAAAAGCTGATTTTGTCGTGCCTTCGGAATATGGAGCAGGTGTTTTTCAGAGAAAACGCCGTCGCGCATATGACGGCCTCCGCATGGGTGTTAAATCACCGCCGTGATCAGGTTCTGCTGGCGTATCACCGGACTTATGGCTCCTGGGCGTGGCTGGGCGGACATGCGGACGGGGAACGGGATCTGCTGAAGGTCGCGCTTCGAGAGGCCTCGGAAGAAAGCGGAGCCAAAGAGTTGCGCGTTTTGTCAGAAGAAATCTATTCGCTTGAAGTTTTGGCAGTCAGCGGACATTTTAAGCGTGAAAGCTATGTGCCGTCGCATCTGCATCTGAATATAACCTATCTGCTGGAAGCGGCGGAAGGCGCGCCGCTCACGGGAAACCCGGATGAAAACGACGGAGCGGCGTGGTTCCCTCTGGATGCCGTTGCCGAGGTCTCTTCTGAACCCTGGCTGTGCGAGAATATCTACAAAAAATTACTGCAGAAATTGACTTTTATATAAAATACTGTATGGTAAAAGGACCTAAGGAGGGACTGCCGGAGTGCTGAGAAGGATTGCGTCGTACATAAAGCCATATCGAAAGAGCTTCATAGCAGCTGTCGTCTGCATTTCTGCGGAAGCCGTTTTTGAATTGATTATTCCGCTGATTATGGCGGATATTATAGATATAGGCGTGAAAAATGGCGATAAGCCATTTATTTTTATCAGAGGAGGAATCATGATAATATGCGCGCTGGTTGCCCTGCTGCTTGGAATCGGCAGCGCTAAATTTTCGGCAGAATGCGGAAATGGGCTCGGCGCGGAGCTTCGTAAGGAAGAATACAGAAAGCTGCAGGGCTTTTCCTTCTCAAACATCGACCGATTTCGTGTTTCTTCGCTTGTTACGCGCCTGACGAGCGACATTACCACAGTGCAGAACACGGTTTCTTCCGGCTTGCGCCCTGCGTGCAGGGCGCCGGTTATGATGCTTACGGCAATCCTCGCATCGTTTCTGATTAATGCAAAAATGGCCGTCGTTTTTTTGATTGCGACGCCGCTGCTTGCCGTTTTGCTGTATCTGATCATCCGCAAGGTACGTCCTATGTATTCGAAGCTGCAGAAGGCTGTGGACAACATCAATCGTATCGTTCAGGAAAATCTGACGGCGATCCGCGTTGTGAAGGCGTTTGTCCGCCGCGATGTGGAAGAAGAAAAATTTCGGGAGGCGAACGAAGAGCTGCAAAAAACCGCGGAATATTCTTTCAGAACAGCGTCTCTTAATATGCCCGCGATGCAGCTCGTCATGTACGCGACGATCCTTTGCATTTTAGGCTTCGGGGGAAAGCTGATCAGTATCGGCGGCATGGAGGTCGGAGAACTGACGGGGTTCCTCAGCTATGTTTTACAGGTGCTCAATTCTCTTATGATGATTTCCAATGTGTTCCTCATGATGACGCGCTCTCTTGCATCGTGCAAAAGAATTGTAGAAGTCATTGACGAAAAGCCGGCACTGGACGATTCGCGCGCAACGGATGCACGCGTTTGCCGCGGCTCCGTTTCGTTTCGGAACGTCTTTTTCAAATACAGTGACGCTGCCGAGGAATATATCCTTTCCGACATCAATCTGGAGATTGCAGCAGGGGAAACCATAGGGATTATCGGCCAGACGGGATCCGCTAAAACGACGCTCGTGCAGCTGATTCCACGCCTCTACGAAGCAACCTCCGGAACGGTATCGGTAGATGGCAGGCCGGTTTGGGAATATACCATGCGTCATCTTCGGGACGCCATTGCGATGGTGCTTCAGAACAATACCTTATTTACCGGAACAATCAGAGAAAACCTGAAATGGGGAAAGGAAGATGCGGACGATGCGGAAATCGAGGAGGCATGCAGGCTTGCCTGCGCCGACGAGTTTATATCCAGACTGAAATACGGCTATGAGACGGAGCTGGGACAGGGCGGCGTGAACCTTTCCGGCGGGCAGAAGCAGCGCCTCTGCATTGCAAGAGCGCTTCTGAAAAAGCCCCGGATCCTTATTCTGGACGATTCGACCAGCGCGGTCGATACGGTTACGGAAGCAAAGCTCCGGGAAGGGCTGGCGAAGAGTCTTCCGGAAACTACAAAAATTATCATTGCGCAGCGAATTTCCTCCGTATCGCAGGCAGACAGAATCGTAATTCTTGATAACGGCAAGATCGACGCAGTCGGAACGCATGAGGAGCTGCTTGCGGGAAATGAAATATACAGAGATATTTATGAGTCTCAGAAAAAGGGGGAGCTGTAGGATGGCAAGAAAACCGGAAAATATGCAAAGAACCTTGAAATTGCTCTCTCGTTATCTGGCGCGCCACAAATTTACTCTGCTGGCCGTCGCCCTGCTTGTCATCCTGAGCAGCGCCGCAAACATTGCGGGAACATATCTGTTTAAGCCTCTTATTAACGAATATATTATTCCGCGGGATTTCCGGGGCTTAGTCTGGGCGCTGCTTGCAATGGCTGTTATGTATTTTACCGGCGTGGCGGCGACCTGGGGCTATAACCGGCTTATGGCAAAGGCCGCGCAGCAGATCATTTTTGAAATCCGTTCGGATCTGTTCTGCCACGTACAGACGCTGCCGCTGAAGTTTTTTGACAGCCGCACGCATGGCGAGCTGATGAGTAATTTTACAAACGACATCGACACGCTTGCCGATGCGCTGAACAACAGCTTTACGCTGCTGATTCAGAGCTTCACGATGCTGTCCGGCACACTGGTCATGCTTTTCCTTCTGAACTGGCGTCTTTCTCTGATTGTGGCGCTTTTCCTTTCGTTGATGTTTTTGTTTATTCAATACAACAGCAGGAAAAGCCGCAGATATTTCCGGAAGCAGCAGGAATATATGGCTTCCGTCAACAGCTTTGTGGAGGAAATGGTAACGGGACAGAAGGTGGAAAAGGTATTTAATCACGAGGAAAAGGATTTCACGGAGTTCTGCCGCCGGAACGAGGAGCTCCGCGCAGCGGGGACGACCGCTTTGACCTATTCTGCTATGACGATGCCGGCCGTGGTCGCTTTGTCCTATATCAATTATGCAGTATCCGCCTGCGCCGGAGGCCTGTTCGCGCTTGGCGGGCTTATGGATCTCGGCGGACTTGCCTCTTACCTGGTGTACGTCCGCCAGAGCGCCATGCCGATGAATCAATTCACGATGACGCTGAACTTTTTGCTTTCCGCCTTATCCGGAGCGGAGCGGATTTTCGCTTTGATGCAGGAAAAACCGGAGCCGGACGAGGGGACAGTGACGCTTCGGCACGACGGCGCCGGCAATTATTATTGGCTTTATCCCGATACGGGCAGACAGGTGCCGCTTGCGGGCGACGTCCGCTTCCGCGACGTATCCTTCGGATATGTTCCAGGGAAAACGGTTCTTTCACATATCAGCCTGTTTGCGCGGCCCGGAGAAAAAATTGCCTTCGTAGGCTCGACGGGCGCCGGAAAAACTACGATCATCAATCTGATGAACCGGTTCTATGAAATTCAGGACGGCAGCATTACTTATGACGGCATTGACCTTCGGGACATCAAAAAGGAGGATCTGCGCCGTTCCATGGCGTTTGTGATACAGGATACGCATCTCTTTACGGGAACCATTCTGGAAAATATCCGTTACGGAAATCCTTCGGCTTCCGACGAGGAGGTCATTGCAGCGGCAAAGCTTGCAAACGCGCATTTTTTCATCCGTAAGCTTCCGGATGGTTATCGGACGATGCTTTACGGCGACGGGGCGAATTTATCTCAAGGACAGAGGCAATTGCTTGCCATTGCGCGGGCTGCCGTCGCGAAGCCGCCCGTCCTGGTGCTGGATGAGGCGACCTCTTCCGTTGATACGCGTACTGAAAAGCTGATTGAAAACGGAATGGATGCGCTGATGGAGGGCAGGACGGTTTTCGTTATTGCGCACCGCCTGTCTACGGTGCGCAATGCCGGCGCGATTCTGGTGCTGGAAAACGGCGCCGTAATCGAGCGCGGCAGCCACGAGGACCTGATTGCGCAAAAGGGACGCTACTACAAGCTGTATACCGGACAGTTTGAACTCGAATGAATTTGATTTTTTAAAGGAAGTGACTTAAAAAATATGGGAACCTGGCTTTCTTATGTCTTTTTGATTCTGGCGGTTGTGTGCATTGTCGGGCAGTTCCTGATCACGAAGCTGTATCAGAGAAGCGTCCGTCAGGCGCTGATCACGTCGCTTTTTTTCGTGCTTTTATCTTCTTTTGTCACATTGATAATTTTCTTTGTGTATAACGGTTTCCAGTTTGGCGGAATCACAAGCTATTCTTTGCTGCTGGCGCTTGTTTCTTCTGCAATTATGATTGTTTATAACGTAATCAGCATTAAAATCCTGGGATTGGGAGAGGTTTCGATCTACAGTATGTTTATGATGCTGGGCGGCATGATTGTTCCCTTTGTCGAGGGCCTGATCGTCAATCCGGAAACAAACCGGCTCAAACTCACAAACGGCCTGGGGCTTGTCCTGCTTACCTTTTTCCTGATTTTCCAGGTTGCGGGCGTTAAAACGGCAAAGGCGACCAGAAAAAAATTTTATGCGCTTTGCGTCGTTATGTTTTTTATTAACGGCATCGTAGGCGTACTGACGTCATTGCAAAGCAATCCGGTTGCGCCCGCGATGACATCGGAGAATTTTACCATATTGAAAAGCCTGATTATGATCGTTTTGTCCGCTGCCATAATTGGAATTCTTCTCCTTGGCAAAAAGTCGCGCGCAGCGAACGTCTCTGCGCTCCGGACTGCGCTTGCGCCTCGTCCGGTTGTGTTTGGCACGATCTGCTCCGCGGTGGCCGGAATCGGTGGGTTCCTTCAGCTGGTTGCAAATGCAAAGGTCCCGAATACTGTACAATACCCTATTGTCACGGGAGGAACGATTGTGCTGACAGCTGTTGCCGCGTTTCTATTCTTCCGGGAAAAGCAGAGCCGCAGAAGCGCGATCTGTCTTGCCGGGGCATTTCTTTCTACAATTTTATTTGTGTTTTGAGGGAAATGCCGCATATCCTGCCAGCAGGAGCCCTGCGCAGAAGCAGAGGAAGGACGGCCAGGGCATCGCAAATATGAAAGGCTTGATCCCGCTGAGGGAGAAAATGGCCGCTGCTATGAGAAAGGCGGCAGCTATGAAAGCAAGAATCAGCTTTCTGGAAATTTGTGACAGCGTTTTTCGCGTTTCCGCACCGTCTGCGCGCTCGGTGTTGATTTTCACCTGACCGTTTTTCGTTATTTTCAAAAGATCTGAAAGCTGTGACGGGATTTGGGTGGATTTTACCATCGAGGAGTAAAGATTTACGGCGCCGCGGCGCAGCTCTTTTTTGAAATCAAATTCCTTGAAGAGGATTCCCTCCATGTGATTTGATAAAATCTGAATTAAATTTATTTCCGGAGAGCAAAGACTAAGCGTTCCCTGGATTGTCGCCATACTTCTTGCGAGCATCGTGAGCTCGGAAGAGATGGCGATGCCGTGCTTTTTGAGCAGCTCAAGAAGCTCCTGGGTGAGCTGGCCGAGATTCATGCTCCCGATTCCCATGCTCATATATCTTTCTGCAATATCGTCGATATCCGTATACAGGACGGCGTGATTAATTTTCCCCTTCGGCTCCCCAAACAGCAGCACTGCGTTCTTGAGGGCATAGATATCGTTCTGCAAAAGCGCTGTAATGGCATTTTTCAGCACATGCCTGTAATAGGAGGAAAGATGGCCCATCATTCCTAGATCGAGCCAAATAATTTTCCCTTCCGAAATCCAAATATTTCCGGGATGCGGATCGGCGTGGAAAAATCCGTCCTCCAAAATTTGCTTGCAATAGTTTTCCGCTGTTTTAGAGGCGATTTCTTCGATATCATAGCCGTTTTTAGCTAGTGAGCTGCTATCGTCGATCCGGATGCCGTCGATATATTCCATGACAAGCAGCTCGGTCGTGGTAAAATTTTTGTATACTTTCGGGCAGGAGGCGTATTTGATGTCTTTTTGGTTTTGGCGGAATGTCTCAAGATGCGCGGCTTCCTTCCGGAAATTCATTTCCTCCTGGGAGGTACGCCAGAGCTCGTCCAGAATCGTTCCCAGATCCAATATTCCCTCTGTGCCTGCGGCCAGCTTTAGAATGCCGGAGGCTTTGCGGAGCAGAGCAATATCATCTGCCATGATTTCTTTGATATTTGGCCTTTGAATCTTGATTACAACGGCTTCGCCGCTTTTGAGAGCCGCCTTGTGTACTTGTGCGATAGAGGCGGAACCGAGCGGATTCGGATCGATTGCAGTGAACTCGTCAGGAGTGAGACCGTTTTTTGCGAGCTCCTGCGATAGAATTGCAGTTACTTCTGTAAAAGACATAGGCCTGACGTCCGTACGCAGCTTTGCCAGCTCTCTGCAATATTCTTCTGGGATCATATCAGAACGCATTGACAGAATCTGACCGAATTTCACGTAAGTCGGCCCGAGCTCTTCAAAGAGCAATCGGATTTTAACGGGCGTCAGGCCTTTTGTAAGCTTTTGTTTTCTCGCCGCCAGGAGAATTTCTCTCAGGCGCTTTTTTGAAGATTTGGCATTCATATGTTTTTGGCTTAATAATTATGAATCTGCCCGCTTAATTCGCTTGTTGCTTTTTCTCGATTTCTTCCAGTTTCTGTTTGAGCTCCGCTCGCTCCTCGGGAGACAGCTTCTCCAATGCGTCGAACAAATGCTTTTTAGCTTTCTGCTTTGCGTCCTTTTTGAGTTCTTCATTCAGGACTTTACCCTGCTCGACTGTGATTTCGCCCTTTTCGACCAGCCTGCCGACGATATCGGAAACGGATTCCGCTGCCGAGGCGGCCGCGCCTACGCCGGCCAAGAAGACCTTTTTCATGCAATCGCTAAAATCCATACGATCAACCCTTTTAAATAAAATTTATATCTTTATTCTACCACGATCCTGTGAAAAAACAAAACCGTTTTTACTCACGGGGCTGGTTGCCAGTAAAAAGGGAAGAACTGTAAATTTTTTTTGTGGAATTTGATGATTTTTACTTACTTCGGCTTTCGCAGTAAAAACCAATATGCCTTTAAATTTTAAACATATTTTTCCGGAAGAAGATTGTAAAAATTTACAGACTATGCTAATATAAATTGAATAGATTTTAATTACGGGAGGTATAAACAGAATGAGTAAATTTTGTACCAATTGCGGCGAAGCGCTGAGTGATGACGCTGCCTTCTGTGTAAAATGTGGGACGCGTGTTGGGGAGCAATCAGTACAGTCTGCGCAGGAACCGTCCGATTCGGCTTCCGCCTCTTCTTCGTGCGACACTTGCGAGTCTGCACAATGCGAACAGAAAGCACCGGCGGAGACAAACGGATTTGCCGGAAAGGTCAATGCTTTTGTAGCCAAATTAAAGAATAAGGATAAAAAAGCAATTGGCATCACTGCGGGAATTGTAGTAGTTTTAATATTGATCGTTGTTTTGGTGATCTGCCTCGGCGGTGGCGGTCCCGAAAAAGCGCTGGACAATTATATCAGCGTTCTTTACAACGGAAAAGTCAATAAGCTTGAAAAACTGGCGCCCGCAGAATATTGGGAATATCTCGAGGATGAAAGCGACGTTTCTATGAAGGATGTCGAGGAGCAGATGGAGGAGCTCAATAAAACGCTGATTCGCGGCTTGGAGGACGAATACGGCGACAACATCAAAGTTTCTTATAAAATCCTGGAAAAAGACGACGCCTCATCCAGCGACCTGGACGAAATGAAAGACTATATCAAATCTAATTATGATATTCCGAAAAAATCGGTTACGGATGCCGTTGAACTGGAAGTAGAACTGACTGTTCGCGGAGACGACGATGAGGAAACGACGGAATCGACGTTTTATGCTGTCAAGGTAGGCGGAGATTGGTACATCTGCAGTGCAAACGGCGCCTTCCTTGGAATCTGAAAACATAATATGAAAAATTGAAAAATTTTGAAAGGCCGGGTGTTATCCGGCCTTTTTTTATAGTTTTATTAGGTATCCGGCGATTTTCTGTGCAAGGATCAAATGACCCGCATCGTTCGGATGAAGTCCGTCGGGACAAAATTTTTCTTTTATTACAGGCAGCCGAGGCTGTATCCCGCTTTCTGCATACAGGTCGCATACGGGGAGCGCATAATATCTTGCTGTTTCCTTGATGATGTCTACATATTGCGCAAGCTTTTCTCCGTTTGGTTTTTCTTCGTCTTCTCTGTGGAGCGGCGTCAAGAATATGATGGGTTTTCCGGGGTATTTATTCAGTAAGCTTTCCATCAGAACACGGCATGCTCCGTAAAACGTATCATTTGTTTTGTCCTCAAACGCTCCGATCGGCGCATCTCCATGCCCAAAATCATTTGTTCCGCCGAATACAACGATGATGTCTGCATTTTCATCCATCCCTTCAACTCTGCTGCAGAAATCTTCGTCCCATTTTGGATTCTCGGAGGGAACTCTTTTTCTGGCGAATCTGGTACCTCCAATTCCGTAATTATTGGCTTTACAAAGATTATGATTTTTTTGTATGATTTCGGTAAACCGCTTCTCTATTCCCGTCGTACCGCAGCCCTCTGTTATGCTGTCGCCCAAGAAATTGATGATTTTCCCCTGTAGTTCCATAAAAATACCCCTTTCTTATTTGCAGATTTTTTAAAAAGTATATACATATAGAATTTTTATGTCAAGGGAGAGATTTTTACTGTGGGAGTGTGAGAAAGTAAAAAGGAAAGAAAAGGGGATAGAAAAAAGGGCCTTGGAGGGAAGGTGTGGATCCGTGCGGACATGGGACCTCGAGAAATCGGGGTTCTGTTTTTGTATCTGGGGGAAAGCAGGCAGGAGGGTGCGTTTTTACTTGCGGACCTGGCTGGAAGTAAAAACAGAGGAAAATCAGTCGAAAATTTGCCTGGCTGAAACGATCCTGAGGCCGTTTTTACTAAACTCGCACTCTTGAGTAAAAACAAAAGATTAGATGCTGGAAATATTCAAATTTTTACTCTGCCAAATCACAAAAGTAAAAATAAAGAGAAAAACAAAATTCACACCATATAATTTAGTTATTTTATGGAATAATCACGCCGGAAATATAATATCTATATACCACACGAATTTTCAGACGAGGTGCAGAATAATGGGAAAGAATATTAAAACAGCGGCCGTAATTTTAGCTTTATTACTCCTGACAGTATTTACGGCCTCCTGTACGGCCCAAAAGGACGACGACACAAATGTCGGAGATCTTGGAAATGATGAATACAGTCCGGTAAGCAGCCTGACCTTATCCGAAACAGAGGCGGCGGCTCTGAATAACAGCGTAAAAGTCAAAGTCTATTATAAAACGTTAAAGGGCGATAAAATTTCCTGTGAGACAAAACTGCTTCAATTTACGGATAAAGACAGAAAGGCCGACGTACTGGCCGGCAAAATCATTGAGCTGCTGATCGCCGGCCCGTCCAATACCAGTCTGACAAAAACAATCCCGGACGGAACAAAATTAAACAGCGTAAAAATCAAAGGAAACGTCGCTTATATTGACTTTAACGAAGCCTTTGCAAGCGCAGTAAAAACGGGCGAAGACGTCAATCTGATCGCTTATTCCATCGCAAACACCCTGACCGAATTTAAAAACATCACGGAAGTCGCCATTACCTGCGAAGGCAACAAAATCGAAACTCAGTCTGGCTGCAACTTTTCCAAGCTGAACAGAAATCTGGATCTGGTCACTGATATCGAAAGCGCCATGCCAGAGACAGACTACTCCGAAAATGTTTTCCTTGAAATAGAGTTGGAATAGAGGTAAAATCCAACAAGCAAAAATTATTCCACGGAGGCTTTTCCATATGAAAAAAAAAGTAGCCGTTCTCTTCGGCGGCCGCTCCACAGAGCATGAGGTTTCGAGAATTTCCGCATATTCCATTATAAAACACATAGACAAAGAGCTTTTCGACGTTATTATGATCGGCGTCACAAAGCAGGGAGAATGGCTTCCGTATCAAGGAGATCTTGAAGCGCTTCCAGACGGCTCTTGGGAGCGCTTTGCAAATCCTTCCGGGAAATGCTCTCTCCAAAAAGGAATCGAAGCGCTTGAAGCATGCGACGTAATTTTACCGGTATTACATGGACAGAACGGTGAAGACGGAACTGTCCAGGGCCTTTTCGAACTGTTGGGAATTCCGTACGTAGGCTGCGGCGTATTCGCATCCGCCGCCTGCATGGATAAGGTTTATACAAAAATCATATTGAAGAACGCGGGAATCCCGCAATGCCGGCATGTCGTGGCATATCGTCACATTCTGGAGCGGGATCCGCATGCATATGATCAAAAAATCGCGTCAGAGCTTGGCTTCCCGTGCTTTGTCAAGCCGGCAAACAGCGGCTCTTCTGTGGGAGTACATAAAGTAAAAACGGCGGAGGCTCTTACGGAAGCGCTCCTGGATGCACAGAAATACGACCGCAAGATCGTGATCGAAGAATTTGTAGATGGACGTGAGATCGAATGCTCCGTGCTCGGCAACCTTGCCGCCGCCGCGGCGACGCCCGGCGAGATTAAACCCTCAAAGGAATTTTATGATTACGAAGACAAATACATTAAAGGCTGCAGTATCACAACCATTCCGGCAGATATCCCGCCCGAGGCTTTGGAACGAGTCAAAACCTTGGCGCTAAAAGCATTTGCGGCAATGGATTGCTCCGGGCTGGCAAGGATCGACTTTTTTTATAAAAAGGATGGAAGCGTTATTCTCAACGAGCTGAACACACTGCCGGGCTTCACGGATATCAGCATGTACAGCAAACTTTGGATCGCAGAAGGAATTTCGTATACCGACCTGCTCACAAGACTGATCCGCCTCGCGTTTGAACGTAAAATCGAAAACCAGAGGTGTACCGAATGATTTTACGAGAGAAAGACCGCCCAATCGGAATATTCGATTCCGGTCTGGGCGGCCTTACCGTACTGAAAGAAATCCAAAACATGCTGCCCAACGAAAATTTAATATATTTTGGCGACAGCGGCCGTGCGCCCTATGGAACAAAATCAAAAGAAACCGTCATACGGTATACGTTTCAGGACATTGGCTTCCTGATGTCTAAACACGTCAAAATGATCGTAATCGCCTGTAATACCGCAAGCGCCTGCAGTCTTCCCCGCGTGATTGCAAATTGCGATATTCCGGTCGTTGAAGTCGTCGGTCCAGGCTCCCGAGCGGCGAGCGGAGGGAAAAAGGTTGCGGTTATCGGCACATCCGCAACCATTGAAAGCGGAGTTTACAAGACCGCGCTTTCGAATCTTTCGCCGGAAATTACATATTATGGAAAGGCCTGCCCGCTTTTTGTGCCTCTGGTGGAAGAAGGCTGGTGGGACAATGACATCGCGAAAGCCGTTGCAGCCGAATATTTGGTGCCAGTTGCTGAATCCGGGGCGGATACCCTCATTCTTGGCTGTACCCATTACCCTTTACTGATCCCGGCGATACGCTCCGTACTCGGGGATTCCATTCGGCTGATTAATTCGGCGCGGGCTGTGGCTGAAGAAGTCGCTTTGCGGCTCCGGGAGCTAAATCTGCTCCGCACTGGGACGCCCGGGAAAATATCGTTTTATACAAGCGACAGCGCCGAGAAATTTTCCTCGCTTGGCAGTGTGTTTTTAGGAAGACCTCTGGAGGATGTGAGCCGAGTTGACATTGAAGCATTCTAAAATTTTCCCTTATGGCACGGAACTGACATGCAAATATTTTTCCGGCGTAAAGGACAGCCGCTATGGCGATCTCCAGACGAGATCCCCCGTTGCCTGGGATGTCCCCGGAGCGCAATACAGTCTCCGGGCTGAGAACGGTTTTGTCAACGTCACGCTCACAGAAGAGTTTCTGAAGAACTATGTCATTGAGCTGGCGGAGGGGATGCTTCCGGAGCTTTCAGAGCCATGCGAGCTGGGGGGCGTTTACCGGACTTACATTTTCTCTGTATATGTCCGGGAAATTTGGAGCAACGAAACGCTTTGCTCCGCTGCCCTGGGTGCTCCGCTGGAGCCTCCGCTCAGGCGCCTGTATGTAATGGCGTTTTTTCTTTCCGAGCTTTCCAAAGTAAAAATCCCGCCTTGCGGCGGGCAGTATACAAAATTGTACGATATTTTTACGAAAGAACTCTATGAACTGCTTTCTTCCGGAACGCTCCGGGACGCCTCGCCGGCGCTGAGGGCTCTCACTGCGGCTGCCGTCAGACTCCAGGCTTTCCCAGAAGCCGAAACATGTTTTTCTTGTATGCCTCCACGCCCGGCTGATCAAAAGGATTGACGCCGAGAAGGTAGCCGCTGATCCCGCAGGCTTTTTCGAAAAAATATACCATGGCGCCGAAATGATATTCGCTGAGCTCCGGAACCTGCAAGATCAGATTCGGCACACCACCGTCGTTATGCGCCATCGTTGTCCCCAGCATTGCCTGCTTGTTAATATAGTCAAGATCCATTCCCGCCAAATAGTTCAGACCGTCCAGATCCTCCGGATCCTTTTTGACACAGAGACTGCGGCGCGCCTTTTGAACGCTGATTACCGTTTCAAACAATACGCGCATTCCGTCCTGAATATACTGTCCCATCGAGTGCAGATCCGTGCTGAAGTCTGCTCCCGCCGGGAAAATTCCTTTGTGATCCTTTCCCTCGCTTTCTCCGTACAGCTGCTTCCACCACTCCGTAAAATAGTGGAGCTGCGGCTCGTAGTTGACCATTATTTCGATAAACTTTCCTTTCCTGCAGAGTGCGTTCCGCGCGGCGGCATAACGGTAGCAATCGTTATTCTCTAAATTTTTATCCGAATACCGGTCAAATGCATCCCGCGCGCCCTCCAGGATTGCGTCAATGTCGGCGCCGGCTGCTGCGATAGGCAGAAGCCCGACTGGCGTTAATACGGAATATCTTCCTCCGATGTCATCCGGTATGACGAACGTTTCATAGCCCTCCTGCTGCGCCATTTTGCGAAGCGCCCCTCTGGACTTGTCGGTGGTTGCGTAAATTCGTTTTGCCGCCGCCTGCGTTCCGTATTTTTTCTCCATGAATTCCTTTAAAATTCTAAAAGCAATGGCGGGCTCTGTCGTCGTTCCCGATTTGGATATGACGTTGACCGATATATCATAGCCGTTGCTTTCCACAAGATCCATTAAATCCGCAAGATAATTGACGCTGATGCTGTTTCCTGCAAACAGTACGGCAGTTCCCTCTTTGTCACGAATTCCTTTTAAATTTCGGAAGCTCGGCGTCAGCATCTCGATTGCGGCCCGCGCCCCGAGATAGGATCCTCCGATTCCGACAACAACCAGGATATGAGAATCCCTTTTGATTTTCTCGGCGCATTCTTTGACGCGTCGGAATTCTTCTTTATCGTAATGCACAGGCCAGTCAACCCAGCCGGTAAAATTACTGCCCGCTCCAGTTTTGTGATGAAGCATATCATGGGCTGTGGAAACCTGAGCATGGAGGCATTCCAGCTCATGCCCTGCCAGAAAATCGGCCGCCTTCTCCAAATCCAGGCGCAAAAATTCATTCGCCATCTTTTTACAATTCCTTCCCTTTTAGAATCAAAATCATGGTATATGATAGCACTGGAAAGAAAATTTTACAAGTCACTGACGGCAGAAAGCCGCGTTTTTACTAACGCCTCTTCTCCAGGGGAAAATATAAAAAATACGTCAGCCATAGAGGTTGACACCATTTTTACTTTCAAACTGACCTCCAAGTAAAAAGCAGAAAAGAATAGAATCTCTCAATTGATTTTTTATGGTTTTCTGCTATACTTTACACAGGCGGTGAGGATCATTTGAAATTATTTAATTCAAATAGATATACAAAAGAGGGGAAAGGAATCGACAAGGACAAGCCTGAAAAGAAACCCTTTTTTAAATTTTGGGAAATCGTATGGCTGAAACGCTTTAAATTAGTGGCTTTGAATTTTATGTATTTTATCCCGAATTTGATTGCAGCCGCATTGGCGGGCCTCAGCTATTTTACAGCCACATCACTATTCTACACATTGAGCAACCAAAAATCAATTGCAGAATCTGCGGAAGCGGCAGAGAATACCGCAACCATCCTCGGAACTGAATTCGGGGCAGAACTGTTCAACAAAATGCTTTTATTTATCATAATATTTTTTACCGTTCTTCCGGTATTTGCCGTCGGCCCCTTCCAGTCCGGCATGACATATATTCTGCGGTGCTTTACAAAAAGAGAACCGTGTTTTCTGTGGACGGACTATATCAGTAAAACGAGGAGCAACCTGAAGCTTTCCATACAGGCGGCAGTGATTAACGCAGTAGCAGGATTTTTCATTATTCTTGATTTTTCCGTATATTTTGCGCTGTCCAGTACCACATCCGCTGCAAAGGGCGTTTTCCCCGACTGGCTATTGACGGCATCGCTGATCATTTTGATTTTTCTGACGGCTTTGTTTTTGGTTATGTCCATGTATATTTACCCCATGATCGTAACCTTCCGTCTCACCCTGAAGCAGCTTTACAAAAACGCGATGCTGTTTGCTTTTATTCGATGGCTGCCGAATCTCGGAATTGTTTTGCTGGACGCAGTGCTCGTATTTCTGCCGCTGTTTTTTATCAACGGCGCGTGGTCTCTCTACATTTCGGTGCTTTTATACGCGACAATCGGGATCGCTTTCATCGGTTTTATTAATATTTCTTATACGTATCCTGTTATAAAAAAATGCTTAATTGACAATTATAAAGCTGACAAGTCAAGACCGGAATCGGAGAACGAGGAGGAATCATGAACAGAAATAATCTATACGGGAAAAAACGCAGCATTCCGCTGAGCAATAAAATACTGATGATCGCAAGCCTGGTTTGTGTCGCTGCTGCGATCGTAGTCTTTATTTTTTTTAACAGGCATCAAAAAAACAAAAACAATAGCGATCCCGATATTGTCCTAAGCAGTCAGCCTCCGACGGAGACTCCTTCGGAAGCGACTCCGGCTCCTGATCCGATTGTTCCCTCCGCAACGACAATTTCTCAGCGATTTAACGTACCCTCAGGATACGAACGGGTACAGGCTGAGAGCGAAAGCTTTGCGGAGTATTTACAGAATTTTTCTCTGCGCGACTATGATACGAAGCCTCTGGTATACGATACGGAAACTAAGACCTTGATCAATAATGAATCCGCCCCTTCCGCCAGTGTTCTCGCGCTGGATCTGATCAACAGGGGAAATTTGCAGCAATCTTCCGACTCGCTGCTTCGCTTATATGCGGAATATCTTTACGGAAAAGGACGCTATACAGATATTGCCTTTAACTTATTGACCACGCCGGTATTCCGGTGCGACTTTGACACGTGGTCTAAGGGCGGACGGCTGGATCTGTCTAAAATTAACGAAGGAAATCAGATCTCATGGTGCCTTGATCATAGCGGCGACTGCGGGCATAAAGACGTGGAGCTGGGGACGTCGGAGGGAACCTTCCGCTATTATCTGCAAAACGTCATGACGTATTCCGACACATCCTCCCTTGTGACAAATATGACCAAATTATCGGCTCCGCAGGATGCATCGGTCGGCGACATCATTGTTTATGCGGATCCGCAGGAAGCGCCGGCGATCATCGTCGATCTGGCGGTGAATCCCTCGGACGGCAGCAAGGTTTACATTATGGCAAGAGGCGGCTCTCCGGCCTGTGAAATCTATGTCGTTCGCAATGACAGTGATGCGGCGATCAATCCGTGGCATAAGCTTTCAGAGCTTCCGATCGGAGCTTCCGTATATCGATTCAAATGAAAAATTCCGGGAAATATTTCCCGGAATTTTACTTTTACGGCAGAATATAATATCATACTTCTCCCGACAAAAATTATTTTCACAAGGAGGAGCTATGATAAATGACGTTGCCGAATACGGCATCCTCGTTACCGTCCGGTCGGCAAAGGATACGTACCTTTTTCTGGACAGCACTGATAGAGCCAGATATATGGCCATATTCATTAAAATGCTCGGTCGCAGTGCAATCGGAGATGCCCGGCCGCTGATTGCGGGTTTGAATAGCGACACTGCACAAATCCTGTTTCAAAATGGATATGAAGAACCGCTCCGGCTTCTTTTCAGAATGGTGCATGCATCGTACGCCTCTTACCGAAAAGCCAAGAGCTGCCCGGCTCAGCTTGCCCGTTCGACTTTCGATTTAATTGACGGTAAGAATAAAGTTGCCGGCGTCATGAAGAATATTCGAGATAAATCCGATTTTATCTGTACGGTTTTTGACTGGGAGGGGGAGCATTGCCCTCCGCCGGGAACACTCGCAGAGCGCATTAAAACGATTCCAGGTAAAATATCAGGAACGCTGCTTCTGGAGCTTGCCGCAGCATACCAAAGATCTTCCTTCGAAGAATTGCTGCGGGACGCCACGCCGGGCCAGCTGCAGGAGCTGATTCGAACCTTCCGCAATCAATATGAGCTGTCATTCCGGGAAATCGGCAGACTTCTGAACTGCAGCTGTACAACAGTACACCGAATTTTGAATAAACCCGTATAAACGTGTCAATAATAACCTCTGTCAATGGATCATAATACAGGAACGGAGGTTATACTATGATCGCGCGGAAACAAACAAGAGAAAACAGAGCCTGGAAAGCAGCTGCAATTATCATGATCGCCGTGCTGCTGGCAGGACTCATCGGAATCTGCATTCTGGCGGAATACGGTTCGGAGCAATACGCCGATAATGTGCTCCGGCTGCACGTAATTGCAAACAGCAATACCAGTGAAGACCAGGCTCTGAAATTAAAAGTGCGCGATGCCGTCGGAAGCATTGTAAGCGAATTGGCAGCCGGCGCTTCCAGCGCAGAAGAGACGGAACAAATCGTGCGGGAACATATTGACGCCATACAGGCCGCGGCGGAAGAAAAGATCCGGGAGGAAGGCTACAACTATCCCGTCGAGATCGAAACCGGAGAGTATTATTTTCCAACAAAGTATTATACGGAAGGCGCGCTTCCCGCAGGCAGCTATGAAGCCGTGCGCGTAGTAATCGGCCAGGGAGAAGGAGAAAACTGGTGGTGCGTATTGTTCCCTCCATTATGCTTTTCCAATGGCACCGCAGATCCCGAGCTGGATCAAGAACAGCAAGAAAATGAAGACGTAACGCTGCGGTTTAAAATTGTCGAGGTTTTCCAGGAAGCAAAGCACAGCTTAAGCAAATTCTTTCAAAAAATTTTCAAATAGAGTGGCAATAACGCATTTTATATGGTAAAATACCGATTGATTCAATCATAGCATAGTATTGGAGGACAAGCCATATGTCAGAAAAAATAAAGGTCGGTATTATCGGCTGCGGCGGCATTGCAAACGGAAAGCATCTGCCCTCCCTGAAAAAGCTCGATAATGTGGAAGTTGTCGCGTTCTGCGATATCATTGAAGAAAAAGCACAGCAATCTGCCAAGAATTTTGGAACCCCCGACGCAAAAGTTTATACGGATTATAAAGATCTGCTTAAGGATGAATCCATCGTTTCCGTACACGTCTGCACGCCGAATAAATCGCATTCCTTTATAACCATTGACGCGCTCAATGCAGGAAAGCATGTGCTTTGTGAGAAACCGATGGCAAAGACGGCAGCAGAGGCCGAAAAAATGCTGGAAGCCGCAAGAAAGAATAAAAAGCTTCTTACGATCGGTTATCAGGGACGCTACAATCCGGATGTTCAATATATGAAAAAGGTCGCAGAAGCGGGAGAACTGGGAGAAATGTATCTTGCAAAGCCTCATGCAGTCCGCAGACGCGCCGTGCCCACATGGGGCGTTTTCCTGAATGAAGAAGAACAGGGCGGCGGTCCTCTGATTGACATTGGAACACATGCGCTTGACATGACGCTTTGGATCATGGACAACTATAAGCCGAAGTATGCAGTGGGGACTACATACAAAAAGCTGAACGATCAAACGGATACGGCAAACGCCTTCGGAGAGTGGGATCCCAAAGAATTTACGGTCGAAGATTCCGCTTTCGGCTTTGTTGTGATGGAAAACGGCGCTACGATTATTCTCGAAAGCAGCTGGGCGCTGAATACGCTGGATGTCGGAGAAGTCCGAACAATGATCTGCGGGACTTCCGCGGGAATCGACAACTGGGACGGCGTGAGGATCAACCGGGTTCACGCAGGCAGAATGACGGTCGAACGCCCGGATCTCGGAACGGGCGGCGTCGCGTTTTATGACGGAACCTCCTGCACGCCGGAAGTAATGGAGCAGAAAGTATTTTACAGCGCAATTCAAAATGGAACGCCGCTTGTGACGCTCCCGGAGCAGGCCCTGGTAGTATCGCAGATTTTGGAAGCGATCTATATATCGGCTAAGACTGGTAAACCCTACTATTTTAATGCCTGATGGGTTCCGGAAAAACTCAGGGGAGGATTTCAGTCAGTGAAAGATGAAATAACGCTTAAAGGGCTCTTTGAAATCATCAAGAGTAAAATTCTTATTATTATTTCCGCCACGGTTCTCGTAACGACTGCCGCGGCGGTCATTACGAAATTCTATATATCGCCGGAATATACCTCTTCCATCAAGCTTTGCGTGGTGGGAGACTTTGATACAGAGGGCGGATCCTCCGTGTCAAACGAGAACAGCATGATCAATTATGTTAAGAATCTGATTGAAACATGCATTGAAACGCTCAACGCGCAGGATGCATACGTCCAGATCAACAGCAATCTCCGGGAGCTCAATGCCTCCTATGAAAATACGAATATCGACTCCTCGAACATCAGGATCGAGCAGGTCGGGAACAGTAATGTTCTGCGCGTTACCGCCACAACGGAAAATGCTCAGCTTTCCTACGATACCTGCCAGGCGTTCGAAACAATGGCCAAGGAACGGGTGCCGATTATCGGCGAGGTACAAATTGAAAAAATTGATTCGCCTGTGCTGGCCGCGGCGCCGTCTTCTCCCAATATGCTGAAAAACTGTATTCTTGGCGCGCTGATCGGCTTTGTGGTATGCTGCGGAATTGTAATCCTGATCGAGATGCTTGACAATACTGTTAAGGACGGTGCGGAGACGGCACGGCAGCTGGACATTCTGCTGCTTTGTGAAATCCCGGATCTTTATTCGGCAACGGAACGCGAAAGGTATTACGAGTACAAGCTGAACAGCGGAACGGGAGGAAAAAAGCGTGGCAGATAAGAAGGTTAAAGAACGAGAGCTTTTAATTACAAGCGAAAATTTTCCCTTTGCAGTAAGAGAAGCATACAATACCTTGCGGACGAACGTATTATATGCGCTTTCTCCGATAAACGGGAAAATCATTGCGGTCACATCTCCGAACGCTGGCGAGGGAAAATCTACCGTTTCCGTCAACCTTGCAATCGCTTTGGCGGAAACCTCGGCAAGGGTTCTTCTGATCGACTGCGATCTCAGAAAGCCGACGATTCATAAAAAGCTGAACTTGAATAATTCATCGGGGCTTTCCAAATTCATTGTCGGCTTCGAGACCATGGCAGACGCATTGAAGCGCGAAATTCTGCCAAATTTGGACGTCATGACGTCAGGCCCCATCCCGCCGAATCCGTCGGAGCTTTTAGGAAGTGCAAACATGCAGACTTTTTTGAATAAAGTCAGCGATTATTACGATTATATTATCCTTGACACGCCGCCGATTAACATCGTTACGGATATGGCAGTAATGGCGAATTTTATTTCCGGAGTATTGCTTGTCTCATATTATGCAGCCACAACGGTCGAGGACGTACGCCGCGCACAGGAGGCGCTTAAAATCGTAAACGCCAAGATATTGGGGCTTGTCGTTGCCGGCGTAGTTCGTAAAAAGGGACATAAGGGGGACTATTACAGAAAAGGCCGATAATCGGTGTATGGGAGGTTTTATGGAATACGTAGATTTCCATTCACACATTTTACCGCATATGGATGACGGATCGAAAAATCCGGAGATGTCTTCCAAAATGCTGGAAATGCTGGAAGAAGAGGAAGTTTGCGTCGTATTTGCGACACCCCACTATTATTGCTACAGAGAAAGTGAAGCTTCTTTTCTGGCAAGACGAGCGGATGCTCTCCGGGCATTGCTTAACGGCATTTGTGAAACCGACAGAGGCTTTACCGGCCCGGAAATCCGTTTGGGAGCAGAAATCCGCCTGATCAGGGAAATGCCGGAATCGCTGGAAATAGAACCGCTTCTGCTCGAAGGCACGAATCTGGCGCTTTTTGAACTGCCGTTTGATAAATATGATGTATGTTTGGGCGAGAACATACATAATCTATCTGTGAAATACCAGCTGACTCCGGTTATCGCTCATGTTGAGCGATATGTCGGGCTGTTCAGGAAAAGCGACTATGAAGAACTGCTTTCCATTCCAAACGCCGTTTATCAGATCAGCACGAACTTTATGGAGTCGAAAAAAACGGCGGACTTTGTTGCCGGACTGATCCGGTCGGGGCTTCCGCTGCTCTTCGGAAGCGATTGTCACAACACGACAGTTAGACCGCCGCTCATGAAAACGGCGTTTCGGAGCTTAAAGAAATTTTGTTCAAAATATAAAATCTCAGAATCAGAAATGGCTGATTTATTTGAATATCAGAAAGGTTTGGTGCAGGAGGGACCTGTAAAGTGACGTTTCGGGAACTGGGCGCATGTTATTTTAAAACGTGGAAGGGTAAAATTCTGCTTGCGGTGACGCTGCTTGCAGCGGTGCTGTTTGTATGCTTTTTTGCCGATACACTTGCGCTCAACACTTATATTCCGAAGACCGGGCAAAGCGTCATTGACACGTTTTATTCTGAATATAATCCGGCAGAGGAAACGGCGAATCAGATTCAGCTTTCCAAGACATACGCTTCCCTGTCCGCAAACCAGGAGGCATGGACCTCCGCCGAAGACGGCCTGACGGAGGGGATTTTCTGTATTTCCTCGGAATATATGGAATATCTCGTATATCAGATTGACAGCGCGGACATCGCGGCGCAGGGCAAGTCGTTTGGGGACTTCAATCATCTGTGGATTGATTCCAGAAGCGACAGCTTTTACGCCGTACTCAATATTTCCGGAAAGCAAATCGATCTGACTGACTATTATATCCTTATCAGGGACGCGACGGGCCTTTACGGATCGAGAGCCATATTGAACTTCTATGAAGCAGAAAGCGTCAATCTGACAAACGCAATCGTAATGGGCACTGTGCTTGCTCCCTATGCGGAGATTCTCTGCGACGGCGCATCGGTATACGGGCAGCTCAAGGGGAAGGAATTATCGGGAGAAACGGAATTTTATAAGGATCTGCGCTTCACGGGGTATAGAAGCGTTATGGATAATCTGAACGTCCTTTCTCTGAAAAATGATGCGGTGCGAATCGCGGCGATCGAGTACCTGATCAACAATGATCCGGATTATAAATATCAGGATTACACAATATCGAGCGCCGTACGTGTCCGGGATGCCGGCGCAGTCAAAAAAATCAATATCAATGCACAGAATGTTGTTTTCGACGCGCTGGAGGAGGATTTGGCCTTGTTCCCGAATCTTGAAGAGATTACTGTCAGCGGCGGCACACTGCCCTCCTTTTCTCTGGAAAAGCTTCCGGGAATAAAATCGCTGGCGATTACGGGAACGAATCTGGAAAGCCTTGACCTGTCGGCGGCTGCGGGGCTGGAGCGCCTTGTGCTTGACAATAATCCATCCCTGACAGCATTGGATTTTACCAGCAACCCAAAGATTAAAATATTAAGCTATTCCGGGACGCCGCTCGGCTGGCTGGATTATTCGCCGCTTCCGGAACTGTATTATCTGGACTGCAGCAATTCAAGGGTAAGGGACTATTTGACAATTTCCGGGGAAACGCTTCCAAATATACGAATGCTGGATATTTCGGGAAATAATAATATTCAGACGTTTTATCTCCAGACGTTTCCCCTCCTGGAAAGCGTAAACTGCTCGAACTGCAGCATCCTGGAGCTTGATTTCTCAAACAGTGCAAACCTCACTTATTTTAAGGGAAGCTATAACAGATTAACCGACATTGATTTCCGGGGAGCGAGCAATCTGAAATTTATTGAAGCTTATGGCGGCACGGTGACGAGCCTCGATTTGAGAGGCCTGCAGCCGCAGACGGTATATTGTACCGTTAAAATGATTACGGATGAAGGAGAGGTGTATCCAAGTGGCTTCGAACCAGCACCAACCCCAGCGGAAGAGCAGCCCGCAGAGGCAGGGGAAACAGTCGAATAAGAAAAAAAATCAGAATCAGACCATTGGAAACAAAGTATTTTATATTGCTACGCAGGCGCTGCTCTGTGCAATTCTGTTTTTTACCGTGGGAAAAATCGGCGAAAAAGCGTACGCATATATATCGGAAAGTCAGGATAATGCGAAATTAAAGGAGGAGTACGGTATTTCGTTTGCTTCGCCGACGCCTTCTTCAAATGCCGCTGGCGCTACGGCAAGACCAGTTCCGGCTTATCCGATTCCAACGCCGAAACGGTACACGTATCCGCAGGGAGTGACGCTGGAGCAGGTTCAGGCGCTGAAAGAAAAAAACGAGGATTTTGTATGCTGGCTGTATATTCCAGATACCACGATCAGCTATAACGTAATGCAGGCGGAGGACAACGAGTATTATCTTCATACTACGATTGATCATAAATATGCAAGCTCCGGCTCTTTGTTTCTGGATTTCCGCAACAATGCCGAGACGCTGGAGGGCCACACGATTATCTACGGGCATAATATGCAGGACGGATCTATGTTCGGAAATCTGCTGAAATATTATAACGGAACGGATGACACGTATCTGAGAGAACATCCCTATCTGTATACGTATGCAGAGAACGGTGTGGGAATCTGGCAGATTTTCTCCGTTTATGAAACGACGACGGATGAATATTATATTGAAACGTATTTTGAAACGCAGGAGGCCTATTACAGTTTTATCAAAGACTTGCAGAACAAATCTGTTTATAAAACTGATGTTTTGCTGAAAGCTACGGATGACGTCATGACGCTTTCGACGTGTTATAAATTCCACAGTGAAAACGGGCGACTTGTAGTAAATGCCGTACGCGTCGGGACGGCGCCTCTGCTATAAGAAGGTTGCTTATGAAAATAGAAAAGATGCAGAACAAGCTGTTCGGAAAAACTTTAGTTTCGGATCTGTTCATTTGTGAGTATATGCCGGGACTTCCGCCGCTTGCCGTAAAATTATATCTTTATATCGTGTATGCTTCTGAAAACGGGCTCGAGTGTACGGAAGAAACGCTTTCCATGATTTTGAACAGCGAGTCGGCCGCTGTAAACGAAAACCTGATATTACTGGAAAGCGCGGGGCTGATTTCCTGGCAAAATGATACGATCCTTATCACGGATCTGATCCAAAAGGAAATCGAGCGCAGCTACCGTCTGCGCACCGTTTCGCGCCCGGACGATCTCTGCGTGAACGAACGAGAAAAAAATCTGGCTCGCGCAAAGGTTCAGAAAGCAATCAGCGACAAATTTTTTTCCGGACAGATGCCGGTGTCCTGGTATAACGAGATCGATTTATGGTTTGAGAAATACGGCTTTGAACCCGACGTCGTATTTATGCTGTTCCAGCACTGCGCAAATAATCGTGTTATGACAAAACCGTATATCAGAAAAGTGGCGGAAAGCTGGGGCGGAAAATACCATATTCATACGTCAGAGCAGCTGGAGGCCTATCTGAAATCCTATGAATCCTACAAAACACTCCGCAGCGAAATCCTGAAGCGCCTGAAGTGGCGGCGAAATATGAATGTTTATGAAGAAGCCGTTGTTGAAAAATGGTTTTATACATACGGCTACGATATTGAAATCATCGATATTGCCATGAAAAAATCCGTTTCGAAAAATAACGCGACGCTTGCAACGTTCGATGCAATTATTACATCCTGGCACAAGAATGGCCTGAAGACCAAAGAAGAAATTTTAAACTTTGAAGAAGCCAGAAAGCAGGCGTATCAGGCGGCCCGGAACGGAGAAGGCGGAAAGACAGAACCGGCGAACGCCGGACAAAAGGGCAACTTTACTGAACGCAGCTATGATGAGGAGTTTCTGAACAGCTTTTACGTAGACGGAGATAAAATAAAATGATTTTGCAGGAAATCAACAGGACGATTCAGCAGGAATACGAAAGCAGGCGCCAGCGGGCAGACCGCCTGCGGCTGGCACGCACGGAGGAAATTTACGCACGCCTTCCCGCAGTTCAAGAGCTCGACAAAACGATCAATACGTTAGGAATCCTGATCGGTTATTGCGCAATGAAACGCCGGCCGCCCGTTCGCATGACGAAAGGACTGCCGGAGGGATATCTTTCCCTTGGAGCGGAAGGCCTGAATCAGGAAATCAATCGTCTGAAGGAACAGAAAAGAAAGCTTTTGCAGGCGGCAGGATATTCTTCGGATTATATGGAGGAGGTCTATCAGTGCAGACAATGCAGGGATACGGGCACCATCGGCTCCGGAGAAGGTCAAAAGAGCTGTTCCTGCAGAAAAATTCTGCTTGCGGAAAAACTGAAGCAGGCGGCGGGTGTCCCCCCGGGAGACGTTTTCGCCCGATTTGACGCCGGCTTATATCCCGCTGAAGCGGATCCCGACCGGTACGGAATTTCCGTGGCGCCGAGAACACAGATGGAAGCAATTTATAAAAGGTGCCGGAGCTTTGCGGAACATTTTACCGATAGAAATGTCGGAAATATGGTATTCGTCGGGAATTCGGGAACCGGCAAAACTTTTCTCGGAAACTGCATTATGAATGTTTTGACTGACCGCGGCATATCCTGCTTATATATGCCGGCGACTTCTCTGTTCAAGCCGTTTGCCCCAGGCTTCTACGGACAGGAGAAAGCGGCTGAGCTGGCGGATTTTATTTTGTCGTGTGCGTTTTTACTCGTAGACGACCTTGGAAGTGAAAAGCAGACGGGCGCCAGGTACGGCGAGCTGCTTGAAATTTTAAATGCCAGAGAGCTGCGCGGAAGAACGTCTCTTTGCAGAACGGTGATAACGACAAATCTGACGCCGGCGAATCTGTTTTCCTATTATGGAGAACGCGTGGCCTCCAGAATTTTGGGAGGCTACGATATTTTAAAATTTGCAGGAGACGACATCCGCCTGAAACGAAAAAATACCGATTGACAAATATTGCGTTATCGATTAGCATAACAAAATTGTAGGGCGTTTTCCCTCTGTCAGGCATACATTTAATAAAGTCTTTCCTTTCATAACTGAATCATGAATAAATATAAGGTTGGTGTATCAATGGATCTTGAAGATCTCAAAAAGAAAAAAATCAGCGATCTGCGTTACATTGGCAAAATGCTTGGCATTAAGTCCATGACCAAAATGACAAAACAGGAGCTGATTGAAGCAATTTTAGACAGCGAACAGAAAGCCGCGGAATCGAAAGAAGAAACGGCGGAGCCGGCGGCCGAACTGGAGCAGGAGCAGGAACAGGAACGTCCGGCTCCAACGAAAAGCAGGAGAGGCCGGAAAAGCGGCACGTCGAAACGTCAAAAAAAGAATGAAACTTCCGAAGGCACCACACCAAAAACGGAGGAAAACGCAGAACAGGAAGAAAAAAAAGATGAAGCCAAACCCCAGGATAATACGGAAGAGGCGGAAGGACTTTTGGAAATTTTACCGGAAGGCTATGGGTTCCTCCGCGTTGGAAAATATCTGTCGGGCAGCAAGGACGTTTACGTCCCGCCAACGCTGATCCGGAAATTCGGGCTGAAAACAGGCGATCAAATCCGCGGCAGAAGCAAGATGCAGCGGGAAAACGACAAATATCACGCCCTTTGCTTTATTAATACGATTAACGGAGATTCGATTGAAGCGGCATTCAAACGGAAGCCCTTTGAATCGCTTACGCCGATCTATCCGGACGAAAAAATCCGTCTGGAAACGGTTCAGAACGAGCTTTCTACCCGTCTGATCGATTTGATTGCACCCATCGGAAAAGGACAAAGAGGCATGATCGTGTCGCCGCCGAAGGCCGGAAAGACGGTCCTCCTCAAAAAAATCGCAAATGCCATATCGGAAAATTACCCGGAAATCAAGCTGATTATATTGTTAATAGACGAACGCCCGGAAGAGGTAACCGATATGCGCGAATCGGTCAAGGGAGACGTCATTTCTTCTACCTTTGATGAAATGCCGGAGAAACACATTAAGGTATCGGAAATGGTATTCGAACGGGCGAAACGCCTTGTAGAGCACGGCAACGACGTCGTGATCCTCATGGACAGCCTGACGCGTCTGGCAAGAGCATATAATATTACAATCGCTCCAACGGGCCGATCGCTCTCCGGAGGCCTTGATCCAGGCGCTCTGTATAATCCAAAACGGTTTTTCGGCGCCGCAAGAAATATCCGCGGCGGGGGAAGCCTGACGATTGTGGCAACCGCGCTGATTGATACGGGCAGCAAAATGGACGACGTCATTTTTGAGGAATTCAAGGGCACCGGAAACATGGAGCTTCATCTTGACAGAAAGCTCTCCGAGAAACGGATTTTCCCTGCCATTGATATCAACAAGTCAGGCACGCGGAAGGAGGAGCTCCTGCTTTCTGAGAAGGAGCTGAACAGTGTATTTGCAATCCGCCGCGCAATGTCGAACCTCGGTACGGGAGACGTTACGGAAATGATCGTGAATAAGATGACAAAAACAGCCAATAATGATGAATTTATCAAAAAGATCAATATCCCGCAGGATGCTGCGAAGGTCTGACGAAGGAATCGGGTGATTGTGTGAAAACGCTAACGAATCACGCCGGAGGAAATGATCGCCGTCTGCCTGCCGCACTTTTGCTTTTTGCGGTGCTGTGGCTTTTTATCAGCCCGGGGATCGGAGCTTTCCCGACGAAGGCGGAGGACATCAGTGCAGCTTGCACGCTTTCGCTGTCCGGAAACGGGGGAGAGAACAAGGCTCTGGATTCAGAACGGCTTTTAGATGCGGACTATACCACATATGTCACGCTCTCGGGAGGAGATCAGCTGAAAATCAGCAGCGAAGAGGCATTTTCCTCGATCTATATTATTTGGAATAAAATTCCGGGCGAATGGACGCTTTCCGCAGCCGGCGCTTCCTACACGCTCGGACAGTACGGCTATCTTCATGAATTTGTCGATCTCCGCGAACAGACGGGGACGGCAGTGAACGAAGCAACAGTGTCGATTCCAAAGGACATTGCCGTCTGCGATATATATGCGTTTACAGAAGGCAATCTTCCGGATTGGGTGCAGGTATGGCAGCCGCCCTGCCAGCAGGCCGATCTGATGCTGTTTTCGACGCATTCAGATGATGAACAGCTTTTTTTTGCGGGAATTCTGCCTTATTATGCCGGCGAAATCGGCGCGGCCGTACAAGTCGTGTATTTAACGAATCACTGGGACGTACAGAACAGGCCTCACGAGCAAATCAACGGATTATGGACGGTCGGAGTACGAAACTATCCGATTGTCGGACCTTTTCCGGATGATGCCGATACACTGAGCAGGGAAGGAGAATCTCCGGAAGAAACACTGCGGCGCACGCTGGAAATTTTCGGCGAGGATGCGCTCATTGAATTTCAGGTAGAAATGATCCGCCGGTTTAAACCGCAGGTCATCGTCGGGCACGATATCAATGGGGAATATCAGCATGGTGCGCATATCGCAAATACGTACAGTCTCCAAAAGGCTCTGGAGCCTGCCGCCGATCCGCAGGCTTATCCGGACTCGGCGCACTACGGAACCTGGGTTGTGCCCAAAACGTATATTCACCTCTGGGATGAAAACAAGATTGTAATGAACTGGGACGAACCGCTTTCCCGATTCGGCGGGAAAACGGCGTTTGAAGTTTCTAAAGAGGGGTACGCCTGCCATCGTTCCCAGCAGTGGACCTGGTTTACAAGATGGCTGACCGGTACCGGAGATGGTGAAGCAGATACCATTACAAAGGCGTCGGAAATCACACGGTACAGCCCCTGCGAATACGGCTTGTATCGGACCACCGTGGGGCCGGATACAAAGGCGGATTTTCTGGATCATATTACGCTGTATCGCGATCAGGTTCAGGATCCTCCATTGGAAGAACCGACGGCGGAGCCGGAAATGCCGACGACAGCGCCGACGGCCGTTCCCTCCCCTCGGCAGACCGCAGAACGGACAGAATCAGAGCAAAAGCCGGAACTCCGTACGATTCTGATATACTGCGCCATGGCCGCCTGCGTACTTTGCATTGTCATAATGGCATTGCTTTCCGCGCATTCCCAAAAAAAGAAACGTTCCCGATAAAACACACAGATTCCCGCGCCCGGTTTGACAATTTCCCCGATTCATTATAATATCGAAAAGAAACTTTTCTTATTGAGAGGAAATGGGAAATGCCAGAAAACAGATTCCGGAAAAGCTTATATTGTCTGATCCCGCTCGTTTTTGTTTTGCTCCAGTACGTTCTTTTCTACTTCTGTGCAAAATTTCTGCATATGCCATACGGACCGTTTAATTTTGAAACGGCGCTGGACCGGCAGGTGCCGTTGGTCGCATGGTTTATTTACATATACGTGGGCAGCTATATTTTCTGGCTTGTCACCTTTTTCGTGGTGGCCTCGGGGGATCGGGACAATTTTTATGCGTTGGTCGCATCAGTAACCGTGACGTTTTTTGTTTGTTTCTTGTTCTACGTCTTTTTGCCGACGACAATTGTGCGCCCGGAGATCGGCACGGACACTTTTACGCTGTGGCTGCTGGATCTGATTTACAAGGCCGATACGCCGGCGCTGAATCTGTTTCCGTCCATGCATTGCCTTGCCAGCTGGCTGTGTTTTATCGGCGTCCGCCGGATGAAAAATATATCGCTTTTCGGAAAAGCCGCCGTCTGTTTCTGCGCGCTTGCTGTATTTGCATCGACGCAATTCGTAAAACAGCACTATATGGCCGATCTTTTCGGCGGGGTTCTGCTTGCGGAGCTCGGCGCGTTCTTTGTCCGCAAAAAGCAGCTGCAGCGCGTTTTTGCAGGAGCATTTACAAAAATAAATAAAAAGCTGCTGAAGCTAGAATAATACAGAAGAAAAGACGAGCTCGGAGCGGGAGGGAGAATTACGAGAAAATCTGTAAAATACATGATTAACGCGGTAGTCATCATCGTACTGCTGCTGCTTGCCGCTTATCTGATCCTGAGCGAGCAGAAGCTGCCGGAAATCATAGAGGCAATGCGCCAGGCCAAGCCGGAATATTTGCTGGTCGGAATCGCGCTGCTGATTCTCTATGTGGCTTGCGAATCGTTTATCATCAAATATCTTATGAAAAATATGGGGACAGATCTGCGCTTCCATAAATGCTTCAAATATTCTTTCGTAGGATTTTTTTTCTGCGCGGTGACGCCCTCTGCAACAGGCGGACAGCCGGCTCAAGTCATCTGGATGGCAAGAGATGGGGTGGATGCGGGGCTTTCCTCACTGGTATTGTGTATCGTTACGATGGTATACAAAACCGCACTTGTCGTAATCAGCGGCGTGCTTGTATTGCTTCATCTTCCGTTTGTCAAAGCGCATATCGGATATATGGGGTACGTATATATTTTCAGCCTGGTGCTGAACGTGATCTTCATCGCAGCGCTCGGACTGCTGATCTATAAGCCGGTCATCGCCGAGAAAATTACGATAAAATGTATGAACCTGCTCTCAAAAATCCGACTGGTCAGAAACAAAGAGAAAATCATGGGGAAGGTATATGAATCCATAGACAGATATAAATCGGGCTCCGTATTCATTAAATCCCATTTCGGCGTAATGCTGAACGTATTCCTCATTACGGCATTTCAGAGAATGTGCTTTTTCTCTATCACATATGTCGTATACAGATCCTTCGGACTCAGCGGCACTTCATTTTTTGAAATCATAACGCTGCAGACGATTCTTTCGCTGTCGCTCGATATCCTGCCGCTGCCGGGCGGTATCGGAGCAAACGAAGAGGGCTTTTTGACGATGTATGACCAGATTTTTACAGGAAATTTTTTGGTTTCCGGCTTGCTTTTCAGCAGAGGAATCAATTATTATGTACTTGTTATCATCGGCGCAGCGGTTACGGTTATATCCTATGTGACCGGAAGCAGACGAATTGCGTCGGCAAACAAAAGAAAAGGTGATCGGAAATGATTGGATATTATAATGTCTCGGTGATACTGACTTACATAGGCCTCTTGTCCTCCTTCTTCGGGATGGCAAATCTGAGTGTCGCCCGCAGCAATCCCTGGGCGATCAAAATTGCATTCCTCTGCCTTCTCTTTTCTGGTCTTTGCGATATGTTTGACGGCAAAATTGCGCGCCGTACCAATCGCTCCCCGGAAGCAAGGGAATTCGGAATCCAGATTGATTCGCTGTGCGACCTGATCTGCTTTGGAGTTTATCCCGCCTTTATCGTAATCACGATCAGCCGCAAGCATTGGATCAGCATGCTTGCCGGAGCCCTGTTCGTACTCGGCGGCGTCATCCGGCTCGCATATTTTAATGTCGTGGAAAACGAACGGCAGCATCAGACAAGTGAAAACAGGAAGTATTATCAGGGCCTTCCTATCACCTCATCCGCGCTGATCTTTCCGTTCATCTATGCGGTCGAGGGCCTTGTCAATCGTTATAAACCCAAAATTCCAATTCAGATCCCAAGCATGAATCTGATATACACTATCATTATGTTTCTGGTGGCCTTTCTGTTCGTATGGGATATCAAGGTGAAAAAGCCAGGCATAAAGGAAACCGTAGTAATGGGAATTCTGGGCCTCCTGATTGTGGCCGGCATTCTTATCAGGTAAGTCGTCATGCGGTACAAGAACAGAGCGGGAACCCTTATCGTCAAGGAAACAGGACAGGACAAATTTCTTCGCTTTCTTTACGGCAGAAGGGCAGGGCGCCTGCTGCTCCGGCTGCTGATCACAAGGCCTGTGACACGAATCTGCGCATGTGCATTCCGCACCCGCTTTTCCGCCTTTTTTATAAAAGGCTTTGTAAAAAAGAATTCAATTGACATGAGCCAATATGAGGAACGGAAATACGCCTCGTACAACGATTTCTTTACACGCAGGATCAGAGAAGGTCAACGCCCGGCAGCTCACAGCCCGGACGTCCTGATCAGTCCGTGCGATGGCAAAGCGACAGCCTTCAAAATCGATGAAGCCACAAGGTTTACTGTAAAAAATACGGTGTATACCGTGTCCTCGTTATTGAAAAACAAAGAGCTTGCCGCTCAGTTTCACGGGGGAATCTGCGTCATAATCCGCCTCACGGTCGATGATTACCATCGCTACTGCTATATTGATGAAGGCGTAAAAGGGGAAAACATTTATATTCCAGGCGTATTTCATACGGTAAATCCTGCCGCGGCAGAGCATGCTCCGATTTATCAGGAAAACTGCCGCGAATACACCGTGATCGATACGATCCGTTTCGGACGCATGATTCATCTGGAGGTCGGCGCCCTGCTTGTCGGTAAAATCGTCAATTATCATGGCGCCGCTTATCAAACGCATAGAGGCGAAGAAAAGGGGCGCTTTGAATTCGGCGGTTCCACTGTTATCCTGCTTTTTCAGAAAAACAAAGTAGAAATATCTCCGGATATTCTGATGAACACCGGAGATGACTGTGAAACAATTGTAAAAATGGGAGAAAAAATCGGCAGACGCCCGGAACCGTATTTTATCTTGGAATCAGGAGCTTCTGACCAGGAAGAATCAGCTCCGGGTTTTTAAGCTGATTGACCTCCTTCAGAAGCTCGACCGGAGCATTATAACGTTTTGCAATCTTCCAGAGCGTATCTCCGGGCTGCACCACATATAAAAGAATAGAAGGCCTGTTATCGTCTCCGCAGAGGTACGGATCATCGGGCTGCGTTACGCTGCTGATGACCGGAATTTTGCAATATTTTACAACCGTTCCCTTTGCAGAAACAGAAATTCTGAGCTCGATTTCCGACGGCGACATGATATTGAAGCTTACATGATTAATCTCAAAGCTCATGCAGGCTTCCATGCCGATTTTTGCCTGACGGCTGTCAAAACTCTGCGTGAAGGGAAGACGCGTCAGGAAAGAGGAAATCGGCTGTTCGCCGTTTGCGGACATGTATAAAATATTACAGATGATTTCTCCCTCTGCATTGACTCTTCCGTCTTCAACCTGTGTCCTGACATGACCGACCATTGCCGTAACATTGACAATCTGAGAAATTTCCGGCTGCTCCTCCGCCTTAGAAGCCGCATCGCGAAGCACAAACTGTCCGGTGACGTCATCCATGATCAGCATCCCGGTAATATCCGTTTTTTCGAGGGTGAATGCCTGCGACAGGGAATAGGCGTCGCTGAGCACTTCAAAGGTTTGCATTGTATATGCGTCGGCCGTTGCCGCAATTTCCGCTTCGACATGCAAAATGCGGTTTTCGCCGTCGCTGTCCTGACAGATTTCTGCTTTATAGCTCTTTAAAATAAAGTCCGTTTTCCATAAAATATCTTCGCCGATCGTTTCAACCTCGATGCTGTGGACAAATGGAATTTCGTTTTCAATGATCTGCACGCTTTGAATCCTGTCATCCGAAACGTAAAGCGTGCAGGTTTCAAGATTCCCTTTTATAAGCAGCTTGTCGCCCGACACTGAGCATGTAATGTCAGAAAGAATCGCGTCCGTGCGCAGCAATTCTTTATAGGCAGCCTTGCCTCCGGACAACTCGATATCTTCGTCGACAATTATCGTATCAGCTGTGCTTTCTGACACCGTACTCAGCGTTACGCTGCTTTTTTGCATCTGGACATCCTCAAGGCCGGAAATGCCGGTGCAGATGCCTTCTTCATTCGTGACGAGGATGGTAGGCTGAATCCGAACGGCCGTTCGGATTGCAATTTTACGGCTGTTTATGTATTCAGATTCAATGTTTTCTACGCAGCAGGCCGCACGTACGATCGTCCCTTCTCCCATGGCATCGACGTCGAAAACGGCGGTATGATCAGAAAAAGCCGAAAATGATTTAATCTCCGGTGCTTCCGGGAGCTCTTCGTTCATATTGCCGACCTCCGGCATATAAAGGATCTTATATTGAATCCTGAAATTAATGGTCAAGCTTCCGCTTCCTTTATTGATTGCCTCCGCTCCCGCAGCGGCGTCAATTGCAAGGATTTTTGCCATATCCGGTAAAACGTCGGGGATAATGCAGTCAAACTCGCATACGGCGCTCTGACTTTCCGTTTGGGAAATGCAGCTCAGCCGCATATAATCTTTTATTAAATCAAGCATTTTAACAGCCTCCTTCTACTTATTCCGCCGGTCCGCGGATATACTAAATAGTACGTTGCCGATATCTGATTTATGACATAAATATAGATATGAAATTATGAATTTTTTCTTGATGTAGGTTTGTCAAACATATGTTACAGTGAGGATAAAAAATCTTCCAGCATTTGGTTTGGTGTTTTCCAACCCAGCGGTCTCATAGGAAAGAGGTTGTAGTCCCTGCGATTATAAAGCTTAAGCTGCCTGCTGAAGTCCTCGAAAGAATAAAAAGTATGAGTTGCATAAAAACGTTCATTATCCTTACGATGGCTTCGTTCTACCTTACCATTATGCCTTGGGGTAAAGGGGCGGATCACTTTATGTTGTATGCCATACTGTGCCAGATGTACCT
>UQSG01000022.1 GCA_900543695.1 uncultured Clostridium sp. | reverse complement strand
TGTGCCAGACAATCGGCTGCGGAAACATCATTGACAAAGCGCCGCACAGCGGCGGTGAGGCAACCTGCGTGAGCAAGGCAATTTGTTCTGTGTGCAAAGTGGAATACGGCGATTTTGCCCCCGACAATCATGTCAATACCGAAATAAGAGGCGCTGTGGCCGCTACCGAAGAGACCGAGGGCTATACCGGTGACAAATGGTGCCTGGACTGCGACCACATGATTGAAGAAGGTACAGTAGTGCCCAAGCTCAATCACACCCATGCAATGGTAAAGACTGAAGCAAAAGCCGCCACCTGTGAGGAAGACGGCAATATTGAATACTACACCTGTTCCAAGTGCGGGAAAAAGTACAACGATGAAGCCGGAACACGGGAACTGACAGATGAAGAGATCATTATTGAGGCTGCCGGACACAGCTTTGGTACTGAGTGGAAGTCGGACGCCGACAGCCACTGGCACGAATGCATCTGCGGCAAGCGCAATGACGAGGGATCGCATACCTTCGGCGACTGGACAATAACCAAGGAAGCGACCGCAGCGGAGGACGGCAGCAGGGAGAGAGAATGCTCTGTATGCGGCTATGTACAGACAGAGACGATCAGCGCCACCGGAGGAGCGTTGGAGGATCCTGACGATCCCAAGATCCCGCAGACCGGGGACAATAGCAGGATTGCTGTTTGGGGCTTTACAGCGCTTCTTTCTCTTATTGCGCTTTGTGTCACTACTGCGCTTTCCAGAAAAAGGCATGTAAGATAAATCACAAGGCAGCGGCATCATAAAATTATTTTACCGCTGCCTTGTATTATGGAGAGGATTATGGCAGAGCAATATCCCGACAGAGCCAGAGTCTATAAAGGTAACCGCGCTGCGAAAAATATACGATTGAAAAAGCGCAATACAGGCAAGAAGATAGTTATTGCCGCTTTGCTGATATTCATCGCTGCAATCATTACAATATTAATCGTTTTGCAGAATGATAAAACGGCTGAAAAATTGATTGGCATATGGAGATATGATGAATATACACAATATTTTTTTGAAAAGGACGGAACCGGCAAACTTCTTGTGGATGATGTTGCCTATGAATACACCTATACGATCAAAGGCGAAAAGCTGATTATCGATTTTATAGAAAATATTGTGCGTGATTGCGAATATACTTATGCCATCAATGACAACGGAACGCTTACCCTTATTGGCGGGCTTGGAACGGACGGCGGCTGCTATGATTTAAACAAGGAATAAGGGGTTGTAAAAAAGTGCAAAAAGGAACCATGGTTTATCAAACAGGATGAGCCGCGGTTCTTTTTTTAGAAAAAGAATCGCGCGGCGGAAGAAAAAGCCCGCCGGGAAAAAATCCGTGAGTTGCCGCCCAAAATTAATTTCGTTCTATTTGCTCCGCAAATGACCTTTATACAGAATTTGGGATTGATCTCATAACCATCTTGTAAGTCGGGAAAGTGTTTTTCGTAATGTAAAGCAGCGGGAAAACTGTGTATTCATGGAGACGAGTTTTGAACTGCCGTCCCCCAGAAATCCGGTTCACGGAATTTCCGGCCGCTTATACAATCAGCATCGCGTCGCCGAAGGAAAAGAAGCGATATTTTTCCCGGATCGCCTCACGATAAGCGTTCAATATATTTTCCCTCCCGGCGAGGCTGCTGACAAGCATCAGAAGCGTCGATTCCGGCAGATGGAAATTTGTGACCAGCCCGTCGATCGCGCGGAAGCGGTATCCGGGATAAATAAAAATTCCCGTCCAGCCGGAACGCGGCTCCATATGACCGTTTTCGTCGGCAACGGATTCCAGCACTCTGCATGACGTCGTCCCTACGGCAATGACGCGGCCGCCCTCCGCTCTGGTTCGATTGATCGCGTCACAGGTCTCCTGCGAGATCGTATAATATTCGTAATGCATCACATGATCTTCCACATTTTTTTCTTTGACGGGCCGGAACGTTCCGAGTCCCACATGAAGCGTCACAAACGTGATGCGCGCCCCGGCTTTTCTGATGTCCTCCAGCAGCTCCTGCGTGAAATGCAGGCCCGCTGTGGGGGCGGCGGCAGAGCCTTTTTCCCGTGCATATACCGTCTGGTACCGTTCGGGATCCTCCAGCTTCTCTTTAATATAGGGCGGCAGCGGCATTACGCCAATTTTGTCGATGATCTCTTCAAAAACCCCGTCAAACGAGAAGCGTACATAACGATTCCCGCCTTCTGCAACGCAAAGGATCTCCGCTCGTAAAAGTCCCTCTCCAAAGGAAAACACCGCGCCGGGCCGGGCGCGTCTGCCGGGACGCAGCAAGACCTCCCAGTAGCAATAATTCTTCCCGCTGAGAGGATCGCGCTCCGGGAGCTCCTGCAGAAACGCTTTTACATCTTCCTCGGACCGGCTTTTCAGCAAAACAAACTCAATTGGAGCGCCCGTTCCCTCCTTGGTTCCAAATAGCCGCGCCGGAATGACGCGCGTATCGTTCAGAACCAGGCAGTCGCCCGGCCGGATGTACTCCGTGATCTCCCTAAACCTTCTATGCTCCGTTTTTCCCGTTTTTTTATCTAAAACCAGAAGACGCGAAGAAGCCCTGTCTGCAAGAGGCCTCTGTGCGATCAGCTCTTCCGGAAGCTCATAATAAAAATCCCGGACCTCCATCAGCCTTCATTCTCCCATACCGTTTTCCAATATTCGTACGCCTCATTGAGAATGTCGCTCAAATCCAGCGCATCATATACCTCCTGGTCGACCGCATAATAATATTTGTCCGAATTCAAAAGCTCGTTCAGCTCTTTATTGACGCGGAACGTACGCGTCCACTGCAGCATCGTTTCAGAATCTTTAAGCTGGTCGAAATCCGTAACGCTGTCGAGCCGAATGACATAAACGACCGTATCTGTCTGCACGGCGCCTGTGCTTCCGGGCTCTGCGCTGCGAAGCCAATCGTAGACCTCGCCGTATTCGTATTTATTTACAGGGTAAAATTTCATGGCTCCAGCGTCGTCGATCAGTTCTTGATCCGTACTGTTTTGCCGCAGCAGCTCGGCAAAATCCGCGCCCTCGTTGAGAGAGGCCAGAATGGCATTCGCTTTCTCCGTCTGCTGCTCCTTTGAATTCGCAGCATCTATGTAAAGAGGAATCACAGACGTATTGTAGCAATAAAGATAATCATAGTATTCTTCAAACGCCTGACGCTGTGCGTCCTCTCCGACATCTGCGTTCTGCTCACATATGGTCGTGTATTTATCAATCAGAAACCAGTTCCGCCAAAATTCTTTGTATTCATCCTCTGTAATCCCATAATAGTATTTATAAAATTCTTCCTTATCAAGCGTTTTCCCGTCCACGCTTTTCGCGTTTTCGTAATCCGTCTCAAACTGCTCCTCAAGCTGCGCCGCTTCTTCCACAGTAACGGTGACCCCGGCCGCCTGCGCCTCAAGTACGCGTATAATATATTCCTTTGTAAAATTCGATGTGTATTTTTTGATTTCATCTTTATCGGAAAGCGACGGATTCGTATAGAGCATTCTGACCGTATCCTCTTCCTGATTCAGAATGATCCGGGCAAAGAAGCGAAATTGATTCTCCGATATTTTTAAATCGCCTACAAACGCAACCGTCCTGTTCGCTGCGGATTCGTCCTTCTCCTTTTTTCTGCCGGACAAAAATGCCGACACGCATACGGCGGTCACAATGATTATAAGAATGCAGCAGGACAACAGAATTACATTTTTTCTCAGTTTATTATATTCGCTCATAAATAACTCCAGACCTTTTCTTTCGTAGGCAGGCGGATTACGGCTCGAAGGAATCGTCGTAATCGTCGGGTTCCGCATTCCCCGCGCTCCTGTCCGCAGAAACGGCATCGGGATCAGCCTTTACAGTTTTCCGCCGCGGAACCGGCCTGACCGGCTGCGGCGCAGGGCGCTCCCGGCGCGGAGCCTGGGGGGCTTCCTCGTCGTAATCGGGATACAGATCATCGCGCATCGCTACAAAGGTATTAAATACGAAATAAATATAAATATAATACAAAAAGGATCTCAGTACCGCGGTAATCAGCAGTACGATTATGCTGAGCGCGACGGACTGATGTCCGTAGTGAACTGCAAACAGCGCCGCACGCAGCAGAGCGTCCAGGAAGAGGAAAAGCGCCGTTTTCGGCATGAGATACCAGCAATATGTGTTCGTCATTTTGACGCCTGCGCGGGCGCAGCCTTTTCTAAGGCCGGCGATTGACGGAAGAACATAAGAAAAATACATGCCGTAGAAAACAATCGCCAGAAGCATCACCGCCACCGTCAGAACGCAGAGGAGGAGCATCGTAAAAATCACACCGCTGTTTCCGTCGAAAAACATCATCAGCATGGAAACCGCGGGGATAACGGAATAAATCAGCATAAAGAAAAACAGGACGGAAAGTATGACTGCAAGAAAAATATAGACCGTAATTTTCAGAAAATTCCGCTTTATTCCATAGCGGAATTCTCCGCGCTTTTTCTTTTGCCCGTTTACCGCAGACATCAATACGTTGACATACCCGGAAAGTGCGACCGACACAAGAGCGGACAAAACGAAGACACACAAAAGCGCAATCATAATATAAAAATACGCACCAGAACCCGCAGCAAAAAAAGCATCCGCCTTTTCCGTCCAGCCCGAGAGCGTTTTCATATAATTGTGTTCAAATACATATCCGAAAGAACCGTACCTCCGAATCACCGGATTATACGCTTCCGCCGCGCTGAATACAAAAGTAAGCGCCAGCATCACCAGGTAAATCGAAGGCCGGTCCTTTATTCTTTTGAAAAATTCACGTATCGAATCCATAGCTTTCTCCTGTAATCCTTACGTTTTGCGCTGCATCAAAAAGATCGTCTCGCTGATTATACCATTGCAAGGCGATTAACGCAATCGCAGTCACTTTGTTTTCCATAGTTATAGTATACCGCGCGGGAAAAAGCAATAGAAAATATAGCGGTCCTATGTTATACTTTATCCCTGTTCCGACATATTCTTTAATAGATAAAGGAGCGTTTCAGATGAAGCAAACGGGAAAAGAACATATCCATTTTATCGGAATCGGCGGTTCCAGCATGAGCGGCCTGGCTGAGCTTGCCGCAAAGCAGGGCTGTCTCGTCAGCGGATCTGACCGAACGGATTCAGAGAAGCTTCGCCATTTGAGAGAAAAAGGGATCCGCATCTATCCCTCGCAGTCTTCGGATAATATTACTGACGATATCGACCTCGTCGTATATACGCTTGCCGTCCCCGATTCAAATCCAGAGCTTGCTGAAGCGAGACGCAGAAGGATTCCCGTCGTGGAACGAGGCGTTTATCTTGGAAAAATCGCAGCGCATTACAAATATTCCGTCGCCGTGGCGGGAACACACGGGAAAACCTCCACCACATCCATGCTGAGCTCCATCGCACTCTGTGCCGGTATTAATCCCAGCATTCATATCGGCGGCGTGTTTCCACGCATCGGCAGCAATGTTCTCGCATCGCACAGCGATTATTTTATAACGGAAGCCTGCGAATATCACGAAAATTTTCTAAACATCCATCCTTACGGCGGCATCATATTAAATGTAGAAGCAGAGCATCTGGACTATTATAAAAATCTGGAGCAGATCCAGACCGCCTTTTCCAAATTTGCCGCTTCGTGCAGCGAGGAGGGGTTCCTGGTCGTATGCGCAGATAATCCTTCCGCCCGAAAAGCTGCGGCAGCGGCAAAATGTCCGGTAACTTTTTACAGCACGCAGGATGCCTCGGCGCCCTATTACGCGGCAGATGTCCGGCACGCCGAAGCGGGGACGGCTTATACCTTGTGCGAAAACGGGACGCCGATCGGCGACGTATTTTTACATGTGCCGGGGATGCACAACGTTTCCAATTCTCTTGCCGCCGCCGCCGCGGCAATCCGGCTCGGATGTTCCGCGCAAGACGTTGCCAGCGGGCTCGACGCCTTTTACGGCACGGGCCGGCGCTTTGAAAAAAAAGGAACGTATCACGGCGTTCCGGTCATCGACGACTATGCGCATCATCCGACGGAAATCGCGGCAACGCTTGCGGCGGCGCGCAGCATTCTCGCCCCGGGCGGCAAAATTTTTGCTGTATTCCAGCCGCATACCTATTCTCGGGCAAGCTCATTCCTGGAGGATTTCACGAAGGTCCTGAAAAAAGCGGATACAGTCATCGTGACGGAGATTTATTCGGCGCGGGAAAAGGATCCCGGCACGATCTCCGGGGCGTCTATGACGCAGCATTTTCAGGAAAACGGCGTACCCGCAAAATACATTCCGGATTTTTCCGAAATTGCGGATTATCTCAAATCCTGCGTAAAGCCAGGCGATCTCATCATTACGCTTGGCGCCGGCGATGTCAATCGTGTCATTGAGAAAATAGTAAGCTGACGGATGATAGGACTTATCTTGTTATCGCGTATTTCCGCTTTTTATCGTTGTCCATATCATTTAAAATCTGAATGGAGCCCTGTACAACACAGTATTGCGGATTCTCAGCCAGCATGACGTCAACGCCTGTGCTTTTTCGGATCAGTTCGTCAAAACCGGAAATCTGTGCGCCGCCTCCCGTCATAATAATTCCTTTGCAATAAATATCTGCGGCGAGCTCGGGCGGCGTCTCCTCCAGCACGGCGTGAATTCCGTCCAGGATGGGAACCGCGGTGTCGATCAGCGGCTCCAGAATCTCTTCCGAGGTCACGACGCGTTCGCTGGGCAAGCCCGTAATCAGATCACTGCCCCGAATTTCAATCGAACTCTTTTTGGCTCCGTGATAGAGACAGCCCACCTCGATTTTAATTTCTTCCGCCGTGCTGTCACCGATCATCAAATTGTGTTTTTTCTTAAGATAGCTTTTGATCGTATCATCAAAGGTGTCCCCGGCGATGCGCACGCTTTTGCTGTTTACGATTCCTTCGTAGGAAATAACAGCGATATCCGTTGTTCCGCCGCCTACGTCGATGATCATGTTGCCTGTTGGCCGTGAAATATCCAGTCCTGCCCCCACGGCGGCAGCAAGCGGCTCCTCGACGAGAAACACTCTGCCCGCGCCGGCGCTGATAGCCGCCTGATAAACAGCCCGCTTTTCCACATTCGTAGTATTGCTCGGAATGCAAACGAGCACATCCGGCTTGAATTTCCGCGCGATCGGATTCGTAACTGCCTTATTCAAATAATATGCAATCATTTTTCTGGTGATCGTATAGCTGGATATGACGCCGTTCTGTACAGGGCGCACCGTCGTGATATCGAACGGCGTCCTGCCCATCATCAGGCGGGCCTCTTCACCGATTGCGATCACCTCGCTTGTCCCTTCCTTAACCGCTACAATGGAAGGTTCCTTTATAACAACTCCCTTTTCCCCTACGCTGACGAGTACCGTCGCCGTACCAAGATCTATCGCAATATTCTGCTTGAATAAGCTCAAATTTTATGCACCCCGGATATCTTTGATTTACTGCTTCATATTACCATAACGGTTTTTTCAGGGCAAGCAGAAAATAAATTTGGTTTCGGGGATTCCAAGACTGATCTCGCTCCCGTTTTTCAAGGACAGAGGCTGTTCCGGAACAATTTTTGCCCCGTCTACATATGTGCCGTTCGTTGACTTCAGGTCTTTTATATACCATTTATCATCTTGTTTATATAGCGTAGCATGCTTTCTGCTTACGAATGTGAGTCCGACAGGAACATCTGCCCAGGCGTCGTCCCTTCCGATGCGGACCTCGTCGTACGCTTCCTCGTTAATGGTATATTTGATCCCTTTTAAAAGCATGTCCCCATTCAATTCCATACCGCAGGCCTCTTTCCTGTGCGCAGCGTTTCGAAGAAAACCTTCTGCCGCTCCAAGTATTTTACGTATGTCCCCTATATGATATTTATATGTTTTTCCGCTTCGATTATGAGTCTTCCGCTTTTTTTCGGGAAACAGCAGATATCCCGCGCATACCATCATCAACAGCCATACGGCTGCCAGAGCACCGTTAAATTCTTCTCCGCGGTTCAATACGATCCATATCACCAGGAGAAGGAGTCCAAAGCATTCCGCGCCAATGAGCGGACTCCAAGAAGAGAATAGCCAATAACGGTTCCTGTTGCTTCCCCATTGCTCCAGAAACGGAGCAAGCCGTTCCGTCGGAAATGCGCAGTCCTCCTCAGACAGCTCTGTTTCCCATTCCGATAAAAGACGCAGTGTCTCCGTGACGGCCGCTTCCGCTTTTTCCTCCTGTTCGGCAGTTCCGTACTCAATATGAAGAGAAACAAGCGCAGCCAAATCACTGCATTTATTATATACAACGATACCGTCTTTATACGCGTCAGCGTCCGGGGCATAAATAAATTCAAGATCCTCCAGTGAATCGCCTACGAAAATGCATTCATAATCGAAGATAAATTCATGCGGTTTAAGCCCATGCTCCAGCGCAGCCTCAAACAAATTCCCAATCCTTTGCAGCAATGCAAAAAAATCCCGAACTCCAATTCCGTTTTCACTGATAAATTCCTTCAAAGACTGCCTGTGGCTGATATAAAACGTATACCGATCCCCCTCCCGCACAACGTCGGAGGGCACGAAAATATCTCTCATACATTCCGCAGCAAGATTCATTTTTTCTTTCAGAAGAGCTTCCGGAAGGTTCGTCCGTACAGACAGTCCCCAGCCGGTCCTTTCTTTATCAAGCTTCATAACTGCCTCCTGTATTTTTAAAGCGTATTAATCGTCGCATCTGTTTTTGCCTTGATTTTGTCGAAAATCATCCCGGCCATGTCCATAATGAAGTTTCGAAAGACAAGCGCGAGCGCTACGAGTACTGCGATAATAATAATGACCTCCAGCGTGCCCATACCGGACTCGTCCTTGAGGAATCCGGCCGACGAACGGAACACGCCGATCCGTCTGCGAAAGCAAACACGATTTTTAAAAAGATATAAGTGAAAAAACATACAAATCACTCCTTTTCCAAAATATAATGAATTGCAGCTCAGATGCCGCCGAAGATTTCCATAACGGCGGGCGCCAAAAGCAGCAGAATTAGCGCAATCAGTACAAGCGCCGACGGAAACAGCAAAAGCGTAGCTGCTTCTTCCGCAAGCTTTGCCGCGGTACGCCGCCTTTCATTGCGATAAATCTGCGCCTGCGCCGTAAACAGCGTGCCAAGCTCGCCGCTTCCCTTCCGGAGATTCTGCGTGATCATCACACAGAAGTTGCTGAGCGGTACAGATTTTTGCTGAACCGCCAGTTCTTCAAGTGCGGATAGAAAATCTTTCGCCGAGCCTCTCCGGATCCGTTCGAAAATTCCGTTCAGATCACGATAGAGCGGCCGCTCCAGCGAACCAATCCCGGCTGCGCGCTCCACTGCGTCCCGGAGATTAAGTCCTGCCTCCGTAAACATGGCAATATGGATCAAAAAATCCGGAAGGTCCATGTCATAGCTTCTGCTTCTTATTTTCTCCCTTCTCCTTGCCAGAAACAAAGGAATAAGTCTGGCAGCAAGTCCGCCGACAGCCGCAGCGGCAATTCGAATGATCCAGCTTTCTCCGGTTAGACCCGTAAAAATAAAAAGTCCCAGCGCCGCCGCAAAAACAATAATTTTCTGTTTGATACAGTCTCTCCCCTTTCTCAGCTCAATACCGTACGTCGCTCAGCCGGTCCCCCAGCCACCAGGCAAGCATAAGCAGTAAAAATACCGCCGCCATGACGATCCTTCCCGTCCCGTGATAAAGCGGCTCCAGATATGATGGCGCAAGCTGCCGGAACAGCAGAACGCAGAAGGGCGGCATTAAAGTAATAATCCTGTTATTATATCTGGGCGCATTTAAAAGCCTTTTGATCTCCTGCTCGGTATCCGCCTTCAGGCGGAACGCCGAGGACAGGTAGCGGATCAGCTGCGCCAGGTTGATCCCCGCCGGGATCCCCGCAGAAAGGACTTCGCTGAACGCCAGAATTTCTCTGTTGCCGCACCGCCTGGCAAATACACGGAACGCCTGTTCCGCTGGATAATTGTTCTTCAGCATCCTGCAGACGCGCTCCAGCTCTGAGCCAATCACTTTATACTGCTTCCGATCGGCCAGGATCGTTTCCCGCACCGCATTTTCCAGGGTAACTCCCGAAGAGAGCGACATCGAGACCTGCCGCAGCATCAGATAAAATTCTGTCTCCGTACGGTGCTGCCTGCGTTCCGAAAGATATCTCTGAAGCTTGCGGAGAAAAACGGGAAAAGCGCTGATCGAAGCGATGCAGGACAGCTCCCAGCGCGAGAAAAAGGCTTTGGTCAGAATAAACGACGCCGCAATGTAAGCCAGGAGATATGGCAGTGATTCGATTCGTAAAAGATCAGAATATTTTTTCCAGAATAATTCGGCCCGCCTCATCTTCTCTCACCTCCGCCAGTTCTCTTACGAAACGGCCGCGATCCGTTCTTTCCAGAAATACAATCAGATCAACGCCCGAAACAATCATTCTCCGGATTGCCGCAGCATGAACGTGTCCCTCCCAGAGCGCCATGGTTTCCAGACGTACCACCGTGTCCTCCGCAGAATTTGCATGAATCGTTGACAACGAACCATTATGCCCTGTACACATTGCCGTGAGCAGGTCCAATGCGCTTTCATCCCGGACCTCTCCGATAATCAGCCGGTCCGGCCTCATTCTAAGCGCCGTTTTGATCAGCGCGCGCATTTTAATTTCCCCGCTTCCTTCTGTATTTGCGTTTCTCGTTTCCAGGCGCACGACGTTTCTGTGCGGCAGACGAAGCTCCGCCGAGTCTTCTATCGTGATAATCCTTTTGTCTGCGGGAATATAAGCGGCCAGCAGATTCAGAAGGGTTGTCTTCCCGGATGACGTCCCTCCAGAAACCAGAATGCTTTTTTGTTCGGCTACGGCGCGCGTCAGATAATCCGCGGCGGCGCGGGAAATCGTTCCGCCCGCGATGAAATCCTCCATCGTATATTCCCTCTGCGTAAACTTCCGGATCGTGACGATGGGGCCGTTGATTGCCACGGGATTCAGCACCACATTGATGCGCGCCCCGCCGGAAAGGCGGGCGTCTACGATGGGACTGCTTTCGTTTACCGTCCTGTTTGCCCAGGAAAGCATGGACTGGATGCTCCGGAAGAGCGCCTCTTTGCTGTCATAGCGCTCCGCGCATTCCAGAAGCGCGCCGTTTTTTTCGATAAATATGCCATCGGTACCGTTGATCATAATCTCATTTACGGAACCGTCTTCCATATACGGCTGGATAATCCCCATCCGTCGTCTTCCGTTAAAAACGTCGGCAAGCAGGCTCTCCCGGTTCAGAGAAATCATCGGAATCTTTCTCTCCAGCTCTGCAATACAAGCTCCGATCAGATCCTTCAGCTCCGGATCACTGTACTCACGGCTCATATCCATACGGCGCTCCAGCTTCCGGTCTATAATTTCCGCCAGTTGTTTTCCGTCTATGAAATCTCCCCCCTTCTGCGATTTCATATGGGTAAAATATATCCTGTTTTTCGATGAAAATCAACAGTTTTCGTTCGTCGAATTTCGTCGGAAATCCCATGTTTTCGGCAAAAAAACAAGCTGCGCGGCGCGGGAATGAGCGTCTCCCGCGAAAAATTGTCAGCTGTGATTTGCAGGCAATCTTTCTATCGAAAGGGATTTTCCACCTGCCTTTCGAATGGAAAGTGTCAGAAGCTTTTCATTCATTGCTAAATACCGGCCGAGCAGCCTTTTTCAGAAAAATCGAGCCGCCAGAGGCTCTTTCTGTGCGCTGATAATGCGGAGCAGCAGGAATGCCTCCAAAGCAAAATATCTTTCAAAAAAAATCGGAACTCCCTTGAAAAGGAGTTCCTCAGACCAGAACGCTTTCGTTCCGGAAATCCGTCTTTTCGCATATATTAATTTATTCAAAATCGCCGCTGTGATCGAAATCCTCATCGTCCGTCATAAATTCCCGCCCGGAGATCCGTTTTTTCATGCGTTCCTCTTCAATTAAATTTGAAAGCGTTTCCTTCACCCATTCCGGATTTTTGACGGATTTTATATCAAATTCCGGCGTCGATTTATCTGCGGAGCAGCAATGAATCGTACCGACACGGAAAATTCTCTGACCGAGACTCCTCTTAAGCGTTACGTCCAAAATGCGGTAAAGTCTGATTTCTTCCTCGTTCGTATTTAAAATGCCTGTTTTGATCATCAGCTTTTCATCCGTAAGCGAATATTTTGTAAAGGACAGAGGTAGTCCGAAAATCGTTCGTTTCCTGTCCTGCCAGCGATATTCATATTGGATCTTCTTTCTATTTCCCATTTCTCTGCCTCCCGAAAGCGGAATATAATATTTTTATATTTTACCATATATTCGTTAAAATTCTACTGTTCGCCGGCAAATTAATATTGACAAATTATTTCGTTATGATAAAATAATTCCATCAAACAAACCTGGAGGTAAATTATGAAAGGTACAATGTTCAAAATCACGGCCGCAGCGGCTGTTATGTCGTTGACGCTGCTGTTTGGTGCCGCAGTTGCTTTTGCCGCCGAGATCGACAGTGCAGACGAAATCGACGCGCCGGGCGAATACACGCTCGCAAGCGATATTGAGGGAAGCGCAGTGCTTTCGGACGGAACTTATACGATCGATCTCAACGGAAACACCTGGACAGGTTCTCTTACCGTTCAGGGGGCGACCGTTACAATCACGGATTCCAGCTCGGATCATTCAGGCCTGATGACCGCCGCAGACAATGACGTTATCATGGCAGAGGGCGGCAGCCTGACGGCGACGGGAATCAAAATTGAAGGCTATGCCAGCGGCTGCGACGGAATTTTTGTTACGGGCGGCAAGGTCGTCATTAACGACTGCACCATTACCGCAATCAGCTCGGCCGTGCAGAACAAAGGCGGCGAAGTAACGATCAACGGCGGTACATATTCCTCCGGAAACAACGCGCTGAAGGTGAACAACGACAGCGTAATTACCGTGAACGGCGCCGAGCTGAGCGGCGATCTCCTGATCGGAGAGGGAAATACGACAAACAACACGATTGAGAAAGCGTTTATCGCCGGAGATGGGTATCGGCTTGTGATCTCAGAACGCAGCGAAGACGAAACAAAAATCGTAAAAGCATCCTTTGAGAAAGAGGAGGAAGAGAAGCCGGAGCCCGAGCCCGAGCCGGAACCCGTCGATCCCGGCAAGCAGCCGAATACCGGAGAGCTTGGATACGCAATCCTGCTCGCTTTCTCAGCTGTTTCGGCATTTGCCGTCTTGAAGAGGAAACGCATAACGCATTGACAGAAAAACAATCCTCGGTTAGACTGTTCCGTAATTTCGAGCCTCGGAATTACGGAACACTTGTTTTTAGGAGAAGAATCGATATGAATTTTGAAAGAAGCAGTACAGAAAAGCGCGGCAAAGAAAGGGAAAGCAAAGAAATCCGCAAACTTTTCCACAGACATATCCACAATCTTGTCCTGAAAGGAAAAAACACTTCGCTGAAACTCGAAAATAATGTTTGGCTTGCGCCTCTGGCCGGCGTTACGGATCTCGCATTCCGGCTGGTCTGCAAGGAATGCGGGGCGGCCGCAGGAGAACCCCAGGCGGCGCCCGGGCTTGTCTTTACGGAGATGATCAGCGCAAAAGGCCTTCATTATAAGGGAAATAACAGTATCCGGCTGGCGGATTCCGACCCGCGGGAGCAGCCGCTTTCGGTTCAGCTCTTCGGATCTGATCCGGAAATCATGGCGGAAAGCGCCCTGCTTCTTCGCGCTTCCGGCTGCTGCGCGATCGATATCAATATGGGCTGTCCCATGCATAAAATTACTGCCAATGGAGAGGGAAGCGCACTTCTTACAAATCCTGCGCTTGTGGAAAACATCGTATCTGCCGTTGCAGACGCCTCCGGTCTTCCTGTTACGGTCAAGCTCCGCAGAGGCTTTGAAACCGGCAAAGAATGCTGCGTCGAGGCGGCGCTGGCAGCAGAAGCAGGAGGCGCCGCAGCGGTGACCGTTCACGGACGCTTCCGGGATGAATATTATTCCGGAACCAGCAATTTGGCCTCAATCGCGTCCGTTAAGCAGGCCGTTAAAATCCCGGTAATCGGGAACGGAGACATTTGCTCCGCAGGTACCGCGCTCAAAATGTTTGAAGAAACGGGCTGCGACGCGATCATGATCGGAAGAGCCGCGCTGGGGCGTCCCTGGATTTTTTACGAGCTGCTCAGCCAAAGCGAAGCACCGCAGACAGAAGCCTCACTGATTTTAGAGATCATAAAACGCCATATTGAATATGCCGTCTCCTTTAAAGGAGAACGGGCCGGCATCCGCGAGCTCAGAAAGCATCTGGCCTGGTATACCAAGGGCCGCCGCGGCGCAGCTGCGATCCGGGAGCAGATTTTCAATACGAAAACGCTGAGAGAGGCCCTGGAATTGGTGGAAAATTATTTTACAGCTTCAGCGTCCTCCTGTTAAAATTATATTCGAAAACCATCTTGTATTTTAGATTTTTATTGTATTTATAATATTTTATTGATATAATAATTTTCGTTTCAGCAGACAAATTCAACGGCATCACAAATAGCGGACTCGGGCAGGTGAACCTTACATTAAAAAAACGATTAAAATTGTTTCAAATCGCATGCGTGCTTTTTCTCCTATTGTGTTTATCCTCCTGCCGCGCGGAAATCTCCCAGGAACTGAATTATTCCCGGACGTGGACCTATGCGCAGTCCAGAAAGCTGGAATTCCAGTGCGTCATCAATTCCGCAGAGGAGATCGACGCCAATGTGATCAATACAGTTTTAACACAAATTTCCGGCTCCGCAGCGCTGGAGTACCGGAAAGACACCTGTACCTTTGCAATTCAGGAAATAAAAGTTAAAATCGGCGCCGGCGAGGTGGAATTCAGCTACGATTCCTCCCAAACATATACGGACGAGCGCGATATTCTCCGAAATACCCCGTTTTCAGTTCTTTTGAATCAAAAATTTGCGCTGCAGTTCGATGAAAACGGCCGTATCTCGGAAATGGAGGGGTATGATGCCGTGACAGAGGCGCTGGACCGGCAAGCCGGATATTCCGAAACAGGATACCAGATCAAGCGGACGTTTTACGATTATTTCAGCGAAGACACGTTAAAATTTCTTATGGAACGCATAACCGCTCAGATTCCGTTCCGGGAAATTGCGTCAGACTCTGAAATTATTGCCGAGTCCACAAACATTCTTCCGTATGGCTGCGATTTCAGCACAGTATTTCAATACAATGGGGCGGCCGGCAGCTCCCACGATTTTGATCTTTCCGGAAGCGTCTCCGCCAAGCACGAATACACCGGAATTCTATTTGATCTAACGGGAGAAACAACGGGCAAAATGAAAATATATGAAAGCTCCGGAAGCGGCAGCCCGTTTCGGGAGGGATATGAGCAAAGCAATCTGAAGGGTACGGAAACGTATGAGAGCGACGGGCAGACCGTAACGCGAAACCTTTCGCTGACCTTCAGCCTGCAATATAATATTTTAAACAACTGATCATCAGGAGGGGACGAAATTGATCCGAAAATTGGAGCGAAAAGATAAAGACCTTTTTTTACGCTTAACAAGGGATTTCTACGCTTCGGACGCCGTGCTGCATTCAATTCCCGACGCTTATCATATAAACGCATTCGAAGAAATGATGCGTTCCGAGCAATATGCGGAAGGCTATCTCATCGAGCAGGATGCCCGCCCCGCCGGCTATGCGCTCCTTGCCAAGACATATTCTCACGAATGCGGAGGGATGGTTCTCTGGATCGAAGAAATCTATATCGCCCCAGAGTTCAGGGGAAACGGCCTCGGCAAAGAATTTTTCGACTATCTGGAGACCGAATACAAATCGGTCTCACGCTTCCGGCTTGAGCTGGAGCCCGGAAATGAAAAAGCGGAACGCCTGTATCGCCGCCTCGGCTTTGAGCCCCTGGACTACAGGCAGATGGTCAAAGAGAAAAAGCTCCCGTAAGCTCTGGCCCCTCGAGGGACGCCGACACCAGGCGGAGCTTGCGCTCTGCCATTTCCCCAGAGCGCGCAAGATAGTCCTCGACGCTTTTCACGTTAAATGAACGCAAGATATTCGGCTCCGCATCCGGCACCGGAACGGAAAGCTTGCTGACGCCTCCTGCTCCAAATGCGAAAATGGTCTGATCCTCTTCCATGATATGAATGTTATACGGGCTCTCGCAGCCCGGCCGGCAGTACGAAACATTTTCATGGTTTCCCAGCATATTTTTCTGTCTGTACATATAGAAAGGAATCATTCCCATTTCGCGCGCAGCGGTCCGGGAAAGAGAAAGCATTTTTCCCGTAACGTCATGTCGGAGCAGCGCGGCGCGGGCATCGCGCTTCAGATCTGCCGCGCGCTTGACGCTCAGCGTATGCACGGTGAGCGCGTCGGGCCGCAGCCCGGCGATTCGGTTCAGCGTCTCCGCAAAATCCTCAGGAGACTCTCCCGGAAGTCCCGCGATGACATCCATGTTGATATTGCGGAAGCCTGCCGTTCTTGCAAAAAAATAAGCCTGCTCCGTTTCCTCCGCCGTATGGCGTCTGCCGATGAGCTCTAATGTGTCGTTGTTCATGGTCTGCGGGTTAATACTGATGCGTGTTACGCCGGCTTCCCGCGCCGCTTCTAATTTTGCCGCCGTGATGCTGTCCGGCCGGCCGGCCTCGAGCGAAAATTCGGCGAGCCCTTCCGTTCCGACCGTATGCATAAGAATGTTCAGCAGCGTGCGGAATTGCTCCTCCTCAAGCGCGGTAGGCGTACCGCCGCCGACGTAAAGGCTTTCGATCCGAAGCCCATGATTCCGTACAGCCGGAATCACGGCGTCAAGCTCCTGCTCCAGCAGTGTAAGGTAGCGATCCACGGACTTAACATATTTACCAATCGGATGAGACGGGAAGGAGCAATACAGGCAGCGCGTGGGGCAAAACGGAATTCCAACGTAAACCGCAGCGTTCTCCGGATGCCGCCGCTGCTGCTGCAGGAAGCGCTCCTGATTGCAGGCCGTTTCCACCGCAAGCTCCGCCTTTTGCGGAGATGCAAGATAAAATGCTTTAAGCTCCCGGACAGCTTCGTCAGGCGTCATACCGGAACGCAGCAAGCTGTTTACAATTTTCGCAGGGCGGACGCCGGTCATACAGCCCCAGGGAGAATGGTACCCCGTGAACCGACACATAATCTTATAGATTTCCCGTTTCTGCAGCTTATGCGCCGTTTTCTCCCCGACTGTCTCAAACGCAGGGATCTCGGCGCGTACGCTGTCCTTTGCAAGCCAAATTCCGCTGCAGCCCTCGCCGCAGGCATCCTGCGGCGAGGCGCTGTTCGGTACAAGCACGGGAAAAGCGCCGCAGTCGTTAAAGATCTGTACCGCTTCATAAACGTGGTATGGCGGGCGCTCTCCCGGAAATCCCATATAAATAAGATGTTCCCGTTCTTCCAGACCGTTCATCAGAAATCTAAAAAGGGATTGCAGGCTTTTTCGCGTCCAATCGAGGTTTTTGTCCCGTGTCCCGGATATACTTCGATGTCCTCCTGCAGCGTATAAAGCCGTTCTATCGAGGCGGAAAGCGCTTTCACGCTTCCTGCACCCAGATCCGTGCGCCCGAATCCGGAATAAAACAGCGTATCTCCGGAGAAAAGCAGCGTTCCGGCAAGAATACAGATGCTCCCCGGCGTATGACCGGGCGTGGAAAGAATTTTCAGCGTTTCTTTTCCAAGCAGCAGCGTGTCTCCCTCCCGCACCGTCAGATCCGCTTTCTCAAAAACGCGTGCCGAGCCAAACAGCGTCGACGCATTCAGCCGCGGATTTGCCAGCAGCGCATTGTCCTCCTCATGAATTACGGTTTGCGCGGAGGAAAACGTCTTTCTGTATTCCGGAAGATAATAAATGTGATCGAAATGTGCGTGCGTCAGAATGATGTACTTTACGGTAAGCTTTTGTTCTTCCAGCAGTTCAGTAATCGGGCCGGGACGGTTGCCGGCGTCAATCAGAGCCGCCTCTTTCGATTCCGAATCCCACACTAGATATGTATTGGATCCCAAAATCCCTTCTGTAAACCGTTTAAAACTGATCATAAAATCACCTTTGTCCGTTATTTAACCGTTCTGCTGACTTCAACGACGTTCTCCATGCCGTTGATTTTTTTCGCCAGCTTGTCGAGCTCGCTTCTGTCCGTAATTTCGACCGTCAGGTCTATCAGCTCATAATTATCGCGCGTTGTGCGCGCATTAATCGCTTTCATCGGAAGCTTGGATTCCGCAATGAGCTTTGCGATTTGGAGCAGCAGGTTGCTGTTGTCGACCGCTTTAATGGAAATGTCTACAATATAGGAGTTCTTGCTCTTTTCCGCCCATCGTACGTCGATCACACGATTTTCCAGCTCGCTCATGGCGACGATATTCGGACAGTCTGTTCGGTGGACAGATACGCCGCGTCCCCTTGTGATATACCCAACGATAGAATCGCCCGGGACGGGATTGCAGCAGCGCGACAGACGCACGAGGCAGTTGTCGATTCCTTTTACGATGATGCCGTTATCCGAGGCATGCTGCTTTTGCCGCTCCTTTTTGGGATTTTTCGACGCCTCCAGCTTGGCGAGCAGTTCTTCCTCCTTGCTTCCGGAAATGGATTTCTGATATTCCTCCTTCAGCATATTGACAATTTTCTGCGCGCTCAGCTCTCCAAAGCCGATCACGTTAAGCAGATCGTCGTATGAGGTAAATTTATATTTTTTGAGAATCGGCTCAAGCCACTCCGTTTTAAAAAGCTGTTCGTGCCGGAAGCCCTGCTTCTTCAGTTCCCGCTCGATAATTTCTTTTCCCCGCTCGATGTTCTCGTCGCGGCATTCCTTCTTGAACCATTGGCGGATCTTGCTCTTTGCCTCGGAGCTTTTCACAATGTTCAGCCAATCCCTGCTGGGCCCATGGTTAGACTGAGACGTAATGATCTCCACGAAATCTCCCGTGCAAAGCTTATAGTTCAGAGGCTTGATTTCGCCGTTTACTTTTGCGCCGATCATGCGGTTTCCGACGGCGCTGTGTATGGCATAAGCAAAGTCGATCGGGGTAGAGCCTTTCGGCAGGCATTTGACGTCGCCCTTCGGGGTAAATACGAAAACCTCGTCTGTAAAAAGATCCATTTTGAACGTTTCCACAAATTCGTCGGGATCTTCCACTTCTCTCTGATTGTCCAGCAGATTTCTTACCCATTCCAGCTTTCCGTCATAGTCGGAGGTTTTTCCGTTCTTTCCGCCTTCTTTGTATTTCCAGTGCGCCGCGATTCCGATTTCTGCCGTTTTATGCATCTCCCACGTTCGGATCTGCGCCTCGAAGGGCTGTCCGTCCGGGCCGATCAGCGTGGTATGGAGCGACTGATACATGTTCGGCTTTGGCATGGCGATATAGTCCTTGAAGCGTCCCGGCATCGGCGTATACATTTCATGGATGATCCCAAGCACCGTATAACATTCCTGCACAGTATCTACGATGACGCGGATAGCTAAGAGATCATAGATTTGATTGAGCGCTTTATTTTGTGCAATCATTTTTTTGTGAATGCTGTAAAAATGCTTCGGTCTTCCGTCCAGAAACGCTTTGATGCCGGCCTCGTCCAGCCGGATGCGAATCGCGTCAAGTACTTTTCTGATATACGCCTCCTGCTGATCTCGCCGCTGAGTAATCTGCGTCACAAGACTGTTGTACGCTTCCGGCTCCAGATACTTGAAGCACAGGTCCTCGAGCTCCCATTTGATCTTTGTCATACCGAGACGATGCGCCAGCGGCGTGTAAATTTCAAGCGTTTCACGCGCTTTTGTAATCTGGGCGTCCGTGTTTACATACTGCAGTGTCCGCATATTGTGCAGGCGGTCTACAAGCTTGATCACAATGACGCGGATATCGGAGGCCATGGAAAGGAACATTTTACGCAGGTTCTCGTTTTGGAGCTCTTCTTTTGTAGACGTGGGAATCCGCTTCAGCTTTGTTACGCCGTCTACCAGATACGCAATTTCGTCGCCGAAGATTTCCCGAATCTCCTCAATCGTGACAGAGGTGTCTTCCACCACGTCATGCAGCATGCCTGCAATGACGGACGGCATATCCATGTCCATTTCCGCCAGCATCGTGGCTACGGCAACAGGGTGTATGATAAAGGGCTCCCCGGATTTCCGTTTTTGATCTTTATGCTTCTCGCTTGCAAGCGCAAACGCTTTTTCGAGCATGGTAAGATCGACGCCCGGATTGTGCGCCTTCAGCAGTTCTTCCAATTTTTGAAATTGTTCCGCATACTCCATGTAAGATCACCCTTGCACCTGCGCCCTGCAATAAACGGCGGACGCGCCAAGCTCCGTTTTCCCCGGCCGCTTCACGATGCTGAAATTTTGCTTATCCTTTCTTTTGATCAGCTCAAGTTCCGTAAAAATATCGAGCGCGTTTCTGATTTCGTACCAGGTACATTCCAGGCCCAGTTTCCTCATATTTTCCCTGATGCGGTACAGATCGCTGAATTTGAATGAATCTCCATAAGCCAGGAGCTGTTTATACATCACCGCCAGCAGCCTGCGCTCCAGAGCGAAGCCGCGTCCGGTGATATAATCGCTATTATACACGCATTTCAGGCCGTTATCAATATCGTAATCCGCATCGTGCAGATCCGAAATCAGGAGCGACACGCTCCGTTTTCCCATCCATTCGTTCAATTCCGCCCGGCATACTACGCTGCACAGGCAGCCGATCCGCCGGACAATCGCTTCATAGCCGCTCTGGGAAAACGCTATGCCATCCAGCATAAGCTTCCTTCCGTCTGCGGCCTCCCCGGAGAAAGATAATTTCAGATGCTTTCCCGTTTCTCCGACCTTGGTACAGTGATGAATCCGGAGCCTTCGGACGCAAAGCAGCGGCTGCGGATTGCCCGTCCCGTACGGCTCAAGCTCTGAAATTTGTGATACCGTTTCAACCGTCAGTTCCTCAGGCAAAACGACGGCGTCGATTTCCAGGTTCGGCGGCTCCGTTATATATTGTGAATGCTCAGCGCCGTATTTATTCAGGGAATCGATAAAAGGCCGAAGGTTTTCCAGGCGGATTCCAAGCCCCGCCGCCATTTCATGTCCGCCGAAGCGTTCCAGCAGTCCGGCGCAGCCCGACAGCGCTTTGTGCAGATCAAAGCCTTTTACCGAGCGGGCAGACCCCTTTGCCGTGTCTTCCGAGTCTTTTACCAGAACAAACGACGGCTTCCCGTATTTCTCGGTCAGCCGCGACGCTACGATTCCGATCACGCCGGGATGCCAGTCCGTGCCGAGCGCTACGACCACCGCATCGTCCTCGCCCGTTACCAGATTTTCCGGCTGCATCGCCTGCTGTGTGATTTCCGCCTCTGCAGCCTGCCGTTTGGTATTCTCGCTTATCAGCTCCTCCGTCAGGCTCGCCGCTTCTTCTGCGTTCTCTGAGATCAAAAGACGAAATGCGCGGTCCGCATTTCCAAGCCTCCCGGCGGCGTTCAGCTTCGGTACCAGATAAAATAAAATAAAGGTAGACGTGATCTTTCCTTCTTTCCCTCCTGAAATCTTATCGACCAGCATGTTCAGTCCCGTCCAGCCAAGCTTCGTGAGATGCTCCATCCCGTATTTTACCAGAATCCGGTTGTCTCCCGTAAGCGCGACCGCATCGCCGAGCGTTCCTACCGTTACAAGGGGGACGTAGCGGCGGATCTCGTCGGAAAGCCCCAAGACATCTGCGATCGCGCGGATCAGCGCGTATGCTACGCCTGCGCCGCATAAGTCGCTTGCCGGCGTTTTCTCTGTCAAAATACAGGGGTCTACAACGGCGCTGCACTCCGGAAGGCGGTCTGCACATTTGTGATGATCCGTAACGACGACGTCGATTCCCAGCGCGGCGGCATGGGCGATTTCTTCGAAGGCTACGATCCCGTTGTCTACGGTTACGATCAGCGTCACGTTCTCTTCTGCGAGGCGATCCACCGCGCCGCACGACATGCCATATCCCTCGGAAAGGCGGTCCGGAATATGGCAAAGGACATCCATTTCCAAAAAATTTTTAAAAAAATGATATAAAACAGCCGACGCTGTTACCCCGTCGGCATCATAATCCCCAAATACGGCAACGCGCTCTCCCTCCTCGGCCGCGGCCAGAATCCGATCCACCGCGCGATCCATATCCGGCAGCACATAGGGATCCGAAAGGTCGTCAAGTCCTCCGGGAGCTCCCCGGAATCCGCGTTTAAAAAAAATCTCATCAATAAAAGACGGCGTTTTCCCCTGCGCGCCGCATTCTGAAAGATAGCGATTATGCTGCTCTATATTAAAAATCCACTGCTTGTCGAACATTGAAACATTGCCGCCCCCATCTGAAAATGAACAATGTTTACAATATCATATTTTATCCGGAAATACAAATCGAAATGTCGTCTGGCCGCCCTCTATGCTGCTGACGGAAATCCCGATATTATGCCGGGAAGCGATCTGCTTTGCGATCGCAAGGCCGAGCCCCGTTCCGTTTTTATTCTTCTCAGACCGCGACTTATAAAAGCGTTCGAAAATCAGCGGCAGATCCTCCCGTTTGATACCGGGGCCGGTATTCGTTATGGAAACTGTATTGCCCTCCAAAGCAATCCGGATGGGATGAGAAGGCTGATCCGTAAATTTTACTGCGTTGTCAATAATGATCAGGAGCATCTGACGAATCCTGTCATAGTCTCCTCTCATCAGATAAAGCGTGGCGTCGTATTGAAAATCAATGGAAAGTCCTTTCTCCTGAGCGATTTTATGTCCGCTTCTTACGGCATCGCTGATGCAGTCATATAAATTGAATTCAGAAATGTTAATGCTGAAATCCGGATTCTGAAGCCGGGAAAGATCGAGCAGATCGTTTACGAGGCGCTGCATATATATGCTTTCGCCGAGCAGCTGCCTGTGGTATTCCTCCACCATATCCGGCTTCGTTACCACGCCGTCGCAAAGCGCTTCCAGAGAGCCGCGGATTACCGTAACCGGAGTGCGCAGCTCATGAGAAATATTTGCTACGAAATCCTGGCGCATTTTCTGCAGCTTTTCACTTTCTTCCTCTGCCTTTCTGAGCTTGTCTCCCATTTCATCCATGGTATGCGCAAGCTCCCCGATCTCGTCGCGGCGATTCACATTGGTATGTGCCGTATAGTCGCCCTCCGAAAGCAGCAGCGCCGTATGATTAATTTTTGTGAGCGGTCTGACGATATTGTGCGACAGAAAGACGGACAGCACGGTTCCAATCAGGAGCGCGCAGGCCAGGCTGACCAGCAGGATCAGGAGTCCCTGATTAATCGTCTGCAGCATTCCCTTCACGGGAGTATGAAGAAGAACGGCTCCGATCACCTGTCCGCTCGGAGAATAAACCGGCCTTCCGACCGTCATGATTTCCACATTCAATACCTCGCTGAAGTTCTCGCCATAGACCTCGTAGCCCTGATCCTCAAAAATTTTTGCAATAAATTTCTGCGCCGAATACGGCAGCGTACTGAAACTATACTGACTGCTGTATTCCGTTTTGGAATCCTGCGAGGTCGTTAAAATATTCAACGAAGAATCGATCAGCCAGACATCCGCATCCGTGATTTCCTTTACAAAGCGAATCAGCATCGGACCATCAAGATAAACGACATTTTTCCCGTCGATCCGTTCAGAATAGCCCGGATTACCAAATATTTCATTTTCGATAAAAGCATCCCATAAAGAGCCGCCGCCGTCCCGTATAACGCTCGTCATCACGGATGCGATGGAGCTCGCTGTTTTTTTCATGTTGTCCCGGTATACATCCTTAGAATAGTTTCGAAACAGCACTGTGAAAACTGAGGCGATCACTACGGTCAGTACAAGAATCGCTGCGGTAAAGCACAGCGCCAGCTTGTTGGCTATACTGAATCTGATTTTACGCCTTTTCTCTGCCATACCATTCACTTCACCGCAAATTTATAGCCGACGCCCCAAATCGTCTCAATATCCCAGCCCTCGTGCGGATGCTCATCCAGCTTCGCCCGCAGCCGCTTGATATGTGAATCCACCGTGCGGCTGTCTCCGTAAAAGTCAAATCCCCAGAGCTTGTCAAGCAGCACGTCGCGTGAGAAAACCTTGTTTGTGTTCGCCGCAAGCGTCCATAATATTTCTATTTCCTTTTTTGTAAGCCGTACGGGCTCGCCATCAATTTCCACCGCGTAATTTTCCAGATTGATCATCAGATTTCCGCAGGTAAAAATCTTGCTGTTATCCGTGCTCAGACTGATTCTGCGCAAGATTGCCCGCACCCGAGCCATAACCTCCCCACAGGAAAACGGTTTGACGATATAATCATCCGCGCCGATATCAAGGCCCATGATCTTTTCAAAGTCTTCGCCTCTGGCGGTCACCATAATGATCGGCACATTTGACTCTCTTCGGATATCGCGGCACACCTCAAACCCGTCCATGCGAGGCATCATCACATCAAGCAAAATGAGATCAGGCTCAAAGCTTTTGAATTTTTCGAGCGTTTCTGCTCCGTCGCCTGCAATCTCTACCGCATACCCTTCTTTTTTGGCATATTCGGCCAGTACCGATGTAATCTGCTTATTATCGTCTGCTATCAATAATTTTGTCATTTTACCACCCCATTGCAGATCGTCGCTGCCAATATTATAACAACCCTCGTTATTTTTGTCATGCCGGGACGTCTGCTTTTTTATAGTATTCCGAATATATGGCGTTTTAATGGCAAATTATTGATATTACGAGAATATTGTGCTATGATAAATAAATCGGTACTTTACGGCAGTCCGGATTTTTATTGTTGAAAGGAATGGTATCAGATGGAAAGAACAGAAATTGCTCGGATTTATGCGTCGCCCGAAACATTCGCCGGCCAGGAAATTACGGTCTGCGGCTGGGTTCGTACCATACGTGACTCCAAATCGCTCGGTTTTATCGATCTGAATGACGGCAGCTATTTTAAAGGAATTCAGGTTGTTTTCGAAGAGCATGCCATTCCGAATTTTTCCGAAATCACGAAGCAGAATGTAGGCGCCGCCTTCATCGTCACCGGCACGCTTATATTAACGCCGGAGGCGAAGCAGCCATTTGAAATCAAAGCAAATCAGATCGTTGTAGAAGGCACCTCCTCCCCGGACTATCCGCTCCAAAAGAAAAGGCATTCTATGGAATATCTTCGCACGATCGCGCATCTTCGGCCGCGGGCCAATACATTCAGCGCCGCGTTCCGGATCCGCTCTGCGGCGGCATTTGCCATTCATCAGTTTTTTCATTCGCGAGGCTTTGTCTACGCGCACACGCCGCTGATCTCGTGCAGCGACTGTGAAGGTGCGGGAGAAATGTTCCGCGTCACCACGCTCGATCTGGAAAACCTGCCGCATACAGAGGACGGCGCAGTCGATTATTCAAAGGATTTTTTCGGAAAGAGCGCTTTTCTTACCGTTTCCGGACAGCTTCAGGGCGAAGCGATGGCAATGGCGTTTGGTAAGATCTACACGTTCGGTCCTACGTTCCGCGCAGAGCAGTCCTATACAGCGCGCCACGCTGCCGAATTCTGGATGATTGAGCCGGAAATCGCATTTGCAGATCTAAACGACGACATGAAGCTTGCGGAAGATATGATAAAGTATGTATTAAATTATATTCTTGATACATGTCCGGCTGATCTGGCCTTTTTGAATCAGTTTTACGACAAAGAGCTCATCGAACGCCTGAAATTCGTCGCGTCCTCTGAATTCGGCCGCGTAACGTATACGGAAGCAATTTCATTGCTGGAGCCGTATAACGATAAATTCGAATATAAGGTATATTGGGGCTGTGATCTTCAGACTGAGCATGAACGCTGCCTGACAGAGCAGATCTTCCGGAAGCCTGTGTTCGTTACGGACTATCCGAAAGACATCAAGGCGTTTTATATGCGTCTCAATGACGACGGGAAGACGGTCGCCGCAATGGACCTTCTCGTTCCCGCCATCGGAGAAATTATCGGAGGAAGCCAGAGGGAGGAACGGCTTGCGTATCTGGAACGGCGGATCGCGGAACTGGGGCTGGAAAAAGACTCCTACGAATGGTATCTTGACCTTCGCCGTTTCGGCGGTACAAAGCACGCAGGCTTCGGTCTTGGCTTCGAGCGTCTGATTATGTATGCTACCGGGATTCCCAATATCCGCGATGTGCTTCCGTTCCCCAGAACGACGGGCTCCGCGCTGTTCTGATATTCTTTTTTGTTTTTATTTCATCCAGACATTGTAACGATCCGCCAGCATGGCAATATATTCCGTGTTGGTGGGTTTTCCTTTTTGTGAATTGACCGTAAAGCCGAAGACCTCTTCCAGAATTTCGGCTCTTCCCCTGCTCCAGGATACTTCTACGGCAGTCCGAATGGCCTTTTCAACGCTTGCCGGCGTTTTGCCGCTTCTTGCGGCAAGCGCGGGATATACCTGCTTCGTCATATTATTGATTAATATAGGGTTCTCGATCACCATGCAGACTGCATCCCGAAGATATCCATATCCGCTGAGGTGTGCCGGAACGCCAAGATCATGCAGAAGACTGGTAATTCTCTTAAATGTGGAATCCGCGCTGTTGTAACGCAGAATTCTATAAAAGGCACGTTCCGCTTCGACGTTCTCACCGGCTGCTTTTGCATAAAATCCGGACGCCGCCTGTACGAGCTCCGACGCTCGGTCCAGTAAATTTTCGAAAGAAATCGGTTTCCGTACAAAATAGGCATTGGGGATATCATTGATAAGATAGCGCTGCATGTCGTTGGAATAAGCGGACGTAATAATGATGATCGGCCTGTATGTCAGCTCCTTCTGAAGCATCCGGATCACACTGATTCCATCTAATGCGGGCAGAGTAAGATCCATGATAATAATATCCGGTCTTTTCTCCTTTACAATGGGCAGTACGACGTCACCGCTGTACGCCTTCCCGCACAAATCCATGTCGCTTCTCTCAAGAATCCGCCTCCCAAGCTCATCCGCAAAGCCGGTATCCCCGTCCACAACAAAAATAGAATACTTTTCTCTTCTCACAGCAATCACCTTTCTCTTTCGTAAATTGAAAATATGTCTATTTTGTAACGTCGGCGTGCTGCGTTGTCCTTCTTCGTACTACCGAGTAAGCCGCATTTTATCATGCGGCCTCTGATTTTGTCAAAAAATTCTTTATTTCCCGGGAAATATTCTTAAATCCTCACAATTTCTCTGAAAAACATCCTGATTTTAACTATTAATTTTAAAATTTTACAAGAAATAACATGCCTTCCAAAAATGTTATAATTATAGAAATTTATGTTTGACTTTTTTCGAATCTCATGATATCATTTTGTTCCGTAAAAAAGAAGCTGAAAGGATGGTAACAACAGTGGCGCTTCCAGGTGCAATGAAAGTGATCGCCGCGATCGGCGACGACGAATATTTACAGAAAATCGCAAATAATATCGCTTCGTTTGAGGATGTAAGCATGATCGCTTCTTCGAAATATACGACAGATATCATGGAATTATGCGAACGACTGTCGCCGGATGTTTTGATTTCAGACCTGTCTCTCGATCATGGGAGCATGAACGCCATTATCCGTAAGCTCTGCCGGAATGCATCGAATAAAGTAAAAATCATTACTACGGCATCCAGCAAAGAGGGAGAGGCTTATATGCCGCAGGCGATCAGCGAAGGTGCGCAGCTGTTTATGCAGAATTTAGACAATCCGCGCGTGCTTTACGATACGCTTCACATGGTCCGCAGCCGTGAGGCAGAAGAAGCTCCAGAGCGCCCGACCAAAGCCGAATTATCCAGAATTCTCAGCGAGCTTTTTCATAAATTAAAATTACCGGCACATTTTGCCGGTTATCATTATTTAAAAAGCGCCGTGATTCATATTACGCTGAGCAAAAGCAAGCTCCCCGATCTTTCGTCCCGCCTGTATTCAAAGCTGGCAGAGGAATTCGATACCAACGTCCGACACATAGAGCGTGCAATTGCCCGAGCCGTTACCCACATAAACAACGCCTGCGGGAAAGAATACATCCTTCGCACAATTCTGGGCTACGACGTCGACGCATCAAATTACACGCTCTGCGTCAAGGAACTGATTGCATTAATTTCCGATCAGCTCCGAATACAATATTTTAACGAATAAAATCAGATCAGACGAATTCCGCCTATGAAGGGAAGCTCTTTTGCCTTACCCTGCAGCGTATTGATCAGGCCAAACAGAAAAGCGCCAAAGATCACAACGTCCAGCAGGATCCATACGATCGTTCCGAAAATCGGAATCAGTCCGATCAGGCTTCCGATAACATTACAGACGACGGCCAGAATTAAAACCAGCAGGCCTTGATTCGCGTGAAATTTAGCAAATTTTGAATCCTTCGGGCATGCTACCAGAGGAAGGAAAAATAGAATCGGTATGTACGCCAGCGCACAGATCACCTTGTTTTTCTCTATATCTTCTCTGGCATATTCTCCGCTCGTGTCCTTCGTATCCAATATTGTCTCAACCTTGCTTTTCGCATTCTGATATGCGTCGCCTGCGTAGCTGGTGCTTTTTTCGTTCTGCTGCGTTCCATTTTCCGTGGGCTCACCGCATGCAGGGCAAAATTTTACGCCGTCATTCAGTTCTTTTCCACATTTACCGCAAAAGGACATATTTTACAACCTCCGTTACATAAAATTACATTTAATATTATCTCTCATTTTATAAAAATATGCAAGATGCACGCAAGGATTTGAATAAAATTTTTATTTTTACAAATAGTAATATTCGAACGTATGTTTTGAAGGGAAGCTGCGTTCGCGATTTTAAAGGATGAGAATTTAAATTCGGAGGTTGAGATAGATGAATTTTAAAAGAATCGCTTCGTGTTTTCTTGCCGCGGCTGCGATCTGCATGACTTGTTCGCTTTCCGCTTGCCGGAAGGAAGACGGCAACGTCGGCGACGGGGCAAACCATGCAACAGAGTCGCGCCACACGAATAATCCGATTGAGGATCTCATGACAGATGATCATGACAGAACAAACGACCATATGGCTACGGCAACGCCCGCAGCTACGCCTACGATGCTTCCGTAATTTCGGAAGCTCGCTCGAGCAAAAGAATGCGGAACAGAATAAACGCAGCGGCAGAGGCTGATACCGCCCCTGCCGCTGTCGCCGTTTTTCCTGAAGCCAGCGCGCTCTTACTGCTCCGCGCCGCAGGAAGGTACCGGAACCGCCGCGCCTTCATTCAGATGAGTGATCCCGTGCTTTTTCAGAAGAGCATAAAAGGCCTGCGCCTTCTCGTCCTTCGCGTCGGTGTGACCGTCACGGAACAATTCCCAATGCAGAAGCTGCAGCCTTGATTTTTCAATATGCGCCCGGTCCCGCGGTGAATCCGCCATAGCCTCCGCCTGGTCCCACCATGACTCTGCCAGCTTCAGGTCAAACTGCTCCGGCGGCAAAATTTCCGTCGGAGTCCCTCGATTGCTCACGGAAGAACCCGAAACAATTCCCTGGACATAATCGATGTAGTTTCTGATATAACGCCAACCCTTCCCATAATAGCCTTCTAAAAACGCATCCATATGCCCATAGTAAGCATCCGGCTCCATCTCAGGCTCCCAGAGCAGCCGGGCCAGCAGGTAGGCGCGCAGCTCCCCAAACTCTCCGCTCACAGACTGATAATTTCCCTGCGCAAAAATACCTTTTACGTGATTGTCCGCAAACAGTCTCACATTAGGCTGTAAGTTTGCAAAATTGGGGAAAGTTGCCAGGTAATCGCTGAAATTTGTAGTGTAATCCCAGATATAAATACGGTTGCATACTGCCTTCCAGCGCGTCAGGGCTTCCCGGATGTTCCGCCTTTCGATATGCTTTTGGGAAAGAATCGGATTCCAGGTACACAGCCGGATGATTACATTGTCCCGCGGCACCGTATGAAGCGGCGGTTCAAAGGTATGCTGATACGCTAATGTATCGATGCTTAAATGCGGATATCGTATTTTTACGGTTTCCGCAATTGCATTGACAAACCGCAGAAGCGAGCCCATAGGCGATCCTTCTTCCCGATGGATTTTTTCGCATTCGGCACAGTGGCAATAGCTGTCCCCCACATAACTGTCATCCTGAGAAACAGAAATAATGCGCGTATCCGGATGCGCCTCCATATAAGCCAGTATTTTCTCCGTAATGATCCGCAATACGTCCGGATTCGTCAGACAGAGCTGGGTATACAGATATTCTCCGCACCGGGCGCCGCCGCGCAGGGAATAATATTCGGGATGCTCCTGAAAATATTCTGACAACGGCATAAAATCAGAAAAGGTATGAACAAACCTCGGACCGCCGTAGCCGATTCCGCCTCCGTATTCGGGTCCTAATTTTCGATGGTCTCCCGATGCGTTCAGCTTCATTTTCACCGCCCAGGGAGTGTCAAAAGCACTGAACCAATACACGTCTCTGTACTCCAAAGCAGGGCGGCAATACAAATTACAGTCCGCCGGGATTTCAACCGCGCCGCTGAGCACGCATTCCTCCGTGTCCGGCGCGAACCAACGCCATCCCAGATAGGTTTCCAAAAATGCATATACCCCGTAAAGCGTGCCTCTCGCGCCGCCGCCGGCAATATAAAGCCGCGGCGCCTTATAATAAATATGAAAAGCTTCCTCTTGTCCGTCAAATGTCTCGGGCTCGTTCCGGTTCGTACCGCCGATACAGATTTCGGGAGCGTTTTCCCGGCCGGGCGTACCGTCTTCAGACATCGAAAGCAAGACGCCGGTGCTGTTATATATATAACGCTGTAGTTCTTTGGCCGCATTAATCTCCGCGGGATGACTGTCCGACGCGTAAAGGATCGTGTATTGGCCGATATCCGTACCGGCTATGCGGATCGAAGTAATTTTGTGCATACTGCCCTCCTGTTTAGGTATTCTACTACTCTTCTGCGCGTCCTTTCTGCCTCATGGCAAGCCGCGCTCTGCTATGCAGCGCCAGGGCGGCCAGCAAAATGACTCCCACTGCAAATACGAGCATTCCGGACTCACCCGTAGGCGTATTCGGCTCGGGATCCGTCGGGGCACTTGGCTCCGGATCATCCGGAAGATCCGGCGTTTCCTCCCCCGGCGGCGTCTGCTCCGGTTCATAAGTTTCTATGAGAATATTGTCATAGGAAATACCGCCCGGAACGTCTCCCCGCTGCATCAGGGCGATGCCGCTCTTTACCGCGATTCTGGCGTTTCCGTCAACGCTTCCGATTTCCGTTCCGTCAGCATTGTACAAAACCGCCGTCTTATAATATTCCTCATCCTTGTCCTCGGCAAAGACGTCATACGTGCCCGCATCAGAAAAGGCAATTCTGACAACCAGATCGCTGCCGGCATACACGGAAAGTTCGCTTCCCGTATCCAGCACCGTATAACGGATGAAGCGTCCCGCCACATCGTATCCCATGTCAATATTAAATTGTTCTTCTGCCAGATAAGAGCCGTCTGTCTCTATGGTTTTAATCGCAATCCGGATCTGATTCTCGGCTGTAGGGAATACATAAATTCCACTGGGGCCTATACCGGTATCTGCATTCGCGCCGCCGTTTTCCTGATAGCGATCCAATTCATAATAGTTGATCGTCCAGGGAGTGCCCACCGTCAGTTTGACGGGTACTCCGCAGCGTACCGCAAAGCCGCCGTACGGGCCGCGATCATATTTCATATCGAGGGCAAATCGATACGCGGTCTCCATCACCTGATTATATTTCAGGCCGAAATACGTCATGGAAGCAAAGAAATTTCCTCTGTCTTCCTCTGAGCCGATAGCTCCTCCAAAGCCCATCGGAAATTCACAGCTCCAGTCTGTCTCGAAGTCCGAGTCGACGCCGGCATGCCCCAGATCCGTATTAAACGTATCTTTTGAGAAATCATATTCATACGTCGTTATCGGAAGTCCCCATTCTTCCGGCACCTCCGAAGCCATAGCCGGTACCATACAACCGGTTACCAGCAAAAGAACTGCTGCCATTACAAAAGCCAGCTTTTTCCATCTACACCTTCCACACATACAAACTCCTCCATTTCTAAATATATTGTCTTCTTGCTTTATGCAAAATAACTTATTTTTTTCGCTTGGCCACGCAAGCTTTTACCGCGACCACGCACAATCCCGCAAGGATCAATATCCCGGCGCAAATACCGATCCCTTTAAACACCGCGGCAGAAACGCCTTCCCCATGCCCGCCGGAGCCTCCGCTTTGTTTAATATAACGAAAGTTAAATCGGTTATCCGGCGCCGCATCGCCTAACGTCATAAACTTCAGCACATCTCCGTCGGCAACAGAATTATCCGCTGCTTTAAAATCAAACTGATCACGTCCCTCCAATCCGACCAGAGAATCTGCAACCCGAATGACAAGGTTTTCTCCATCAATAACATATTCCGCCTGGCCTACGCGTTCAAACTCCCAGGAATTATACAGGAATCTTTCTACTGAAACCGTCTTGCCGTCCCGGCTGCGGTTTAGGATATAGTCATATCCTTCCCATCCGGTATCCGCATTTTGATCGCTGTCGATCAGCAAATTCATCCAATTGGAACCTGCTTCGGACACGTCTCCTTCTGATGCATTCACGAAGGTCTGCAAGGCGCCGTCTTCCGGTTCCTTGAAATCAATACCCGCCCTGCCGGCCACGCCTTCTGCACCGTATACAAGCTCTTCCGCGCAGGTAATCAGAAACGCCGTATATCCGTTTTCTTTAGAAACCTTTACGGAAACAATATCGTTTCGGCCCGTCGTATTGACATAGCGATAGACATTTTCCAGTGAAGGACTGTCCCGATGGGCGATGTCTCCCATCGTATCGCAAAAAAGAGGTCCTACGTCCGCCCACTGTTCCTCATAGGGCGCAGACAGATCGATGTCCCGGCCACCCTCGGCACAGGGAACCGCAGCCGTTCCTTTGAATTTTCGAATATATGACGCCATCTGATAATAATAATTATCATTGAAAAATCCGTTGATCGGTTCGATGTCGCGGCTGAATTCCGTATTAAAAAGATCAATGTAATGCCGGTCATACTGCGGATCACTGAAGTTTACGTGATAGGTTCCGGCCATGACCTGCCCTTCTCCAAGGTTGGACTGTGCGCCCACCGAGAATTCGTTCCATCCCGTAATAGTAATAACCATCGGATCCACCTGCAGCGCATACTCCCACTGCTGCTGAAAAAACAGCCCTTCCCCGGTAGTCGTCAAAGAGAATCCGAAATCTGCATTTTGCGCTGAAAGGGCTCCGCCGTCGCCAACATAGCTTCTGCTGGTGTCCGAATTTGCATGACCTGCCGCAGATACGGAAATGTGCTCGTTTTCCCCGCGCGCGTTTTTCCCTACCGTCTGCGGATAGGGATCGAACCAGTTCCACTGATTGACACCCGTATAGACGTACTCCGAGCTTGAACCGGTCCCTACCCAGGATTCCCGAATCGTAAAAAAGTCCAGATATTCCTGCGTTAAATCCGCCGGACTGCCTAAAAAGAGCGGTTTGCCCTCCCATTCAAAAAACAGATCCCGATACGCTTCGTTTTGATAAATCCGTTCCCAGACAGCATCCAAGGTAAAACGCGCCGTGCTGGGCCTCCAGCCGCAAAAGAGTGCGATCTGCGGTGTCGTTCCGCCTTCTTCCCGAATTTTATGCCATGTTTCAAACAGGATAAATAATCCTTCTCCGTGTAGGAAGCTGTTGGACAGGTCTACAAAAATGAAGTCGATATTTAAAGCGGAAAACATCGCCGCGTGTTTGCGGTAGACCCATTCATCCGTATTCACGTAATATCCGAAATACGGCTCGCCCCACACATGCGTCTGATCCTGCAGAAGCATTTCCCAGACGGCAAACAGGCCGCCCTCCGCAAACACCTTTGAATTATCTATCAGCGTGCCGGTGCCGCCGTTTTGAGGATCGTCATGGCAGATGAAATAAAACAATCCGACATATTTGTCCGTACGGGTATCGCCCGCTTCCTCCGCGCTTGGCAGACTGCGGCCCAAGCCGTCCGTAGCAACCCAGGTATCGTACACACCCGGCGTCTGCTGCGAGGCGCTTCCCTGCGGAGCAGGCCCGGCCAGGCAAAACGAAAGAAGGATGGTCTGGGCAAGAAGAATCATCATAACTTTTTTCATTCCCGTTTCTCCTCCTTTCTCTATGTATAATCCCGAATTGTAGCGTTAAGCTGCCGTTCCAATGTCTCCAGTGTGGGCTGATAGCTTTCCGGTCTGCGTTTCTGTACCGTGGCATAGTCCCGGTACAGCAGAGAAGCAAACAGCGTCCGCGTCCGCAGGACGCCGTCGTATAAATATCTCGCACTTTCAAATGCCTCCAGGAAATCATCTCGTTCATCCGCGTCGATGCGGATCAGAACGGTATCTGCATTGCTTCCTGCCAGCAGACCTTTTTTCCAAAAATCTAACGAAAAGGCGCGGCGGTTTACCGGAATTCCTCCAAAATACTGATTCAGGATCTGTTGCCCCGGCAGCGTGAGGGAAAACAAGGCAAACGCTGCTGCCGCCTCCTTCTGTCCGCTGTCTATGGATACGGCAAAGCCTTTGCAGAAAGCGGTATTGGAAATCCCAACCTCCCCGGCAGGGAAGACGGGCAGCGGCAGCATGACCAGATTTCCCTCCTCCATCAAGGCCTCCGTATTTTTTGCCGGATTTGCCTCCATACGTTCCAGAGATTCCTGATAAACGCCGTCGCGCTCAGGCTGACAGGCAAATGCAATCGCCATAGCCGATTCGGAGGCGGCGGATCCGTTTTGATTAAAATCCTTACCGCGCGCGGTCCCTGACTCAAGCATAGAAAACATCATGCGAAAGCCTTCATACGTCTTTCCTTCTGTCAGTACAATCTGATTTTGCTCCGAATCAAACCAGTCTCCGCCGGCGCCTCGGACAAACAGTTTCCATACAAACGCCTGATGATAGGCCAGATAAAGTCCCGTATATCGACCGTCTTTTCCAACAAAGGTCAGCTGGCTTACCAGTCTTGTAAAATCTTCATACGTCCAGTCGGCGGATGGAATTTCCGCTCCGGCCTCTTCAAATACGCTTTTATCCGCATATATGACGGCTCTGTCATATTGGAACGGTACCCATTGCTGGGATCCGCCGACCTGACCGAGCTTCATTGCAGGAAGCAGAAGCTGGTCGCGCTCCGTATGGAAGCGGTCATAATAATCGGAGAGATCCAGAAACTGTCGGGCATATCCGGTTCCGTCATACTTTTCGTCAGCCATGTAGCGAGTTGAATCCTCCGCAGTCAGCAGAAACACATCCGCGTCTTCCTTCAGCTCACGATTCATTTCATCTACATACCGGATCTGAACGGAAACATTGGGATAATACATCTGAAAGGTACTGACATAATTCGCAATGCACTGCCGCATGGCCTGATTGTCGCCCTTTTCCCGAAGATCGTTCTTGACCAGAAGCCGGATCGTTGCCTCCAGATCATCCGACGCTACGGATGGATCTATCGTCGCACTCGGATCGATCTGTCCCGTCGGAAGGCCGGAGGAGGAAAAATCCGTTTCATTGCGTTCCCCGCAGGCATAAGCCGTCAGAAAAAACAGACACAGCAGCAAAGCGGCAAAGCGTTTCCCAAATTCGTCCAAAAAGTGGAGAAACCTCGTTTTTTGCATATGTTGCTGATTCCTTTCTTACGCAGATTTCTTCCGGCTCCGTATAATGACAACCACGACAACGGCTGCCAATACCGCAACGGCAATTACAATAATCAGCCATACGTAAGAGCGGGACGCGCCGTCTTCCGTGCCGTTATCCGTTGCGGACGGACCCTTGCTTTCTTCGGAAGGCCCGCTGGTCTGGATCGGCGCTAAAGAAGCCGTTTCTTCAGGCGTCGCATCCGAAGCGTCCGGCGGGGTGTTTTCCGGCGTGGCCTCCACGGCCTCATCATAAATATAGTCCGCCTTGAAATTGTCCAAATCAAAAGCGCCGTTTCTTGAGGCAAACGCAAACTTCCCGTCCACGGCAATTCTCGCGTTGCTGAGGCTGAGCACTTCATTGCCGGCAGCATCCTTTAACACAGCGTTTTTGTAATATACCTCTGTGAAATCTGCCGGGGTATCATAAAAAACGTCATCCTCATAAACACCCTCCTCGGAAAACGTAATCGTCGCCAGCAGTTCGGAATTGACGGAAATCCGGATTTCGGAATCACGTTCTTCCGCGGTAATCTTGAAAAATTCCGAAACCGGAACTGGCGAATCAAACGAATAGCTTATATTTCCGACATTGAGGCCGTCCTCTTCATGACTTTTAAAATTAATTTTAATGACTCCGTTTGTCCCCTCCTGGAGTTGCGGCATAATCACGATACCGGACGAGCCCATTCCGGAGGAACCCTTTGTGCCGCCATTTTCCGCATACCAATCCCACTCATAGTAATGCATGGGCAGCATGTAGGGGTTTGCCATATGATGCCAGGCGACGTTGTCTTTATAGAGCAGGCAGCCGGAGCGCAGAAACAGTCCGATACCGTCGCCGTTCTCCAATACCCGCATATCGCAGGAAATGCTGTAAGCATCGACATCCTCATCCAGAGCGGTAGCATATTCCATGGCAAAATATCCGCTGATGTTCAGATATTTATTTTCCTCTCCCTGCACCGCCGCATTTCCCGAACCGAATAGTTTGGTCCACTCGAAAGACATGTACATATCGTCCATAGTCATTTCGAGATCATAGTCCTCATACGTCTCCTCATAAGTAAAGGTTGCAGCATTGACCGCAAAAAGCTGTACGCAAAGGACTGCAGCAATCATAGCCGTTAAAATAAAAAACCACTTCTTTTGCATAAAATAACCTCCTAATCAAGTGCAAGCTATTTTATATTATAAAGTGGGAAATAAATTCACAGATAGTCACATATCCGGCGCAAAACACATACATTTCTTAAGATTTGTATGAAAAAACTATATACAAACCCCGAAAGATTATAGGTTTTTCCCTGTAGCGGCTACTGCCGCGGAATATGATTTACGTACAGGCTTCTGTACCGGCTGGGCGTAACGCCCATTTCTTTTTTAAATATACGATTGAAATACAGCAGACTGTCATACCCCACAGATCCGGGAATATCACAGATTTTCATTTTTGTGGTGGCCAGCAGGAAGCAAGCCCGGGCGATTTTTGCCTTTTGAAGGATGCGAATAAAGGAAAACCCCGTGCTTTCAAGAATCAGCTTGCTGAGATGCTGCGGTGAATAATGAAAATGGGCCGCCACCTCCTCCAAAGACGCAGTAGCGTGCCGGTCAGAGATATATTTCAGAATCTCGTTCATTTTCTCCGGGTTTCCGCTGCTGACCTTTACCATATTCCCGTTTTCGTTCCGGTAGCACGCAAAATAATTTAAAATTGTCAGCACCAAATTTTTCTTTAAAAGTGCGTTTGCCTTCTGCTCCATGCCTCTGTGCCTCAGCAAATCCTCATAAATCAGCGCGCAGATTGCAGTCTCTGCAGGAAGATCATCTTCTATATGGATTAGTACATAATTATCGGGAATGTGCTCGTCAAGGTAGAGATTCTTTCTGAAAAAATCTGTTAAAAAGTGCTCTTGGGGCAGTAACGAGAAAAACGCATCGTCGAAGGTTTCCCTCTTAATCAGAATATTGATCGCAATGCTGTCATCAAAAATGCCGATGGTGTGAATTTCTCCCGGCGGGATGATACAGATGTCTCCCGAAGTCATCCGCAGGCGCCGCCCGCCCACCGTGTTTTCACAGCTGCCCTTGATCACTACCATAATTTCGAAAAAAACATGCTTATGAATAAACAGAGGATAAAAGCGGGTATGCTTCGTTACCATAATATCATCATCAAAATAATCGAAAATCGTATGAACCTGATTTGCCTTCTGATGCTCGCTGTTGATTTCCGGAAGCCAAAATTCCGACACGCGATATGGAGCCAAAAATGAACGCAGAGCCTCCGGCTGCGAACGAAGCTCATAATAACGTTTATAAAACAGCTCTTCACTGCTGTAGGCCTCTAAAAAATGAAGATCATACCTCTTCAGGAAAAGATCTCCAGCTGTTTCTGTTTTCTCTGCTTCCACCATTTCGCCTCCATCCGGCGCTGCAGGAAGAAATCGCTGCATTTGTTTTCCACGGCCGCGTTTCCCTGCTTCGAAGCTTTAAATAGCATGTGTATTGTAGCATTAATATTTCATTTTGCCAAGCTGCAGTAAAAAACCACGGTTCTCTGTTTTAATGAACCGTGGCTTTCTTCCGGGCTTTTTACTGCCCACTCTGACTGGAACAATTTAACTGCACAAAAATTACTTAACCTCTACTTCCGCTCCTGCTTCCTTCAGCTTCGCTTCCATTGCGGCGGCGTCATCTTTGCTGATTTTCTCTTTCAAGGGCTTCGGAGCTTCGTCAACAAGCTTCTTGGCGTCCATAAGAGATGCGCCCGTAATTTCCTTAACGATTTTAATGACGTTCATTTTATTCGGTCCGGCGCTCTTCAGAATGACATCGAACTCCGTCTGCTCAGCGGCTGCGGGAGCGTCTCCTGCGGCTGCGGCGGCCGGTCCGGCGGCGACTGCAACGGAAGCGGCAGCGGACACGCCGAATTCCTCTTCCAGAGCCTTGACAAGCTCGTTAAGCTCCAGAACTGTCAGAGCCTTGACATCATCGATAAATTTTTGTATTTTCTCACTGGCCATTTTGTATTCCTCCATTTTCTTTTTATTTTTGTGTAATCGCCTGCTGCTCAGGCTTCCTGCTTTTCTGCAATTGCATTCAGCGCAATCACAAGGCTTGTAATCGGCGCATTCAGACCGCCCAGCGCTCTGGCGATGAGCACTTCTTTCGACGGCAGCGACGCCAGCTCTCTGACCGTATCCGCATTGACGGCCTTTCCCTCCATAATTCCGCCCTTGATTTCAACCGCTTTATTTTCTTTCGAAAAATCATTGATGATTTTTGCGGCATCCGTCAGGTTCGGGCACGCGGCGATCGCGGTAGGTCCCTTCAGATAATCGTCCAAGCCTTCCAGGCCCAGTTCCCTGACCGCCTTCAGCGTCAGCGTATTCTTGCGAACCTTATAGCTGACTCCCGCCTTCCGCAGTCCGGCTCTGAGCTCGGTATCCTTTTCCACCGTCAGGCCTCTTGCGTCTACGAAAACAACAGTAGCCGCATTCTTGATCTCCTCTGCGATCGACGCGACGATTGCTTCTTTTTCTTTTAAAACTTTCTCGCTTGGCATCTTTACAAACACCTCCTCTAAAATTGTTCCGTCAGTTTTATAATAAACAGAAAACCCTTTTGCGCCGAAGACACAAAAGGGCCGAGAATTCACTCAGAATTCAAAAAACCTCGGCGGGACTTATTCGTTATAAAACAATGCCTGCTGTCTCCGGTCAAAACGGTATTCGGTTTTATCGATGCCTCCGGGATTACGCCTTTGCAGGGTTAATTTTAATTCCCGGGCCCATCGTGGACGTCACGATGATGCTTTTCATATACTGGCCTTTTGCCGCGGCAGGCTTTGCCTTTAAGACCGCGTCATAAAGCGTGCTGTAGTTTTCCTGTAATTTCTCCGCTCCGAAGGAAGCCTTTCCCAGCGGGCAATGGATAATATTGGTCTTGTCCAGGCGGTATTCGATCTTGCCCGCCTTCAATTCCTCAATTGCCTTTGTGACGTCCATCGTAACGGTGCCGGCCTTCGGGTTCGGCATGAGCCCCTTCGGTCCGAGCACTTTACCGAGGCGTCCGACCACTCCCATCATGTCGGGCGTCGCAACCACCACGTCGAATCCAAACCAGTTCTCGCCCTGAATCTTAGCGACAAGATCCTCTGCTCCGACGAAATCCGCCCCGGCGGCTTCCGCTTCCGCAGCTTTATCGCCCTTTGCAAATACAAGAACCTTTTTTGTCTTACCCGTACCATTCGGAAGCACAACGGCTCCTCTTACCTGCTGATCCGCATGCCTTGAGTCGACGCCGAGCCTGATATGCACCTCGATGGTCTCGTCAAATTTTGCTTTCGCGGTCTTTACCACAAGATCCAGAGCCTCGGAAGGATCGTAAAGCTTTGTATTGTCTATGAGTTTTGCGCTGTCCTGATACTTTTTGCCTCTAAACACGTCTGTTCACACTCCTTTATCACAAATACTCCCCGGGGCTCAGCCTTCCACGACGATGCCCATGCTCCTGGCGGTGCCCGCCAGCATGCTTGCGGCAGCCTCCACGCTTCCCGCATTCATATCCGGCATTTTCTGCTCCGCAATTTTCATCAGATCCGCTTTTGCGATCTTCGCAACTTTCTCACGGTTGGGCTTTCCGGATCCGCTCTCAATTTTGCAGGCCTTCTTTAAAAGAACCGCTGCAGGAGGAGTCTTTGTAATGAAAGAAAACGTCTTGTCGGCATAAACGGTTATTACAACCGGAATGATCAATCCGGCATCCGCCTTTGTCCTGTCGTTAAATTCCTTACAAAATCCCATGATGTTCAGGCCATGCTGACCTAAGGCTGGTCCAACCGGTGGCGTAGGAGCAGCCTTTCCCGCAGGGATCTGCAATTTTACTACGGCTGCTATTTTCTTTGCCATATTTCCACCTCCCAAAAAATTAAAAAAACAAATAATCTATCATTAAAATATCCTCTGAATTTGAGAATATTCTAATTCTGCTGAAATCTCGCGTCCGAACATGGACACAAGCACCTTAACCTGCGATTTTTCTACGTTTATACTCTCGACCACGCCTGTAAAATTCTCAAGCGGGCCGGAAATGATACGGACGGTATCGCCGATTTCATAATCCACTGCTGTTTTCGTTTGATCGACACCAAGCGCGCGGACTTCTTCCTCCGACAAGCTCTGGGGCTTATTTCCAAATCCAACGAAGCTCGTCACGCCTCTGATATTCCGCACGATATACCAAGTATCATCGGTAAGGATCATTTTGACAAGGACGTATCCGGGAAATATCTTTTTGAGGGCGGATTTCTCACGTCCGTCTTTAATTTCCACTTCTTCCAGCATGGGGATTATAATATCAAAAAAGTAATCCTGCATGCCTCTGTTTTCAATTACTTTCTCAAGACTCGCCTTAACTTTATTTTCATAACCCGAATAAGTATGCACGACGTACCACATCGGCTCGCTCGATACATCCTCTAAAAACATACACGTCCTCCTTTCAGCTGGATTGCCGGTTACTGTCCGTACGAAGCCGCGGTCAGCTCAGTCTGGTAATCAGACTCATCAGGGATTTCAATCCAAAATCCGCGAGCCAAATAATTGCTCCGACCACAAGACAGAACGCCAGAACAGACAGCGTATTGGATACAACCTGTTTTTGGGTAGGCCATGTAACTTTTTTGATTTCCGAAACAATTCCCTTAAAAAAAGAGGCGATCCTGGTGCCTGTTCTTTTAAAGAAATTCGGCTTCTTTGCTTTTTTTTCTTTTTCCTTCGCCATCAAAACACATCCTTAAACTGCTTGGCATTCTGCATCAAAACTTATTTCGTTTCCCTGTGAGGCGTATGCTTTTTGCAGAATTTACAGTACTTGCTGAATTCCATTCTGTCCGGGTTATTCTTTTTATTCTTCATCGTCGTATAATTCCGCTGTTTGCACTCCGTACAAGCCATCGTTACCTTTACTCTCATGTCACTACACCTCCATCGCCTAAAGCGCATTGACTAATGTAACACAAAAAAAGATAGTTTGTCAACACCTATTTTTGAAAACTCAAAACAGGCGGGATATTATCTGTCCAATAAAATTATTTTCATATATATATTTTGCAATATGCGAATCCTCCACGGCCGAAACGATCCCCCGCATGCTCTGAGTCGAAGAGAAAACGGAAAGCAGCAGCGCCAGGACACAGATAAACAGAACTCCCTGTACAAAACCGATCAGCACGCCGCCGACCGCGTCTGCCTGTTTGAGCACCGGGAGCTTCGAGGCCAGCTTTAATATAATCTTCAGCACCATCATGATTACCATTACTATGAAAAAAATAAGAATAAAAGCAATGACGCCGCAGATCAATTCGGCGGATTTTATTCCGACGCGTTCGGAAACGCTTTTTATCGGACTCGCCGCGCTTTCTTCGGCATCCTCAGCGATTTTTCCCGTCAAAAAGCTCGGAAGCGGCAGCTCTTCGGCGGCTTCCTCCGTGCTGATGTCAGCGTTTTCTCCAAATTTCTCTGTCAGCTCGGTTTCGACATAAGCCGAAATTTTCGTTTCCAGCTTATCCTGAAGCCCCGTCTTTTCAAGCCCGGCCGATACGGCGGGCGATAAAACACAGGCGAGCGCGACGGCAACAATCATGGAAAAAAGAGCATAAACGGAAAGCAGAAAGCCCCTCTTCCATCCCACCAGAATAAAAGCAAGCACGATTACGACAACTATAATATCGACCAACATCTCCATGACCTCCGTAAAAATTATTGAAACGATACGGAAAGAACCCTTCCGTCCCCGTATACCGCAGCGTGGCGGCTGTCCGTGCATACGGCTTTCTTAATCGTAAAGCCTGCCTCCTGCGTCCCGATCAGGAGCCCCTTTTCATTATACATATATATATATCGGTCTGTATAAAGCAGCACGGCGTCTCCGGCGGTATGCATACCGATAATATTGCCGGATATTTCAAAATTTAAACGTTCTTTTCCCGCAGTATCATAGCCCTTGACCACAGTTTTCCCAGAATTCTCAGAGTTCAGCGCTGCGACGAGATATTTTCCGTTCACCAGCACGGCGTCCGCAAGCAGCTCCCGGCCATTTTCCCGGTTCCAGATTTCCTGGTCCGAATCCTCCTCGGAGGACGCTGTCAGAGAATGATATAAAACGCGCACGGAATCGCTGTTTGCGGCAAATAGCCTCCCATCGTCTGCATAAAACATTTTTACATAAATTTCGTCTTCCGCATCGCTGGTAAAAACTTCGCCGTCGGACATTCTCAGAAAGGATACGATTCCGGCTGCGTCGCCGCCCTTCGAATATGCGCCGGAAAGCGCCAGCTGTCTGCCGTCCGGAGAAACGGCTCCCGCCAGCATATAATGCGAGCCGAATTTCCGAGTGAAAAGCTCCCTCAGTTCGGAAGATTTCTCGTCATATTCAAAAATCGTTGCAGCCGAGAGGTATTCGTTTTCTTCATGGATCATGCAGATCTGCCCCGAAGCGCCGCCGAATACGGCCATGAGCTTCTTCTCGCTGCCATAGCGCCACAGGATTCCCTCCGGGCCGAACGCGTATGCGGCAGTGCCGCCCGAATCCGTATAAACCACGCTGCCGCCGCAGTAGGACACGACGGGATTTTCCAACGTACAGGCCTCGTTCCATTTCCATTTTCCGTCCGATCCGTAACCGGTTACGCCCTGTTCGTCATAAATGATTATCGTACCGCCGACGCCGGCTATGACGGGTTCGCCTTTCAGCTCGCACGCAACCTCCGTAATCGTCGGCGTCACGGCAATATTCCGTTCTATGCCCAGAAAATCAAGAATTTTTTCATATCCGCCCTTTGCGAAAAACACGATCAGCAAAACGGCTGCAATGACGGCGGCAATCAGACCCAGGAGGCGCCTGCGCTTTCTTTTCTGCGCTGCGCGGCGTTTGTCCATTTCTCCATGCGGTATGATTTTCGACCGTTTTTCGTGCTTTTCTTTTGTATCCGGCAAACTCTTCCCGACCTCTCCGATATGATCCTGTTTTGATATTATACATTTTTCTTCCCTATCAGCGCAAGTACAATCATCAAAAATATTCCTGCGACGCCGAATATAGGATACAGCACATCCATAAGCTTTCCAAATGTAATATAAGTCGCAGGAATTGCGGCAAGGCCCAGAAGAATCCCCATTTTCCGTTCCGGCAGAAGGCCTGTAAAGAAAACGCAGGTGCTGGTCAGGCCCGAAATCGCCGAGAGGAACATCGTAGTCAGAAGCACCGCATGAAAAACGATACTTTCTTTCGCAAATAAAGCCAGTACCGGCATTTCGTACCGATTCGGCGGAATACCGCCGTGTACCAGCGCAACCAGCACAGCGGTTCCGGATAGAAAAAGCATTGCGGCGCCGAGGATTGCGCCCCGGACGGCGGTTTTTCCGGATTCCAGCAGATGAAGGGAACGGCCGAGAACGCAAATAGAAGTCAGTACATTGTATCCCGCATAGAGAATGGCTTTTACTGCAATTTGGAGCGGCTTGCATTCATAAGCGGCTGCCGCGGCAGCCCCGGCTCCGCTAAAAGAGCCCCCAAGCGCCGTTATTGCGATTGCAACTGCGAGGAACGGCGCACAGATCCCACAAATTTTTACAAGCATGCCAAAGCCCTTATATAACACGATATATGCACAAACTGAAACGAGAAGAACGGCTGCCAGACTGCCGCCGCAGAGCTGCCGAATTCCTGCAAGCATGATAATATAAGCGGAATAAGCAAACAGGCCGCAGCAGATCGTAAGAAACGTCCCAAAGCCCTTTCCACCCAGCGCGATATTCAGCGCATGCGGATCAAGAATTCTTCCGCGCAAAACCGTGAGAAGCGCCTTTGCACCGCAAAACGCAATCAGAGCGCACGCTGCGAAAAGGCCGATCAGTCCCGGGTATCCAAAGCGCGCAAAATAGGTCATTATTTCTCTGCCGGTAGCAAAGCCGGCGCCGATAATCGCAGAAAGATAAACGGCGCCGACAATAAACGCTTTTTTGATCTGAAACAGCTTCTTTACAGATGTCGTTCTCTATTATGGTATGAAGCTTTGCCCTAATTCATTCCTGATAATGTCCTGAAATTTTCCAGCGTTCCGAGAATCCCGTAAGCGTCATTGGTCCCTGTAATCTGGCGGATATGATCGTAACCTCCGCAGTAGACGCCGTTTTCATAAAGGCTCATCGTCGTTTCGTCCCTTCGGAAGCCTTCCACTAGAATCGTTTCTCCGCTGCTGGTGTGATATTCAACTGCGATCAGACGTTCCCCTTTTGTCTCCGGCTCGGGAGCCAGCCCGACCAGATCGAGCGAATAAAGCGCCGTATTCATTCTTCGGAACGCCCGGATAATGGTATTGTCGTCCGGAAGCGGCGCATCGTTAAAATACAGCTGTTCTCCGTCCTCCCAAATGTCAAAGCCCATCGTGTACGACTCATTATATTCCCCGCAGGTCACGTCGATTTTAATCAATTCAAGCTCCGTATACATTCTGTTGAAAATGGAAGGATTCATGTATTTGAGCTCCGTATCGTCAAGGAAGGTCAGGGTAGAGGTCCCTACGGTAAAAACATTGTTTTCTCCGCCGAAAATACAATAATATGCATTTCCCTCCGGAACCTTATTACCGAGGGACAGCGTCTGTGTTCCCTTGTTGTCCGTGAGCCGCAGAACATAGTACGGATTTTCAAGACCGTATTTTGAAAGATCCTGGCAGTCTCCCTCGATGTAATCCTCAGTATACAGGGCAGTCACCGCCGTAAGCACATCCTCGATATGCGAATCGTCGCCCTCTCTGTTCAGGGGAAATTCCATGGTCCACGCTCTGTTTTCATCAGATAAAACCGCAGAAAGAACCACAAACTGCTCTCCGGACTTTTGGATTTCTATTCCTTTGATTTTTCCTTCATCATTAAAATTAAAGATCTTTGTATGAAGCAGATTTTCTTTCGTTATAATGATGGAATCTTTATACGTGCTGTTCATTAGATATACTTTATTCATTTCTTCCACAACGGCAAAGCAGGACGACGTGCCCGGCTTCTGCATCCCGAAGTGCAGCGTATATTCCGTTCCGTCCTTCAGCTGTACCTTGATATATTCGGTGCGTGAAATTTCATAGTTTTTTATGATTTCGTCGGTGATCTCACCTTCGTATACGAGGACCGCCATACATTGCCTGATCGAGTTGAGTCCGGAGACGATTCCGGCCTCATAGAGCGTCAGATCCGGATAAGACGTACAAGTCCATTCGTCGGAGGAGCCTCGTTCCAGCCTGATGTCGTCAACAATATTGCATTCGTATGCGCTGATTTCCGAAACACTTTCAATATTAAAGATTTTCTCGCCCGATTGCTCTTCCGCGGTGGCGCCGGCAGGATTCTCATTCGTCTGATTTCGGTCGAGTACGGCAGATACAATGAAAAACCCCGCCGCTACCACCGCGATGATAATAAGGGATATGATCGTTGTTTTGTACTGCTTCATAGCTCGTTTCCTCCTGACTTTACAGATGGCGCCGCTTCAGCCAGATTACCAGACCGACCGCAATAATAGCCACCGGATATAGGATCACAGAAAAAGCAAAGATCCATTTGCTCTTGGCGCTGTCTACCGTAAGAACCGTTGTAGAATACTGTTTTGTTTCAATATTCAGCGATTCCATCGTATCCTCTCCCATCATCCAGTCGACGCTGTATAGGAACAGAAGCTCGGATGCCGTGTCGGAATATTGCTGAATATTTTCATCCGTAAGGCCGAGGCTTGACCCCAAAACGACGACACGCGAATGTTCCCCGTTTCCGTAATACTCACCGCACGCAGCCAGCGTTGCGACTCCTACCGTTTCCGATCCCGTCCCGTACGCAGTCGAAGTGGCGGTGGACGAGGTCTGAATCAGAGGAAACGATTCAAAATATCCGGCAGTGCTGAGCAGATTAATGCTTCTGGAATCATAGGAAAAGTACGTTTTATTCAGCTGATTTACGGAAAGCGGGCCGTTGTTTTGCGCAGAGGCCGTAATTACAGACGGCTTTGCCGCCGCTGCGATCTGATAGGCCTCCTCGTCGGATACGATATCATTGTTGACGGATAAGCCGTACAGCTCCGAAAGCAGGAGATTGAAGCGCTCCAGGCTCGTCGCCGTCATATCGGAATCAAATGCGAAAAACGCCATCCCCCCGTCATAAGAAAGCCACTGGTGCAGCATGTCGTATTCCAGCTCGGACAAATCCCGCTTCGGGCTCAGGAAAAGGATTGCTCCCGCATCCTCAGGGATTGCGTCAACCTGGGACAGGTTAATTTCTTTTACAAGGATGTTCATATTATCCAGATCTTCGAATATTTTTCCAAAGTAAGACATGTCTTCTTCCTGCAGCCCGGTAGAAACGTACAGATTGGGGATCGTTTCCAGCGTCACATATTTAATCGCCGTGCTCACCCGAAGCTCCGTCTGATTGCCGGTGGCGTAAGTAACCGGTATAATATTGCTGATATATTGCGTAGACGTTTCAAACATATCGTTTGCTGCAATCCGTTTCGTACGTTTTCCGCTTTTTACAATATAGTCGCCTTCGGAATAGGCGGCTGCGCTCGCCTGGCCTACCGTCTCGTTGACGATATTCGGGTTGCTGTCCAGAGAAACATAGGAGACGTTGACGTGTGAATACGCATCATAAAGATCCAGAATCCGGATTACCTCTGCACGCTGCGTATCTGCCATCCCTTTTACCCGATCGTAAAGCGCAATGATTTCAACGTCTTCAGTGAGATTCTCCAGAATATCCTTCGTTTCATCCGTAATGGAAAACTGCTCATTGGCCGTCAGATCCACAGACATCGGCAGTCGTTCGAGAATGACATTCACCACCACAAATACCACGATCGTAGCGACAATCAGCAAAACATACCCGATTCCGTAATTAACGCGTCTTTTTAACAAGCTGCCTGTTTTAGGAGGCGTATGTTCGTCCAGAGGAGTTTCTTTTCTGTTTTTCTTAAGCATAGATTTCCGTTCCTTTCAAAAGCAGGCGCTCAGTTCCAGCGTTTTCTTTCCAGATTGACATAGGTCATAAACACGAGCATCGCCGAAAATGAAATATAAAAGATCAGCGAAGCAAAATTAAAAGAGCCTACCGTGAAGTCCTGATATCTTGCAAGCGGAGCAATCCATTGCAGCGCGGCGCCGAACGCCGTTCCCAGAGACGCGCCGATCGACTGCAGAAAATAGAAAATGATCAAGGTAACGATTCCCGCTACCGCCGCCACCGCCTGACTTTCCGTAAAGGAGGAGACAAACAGGCTGATTGCTAAGTAAGATGCTCCCAATAAGAAGAACCCGATATAACTGCCCATATCCTGCGCAGTCCCCAGCACGGCTCCTTCCTCCGCAAGGAATGCGATCAGCACGGGAAAGATAAACGTAAGCAGCGTCATGATCAGAAAAAGCGTAACGGAAGCAAGATATTTTCCGGTTACGATCTTCCACATCGGAACGGGACACGTTCTGAGCAATACCTCCGTTCCGTTCTTTTTTTCATCCGACAGAAGCTTCATCGTAATAATCGGAACAAGAAACGTCAGAAATACGCCTATGGAGCTCAGTGTCTGGGAAAACTGCGCTGAAGCGTTCAGAATATTGTTGATCCAGAACATCAGACCCACGATCGCCATAAAAAAACCCATAATGCAATACGCCACAGGAGAACGGAAATAAGACGCCATCTCCCTTTTGTAAATTGTTAACATATAAAAACACGCACCTTTGACTTATTCCGCAGCAGGAACCTGCTCCTTGCTGACGATATCGATGAAAATTTCTTCCAGCGTCCGGCCGACCGGGCGCAGCTCAATTTCAGCCATATTCGCATGCGCCAGCGCATTAAACACGCCGCGCCGCACGTCGCTCTTCTTTTCGGATTCCACATTGAAAATAAATGCGTCCTTATCTACGCGCACAAAATCTACGCGGCGGACGCCGTCCACATTCTGCAGCACTTTTTGGATTTCGGATTTTCCGCTGCCTCCCACAACGCTGATCATAAATTTACTAACGGTGCCTTCGGCCGCCGTAAAGTCAGAAACGGAACCTGACGCCGCCAATTTTCCTTTATTGATTACGGCTACCGTGCTGCAGACGGCGTTGACCTCCTGCAGAATATGCGTGCTCAGTATGATCGTATGCTCATGACGCAGCGCCCCGATCAGCTTCCGAATCTCAATGATCTGCTTGGGATCCAGGCCTACGGTAGGCTCGTCCAGAACCAAAACCTGAGGGTTGCCGACAAGCGCCTGAGCAACGCCGACTCTTTGCTTATACCCTTTTGATAAATTCTTGATCAGCCGGTCCCTCATGTCGCCGATTTTGACAAGATACAGAATTTCGTCCAGCTGGCGCCGGCGCTGTTTCAGCGGAACGCTTTTTAAATCGCAGATAAAACGCAAATACTCGTTTACCGTCATGTCGTAATAAAGCGGCGGCTGCTCCGGCAGATATCCGATCAGACGCTTCGCCTCCCGCGGCGAATCCATGATATCGTATCCGCCGACCGAAACTGAACCTGACGTAGCGGAAATATATCCCGTCAGTATATTCATGGTAGTGGATTTTCCCGCGCCGTTCGGCCCCAGGAAGCCCAGGATCTCTCCTTTTTTGATTGTAAGCGAAATATCGTCTACAGCCCGTATCTGTCCATACCGTTTCGTGAGATTTTTTATCTCAATCATCCAACTGCCCTCCGAAATCCATGCATTTTTCGCATTTATAGCGCAATGCCGCGCGAATAATTATTTTAAAGTATACAAAAGTATCTTGTATTGCGCATGTCGCCGGAAGAAATATTTTTGAATAATTAATTAACTTTCGCTGAATTATATGCTTTTTTCTCCATATTCCGTTCCGGATGATAGGTCGGCACGTTTCGTTTCAGGCATTCAATGATTGCTTCGTCGGACGAAGCGGCGAGCGCTTCCTGCAGCTCCTTTAATATTCTTTCAATTTCTTCCCACGTCACGTGAGAAGGACTGCCAATGAAAATTCCGTCGTGTGACGTTTGGGAAGTGCCCTCTTCATCCTGAAGCAGTTCTTCATACAGCTTTTCACCCGGACGCAGCCCTGTAAACTCGATTTTCATGTCGACGCCGGGGGTATAGCCGGAAATTCGGATCATATCCATCGCCAGATCTAAAATTTTAACAGGCTTTCCCATATCCAGCACGAAAATTTCTCCGCCCTTTGCCATGGAGCCGGCCTGAATCACAAGTCTCGCCGCTTCCGGAATTGTCATGAAAAAGCGCGTAATTTCCGGGTGCGTGACGGTCACGGGGCCGCCGTTTGCGATCTGACGCTTGAACAGGGGAACCACGCTGCCGTTGCTGTTCAGTACGTTTCCGAAACGCACTGCAACGAAACGCGTCTGACTTATCTGCGCATATGCCTGGACAACCAGCTCCGCAAGGCGCTTTGTCGTACCCATAACATTGGTGGGATTGACGGCTTTGTCCGTGGAAATCAGGACGAACGTTCCGACATGGTTCAAATCCGCCGCTTTTGCAACGTGATACGTTCCGAATACGTTGTTCTTGACGGCCTCTCCCGGCGCCTCCTCCATAAACGGAACGTGCTTATGCGCCGCCGCGTGGAAAATCACATCCGGCCGTTCCTGCGCGCAGATCCCGTTGATGCGTTCGAAATCTCGCACCGAGCCGATATAAGAAACAATTTCCATTTCCTGGTCGAGATGCAGATTGATCGTCAGCTCGCTGATCAGATCGTACATGTTATTCTCATAAATATCAAACAGAACAAGACGGCGCGGCCGGAACCTGGAAATCTGGCGGCAAAGCTCGGAGCCGATGGAACCGCCGGCTCCCGTAACAAGGATCGTCCTTCCGCAGATATATCCGCTTACGTCCTCTATATTGATATTTTTTTCTTTCCTGCCGAGCAGATCGTTGACGTCGATGTTCCGAAGATTCCGATACAGGCTTTCCTCTTCGATCACCAGATCATATAGCAGCGGCAGGATTTTCAGCCGGCATCCCAGAGATTTGCAGCGGTTGACCATTTCCGTCTGATGCTCGCCGGAAGCCGACGGAACAGCGATAATAATAGTTTTAATGGCGTAATCGTGGACGATCCTCTGAAGACTGCTTCCCGGGCCGTATATTTTCAGACCGTTCAGCCGGCTGCCGGCTTTCTGCGGATCGTCGTCGTAGTAGCAGCAGACGCGCATTCCCAGTTCCGGATTCCGTGCAAATTCTTTGTACAGCGTGCTTCCGGCCTGCCCCGCTCCGTATATCATAACGTTTTGACATGTTTTATTGGGATTCCTTTTACTTTTCACCTGATACCGCAAGATAATGGCCGCACGCGGCGCGCAGCGCACGAAGCAGGAGCCCAGCAGAATGAGCGCCGACGCCATCAGCACCACGCCGTAATGAAAGGACGGCAGCCTGTCCTTCAGAACGCCGGCGAAGAAAAAGTTTACGGCTAACGACAGGACCATCGAAGACAGGTTGGCAAAAAAAATGGTGAAAAGATCCGGAAACGAGATCTGGCGGAGCGAAATATTATACATATCGAACAAAAAATATACGATTAAATATACAGCGGCCAGCGCACAGATCAGCGGCAGGCAGCGGATCAGCTCCGGCGCGGAAGCAGGAGCGTTCAGATCCCAGAATAGAAAACAAAGCGTATAACTTGTAAAAATTACAATGAGATCGATCGGAATCAGCAAAAGATATTTTAATTTAACGCGCAAGAGAATCATGCCCCCCTATTCATACATGCGAGAAATATTATACAGATTTGGTTTTCCTGTGTCAATCTTCCCTTCATGTTTTGCTCATTTTCATTTGTAGGATTACAATACATGTGTTACAAGTGAACCTAGAAAAAAATAGCGAAGTCC
>UQSG01000021.1 GCA_900543695.1 uncultured Clostridium sp. | reverse complement strand
GTTGCCAAGCGATATTTTTTAGCCACAAGTGTTACAAAAAAGCTTGACCACAACAATGCTTGCTGATGGCTCTCCGGATATGAAACGGTCGATGACTGATTGTTTTTCTTCTTGGGTGTATGTCCTTTTCATATTTCCAGCTCCCTTGCGATATTTGTAGAAATTATAGCACATTAATATATTACAATTTTTCAATAAAGAAAATTCCGCATCCACCGAAAAGACATGAAAACACCATTGGCGTCTGAACTTCATGGTTTAGACAGCAATGGCATGAAGGGTTGACAAAATAGATGTCAGCCCCTTTTTTCTTAGTATTTATGCGGGTTTGCGAGCTTTTTGAAGTAAAATTCAAAAAACGGTTTTGCCGTAGATGTCCAAACGGCAATTCTGATTTTCGCGAGGCTTTCCCTGACTTTTCAGGTGAGAACCTCGTTTTTCAATTTTCTTTATTTTCTTTTGAATTTTTATAAAGCATAAAGTTGTTATATGCGAGAGATCAAGGCTCCATTAATAAATTAATATTAAAACTTCAAATAAATATTGTAAAAACTAGTACTAAATGATATAATATAACAAATCAAATTTAATTTTTGCAAGTATCAAATGGGGGGGGATATTTATCGATATGATTGAATTTCTTGCACATGCTTCTTCCGATGGTCGCAAACAGTCGGTATCGGAACATCTTCATGGTACCGCCGTAAAAGCGGCAGAATTTGCATCCGCTTTCGGGGCAGAAGAACAAGGGCGACTTGCGGGGATGGCGCATGATATCGGCAAATATTCTGCTGCTTTCCAACGAAGGATACGGGGAGCCGCAGAACAAGTGGACCATGCCACTGCAGGAGCCGCTGAATGTGCCAAAACAAATGAACTGTACGCCGCCTTTGCGGTAATGGGGCACCACAGAGGATTGCCTGATGGCGGAAGCCGGACAGATTCCATTGACTCCCCCACCTTTTCCGGTGGATTGCAAAGGGCAGCCAAAGGGAAGCTGGCAGACTACTCTGCGTGGCAGGGCGAAATCCATCTTCCCAAAGCGGCTCCGCCCCTAATAAATCAGGGCGACACAAAAGAAACCATGTTTTTTATCCGGATGCTGTACTCCTGCCTCACCGATGCGGATTTTCTAGATACCGAGGAATTTATGGACGGGCAAAGACCGAAATCTTATGCAGATTCTATAGAGACGCTTGCGGAAAAATTAGACCATTTTTGTGAAAGCTGGTTCCCGCCTAAAACACCTCTCAACCAGCAGAGATGCGCTATCCTCCGACAATGCCAGCAGCAGGGGGATTTACTCAATCCCGGTCTCTTTTCCCTGACAGTTCCCACCGGCGGAGGAAAAACCGTTTCCTCTATGGCTTTTGCCCTTCATCATGCCAAAACGCATGGTCTGAAGCGCATTGTTTATGTTGTTCCGTACACTTCCATTATTGAGCAGAGTGCAGCTGTGTTTCGGAAGATTTTGGGAGATTCCAATGTTTTGGAGCATCACTCCGGGGTTCTGTATGACGTGAGAGAGGAAGCGACGCCAAAAAGCGTCCGCATGGCAAAAGCAGCGGAAAACTGGGACATCCCCATTGTCGTAACAACGGCCGTCCAATTTTTCGAATCGCTTTTCTCCAACCGCCCCTCCCAGTGCCGCAAACTGCACAGCCTAGCTCAAAGTGTGATTGTTTTCGATGAAGCGCAGATGCTGCCGGTTCCGTACCTGCGGCCCTGTGTTTATGCCATTTCCCAGCTCATCAAAAATTACCGGGTATCCGCTGTCCTGTGTACCGCGACCCAGCCAGCTTTGGGGAAGATTTTCCGGGAATTCCTGCCGGACTCTCCACAGACTGAAATTTGCTCGGAAGGTACGGTTTGCCGGAAGGATTTCCGCCGTTCCTGTTTTCAGAAATTGGGAACTCTTTCACACACGGAACTGGCGGGCAGGCTGATGGAGCAGGCCCAGGTGCTGTGCATTGTCAACACCCGGAAAAGTGCCCAAACCATTTGGGGGGAGCTGGAACCGGAAGGCGCTTACCATCTCTCGACTTTGATGTATCCAGCACACCGCCGGGCAGTGCTGGAAGAAATCCGTTCCCGCCTGAAAAACGGACTTCCGTGCCGGGTGGTATCCACCTCCCTGATTGAAGCGGGGGTTGATGTGGATTTCCCTACGGTTTTCCGGGAAGAAGCCGGGCTGGATTCCATCCTCCAGGCAGCCGGGCGGTGCAACCGGGAAGGCAACCGGCCAGCCGCAGAATCTGTTGTTACGATTTTCCGGGGAGAGGATGCGCCCCCTCCCCTTTTTTCGATCCCCATCGCCGCCGGCCGGCAGACAATCTCCAAATTTGAAGAACTGGACAGCAAAGAAGCAATTTTCCACTATTTCCAGGAACTGCTAGATTTAAAAGGGAAAGATGCCCAGGATCAGAAAAAGATCCTTTCCCTCATCCAAAGCGGCGCCATGCCGTTCCGCACCATTTCGGAACAATTCCATCTGCTTGAAAGCGGTACGCGGACGGTTTACATCCCGAAAGGAGAAGGCGCTGAGTATGCCAATCGGCTGCGCCAGGGAGAACGGAGCCGATCGCTGTTCCGCAAACTGGGGCAGTATGGTGTATCGGTTTATGAACAGCATTTTCAGGCGTTATATGATGCGGGTGACCTAGAGCTTTTGGACGAAGAAACGGCGGTTTTGACCAATTGGGCTTTGTATCAGGAAGCAACCGGCCTTTCCCTGCAAGCAGACAACGGGAAGGCTGAATTTATATAAGGAACGAGCTGTTGCCCAACTCTCGTTTTGCAGCAGCTCTTAACAAAATCATTTCTTTGTTTATATTTCAATCTGTACATTTTTGTGATGTTTTTTATTATAATTGATTTTAAACCGATTTTAAAGAAGAAAATTATTTTTATAAGGATAGATATGATTGACATCATTCAGGACAAATGATATTCTAAAGGCAGAAAGGAAGTGAATAATGTGTCGATTCGAGTCGAGACTTGGGGAGAGTATGCCCTCTTTACCAGGCCGGAAATGAAGGTGGAAAGGGCGAGCTACGACGTCATGACCCCTTCCGCGGCAAGAGGGATTCTAGAAGCCATTTTTTGGCATCCTGGGTTGAAATGGCAAGTAGACAAGATTTTTGTCCGGGCCCCTATCCGTTTTTTGAATCTGCGCCGCAACGAAGTCAAGGCAACGGTCAATGCCCGTTCCGTAAAGACGGTCATGAACCGGGGCGAAGGGGATCTGTGGATCTCTGCCCCGGATGAAATTCAGCAGCGGGCCGCTTTGCTGCTGCGGGATGTCCGGTATATAATTGAGGCTCATTTTGATATGACGGATCCTGCCACCAGGGATAACCCTGGAAAATTTCAGGACATCATGAAACGGCGCATCCAAAAGGGTCAGTTCTATCATCAGCCATATTTTGGCTGCCGGGAATTTCCGGTAAATTTTGCGCCTTGCGAGGAGATCTCTCCTTGCCCGGAAGAATTGAAAGGGGAACGTGACCTGGGGTGGATGCTGTGGGATCTAGATTATTCCGACCCGAAGGAGATCCGGCCGCTATTTTTCCGCGCGGTCTTGCGGGACGGCGTGCTGGAAGTCCCGCCGCGGGACAGTGAGGAGGTGCGGGGATGATTTTGCAAGCTTTGGTAGATTACTATGAAACCCTGGCGGCCAGTGGAAAAATTCCCCGTCCAGGCTGGGTGTCAGTAAAGACAAGCCTCGCGTTGGAATTGACGAAAGCCGGGGAGATTTCCCAGGTCATTCTTCTTAAGGAAGAAGTAGAAAAAGGGAAAAAGAAGGTTTTTGTTCCCAAGAATTTTGATCTGCCTGCCCAGGTCAATCGAAGTTCGAACGTTGCCGCAAATTTCCTCTGCGACAACTCTAGCTATATCTTTGGCTTTTATGATAATGGAAAGCCCATGCGCAGTTTGGAATGTTTTGCCTCTTGCAAAGCCCTGCATGAGAAAGTTTTGGATGGTGTGGAAAGCCCAGCGGCCAAAGCAGTTTTGGTGTTTTTTCAGAACTGGAAGCCGGAAAAAGCCCGGGAGCACCCAGCTTTGCAAGACTATATGGATGAACTTTTGGCGGGCGGCAATCTGATTTTCCGGTACGACGGACAATTCGTGCATGAAGATCCCGCCATCCGGCAGGCGTGGCAGGAATATTATGACCAAATCGGCGACGGCCCGGATATGGTCTGCCTGGCGACTGGAAACACCGGACCGGTGGAAAATATTCATCCCTCCGTAAAAGGGGTACAAGGGGCCCAGTCCAGCGGGGCCGCACTGGTATCATTTAATGCGCCTGCTTTCTGCTCCTACGGAAAAGAACAGAGCCTAAACGCCCCCACCAGCAAATACGCCGCCTTTGCCTATACTTCGGCGCTCAACTACCTAATTGCCAGTCCGGAATACAGAAGCCGCGTTGGCGATACCACTGTACTTTTTTGGGCCAAAAACGGAAATCCGGAATACTCCAGCATCTTCAACTGGGGAATATTTGGCGGCACTGCGCCTTACAACGAGCGTGAGCTGCACACCATGATACAGGATCTCTGCAAGGGGCAGGCGGTTACTTATGAGGAAACGCTCCTGGATCCGGATATGGATTTTTACATCCTGGGGTTGGCGCCCAACGCGGCCAGGCTGTCGGTGCGGTTTTTTCTGCACAACCATTTTAGCAGCATTTTGCAGAATGTGCAGGCCCATTATGACCGGCTGGAAATTGTGAAGCCGTCGTTTGAAAAATTTGAAACACTGCCTGTATGGAAACTTCTTTCCGAAACAGTCAATCAGAATTCCCGGGAGAAAGAACCCGTCCCGGCGTTAGCCGGGCAAATCCTGAGGGCAATCCTCAACAATACCCGTTATCCGGCTACCCTTTTGAACGGCGTGACCATCCGTATTCGGGCAGAAAGGAAAATCACCTGGGGACGCGCCGCCATTCTCAAGGCATATTATTTGCAGAATACCCATCTAGATGTACCAAAGGAGGTTTTAACGGTGTCCCTGAATCCAGAAAGCAAAAACCCATATTACACCCTGGGACGGCTTTTTTCCGTGCTGGAAGAGGTGCAGTCCGCCGCCAATCCCGGGATCAACGCCACCATCAAAGACCGGTATTTCAATTCGGCTTCCGCAACGCCGTCGATTGTATTCCCTACCCTGCTGAATCTATCGGAGAAACACCGGAAAAAACTCACCGACGGCCAGCGGATTTATTATGAAAAACAAATAATGGAATTGCTTGCCATTTTGGGAGAATCGTTCCCGGCCCGCCTGAGCCTGCCCCAGCAAGGCGCATTCCAGTTAGGTTATTATCATCAGACCCAGAAACGGTATCAGAAAAAGGAGGAAAATTGACATGAGTGAAGCCATTCAGAACCGCTATGAATTTGTCATTGTATTTGATGTGGAAAACGGGAACCCTAACGGCGACCCGGATGCCGGCAATATGCCCCGCGTGGATCCGGAAACTGGCCTGGGGCTTGTCACGGATGTCTGTCTGAAGCGAAAAATCCGCAATTATGTGGAGACGGTCAAGAAAGATGCTGCCGGGTACCGCATCTATGTAAAAGACGGCGTACCCTTAAATCGCAGCGACAACGAAGGCTTTTTGGCGGTGGATATTCCCAATGCGGCAAGCCAAAAGCCGGATGATCTCAGAAAAGCGGTGAAAGCGAAAAAGTCCGAAGGGATCGATGTGGATTTGACGGTGCGCGACTGGATGTGCAGGAACTTCTTTGACATCCGCACCTTCGGCGCCGTTATGACCACCATGGTAAAGGGGGCCCTCAACTGCGGGCAGATCCGAGGGCCGGTGCAGCTGGGCTTTGCCCGAAGCGTGGAACCGGTGGTGCCTCAGGAAGTGACCATTACGCGGGTCGCCATTACCACCGAAGCAGACGCGGAAAAGAAAGATACGGAAATAGGCCGGAAATATATCGTGCCTTATGCGCTCTATCGCTGTGAAGGCTATGTTTCCGCCAATTTGGCTAGAAAGATTACCGGATTTTCAGAAGAAGACCTGGAACTTTTGTGGAAAGCTATCCTCAATATGTTTGAGCACGACCATTCTGCCGCCCGGGGAAAAATGGCAGTGCGGGAACTAATCGTTTTCCGGCATGATTCGGAGCTGGGCTGCGCGCCGTCCTGGAAACTTTTTGAAGCGGTAAAAATCGCACGGAGAAATCCCGATGATTCTTCTCCCGCCCGGAGCTATGGGGATTACACCGTCACCGTGGAGGAAGACGCCCTGCCGGAAGGCATTACCTACCGGAGAATGTGATGGAACAGAAAGATGAATATCTCCAGCTTTCGGGCTTGCAGCATTTTTCCTTTTGCCGGCGCCAATGGGCTTTAATCCACATTGAAAATCAATGGAGTGAAAATTTGCGGACGATAGAAGGTAATTTATTTCACAATCGCGCCCATGATGAACAACGGCGGGAACGACGAGGCGACACCCTGATTTTGCGGGGACTGCCAATTGTCTCTCATACCCTAAGATTATCCGGCCAGTGTGACGTGTTGGAGTTCCATGCTTCTCCGAAGGGAGTCCACCTCCGAGGAGAAGAAGGGCTTTGGATTCCTTTTCCGGTGGAATACAAGCGTGGCGCACCCAAAGAAAATTTTGCAGACCAATTGCAGCTCTGCGCCCAAGCCATCTGCCTGGAAGAGATGCTTTGCTGTTCCATTTCGGAGGGAGCACTATTTTACGGCGAAACCCGGCGGAGAACAGCGGTATTGTTTACGGAAGAACTGCGGGAAAAGGTGCGGCTTACTACTGCGGAAATGCACCAAATGTTCCGGCGCAGCTACACTCCAAAAGTAAGGCCTACAAAATCCTGCAACGCCTGCTCCTTAAAAGAATTGTGTCTTCCTGTACTGATGCGGAAAAAGAATGTATCGGAATATCTGAAAACCGCCATGGAGAAAAAACAATGAGAAGACTTCTGAACACACTATTCGTCACATCTGAGGACGTCTACCTAACACTGGATGGGGAAAATGTAGTAGCAAACCGGGAAAAAGAGGTGTTAGCCCGCTATCCGCTACATATTTTGTTTGGCATTATATGTTTTTCCTATGCGGGCGCTTCCCCTGCCTTGATGGGAGCCTGCGCAGAACGTGGCATCTCCCTTTCCTTCTGCACTCCCCGCGGGAAATTCTTGGCAAGGGTCAGTGGCGAAAATAACGGAAACGTTCTGTTACGTCGCACCCAGTATAGGGTTGCAGATGATCCTGACCAAAGCTGTCGCATTGCTCGCAACATAATTTTCGGAAAAATGCATAACGCCCGTTGGAGTATAGAGCGCACCCGACGAGATCACGGCTTGCGGTTAGATGAAAAAAAGTTGTTGGATGCTTCTCACAAAATACAGAACCTACTGCCGGATGTTTTACAGGAAACCAGCCCGGACAGCCTGCGGGGATTGGAGGGAATAGGAGCGACAGCCTACTTTGGAGTATTTAACGAGATGATCCTCAATCAAGATGACGCGTTTTCTTTCCAAAACCGCAGCCGACGGCCACCTTTAGACCCAGTCAACGCTATGCTCTCTTTCGCTTATGCGCTACTTTCAAACGACTGCGTTTCCGCATTGGAAAGCGTAGGTCTAGATTCCTATGTGGGATTTCTGCACCGGGATCGGCCGGGGCGGAGCTCTTTGGCGTTGGATTTGATGGAGGAGCTGCGCCCCTGTGCAGCGGATCGTTTTGTACTGACCATGATCAATAACCGAAAAATGAAGCCAGCGGATTTTGTTTGGCGGGAAAATGGCAGCGTTACTATGAAAGACGATGCGCGCCGGATTTTTCTGAAAAGCTGGCAAGAGAAAAAACAGAGCACAATTACACATCCCTATTTAGGGGAGAAGATGCCGTGGGGGTTAGTTCCGTACGTACAAGCATTGCTGCTGGCCCGCACACTCAGAGAAGATTTGGAAGAATATCCGCCATTTTTATGGAAGTGAGAAAAATGCTTGTGTTAATTACTTATGACGTTAATACGGAAACATTCGCCGGCCGAAAACGCTTGCGGCAAATCGCTAAACAGTGCGTAAATTATGGACAGCGGGTGCAAAATTCTGTGTTTGAATGCCTGCTGGATGCCGCGCAATGCAGGATGCTGCAAGCCAAGCTATGTTCAATTATGGATCTGGAAAATGACAGCCTGCGCTTTTATTATCTCGGAAATCAATACGAGAAAAAAATTGAACATTTCGGTTGTAAAAGCACTTATCGTCCGGAGGAGCCGATGATTTTATAATAGTGCGAAGGAAAAATGCTCATGTTTTTTCAGTGATGTTCGCACCGAATTTTTGTGGAATACGATAAAATACATAAAAGAAACAGTAAGTAAATAGAATCAATCATTTTGGCTTTTGTACAATATGTATAAGTTATATTGCTTTTTTCAGGAATATCTTTGGATATTTCTGCTGTCGCTCCCCACACGGGGAGCGTGGATTGAAATAAGAAAAGCGGAACAACGGATCCGGAAAGCGAGGGTCGCTCCCCACACGGGGAGCGTGGATTGAAATGAGAAGGGTGCGGAAACCGGCGCATGGAATCTCGGTCGCTCCCCACACGGGGAGCGTGGATTGAAATTACAGCGGCGGGTACAGCGGCTAAGACAGTCGCAGTCGCTCCCCACACGGGGAGCGTGGATTGAAATATGCAAAAAATCGAGAGGTGAATATTATGCCAAAGTCGCTCCCCACACGGGGAGCGTGGATTGAAATTGATCGATAACCACGCGGGCTCCGTCACGAGACTGTCGCTCCCCACACGGGGAGCGTGGATTGAAATCTTAGGAACCAGAATGATGCGCGTGTCCATCTCGAGTCGCTCCCCACACGGGGAGCGTGGATTGAAATACGGTATACTGCAACCAATCGAGTTTAGGCATTGTCGCTCCCCACACGGGGAGCGTGGATTGAAATGTGCTATCGGCGTTCATATTAATCGACTGTGATGTCGCTCCCCACACGGGGAGCGTGGATTGAAATGGGAAGGAACCGAGGATGAATACGCCTCAAAAGGTCGCTCCCCACACGGGGAGCGTGGATTGAAATCTTAGATCGTCGACGTCAGCCTTGAGCTGCACTTGGTCGCTCCCCACACGGGGAGCGTGGATTGAAATGATTTCGCAGAGGAGGTACAAAAATGACACGAACGTCGCTCCCCACACGGGGAGCGTGGATTGAAATGTAGTATGCAGTGCGAGGATCCGGAAGTGATAGAGTCGCTCCCCACACGGGGAGCGTGGATTGAAATCAAAAGAAAAGGCCGGCAGAAACATCAAGATCTGGTCGCTCCCCACACGGGGAGCGTGGATTGAAATAACAACGTAATCACAACCGACTTTAAGCCGAGAGGTCGCTCCCCACACGGGGAGCGTGGATTGAAATAACGCTCCTCCCGCCTGATCAGTTGAACCAAAAGTCGCTCCCCACACGGGGAGCGTGGATTGAAATATCTGCAAATATCAACGAAAATTACAGCGCTGTGTCGCTCCCCACACGGGGAGCGTGGATTGAAATATTTTGTACCGCCTCCAGGCGGAGACGGAGCTGAGTCGCTCCCCACACGGGGAGCGTGGATTGAAATTTCGATGTCAATCAGTGTCACTACGTTGTGCAGCGAGTCGCTCCCCACACGGGGAGCGTGGATTGAAATAAGTACGAGCTTCTCGACCAGAAAGCGGATCAGCTGTCGCTCCCCACACGGGGAGCGTGGATTGAAATTCGACACGTAAGGAAGGTCGGATCGGGTATCGCGTCGCTCCCCACACGGGGAGCGTGGATTGAAATACCAAACATCAAACAATCAACAGACCTACTGCAAGGTCGCTCCCCACACGGGGAGCGTGGATTGAAATTACTATTTGAGGGGCCTCTTGTGGTCGGGGATGCTGTCGCTCCCCACACGGGGAGCGTGGATTGAAATTCTTACGAAGGCTTGATTGAGCAATTAGAATATGAGTCGCTCCCCACACGGGGAGCGTGGATTGAAATATTTTTGCGAAGCACCGTGCAACAGCACTAAAGGTCGCTCCCCACACGGGGAGCGTGGATTGAAATAGTTGACGGGTGGAAATTTTGGATGAATTGCAACCGTCGCTCCCCACACGGGGAGCGTGGATTGAAATGCGAATCAAAAACCATTGTTCTGCGAGATGAATATGTCGCTCCCCACACGGGGAGCGTGGATTGAAATCTCGACGATTATCGAGAGACCACAGCCGATACGGTCGCTCCCCACACGGGGAGCGTGGATTGAAATAGAAAATGGATACAGAGATAAAAAAACTACGGGGTCGCTCCCCACACGGGGAGCGTGGATTGAAATAGGCACTTTTCGGGAAAGTTACAGGCGAATATCGTCGCTCCCCACACGGGGAGCGTGGATTGAAATCAGATACAGGGGAACATTAGTGGGGAAAGTTCCGGTCGCTCCCCACACGGGGAGCGTGGATTGAAATAGAAATTAATTGATGCGGCGAAAAACCACAAGACGTCGCTCCCCACACGGGGAGCGTGGATTGAAATCGTAATGGAGTTATGGGGATCTACTCCAACGGTAGTCGCTCCCCACACGGGGAGCGTGGATTGAAATGCACGACGATTATAAGAGACAATCCTGCCAGAAAGTCGCTCCCCACACGGGGAGCGTGGATTGAAATTTCTGTTGCTCGTAGAACGTGACTGCCGGCAGCTCCGTCGCTCCCCACGCGGGGAGCGTGGATTGAAATCTGAACATCAAAATGCACCGGCGCGAAGGTCGGTGTCGCTCCCCACACGGGGAGCGTGGATTGAAATTTACGATCGTCCTTTGCAACTCCGGTCTTGTGATGTCGCTCCCCACACGGGGAGCGTGGATTGAAATGAATCATGGGCAGGATAACAAGTCCATATTCATGCGGCTTAAACGGGTCACGAAGCATATCTGCTACATTCCATATCATTATTGCCTTTTCAGCAATATTTGTACCAACTACATTTATTTTATCATTCACCATTTTGTGAGCACCTCTGTTTGCGAATGTTTTATATCCTTACACGGACGTTAGCGCAACATATCTTTGTAGGCCACCAGCGTCACATTCCCCATCTCAGTTGCACGGTCTATACACCCTTTGGTAAATCCGGTTTTGGCAAAGAGGTAGTAGTGGACATTTTTATAAGGAAACAGTTCGCTGCGCTTTACGAGGGTTTCCAAAACGCCGAGGTCGACTTTCTCATTCGTCCATTTGCGCTCGCCGAAAAGGGCGGTGTTTTTGTCCTGTTCGGCGAGAATATCGATTTCAGCCTGACGCTTTTCTTTAGGGTCGTTGCCCCACCAGCGTCCGAGAGAGGAAAACTCCACCGGGCACTTGCCGGAGAGCAGCAGCTTCCAGAGATACTGCTTGCAGATTTCCTCAAACACCTTGCCCATATAGTCGGACAGATGCGGCTCGATGCGCTTGTAGGCCAAGTCGGCAGCGCCACGGGCGATGATCGAATTGTTTTCCGGCACAAAACGATACCAGAAGCGGAACATATTGTCCGCAATTGAATAGACCGCTTTACGGGACGCCTTTTCACCATAAGGCGTCTCTTTTTCGATAATACCGAGGAAAATCAGGTTTTTCACATAGGCGGAGCAAATGTTGGTGCTTTCGCCGACCTTGCCGGAAATCTCCGACATACGGGAAGCGCCGGTGGCAATGGCCGTGATGATCGCATTGTAGAGCGCCGGTTCCCGTAACCTCTGTTCTGCCGTGAGAGATAACTCCTGTTTTTAAATTGTCGCACTGAAGGATACGGGTAACACCGCCAAAGTATTTAAAGGCATTTACATGGGCCGCTGTCCAACATTCCTGATTCATAGAGAAGAAGGATTCTGCGTAAGCATATCCACTATACGGCAAAGAAGCTACAAAAAGATATGCCGGAATTATTTCTCCCGTAACAGTGTCGATAACAGCGGCTGTATCTCCCGCCCAGTCCACCTGCATAATTTCACCGGGCTTGTGATTTAAATGCATTGTGGCATTTGTTTTAATGGCATAGTCGCTGTAATACTTGTTAAACTGCGTAGATTGATATGGCAGTTCACCGTTTTCACGGCATCTCTCACAGTATTCGAGCCATAGAAGCTTGAGCGTAACACCGCTTTTTTGCAGTTCCTTATGTACATACTCATAATCCGGCATTTTGTACACAGGCTTTTCCTGAACAGATGGATGCAGCTATGAAGACAGTTCTTTATCTGAAAGGCTTTCGGGCAAAGGGTAGCAAAGACCTGCTTCTTCAGCTCGCCGAAGCACCGCTATTACTGTTGTTCTCGAACAGTCGCAGGCATCGGCTATTTGGGTTTTGTTGCGACCGAGACTATTCAGCCTCAAAATCTCTCGGTAATTGGTCATATTCTTGACCTCCTAATGAATATTTACACCGCTTTCGCAGTGCATATATCCATTATACCGACACTTCACATCCCATTGAAGCGGGTGTCACTGTTACAAAAATTTTTAAGTGTTCAACTCTTGCGGTCGCAGTGTTCAATTTCGGCGGTCAGACTGTTCAACTTGGGCGGTCAAGGTGTTCAGTTTGCTACGGAATACTCAGCAGGATTTTGTGATGCTGCTTTAAATAGCATAGGCGGCGCTGCGCCCACACGCCGATTTGGCGTTCTTCTTCGGCGGGTAATGTAAGGTTAGGCAGACAATAGTCGCCCTGAATGGTGTATGTGTCGCATGTTTGTTCAAATATTGTTTTAGTCATAATAGAAAACCTCCTTTGATACCGTAATTGTACCAAAGGAGATTTCGCTTTACGAATGTGCGATTTTCAGTATCGCATATCGTCAAGCAAAACATCTGGCTTTCGCTGATAGTCAGAAGTTTCTTTGTCGAGATGTTCCTGTGCTTGTGCCAACAATTCTTTTGTAGGCTTGATTAACTCAATCACAAAATTGTCCTTTTTCCTTCTCTTATAGAAGCCCACCAGCGCAAGGGATAACAGTTCATATGCCTTTTCGATATTTTTGTATGTACCGATTCCATTAAGATAGCACTTTCCAACCCGGAATTGGGCGTCAGCGATGCAAACGGCATCCCTATCATTTTCTTTACACCTACTCAGAGCCCTCTGATAGAGCATGAAAGCATAATCCTCATTTTGCGCTACACCGTAACCATTCAGATACATATCACCCAATTTGTACAAGCAATTTGCATCATCATGGAGCAACGCGCCAAGAGAAAAATATTGATATGCCTTCTTGTAGTCAATATCCTGATGTTGTCCGTAATAGAAACCATACCCGCAGTTGCGGATTGCAGAAATCAGCCCTGCGTCAGCCGCTATTTGATAAAGTTCATACGCTTTTTGATAGTTCTGTTCCACAATCTTTCCGGTATAATAAAGTTTACCGAGATCCAAAGCGGCTTCCGGCATATCGTGTTCTAAACAAAGCTCGTAACATTCTACAGCTTTTCTGGCGATTCTCTCATTTGAATCATTATCGTGACAATATGCCCATTCATAAACTTCTTCCCAGTCTTTGATCTCAATGGAGCAATTCACTTCATCCAGATCATCCTGAATGTCATCGTCTCTATAGTACGGAGGAAGCGGAGGTTGATTTTCATATTCTTCGACTGTAGCTTCTCGAATAATATGTTTTGTCCGTTCAATCGGGTATGGCACATTCTCCGCTGTATATTCGCCACAGGATTTTACAATTCCAATTTTTGGAGCATTATGGCTGCCGAACGGTACCATTACATAAGAGCCAGACGGTATCTCTCCTGAATCGCTGATATAAGAATAGACGGTTTCCATTCCTTTCACCAGGATGCCGCAATACCAGTATTGATCCATACCCCGTTTCACCTCTTTATCTTTTTTTATTTAATAATATTTTACCTTCTTTCATACAAAAGATAAAGTCCTTGATTACAAAATAACGACGAATCTATTTTCATTCTTTTAGGTAGCTTTCAAACGGTGCGTCATCGCTGCAAAAAGTATCAAAAATCATTTTTGCGCCGAGTCGGAAGCCGACGAGAAAGGAATCGAAGCCGGTAGCCGTTAAAATTCAGATTTCTATGTAATCTTTAGCGAGCACACTAATCCATTACCACTCAACCCATTCCATGTCCGCTTCGGCTTCCCAAAAGGTTTTACCATCAAAAATGGGTTCGTTTTGAGCGAGTTTCAAACATTCTTCTGAAGTAGACGCTGTTTTGTCAAAAACGGTTCGCTCGTAGTTGCCGTTGCTGTCCCAAGCATCGATTACATAAGAATATTCTTTTTTTTCATTGTCGTATATAAGACCGTGAAAAAAATATTTTACACCTTTATATAGTGCGGCGCATTCCTCAAATGTAGTATGATCGATAAATGTGTTTACATTTCCGCCTTTCATTTATTCAACCCCCTGAAATATTTTTTGTATTTTTCATATTCGTCTTTTGTTAAGAGGCGAGGCTTTCTATCGGTAAAGTTGTCCCGCTTATACTCATGAATATGCAAAACTGGGTTGTGGTTTCCTGTAAGCTGTGGCTCGGGATGATAAGCGATTTCTTTTACAAGATAATGGTCTTTATCATATTCTCTATACATCTTGAACTTGCCATCCGGATGTAATTGTATATAGGCATTGCTTGAATGTGCTTCGGCAGGCAATCCTTTTGAATCACTATTTATACCTTTTATTACTTTTACACCGCCTATTTTTCCAACCGTTTCATAACTATAAGGGACGGGATTTCCCGCAGCAAATGTTCCTCTGCCGCCCATGTCAGCGCACCACCTTTCGGGAAGAAAGATAGTCTACAGACAGGATATTGCCTTCCATTTCCGGGAACGGCGTACCGAAAACAATGATTTTCTCCGGATGTATGCGCTTTAACATTTCATTGTAGCCGCGCATAAAGCCTGTGCGTGAATTCTTACACCCGACCATGCCAACAGCAACCACCGCATCCGGCTCCACACCGTCAAAGCAAAATTCAAAACTTCTGCTGTTGCTCCAGCTGATTGTGGGAATGACTGTTAAGCCCTTATTTTGCCAATATGCGCCGACCCAACGATTTTTTGCAACGCTTTCAAGCTGCCGCCATAAATCCATATCGGCATATGTGGAAAAATCGGGTGTGAGCAAAAAAGCGTATTGGGCATAGCGCTCTAAAGAACGGTCAGGGTGATTATAAATTCCCGAAAAGCGATAATCATCAACAAAAAAATGTACGCCTTTTTTCTTGTTTTCTTCGTTATCGTTTGCTCTTGTATCCGAACAGGCTACCAATTGAATATCATTGGTAGGAAATTCCTGTTTGTGGACAAGCGGTATGCCCCACTTGCCAACGGATGAAAAAGTATTTCGCATGAACAGAGGGTCATCCCTCATTGCTTTACTTGTCAATTATACTACCTCCATAGAAAAATTTAGTTTTTTTGCAAAACGAATTGATTTTTTCTCCGGAAGCTGCTATAATCATATATACAGAGAACGGATAGCAATATCCGGAGAACGGCACTTTACAGATTGGTCGCAACAATCTGCAAGGTGCTTTTCTTTTTTGATTCAATACATTCAAGGGTACATCACCGCCTTTCAATTTCTGTGCTTCGCCTGATATGTAGCAGCATCAAGCGAAACTCCGCAAAATTTTGCTATTTCCTCTGGTGACATGCAACTTGTCAATTGACTGGATACCATAAATTCGCCAGCAAAACATTTAGCTTGCCATTCCGGATCATAAAATGGCTTTACCTTTTGCCGTCGAAAATTGCGGTGCAATTTAAAGCCGCAAAAGCAGAGCGTAAAATAATGGCCTATTTCATGGGCAATCGTCATACGATCTCTTCCTTCTCCATCGCAGGCTCTCTCATATACGCTCTCTTTTATTGTGATATGGCCTGTATGTACATCTGTTTCGGCATGTATACCGGGTGAAAGGTCAGAATCTGGAACGATCTCATAGCTGAAATCCTCAAAAACTTCTGCCAACACGTCGAGCAACTCCACAATTGGAATCCACAACTCCCCGCTCAGCCCAAGCTTGTTCCGTAGCATATCAGCAAGTTGACGCAATGCTTTTCTGGACTTTGGTTCAACAATATATTCCGGCAAGCGTTAGCCCTCCTTGTGCTTTTTTAAGATTTCAAACAGTTTTTGAGAAGTTTCTTCATCCAACGTATCAAATTGCCGGGCAAAGGATACGGCCAGTTGACGATTCCCCATTGAAGCGTTTTGGATATTCAGCTCAATGATGTTGCTGGATTCCATGATAGCCTCTTTCAACTCTGCCATTTGCACGGGCGTCAAGCTATATATTTTTTCTAATTTCGAAATCCATGCGTCAGGCACTCTTTTCTTACCATTTTCTACCGCCGAAAGAAACGCTGAGGATACACCAAGATTTTGCGCCATATCCCGAAGTATTTCTCCTCTATTTATTCGCAGCTGCCTGAAAAAATTGCCAACACTTGTTACCATATCAAGCCCTCCTTAACCTATTCTGGTTAACAGTATAGCACATGAATTTCTTGCTGTCAACCTATTTGGGTTAATTTTTTAATGTTTTTTGAAAAATCAGCCAAGAATACTTCTTGGCTGATTTGGTGAATTTATAATAAATGTTTAGTAAAAACGATACAAATTTATGGGCGTAATCTTTTACATCTCTTTCTGCCTTCTCCAAGCCGGGAAGCGTTTCAGCGTCCAGATATGCCAGTCGGATTTGCGGGTGATGGTGCGAAAGTAAATGGAGCAGAAGAACTCCACCAAATAGACCTTCGGGATGTGGTTGACATTGTTTTTCCGGAAGACTTGATGTGCCCCTGCTTGCACCAGTTGTTGATGGCGGTCTTGCTGTAACCGATGAGCTTTGCAGACCTCGGCGGCGGTTAGAATATATACATTTTTCATTTTGAGAGTCTACCTCCCAAAATATTCTTTTTCCAGAGATCACCCAACGCGTAGTCCTCTTCCAACCAGACCTCCAGTTCATCTTCGTTCAATCGCTTAAACTCCGAACCATCTTCACCTCGATCAACAACAATAACATCTTCGACATCAAATTCATTGAGCATCTCTACAGATTGGGTAGAAATTATAATTTGTTTTTCGTCGGACAACTGTCTAACCATTTCTTCAAAAATTGTTATTGCATAAGGATGTAGACCAAGTTCTGGTTCATCAACAATAATTGTTGCAGGTTGCAATTCATGCGGTTGTAATAAGAGTGTAGCGAGGCAAATAAAACGTAGCGTACCATCCGATAACTGCGAATGTCAAAATCATTTCCACCGCATCCCACCTCGATCTCCTTAACTAGGTACGAAAGGAAATTGTACTTCTTGTGAATATCCACGCTTTCAAAGCAGGTCGCTTGAATCAAGAAACTGTAAAACCGCAAGAAGCGTTTGATCGTTGAACGAATTTCCAGCTTTTCCAGTTCCGGGTGGCAATTGATGATTTGCAGAGACTTGTCCAGCAGCGCCCACATTCGAGCCTTTTATTTAGAAGTTCGTTTATCCTGATACAAGTATCCGTTGAATTCCTCAATATCGTCAATATCCAGAAAATTATACTGATCCACCTGAGCTTCCACCGCCCGGATATCTGAAGGGGTGATAGTCTCGTTCAAAATTGTCTCGGTATAGAACGGGCAAAGGAAGTATTCGTGACCGTCCAGAGAGACCTTGCCGGAGTGAATTCCAACACCACAGCCCTTATTGAACGGCAGAAAGAAGGAAGATTTTCCTTTCAGATTGGTGCACATATAGCCTTCGTTCAAGTCCATGGCAAAATGCGCCAGGCAGCCCGCCTTGAATTTCAGCAGGCGGGTATTGTAATCCCGCTCAAACTTATACTGACGGATCGTATCCTCATAATTCTGTCCGCTGGTATTGCATTTCAGCTCAAAGGTAAAAATGGCGATGCCGTTGAGGAAGATTACAAGTTCAATGCGCTCACCGTCTTTGTGCCAGACTTCCTCCATCACCGAGAGTACATTCTGCTGATACAGCGCCTCCGCCTTTTGGTTGAAGGTGGTGGCAGGCTTGCGGTACATGAGGGTCAGAGATACGCCGTTATCAAACTCCACGCCGTGCTTCAGTACATCCAGCAGGCTGCGGCTTTTCTTGTTGACCTCATTGTTGATGTAGTTGAGGTACATCTGGAAGAACAGTACTTTGATGTGATCGCCAGCAAAACCGAGAACGACCTGCGGAAAGTTCACATTGCCGACAAGGTGCTGCCATTCTACAAAGCGTGGTACGAAGGTTCTCAGTGTGAATATCTGCTCCACACGCCGGATCAAAAGCACTTTGATTACAGGAACTACTACGACAGTTACTTCACACCCCTGATGGAGCAGCTTGGATATGACCAGACGCCGCACTGTACCTGGCATGCCTGCATCTCCATGCTGACAGAAGCCCATGTAGACCAAACCATGATTAAGAAGATTGTCGGACACTCCGGTGCAATGACGCTCACCGAACGTGCCTACACCCACCTAGATATTGAAACACTGGTGGAGGCAATCAACAAGATTTAAGAAATGATGGACCGCACAACACAAAAAAACAGGAGATACGCTCCTTGCGGAACGATCTCCTGCTTCATAAGGCTTTTGTTTTCGCTTGCGATTTTTGTCCCTTGTGTGCTCCTTGCTTGCTCCTTACGGAGCAAAACGGAACACTTCTGAGGAGCTCTCACAACTCCAAAACCATCCAATTTTCTGCAAAACAGCGTCCAAAGACGTACTGAGAAGCAGTGGAAATTATCTCTTAGAGAACTGCGGCGCTCTTCTGGCTTTTTTGAGGCCGTACTTCTTTCTTTCCTTCATTCTTGGATCCCGCGTCAGGAATCCGGCCTGTTTCAGGACGGGACGCAGGGTTTCATCATATTCCAGCAGCGCTCTGGAAATTCCGTGACGGATCGCGCCTGCCTGGCCGGTAAAGCCGCCGCCGGTTACTTTGCATTTTACGTCAAGCTTTCCCTCCGTACCGGTAATGGCCAGCGGCTGACGCACGATCAGCTTCAGCGTCTCCAGACCAAAATATTCGTCTATACTTTTTCCGTTGATCGTGACGGCTCCCGTTCCCGGGATAAGCTCCACACGCGCAACCGATTTTTTTCTTCTTCCCGTTGCAAAATACTGATCTGCCATGTTCATCTGCCTCCTTTATCAAAATTCGTAAATTTCGGGTTTCTGCGCCTGGTTAACATGCTCCGGACCGGCGTAAACCTTGAGCTTTTTGATCATTGCTCTTCCAAGCGAGTTCTTCGGAAGCATTCCTTTGACTGCAAGCTCAACAGGCGCGGTAGGATGCTTTTTCAGCAGATCCTTGTACGGAACCTCCTTCAGTCCTCCGGGATATCCCGTATGATGGCGGTAAAGCTTATCCGTCGTTTTCTTTCCCGTTACGATCGCCTTCTCCGCATTGATTACAATGACGAAGTCGCCCATATCGCAGTTCGGCGTATACGTCGGCTTGTGCTTCCCCATCAGGATCTTTGCGGCCTCCGTCGCGAGTCTTCCCAACGTTTTTCCTTCGGCGTCAATGATATACCATTTTTTGTTGGCGGTATTTATCGCGGCCGCATTAGGCACGTATGTTTTCATGATTCTATAAACCTCCCTTATAGTAAAGCCCGTCCTGCGGGCAGCAAAAGAGATGATACTATACTTTTTTCGCGCTGTCAACAAAGAATTCCAGTATTTTTAAAATATATCTCTCATTCGCTCTTTTTCTCTTGTTTTTTCTTTGTTTCTCTCGTTCTCTCATCTTTCATTTCATCCAGGATAAAATTTTAATGTAAATTTTACCTGAAACATGATATAATGCTCTTGCAAATTTGATTTATTTACTAAACCGTCAGGAGGAAACGCACAAAATGTATAGGATAGGGATAGATTTAGGCGGAACGAATATTTCTGCCGGTCTTGTAGGCGACGAAGGAAAATTATTGTACAAATCCTCAATGCCGACTGAAATGGGCGGTTCGGATGCGGAAATTACGGAATTGATGGCAAAATTCTGTATTCAGATCGCTAAGCGCTGCGACATTTCCGCGCGGGATATCGATTCTATCGGAATCGGATGTCCCGGTGTCTGCGACGATGAAAACGGAATTCTGCTTTATACCGTCAATCTTCCTTTCCGCAACACTAAAATCGCGGAAATTTTCTCAAAATTTATCAGCGCGCCGGTGCATCTTGCAAACGACGCCAATTGCGCGGCGCTGGGTGAAGTCGTAGCAGGCGGAGCCAAAGGATATAAAAGCTCCATCACGCTGACACTTGGCACGGGCGTCGGCGGCGGCATCATCATTGACGGTAAAATCTATACTGGTTTTAATCACGCTGCGGGCGAGATGGGACATATCACGATCCGCACGGGAGGAGAACCGTGTGCCTGCGGCAGGAAAGGCTGTCTCGAAGCATATGCGTCTGCGACGGCGTTAATCCGCGAATCTAAGCGCGCCTTCCAGGAGCATCCCGACTGTATGATCCGTACGCTCTGCGACGGCGACCTGAACAAAATCAACGCTAAGACGCCGTTTGATGCAAAACGCGCCGGAGACAAAATCGGCGCGGAGATCGTGGACAAGTACATCCGGGATCTTGGAGAAGGCATTATCAATTATATCAATATCTTCCAGCCTGAAATCATTCTGCTTGGCGGCGGTATTTCTAAGGAAGGCGATTACCTTCTCGAGCCGCTCCGCGAATATGTTTTCCGGTATTCCTACGGGCATGATTTCCTGCCGAGAACGAAAATCGAATGCGCTCTGCTCGGAAATGATGCCGGAATTATCGGAGCAGCCATGTTAGGCTAATACGATACCTTATAAAGATAGAGACCGTGCGGGGGTGCTGTCATCCCCGCTCTTTTTCTCTCGCGCAGCAGCAGCATCTCTTCGATCTGGCGCGGCTCAAATCTGCCCTCTATGACGCCCACGACCGTTCCTGCGATGATCCGTACCATATTATATAAAAATCCGTCTCCGCAGATTTCCAGATAAAAAAGATTCTCCGGAAATGCGCTGACACGCGCGGACAGAATCGTGCGCACCGTTGTCTTTGCCAGTCCGCCGGAAGCTTTGAAGGCCGTAAAATCATGCGTTCCTATGAAATATCGGCAAGCCTCGTTCGCTCTGCGCAGAAGCTCTTCCGCGGGAAGCGGCTGCTTCCTTGCGGCATTCCAGGCTCTGTTTTGAAGCAAGGGACGATATGTTTCTCCAAAATAAAAGAAATAACGGTAAGTCTTATTTTTTGCCGAATAAACGGCGTGAAAATGATCCACCGCCGTCTCGGAGGACTTCACCTTGATGTCCGGCGGCAGAAGCGGGTTCAGCGCGCGATACAGATTTTCTGAAGGGATCGTAGATTCCGTTGAAAAATTCGCAACATAATTCAGCGCATGAACGCCCGCATCCGTACGGCTGCAGCCGATGATTGTCACCCGTTCCCCCGTCAGCTTTTCAACAGCGTCTTCCAACACGCTCTGTACTGTAGAAATGCCGGGCTTTTTCCCCTGCCGCATCCAACCGGAGTAGCCGGTCCCGTCAAATTCAATGACAAGCTTAACGTTCCGCATCATCCGCACTCTTTTTTTTCTGTAAAATAGTGATATCAAAGTCTATTTTCGTGTTAAAAATGTAATTTGCAGCAAAAATGTCAATCAGGCATGCCGCCAGTTCCAAAAGGACAAACAGAACGACAGCAATTGCCGGGCGCAGCAGAGCGTTTGCAATTCTTCCTTCCAGAGCAGAAGCGCCGTATGACAACGCGTACCGCAGCATCACGCTGCCAAACGCAATGGCAGCCGCTTTTCCCAGATTTTTTTTCGTATAGAGAGATGATAAAAACAGCGCCTTTCTGCCCCACAGTCCCGTCTTTACGGATATGTACTGATAAAACGCATAGGCGACGAATAAAATCAGTCCCGGAAAAAAGAAGAGCATCAGTCCGCATGCAACGGAAAGCGCGTACAGCAGCGTCGTCAGCAGGACCTTCGGCCAGAGCCGAACCGAGAAATCCATCAGTTCCGAAATGCCTGTGTCTTTTTCTTCCAGAGAATCATACGAAAGCTTGATCACGGAAATCCGGAAGACGTATAGAAAAAGACTGATCAGCCAGATGCTCAGGGTGTACCAGATCATTCGCAGATCACCCGTCTCAAGATCATCGGGAAGCGAAGGAATGATAAGAAATTCCTGTATCACGTAAATCGGCAGTACGATCATCAGGGCAAGAAGCAGCAGTTTTTTTAAATTCTTTTGAAAGATACGAAGAATGTTCATCACCGATGCCTGCGTTTCCTTTTTGGATTCTTTTTTTTGCTGGTATAGCTGTAATTTCCATTCTGGTTTCCGTGTCTCTTTTCCCAGACATTGGTCGCCAGTTTTACAAAGCCCCAGGAAAGCAGCAGGCCGAGCAGCGCCATCACCGCGCAGACAATGTGAAAGGATAGAAGAGAAAGATCAAAATACATGACCTCCCCGCTGCCGCTGTAAGCGTGCTGATAATTTTGCAGTCCGTTTTCCGTGACGTTAAGGCGATAAAGCTCAAATGTCTTTTCCAGAAGGTTCATTCCAGGCTCCTGTACCTGTCCCGCATATAAAATCAGGCAGCTGATAAACACAGCGAGCGTCGCAGCCAGCACGCAGGACAGCGCAGCGAGCAGCAGATGGATCGGCTTCTGATCCTTGCGCTCCACAAAATACTGGTAAAAGGCGTATGAGGTCATTCCTGCGAACAGGTATATCAGTCCCGTGATATTGCCAGTAAAAAAATAGTTTACCGCCACACAGACTGCCGCTCCTGCAAGCGCGCCAAGCAGCGAGAAAAGAAAGGCACGCAGGTTTTTCGTTTCTTCCTTTTCCGGATTTTTTCTTTTTTTCTCATTTAGCGACGTCGGATCTACCAAGAAGCATTCTCCTTTTCAAAATTTTACAATCCGCATTCCTGTCCGAGCTTTATGAAAATCGCGTCTATTTTCTCCGTAAGCGCCTCCTCTGAAACGCCTGTGGCAAACATCAGTTCACTGAAAATCGCATTTTTGGAATTGGTCAGCAATTTTTTCTCCCCCGTGGAAAGGCTTCTTTTTCTTTCGCGCAGGCGCAGGTATTTATATACGTCCACAGCGTCCAAAATGTTTCCGGTCCGCAGCTTGTCCAAATTCTCCCGATGCTTTTTGTTCCAGTTTGCCGTATTGATTTCACAGGGAAGTGCGAGTTGAGCAAAAACCGCGTCAGCCTCCTCCGGAAGCATGACGGGACGCAGTCCGATGCTGTCGGCGGAATCCACTGGGATATTCAGTTCAAGCTTACTGTGCGGAAGATTTAGTAAATAATATAAATGCGTTTCCCCAAAGCATTCCTTTTCCTCGATCGAAGTAATAATGCCGGCTCCGTGAAACGGATGCACGACCTTATCCCCTATCTTATATTTCATACCAAGACCTCTTATTCAAAGCGTTTCATAAAAAAAGCTGTACTTAAAGTCCTTTCTATTATATACTAATACCCTGTAAAAAACAAGTCGGAAAGAGGCGCGGACATGAACGGAAACGGGATCAATCTATCTGATTTAAAAGAACTTTTTGTAAAATATTACGGCGAATCGCATCACGAAATCCGGATTTTCACGGCGCCCGGCAGAGTGAATCTGATCGGGGAGCATATCGATTATTGCGGCGGATCTGTATTTCCCGCAGCGCTTACGCTGTCCTGCACCGCCGCCGTCCGGCTGAACGGAACCGATCAGATCCGGCTTGGCGCTGACGATCTGGAGGACGTCTATACCTTTTCATTACGGGATCCGCAGTCCGGCAAAAGGCTGAAATGGGGAAATTATCAGGCCGGCGTGATTAACGCGCTGCTGGAAGAGGGCTACCTGATTCGCGGGATGGATTTTCTGTTTACCGGAAATATTCCGTTCGGATCTGGGCTTTCCTCTTCCGCCGCAATCGAGCTGACTACCGCAGTCGCAGCCGCCGCGCTTTCGGAAAACTATAAAGAAAAGGGGCTCGACCTTATTCGCATGGCACAGCTCGGACAGCTGGCCGAGCATACATTCTGCGGCGTGAATTGCGGCATTATGGATCAATTTGCCTCTGCAATGGGGAAAAGAGATCACGCTATCCTCCTGGATTGCGCCTCTCTGCACTACAAATACGTCCCCCTCGCGCTGGGAGACTATACGCTTGTGCTTGCAAACACCTGTAAGAAGCATGCGCTTGGCGCTTCAGAATACAATAAGCGCCGGGAAGAGGTGGCAGAAGGACTGCGCAGGCTCAACGCCGCGCTTGGAGAAAACCGCGCAAATCTCTGTGATTTCAGCGAAGCGGAATACGCTGCCGCGGAAGCAAGGCTTGGCTCCGACAAGGTGAAAGACCGCGTCAAGCATGTAATTTTCGAAAACGCGCGCGTAAAAAGAGCCGTTTCCGCATTGGAAAACGGCAATTTAAAAGCCTTCGGAACAATTCTATGCGAAGCGCATGCGTCAATTCGAGATCTGTATGAGGTTACGGGCCCGGAGCTCGATACGATGTTTGAAATCGCCTCCCACACGGACGGCTGTATCGGCGCGCGTATGACGGGCGCCGGCTTCGGCGGATGCACTGTCAATATCGTTCTGAAGGAGTCGGCCGAAGCATTCATCCGAGACGTGGGCAGAGCATACACGCAAAGAACGGGAATCATTCCCGAATTTTACCTGTGTACTGCCGGAGACGGCGCCAGAGAATTGTTTTAATATAAAATCTGCGCGCGAACTGATTCCGCCTGTTCAGCAAGGCCAAGTCCCCGCAAAATTTCCAGTCCAAAGTCGATTGCCGTCCCCGCAGCGCGGCTTGTAATAACGGTTCCGTCCCGCACGACGCGGTCCTGACGGTATTCCGCACACGAGGCCGGATCGATGCAGCCGGGATAGGAGGTCGCCTTTTTATCCGTCAGAATCCCGGCCCGTTCAAACACACAGGGCGCGGCGCAGATTGCTGCTGTAATTTTGTCTGCGGCAAAAAAGGCCTGTACGATCTGAAGCACGCGGGTATCGCCGCAGAGCGTTCCCGCATTCGGCTGACCTCCAGGCAGCAGAAGACCATCGTATGACGCTGCAAGCGCTTCCGCTTTTGCGGTGCCGAGCTCCTGCGGCAGAACGCTGTCCGCGCCAAACGGGATGCCGTGCGCTCCGGTAAGCGTCGAATTTTCCGTAATACTGCAGGTCTCCACCGATACCCCCGCCCTTCTTAAAAGATCGATGGGCGCCGCCGCTTCGATTTCCTCAAAACCATCTGAAAAAAGCATCAACATTTTCATAGCAACAAAATCCTTTCATAAAAATTCCTGCATTTAAATTACAGGTTTATCCGTCCGCCGGCCGTGCAAACAGCCGGTTCAGATCGTTAATCCCCGATATGTATTCGGCACAGCAGCCCTCATACAGACCGGATTCTAATAATTTCCGTATGCCGTCTTCGTTTCCCCTTGGAAGGATGCACCTGCGGAAGCCCATCCGAAATGCTTCCGATACGCGTTTGTCCGCCTGACTGACGCTCCGGATTTCTCCGGTCAAGCCAACCTCGCCGAAAAGAACCGTGTCATGCGGGATCATTTTATTCCGATATGAGGACATCAGCGCGGCGGCGACCGCAGCGTCGGCGGCAGTCTCGTAAATCCGCATTCCTCCTACGACATTGACATATACGTCGCACTCGCCCAGCTTGTATCCCGCTCGCTTTTCGAGCACCGCAAGCAGCAGAGATACTCTGTTGTAATCCAGTCCCGCAGTCATCCTTCTCGGATTGGCAAGCGTGGTGCCGGAAACCAGTGCCTGCACCTCAAGAAGCATGGGGCGCGTCCCCTCGAGCGTACATACTACAGAAGTACCCGAGGCATCTGCAGGTCTGCCCTCCAGCATGGCAGCCGAGGGATTTTTAACTTCCGCCAGGCCGTCCTCCCGCATTTCAAATACTCCGATTTCATTGGTTGAACCGAACCGGTTTTTCACACAGCGCAAAATCCGGTACACCTGATGGCGTTCTCCTTCAAAATACAACACGGTGTCCACCATATGCTCCAGTACCCTTGGCCCTGCGATTCCCCCATCCTTTGTAACGTGCCCAATAATAAATATGGAAATATTCAGGCCCTTAGCGATACGCATCAGACGCCCCGTGACTTCGCGGACCTGACTGACGCTGCCCGGTGCAGATGCGATTTCCTCGTCGTATATGGTCTGTATGGAATCGATAACGATGCAGTCCGGTTTGATGCGTTCAATTTCGTTTTCAATGCTTGCAATCAGCGTTTCTGAAAAAACAAACAGATGCTCGCCGCTGACGCGGAGCCTGTCGGCGCGCATTTTAATTTGCTGCGCCGACTCTTCTCCCGATACATACAGCACGTTCCGTGTTCGTGCCATATTTCCCGACAGCATCAGCATCATTGTAGATTTTCCAATTCCCGGATCTCCCGCGGCAAGGATCAGCGAGCCCTTTACGATGCCGCCTCCGAGCACCCGGTCCAGCTCTCCTATGCCCGTAGCTTCACGTTTGCTGACATCAGCGGTGATTTCATGAATCGGCGCTGCTTTTGTCTGGGGATGCACACCCTGAAAGCCGAAGGAATTGCCTCCCGCCGACTTTTTATCCGACTGAAGCCGCTCCTCCACAAAAGTATTCCAGTTTTGACAGCCGGGGCATTTTCCGAGCCAGCCGCTCGATTCATAGCCGCATTCCGTGCAATAATATACGGTCCTTGTCTTAGCCATCGACGATCACCACTGCGCCGTCTTTGGCTGAAATGTGAATTTCCTTTTTCTTTGAAGACAGCATCAGCTCCGCTACTTTATCTTCTACTTCATTTTGCAGCAGCCGTTTGATCGGTCTTGCGCCGTACTGCGGACTGTATCCCTTTTCTGCGATATAATCTGCGGCGGCATCATCAATTTGCAGATGAATCCCGCTGAGCGCCGCCCGTTCCTGCAGCTGGCGGATCAGGATATCCGTAATTTTTCGGATTTCCGCTTTTGTCAGCTGCTTAAAGACAAGAATATCATCAATTCGGTTCAGAAATTCCGGTTTGAATGTCCGCTTCAGCTCTTCATTGACTCCCGCTTTCATTCGTTCATATTTTTCCGCCTCGCTGTACTGGGTAAAGCCCAGCGTCTTCGGCTCGGTAATATTCCGCGCTCCGACGTTTGACGTCATGATGATGACCGTATTTTTGAAATCAATCTGCCGTCCTTTTGCGTCCGTAATCTGTCCCTCGTCCAGGATCTGAAGCAAAATATTGAAAATATCGGGGTGCGCTTTCTCAATTTCATCGAAAAGCACGACGGAGTACGGCTGATTTCTGACCTTCTGTGAAAGAAGCGGTTCATCGGAGAAGCCGACGTATCCAGGCGGTGAACCGATCAGTTTGGACACGCTGTGCGCTTCCATGTACTCCGACATGTCAAATCGGATCAGGGAATGCTCATCCCCGAAAAGCGCTTCTGCCAGAGCTCTGGACACCTCCGTTTTTCCAACGCCTGTGGGGCCGAGAAAAATGAAGGAACCAACAGGCTTTTTCGGATCCTTCAGGCCCGTTCTTCCCCGGCGGATCGCTTTTGCGACGGAAGATACCGCTTCCTCCTGCCCGATCACTCTCTGATGCATAACGTTCTCGATGTTCAAAAGGCGCTGCGCCTCGTCCACATCCAGCTTGGCAAGAGGAATTCCCGTCCAAATGGATACGACCTCGGAAATGTCGTTTTCGGTGATCGTCTTTCGTTCCGATGTCGCCCGGCGTCTGTCGTAAAAGCCCATTTGTTCGATTCCGCTCCGCAGCATGAGCTCCTGCTTTCTGTAATCGGCGGCACGGTCGAATTCGCCGGCCAGCATTGCTTCGTCTCGCTTTTCCCGCAGATCCAGAATCGCTGCCTCGTCGCTGCTATCGTCGCTGAGGGAAGGAATATCCTTCACAATCCGCTTTGCAGAGGCCGCCTCGTCAATAAGATCGATCGCCTTGTCCGGCAGGAAGCGATCGGTAATATACCGTTTCGACAGTCTTGCGGCGGCTCGCACGGCTTCCTCTGAAATGACTACATTGTGATATTTTTCGTAAACGCCTTTAATCCCCTCCAGAATCCGGATCGTTTCTTCCTCGTCCGGTTCGGCGATCTGCAGAGGCTGAAAGCGCCGTTCCAGCGCCGGATCCTTTTCGATATATTTTCTGTATTCCCGCAGCGTTGTGGAACCGATCACCTTGATGGAGCCTCTTGACAGCTCCGGTTTCAGAATGTTCGCCGCGTCCAGGGAGCCCTCGGCGTTGCCCGTGCCGATAAGCGTGTGGAGCTCATCAAAAAACAGCACGATATTTCCATCCTCTTTCGCCTCAGCAATGACTCGTTTCAAGCGTTCTTCAAATTCTCCGCGGTATTTTGTACCGGAAACCAGTCCGGAAAGATCGATGGCGATGATCCGCTTGTTTTTCACGGCGTCTGGGACGTTTCCATCAGCAATCAGCTGTGCCAGGCCTTCTACGATCGCTGTTTTTCCAACGCCTGGCTCTCCCACCAGGCACGGATTGTTTTTCGTTTTTCTGCCAAGCACCTGCAAAACGCGCTTCATTTCTTCCTGACGGCCGATTATTCTGTCATATTTTCCCTCTGCCGCCATTTTTGTCATATCGGTTCCGTATTTTATAAGAAACGGCGCTTCCTCTCCTCCATTTTTCATATAGTCGACCGCAAGCAGCTCCATCGGCGCGGCGTCGTCTGTCACGCGTTTCTGCTTCTGCAGATCTGCCGTAAATTCGTCCGTTTGCAACATGGCAACGATATCTTTAAACAGCTGCGTCGGTTCCACATTCATATCGATCAGAATCCGTACGGCGATGCTGTCGATCTCGCGGAATATGGAAACAAGCAGGTGCTCTGTTCCTACCGTATCATGACCGTAATGCTGTGCGGTTTCCCTGCTTCTTTTAATCACGCGTTCGCAGGCGATCGTATAAAACATTTCTCCCGTATACGTACCCCGTACGGCGGCGGATTGGTTTACCAGGCGCAGAATCGATGTCCGGATCCGGTCCGGACGCAAATCGTTTTGCTGCAGCACCATACCTGCAATCCCCACGGCGTCGGTACACAGTCCCAGAAGCAGGTGTTCCGTTCCAACCACGTTGCTGCCCAGGCTCCGCGCTTCTTCCTCTGCGATTACAATCGCCGCGCTTGCTTTCTCCGTAAATCTGATTTCTCTAAAATCTTTCAGCATGGTTCCTCCTAAGGATCTCTTTATCCGACCGTCAGAAGCGTAATCGCATCTGTGTCTTTCAGCAGACCGCTCTTGACGGACAGATCCAGTTCTTCACATAGATCTATTTTTTCTCTGATCTTTTCGAATTTCAGCTTTGCCGCCTGCCGGACCAGCTTTCCTGCTGCAAACTCCTTCACACCAAGGTGCGCCGCAATTTCAGACGTCCGCGCGCCGCCTGCTGCCAGCAGCTTTGCGCTGTAGAGCTGCGACCACATTCTGCTGAGAATCGCAATCATCTTAACCGGCGGTTCTTTCTCTGCGAGCAGACTTTGTACGATCCGGTACGCCCGGTTCGTATCGCCGGCGGCAGCTGCGTCGTTTAGGTCAAACAGACGTGCGCTGAAATGAAGACTGCACAGAGCGTCCACATGCTCTTTTTCGATCTGCGCGCCCTCAGGGATGTACAGAATCAGCTTTTCGATTTCCGACAGCAGCGTTGTAATATCGTCTCCGATTCCCTCGATCATATACTGAAGCGCCGTCTCCGAGACAGTTCTCCCTGCAGCCTTTACCGTATGGGAAAGAACCTTTTTAATTTCTCCGGGCGGCTGTCTTCTGCAATGAAAAACGATTCCGCACTCGCACGCTTTTTTATAGAGTTTATTCCGCTTGTCTACCTCGTCTTCTTTAAAAACAAGGTAGATTCCGGCGGTCTCGGCGTCTTCCAGGAAAGAGGGATCTACTGATGAATGGAAAAAGCCGCTGCCGCTGATTACAACGAGCTTCTGCTGACCGAACATGGAGACGGAAGCCCCCAGCGCTGCGATTTCTTTCGGATCTGCGTCTGAGCCGTAAAAAAAGCAGTTCATCTGATCCAACGCCAATCTGTCGCGGATCCGGCGGGTATACAGATCCTTCAGATACATCTCCGGGCCGTAAAACAAATAAACATTTTTCAGCTGCTCCTGCGTCAGATGAGCTCTGATTGATCTGATGTCTTCAATTTCTGCCATAAATGCAGGGTTCCCTTTCTTATGGTGATTCTGACGGCGCCGCACAGATCGCTTCGGTATACTTCCGCGCCTGCGTCCTCTAACGTCTTTGTCACACGCTCGGACGGATGGCCGTAACGATTCTTTCTGCCAACACTTATTATAGCATAATCAGGTGAAATTATCGAAATATTTTTGGCTTCGCTCCCTGTATCGGAGCCGTGGTGCGCTACGGCAAGCACGTCCGTTTTTCCAAAGCCTTCGCTCCGAACCAGCAGCGATTCCGCTTCCCGTTCGATATCCCCAGGAAAAAGAACGCTTCCGTCCCTGCTTACGGCACGCAGTACGAGCGAGCTGTTATTGACATCACTCTCCTCCTCGGAAATCATGAAGGCCTCGTTTGCATATAAATTTATGCGCAAATCACCCAGCAGATATTCCTGGGTTCCGCGGATTCGGATCACCTCGATATTCTGCGCCGCCGCGGCCTGGCTGACGGCATACACCCCCGCGTCATACGGATTATCCGGCACAAACAAGCATTTCACTCTATGCTCCTTCAAAACGTCATAAAGCCCCTCGGCATGGTCCGCATGTCCATGCGTGAGCAAAATAAAATCCAGTGTTCCAACGCCTTGCCGGAACAGCAGGCTGCTGACATCCGTTTTTCCATCTCCCCCGTCGATCAGTCCGCAGACGTTCCCTGTTCGAATAAGCGCTGAGAATCCCTGTCCTACGTCGAAAAACAGAATTTCCGTCCGGTTCTTTCGGAGCACATATGTTGTTAAAATCAAAAGCACGCAAAAAGCGGAAAGAATGGCATGTTTTTTTACAAACAAAAAACACGTTCTGTTTAGAAATAGAAATAGAAAAACATAATACAGAACAATCCAACCTGCCGGAATACTCGGAAGCTGAACCGGGCCCACAGGAGCAGGGAGACCTGCACCAGCGACAGAAACCTGACGCAGCGCATAGAGGGCTGAGGAAATCAAAAACGCCGGAATTTTAACAATCATCATCAAAAACGGTACTGCGGCCCCTGCAATCCAGATCGTAAAGCCAAGCATGCAGATCCAATATGCAAGTTTGGCCGCAAAAATTGTTGCCAAAATTCCTACTGGAGAAAAGCAGTTAAAAAACGTGACCAAAAGCGGAAGCATTCCGAGATTGACCGCGAGGCCGACGCCGATGCAATCCGGAATTTTGCGGAAGAAAAAAAACTGCTTGGCAAGCGCCGGTTTAATTACAAGAATGGATGCGGCTGCCGCATAGCTGAGAAGAAATCCGGTATTATAGAGAACATACGGATTCTCTGCGAGCTGCAGCGCACATGCAGCGCAAAGAGCATTTTGAGACTTACATGGTTTTTTCAATGCCTTTGCAATCAAAATATAACCATTCTGCAGCACCGCCCGCGTAACCGACGGAGAAAAATCCGCGATACATCCAAACAGCAGAAGCACCGCTGCGCAGAAAAGATTTCTTGCCGGATAGCCAATTTTTTTCCGGGAGACAAGCCGCATTGTGAGATTTTGCACAAATCCCGCATGCATTCCGGAAACCGCCATAACGTGAGCAATTCCGGAATCACGATAGCCCTGCATTTCTTCTTCCGTGATTCCGGCCGTATCTCCGGTGAGCACAGCAATCGCCGTACCCGCATACTGCTCGCCAAGCGCGGTCTGCAGTGTATCGTTCATATTTCGCCGCAGCGCAGCCGCCGCGCGGAGATAAAAGGTCCGCAGTCGGAACCATAAGGAAAGCTCCGTCTTCGGAAGACATGTAAGCGCTCCGGCTGCAGGCATAACAATCCCCTTCACTCCCCTTCCTGCCAGATACTGCCGCTGATCAAAAGCTCCGGGATTGCTTGCCGTATCCGGAACGGTTATTGTCCCTTCCGAAAGCGTCACGCGAAGATATGTGCCCCGGCCCAGTGTTTCGATCCTTTCCGGCGGCAGCGCAGTACAGGAAAGGAGCAGAGCGTCTCCAGCTTCCGGTAAGAAAAGCAGCTGCCCGTTTTTGTTCCAGATCGCATCGTACACAAATCCGTCTATGTACTCCGGCGTCCGTTCCGCGTCCGGGGCGGACGGAAGCCCGCCGAGCCGGATGCGGATCAGCGAAAGAAGCAGGAAAAGGCAGAAGAGCAGCGGAATTGTGTTTTTCGCGGCCGCCGAAGCAATACGATTCATTCGTTTCGTTAATTTTTTTTGCTTTTGGGCTTCGATATAAGCGCTGCGATCAACGCCAGAAATACCGCCGTTACGATTCCCGACGCGACATCTGCCAGTCCTCCGGTAAAAATTCCTCTGAAGCCGTATTGATCCACAGCTTTAAAAACGCCGTTGCATAGAGAAAAGCCAAAACCGGTAAGCGGGATCGTGGCGCCGAAGCTTCCAAGCTTTACTATATATTTATATACGCCGATTGCTGTCAGAAATACGCCTGTAACGACATATAGAACCAGGATTCTTGCCGAGGTCAGCTTTGTTTTATCGATTAGGATTTGCGCGATCATGCATAAAAATCCTCCGACAGCAAAAACACATAAATATTTTATTACAAAATCCATATTTTACACCTCTTTGAGATACGCCGCATGTTTACTGCGCTTCGATTGCGACCGCATGTGCGATCCCGGAAATGCTTTCCGCCTGTTTGACTGAAATCGGGCTCATCAGTGCTCCCGTTCCGACGAACAGGATTCTTTTGAGAATTCCTTCTTGCAGCTGTTTATAGAAATAATTGGCAAAGACTGCCGTTCCGCAGCCGCAGCCGCTTCCTCCGGAATTTGTTTTTTGCTTCACGGGATCAAAAATCATGGCTCCACAGTCCTGATGAATAAAACGATCCTCCTCCGGACAATACAGACTGCAGCCATGCAGATCCATAAGCTCCCGCAGGATTCCGCTTCCGGTCAGGCCCAGGTCTCCGGTCACGATTGCATCATAATAGTTTGCGTCGATGCCCAAATCTGAAAGATGAGCCAGGATCGTATCGGCGGCGGCCGGCGCCATCGCCGCGCCCATATTGTTGGAATCGGTAATATCATAGTCTGTAATTTTTCCGATCGTCACCGATGTAATGAGGGGGCCTCCCGGCTCTGAAGAGATAAGAAGCGCTCCGGAAGCGGTTACCGTCCACTGTGCCGTGGGAGGACGCTGTCCTCCCTGCTCCACAGGCATTCGAAACGTTTTCTCTGCCGAACAGAAATTGCTCGACGCCATGCAGATCACATGGCTCATTCCTCCGCTGTTGATCAGAAGGGAAGCCGTAGTCATGCCTTCGGCGATTGTTGAGCAGGCTCCGAACAATCCGAGATACGGAATGTCAGAATCCCTCAGTCCGAGCGAGGAGGCAATACACTGGTTCATCAGATCGCCAGCCAGAATGCAGTCGATGTCATCGCTTTTTTTATCGATCTTGCGCATCAGCTTTTGAAATGCGGCATTTGCAAATTTTGCTTCCGCTTTTTCCCACGTCTTCTCGTCGTAGTCCTCTTGCTGTACTTCGTCGAAATACTCGCCGAGCGGACCGGCCTTTTCTCGCGGGCCGACGATTGCCGCGGTTTCTTTGATATACACCTTGCGGTCATTGATATATGTCTGTTTCCCCTGTTTGATAGACATACGGATTCTCTCCCCTCTTATTTGATCAAATAATAGATAAAGCCTGCAATTACAGACGCCGCGGTTCCGTATACAATTACGGGGCCGGCCACCTGGAACATCTGTGCTCCGACGCCCAGGATAAATCCCTCGCTTTTGTATTCCATTGCAGGCGACGTGATCGAATTCGCAAAGCCTGTGATCGGCACGATCGTCCCCGCGCCTGCAATACTGCCAATTTCGTCATAGACATTCAGCGCCGTAAGCAGGACGCCGAGAAAAACCATAAACATGACGGTAAGCGCTTTCCCGTTTTCTTCACTGATCGTTCCGAATATGGAAGCTGCGGCTCTGCTCATCAGGATATCGTAATACGCCTGGGCAATCATGCAGATGGTTCCGCCAAATATAAACGCCATAGCGCAGTTCTTGATAATGCCGGACTTTTTTGAGTATCGGTCCGACATTTCTCCATATTTTTCTTTGGTAAGTTTATTTAAATGGTCACTCATAACTGACAATTCCTCCGTTGATTTTCCGTTACGGAGATATTGTTTCGTATCTGAATGTTTTTATGCGTATTTTTACAGAACGCTGAGCTTCTTTCGCATCTTGATCAGAATTTTCTTTTCCATCCTTGAAACCTGCACCTGTGAGATGCCCAGATGTTCCGCAATTTTTGCCTGCGTCAGATCGCTGTAGTACCGCAGCTTGATAATTGTTTTTTCCTGCTCGTCAAGCTCTTCCATTGCCTTTTCGAGGGAAATCCGATCTAAAAGCCTGTCGTATCCCGTAGTTTCTTCGCTTTCAGATCCCGTAAGCTTGTCAATCAGATATTCCGGGTTCGGAGCGCTTTCGTCGACCGCCGCATAAATGGATTCCGGAGTCCGCGACGCTTCAATCGCCATAATGATCTCTTCCCGCTCAACGTTCAGAGCCTCGGCGATCTCTGAAACAGGCGGCTCTTTAAAATATTTTCGTTCCGCTTCTTCTACGTATGCCTTGATTTTAAAGCCAAGCTCCTTTATAGAGCGTGACACCTTAATCGGTCCCTCGTCCCGGAGATGGCGCCGGATCTCGCCGGCGATCATCGGGACGGCGTAGGTCGAAAAGCAAACGTCATAATTCAGATCAAAATTCCGGATTGCCTTGATCAGCCCGATCGATCCGATCTGAAACAGATCGTCCGCCTCTGTCCCCTTGTTCATGTATCTTTTCACTACGCTCCATACCAGTCCGATATTGTCTTCATATACTTCCTTCTGTGCTGCGCTGCTTTCTGCGTCACTGCCGCTCTGAACCGTTCTGATCAGTTCCTTTACGGCAGCGTCGTCGTACTTTCGCACAGATGATCACCACCGTCCTCCGCTGCGCCGACAGAGCGGAAAATTTTATAAAGCGTGATGACCGTACCCTTTCCCACTTCCGATTCCACGCTGAAATGATCGGTAAACGATTCCATAATTGTAAAGCCCATTCCGGAACGTTCCATTTCCGGAGAGGAGGTATACAGAGGCTCTCTTGCTTTCTGTATATCTTCTATCCCACAGCCCTGATCCGTTACGGTTACCTCTATGGCATCCCGGTAGAGCAGGCATTCCATCCGAATCAGGCATTGGTCTCTCGACTTGCCGCTCTTGCCGTAGCCGTGAATGATACTGTTCGTCACGGCCTCGCTCACGGCGGTAACGATGTCGGAAAGCTCATCCAGAGTTGGATCGATCTGAACCGCCATAGCGCTGACAATGGATCTTGCCAGACCTTCATTGCAGGATCTGGCGCAGAATTCCACGGTAAGCCTGTTTATTTCCGTCTTGTTATTTTTGTATGCGTTTTCGTTCATGATATCTCAATCCTTTCCGTTATACAGCGTCATGCACGTCTCGACATTTCTCAATGAATTTAAAAACCCCGGACATTTCCAGAATTCTTGTAGCGTTTGGATTATTGCAGATAATCCATGCCTTTCCGCCCAGCGCTTTGATTTTTTTATACCGTCCCATGATCATCCCGATTCCGGAGCTGTCCATAAAGGACAATCGATTAAAATCGAATAATATATTTCTTATCGGCGGCTTCATGATCTCCGCATCGATTCTCATTCTGATTTCGTCTGCAAAATGGTGGTCGAGTTCTCCGGCAACCTGCACAATGAGCAGATTGCCGCTCCTTGCCAGTTCAAACTTCATGGTGATGTCCTCCTTCGTTGTTACGCGGTCCTCACGGATTCTTTCCGTGTATGCGGACATCATACAATTATTTCCCGGGAAATGAACGTTTCCGGGAAATAAATCGGTAAAATATTTTCGGATATCTATTGAGCAAGCTTTGCAAGCTCTTCAATTTTCTTCAGACGGTGCGCAACGCCGGATTTTCCAAGGGTAGGTGTCAGAAGCGCGCCCAGCTCCTTCAAGCTCAGAGAATCGTATTCGACTCTCAGACGTGCGATTTCTTGCAGCTGTTCCGGAAGCGCGTCAAAAGCCGCAGTTTTCATAAACTTCTGAAACAGCATCTTCTGACGCATCGCTGCGCTTACTGTTTTGTCAAGATTGGCGTTGTCGCAGTTTGTAACCCGGTTCACCTCATTTTTATAGTTTTTTATGATCCTGCTGTTTTCGAATTCCAGCATTGCCCCGACAGCGCCGATCCGCACGAGGAAATCTGAAACAGCCGAAGCATTTTTTATATATATAAGCTTTTTCCCGTTTCGTACCGACAAATGATATCGAATTTCCAACCGTTCCAGGGCGTTCCGGCAAATCTGGAGGGCACGCTCATCTTTAAACGCAATATCGGCGCGCGCCGGCCTGTCCGGGGATGTTATGTAGCCGCTCCGAAGGAAGCACCCTCTTAAAAAGGCCGCGCAGCAGCAGTCCTTTCTGAGAATACTCTCCGGATCAGCCGCCCGGGGCGAATCGATTTCCGCTCCCCACAGCAGGCCTCCGGTGTTCCTGATTCTGATAAAAATCCTTCTTTGAAACGATTTTTCTCCGCTTTTCTGCGCCAGTGCATTGATTCTGCGAATTTCGTTTTTCTCTGAGGAGGTAAAAACGGCGCTGCCGTTCATCAGAAATGCCGCGTACAGCTCTGCGGACGCACAGCACTTGGATCGAAGCTCTGACAGCGTAAGACGCTTTTTCAGATCAGAGGAATAACTCAAAAACGCTCATCCCTTCTTAATAATAAGCAGCTCATGCATGGCTCTCGTGCAGGCCGTGTACATCAGTTCATCCGGAATGTCCCATAAAGCCGCGCAGTCATATTCCAGCCCCTTCGCAAGGTATAAAGGAAGCACCCGGAAATTGATTTTGGACGATACGGAGTATTCCAGCCCGATTGCACGCTCCAGCAAGGACGCCTCCGCCGCGCTGCGGCAAATGACCGCTATATTCCGGTAGCCCTTCTGTACCATCTGCAAAATATAATTTTTCGCCGCCGCGCCGGCATGCTCCGGCGTATCGGCTTTCAGTTCTGTCGGAGGCTCCCCTTCCCGGACGCACCGGATCGCAGCTCCGGTGCGCAGATAGCGCGCGCCATATTCCGCAATCTGCTTCGTCGAACGATAATTTGTATCGAGCCGATAGGTGCGGAAGGGCCGGCGCCGGATGATTTTCCGGATATCCTCCTCATAATTTCCCTCATTTCCAAAAACCTTCTGATTGACGTCTCCGACAAACAGCATATTGGCCCCTTTATAGGCACGGCTCAGCAGCTCCAGAAAAATGGGCGTAAAATCCTGCGCCTCGTCGGCAATCAGGTAAAATTTTCTTCCCGCCGTTTCCGGTTCGTACAGCGCCAGATACAGAATCGCGACAGCGCAGCCGTCCTCCCAGGAATCCTGAGCCGGCGCGTAATCCGCGATTTCAGGATACTGCACGTACATCATCCGGTAGAGCGCCGGAACCGATAAAGAAACCATCATATAATTCAATTCCAGCCGGAGCTTTTCAAGTGTTTCCTGGCTGCGGATTGCATACCGTTCTCCGATCTGCTTTGCGATCGCCGCCGTCCGGCCCATGATCGGAAGATCGGAATATTGCGAATAAAAGAGCTCTTTTAAAGCTTCAGCCTCTACCTTCGTGCCCAGTTCCTCATCCAGATACAGATCCTCCGGCTGAAAGATATTGCCTCTCAGAAATCCGATATATTCCGTTACGTATTCGCGGAATCGCATCGTTGCCTTAAAGGAAGCAAGACGTTTACAGCCTGCGCTTTCTTCCGCTTCGGTACAGATCAGCTCCTGCTGCGTAAGACGGTCGGTAAAGCGGTATCCCTCTACGTCTTTCAGTACGTCCCGGATCACGTCCTCCGGCAGAATCCGTTCTACATTTTCCTCTCCCAAATCCGGCAAAACAGAAGAAATATATTCCGAGAAAATGCTGTTTGGCGACAGGATCGTCATCGCGCTGTCTTTCAGCCTGTCTCGGAAGGTATACAGAACATATGCCGCCTTGTGCAGCGCGATGGAGGATTTTCCGCTGCCGGCGCAGCCCTGGATCACGGATACCCCCTCGATATAATCCCGCACAATTTTATACTGCTCTTTCTGGAGCGTCTGCAGGATTGTTTTCATATGGGTATCAGTATTGCGGCGCAGCGCCTCGCACAGCACTTCGTCGTCAGACGGCATGCCGATATCGGAATAGCTTACGAGCGTGCCGTCCTGAAAAACATACCGTCTTTTGTTCCGCAAGGTTCCCGTTATTCTTCCGGCCGGCGCCGTAAAGGAGGCCGCGCCCGGTTCCGATTCATAATAAAGGGATGCGATCGGCGCGCGCCAATCGGTTGTAAGAATTGCACCCGTTTCAGGATCCCGCAGCGTATGAATGCTCAGATAGTAGCGCTCCGCTTCCGTCTCTGCCGCGTCTTCCTCAAAGACAAATCCGGCAAAATACGGCTCCTTCAGCTGCTTTCCGAGTCTGGCAAGGAGCTGGAGCGAATAAACGTACGCGTTCGTATCAAGCAGCTCATTGTCCAGGAGATCCTTCTTTTCGTCTTCCTTCAGTTCATTAAAATAATCGCTGAAATATTTCCGTTCCTCCAGGATATTCTCTCTGCGGAGCTTCAGATGCGTCAATTCCTTTTCGATACACCGTTTGACGGCCGCCAGCGTTTCTTCGGCATACTTTTTTTCATTCATATCGTTCACAGAGAGCACTGCAGTACAACCTCACCCTTATCATCAAGCTCAGCTTTCACACGGCTTCCCTCGCGGAGCTTTCCCATCAGGAACAGCTCGGAAAGTTCATCCTCAATTTTTTTCTGAATGAGATGACGAAGCGGCCGCGCGCCGTACTTCTCATTATACCCGTTTTCTGCAAGATAATGATAAACGGCGTCGGAAACCTCCAGGGTGATTCCTTTGTCGCGGCATTCGGAAAAGATCTCCTGCATCATAATTTTTGCAATCTTCTGGAGGTCTTCGCCTGAGAGACTGTTAAATACGATAATTTCGTCAACCCTGTTAAGAAATTCCGGGCGGAAAATCGCCTTCAGCGCGTCTTTCGCATGTTCCTCGGCATCCTCTCTTCCGTCGGCGCTGAATCCGATTCTGTTTGCCCGGATGGAGTTTCCGGCATTGGACGTCATGATGATAACGGTATTTTCAAAATTCACCGTACGTCCCTGGCTGTCCGTAAGCCTTCCGTCATCCAGGATCTGCAGAAGCATATTGAACACGTCGGGATGCGCTTTTTCAATTTCATCAAACAGAATGACAGAATAGGGACGTCTTCTGACGCGCTCTGTAAGCTGCCCCGCCTCGTCGTACCCGATGTATCCCGGAGGAGAACCAATCATTTTCGATACCGTATGCTTTTCCATATATTCCGACATATCAAGCCGAATCAGCGCGTCCTCTGTTCCGAACAGCTCGATCGTCAGCTGCTTTACGAGCTCCGTCTTTCCGACGCCCGTCGGTCCTACGAAAATAAAAGAAGCCGGTTTGAAATGATTGCGGAAACCGGAGCGATTCCTCCGAATTGCCTTAGAAAGCGTGGAAATCGCTTCATCCTGCCCAATTACGTGTTCCTTCAGACGGTCCTCCAGCAGCAGCAGCTTCCGCGCCTCATCCTCGCTTACGCGCTGCAGCGGAATTCCGGTCCAGGTTTCGATCACCTTAGCGACATCCTCGTATGTCAGGTCGATATATTGCTTCTGTTCGAGCTCCGCAAGCTGGGACTGCTGCAGCGCCAGAGTGCTTTTGGCCTCCGCAATCTCTTTAAACGCTTCCATCCGCTCCTCATCCGTTTTATATTCCCTGGCTTCTAATTCAGTAATTTTCTCGTTCTGTGCCGCTACCTCCTTCTTCTTCGCCGCGATGAGCGGAAGCGTCTTGTTGCGCAGATTTGCGCGCGACGCGGCCTCGTCGATCACGTCGATTGCTTTATCGGGCAAAAATCGGTCCGTAATATACCGTTCCGACATTTTTACGGCATCCTCGATCACAGCGTCGCTCATGCGGACTTTATGATATACCTCATAATGCACTTTAATGCCTTTTAAAATATCGATCGTTTCCTGCACGGACGGTTCGTTGACAAACACCGGCTGGAAGCGCCGCTCCAGAGCACTGTCTTTTTCGATAAACTTCCGGTATTCCTTCAGCGTTGTAGCGCCGATCACCTGGATTTCGCCTCTGGAAAGCGCAGGCTTCAGGATGTTCGCGGCATTCATGGAGCCCTCGGCCTCCCCGGCGCCCATAATGTTATGAACCTCATCGATCACAAGGATGATGTTTCCTGCTTTTTTGACCTCGTCGATCAGCCCTTTCATTCGGCCCTCGAATTGTCCGCGGAACTGCGTTCCTGCCACCATTGCAGTAAGGTCCAGAAGATGAATTCTTTTGTCAAGCAGCTTCTCGGGCGCTTCTCCGCGGCTGATCCGGAGCGCAAGTCCTTCTGCGATTGCGGTTTTTCCAACGCCTGCTTCTCCGATCAGAACAGGATTGTTTTTCGTTCGTCTGTTCAGGATCTGTATGATTCGCTCGATTTCTCGTTCTCTTCCTACAATGTTGTCGATGCCGCCCAGCGCCGCACGCTCCGTCAGATCTACGCTGTACAGAGACAAAAATTTATATTGCGGCTTTTCCTTTTTTTGCTGCCCGGATTTTCCGTTGTTCCGGAGCTGCTCCTCCGGAAGATTCTGGCGTCCGCCGAAAAATTCGTCCGGCGGCTGCAGAGAGCCTCCCATGCTGCCAAAGAGCTTGAAAAGATTCGGGGTGTTCGTGCCGGACGGTTTCTCCTCGGCATTCCCGATCAGAGCGCCGTCTTCTCCGGAGCCCTCCGGATCGTCGCCGCTGCCGTCCTGGTTCATATTGTCGATCAGCGCTTCCATCCCGTCCGTCATGGTTTCCAGATCTTCATCCGAAATTCCCATTTTATCCAAAAACTGCGTTACCTGCGGAAGCTTCATTTTTTTCGCGCAGACAAGGCACAGGCCGCGGTTGACCTGCTTCCCTGAATTATCGATCTGCGTTATAAACACGGTTGCAATCCGCTTGTGACATACGCTGCATAATTCTCCGTTCATTTTATCAGTCCTTTCAAATATCTTCCCGTATAAGATGCGCCGCACGCGGCGATTTCCTCCGGTTTTCCGGCGCAGACGACACTCCCGCCTCCGCTGCCGCCTTCCGGGCCCATATCTATAATATAATCTGCACATTTAATCAATTCAAGATTATGTTCTATTACGACTACCGTATTTCCGGCGTCGGTCAGCTTCTGCAGTATTTCAATCAGCTTCTTGACGTCATGCGTATGCAGTCCCGTCGTAGGCTCATCGAGCACATAAAACGTTTTCCCTGTACTGACCTTGGAAAGCTCGGTCGCCAGTTTGACGCGCTGCGCCTCTCCGCCGGAAAGCGTCGTAGACGGCTGCCCGAGTTTAATATATCCCAGTCCGACCTCCTGCAGCGTGTCGATTTTCCTGCGCACCGCAGGAAGATCCCGGAAAAATTCCACCGCGTCGTCCACCGTCATGTCGAGGACATCGGCGATGTTTTTTCCCTTATATCTTATTTCCAAAGTCTCTCTGTTATACCGCTTTCCTTTGCAGACCTCGCAGGGAACGTAAACGTCAGGCAGAAAATGCATTTCGATTTTTTTGATTCCGTCGCCGTCGCAGGCTTCGCATCTGCCGCCTTTTGTATTGAAGCTGAATCTGCCGCTCTTATAGCCTCTGGCTCTGCTTTCCGGAACAAGCGCGAACAATTCCCGGATCGCCGTGAAAACGCCTACATAGGTCGCCGGATTTGAGCGCGGCGTCCTGCCGATCGGCGACTGGTCGATGCAGATCAGCTTATCGACGTTTTCCCTTCCGATGAGCTCCCGATACGTTCCATCCAAATTATAATCCTCCGTCATTGCTCTGCAGAGCACCTGATTGACAAGTGAGCTCTTTCCGGAGCCGGAAACGCCTGTCACGCAGATGAATGTTCCGAGCGGGAAATCTACGTCGATATTTTTCAAATTATTAATGCTGGCACCTTTCAGCGACAGCTTATGGCCATTTCCCTCCCGCCGCTTGGCCGGTACGTCGATCTTCATTTTCCCGGAAAGATACCGGCCTGTAATGGACGCCTCGCAGCGCATGATTTCCTCCGGCGTCCCGGCCGCAATGAGTTCTCCTCCGTGTATGCCGGCAGCCGGTCCGATATCGACGATATAGTCCGCCTGGCGCATCGTATCTTCGTCGTGCTCCACGACGATCAGGGTATTTCCAAGATCCCGCAGTCCCTTGAGCGCCGCCAGGAGCTTGTCGTTGTCCCTTTGATGCAGACCGATACTCGGTTCATCCAGAATATAAAGGACGCCCATCAGGCCCGCGCCGATCTGCGTGGCAAGACGGATCCGCTGAGATTCGCCGCCGGAAAGCGTACCAGAGGAACGCGCCAGCGTCAGATAGCCGAGACCAACATTTTTCAGAAAGCCGAGCCGTCCCTTCAGCTCTTTCAGAATTGATTCTGCAATCGCTGTTTTTTCTTCCGAAAGCTGCAGGCCGCTTATAAATGCGAGCGCATTTTCCACAGACATCTGCGTAAAATCGGAAATGCTCAGATCTCCTACCGTAAAGGAAAGCGCGTTATCATTGAGACGTTTTCCGCCGCACTGCGGGCAGACGCACTCCGTCATATAATATTCCAGCGGATACGTTTCAAAGCTCCCCTGCATTTTGCGTTCATACCGGTCTTCCAGCGATGCGATCAGGCCGCGGTATTCCCCTCCGTCGCCAGAGATAATGAGCTCTTTTACAGAATCGGGGTATTCTGCAAATTCCTGATTCATATCGAATCCGTACCGTTTGCTGATCTTTTCGATCAGTGCCAGGCGCTGTGCGATCGTATAATCCAGAAGCATCGCCATTCCGAGATCGTAGAATGTCCTGTGTCCGATCCGCCCTGCAAAATACGCTTTATCAAACTGCTGGATTTTCCCGAGTCCCGCGCATTTCGGGCAGGCTCCCATCGGGCTGTTGAAGGAAAACAGCTTCGGGCTGACCTCCGGCAGGCTGATCCCGCATTCCGGACAGGCGTAATTGCTGCTGAACATCAGATCGTACGCTTCTTTCCCGTCCGGCTCCGCCACGTTGACAAGGGCAAGTCCGGAAGCAAGCGTCAGTACAATCTCTAGGGAATCGCTGATTCGTCCCTGCAGTCCTTCCCGCATTACAAGCCGGTCTACAACAACGTCGATATGGTGGATTTTATAGCGGTCAAGCGTAATTTCTTCGTCCAGTCCGTAAAGCTCGCCATCGATCCGTACCCTGGAATACCCTTTCTTGCGAAGCGTCTCAATCAGGCGCGTATATTCGCCCTTACGCCCTCTTACGACCGGAGCCATCAGCTGGATTCTGCTGCCTTCCGGCAGGTGTAAAATGTGATCCGTCATCTGATCGATCGTCTGCGTATAGATTTTCTTTCCGCACTTCGGGCAGTGGGGCTCTCCCGTTCTCGCATACAGAAGCCTGAGATAGTCGTAGATTTCCGTAACCGTACCGACCGTGGAGCGCGGATTCTTGGAGGTCGTTTTCTGGTCGATCGATATGGCGGGAGACAGGCCGTCAATCCTGTCTACATCCGGCTTTTCCATCTGACCGATAAACATTCTGGCATAGGAGGAAAGCGATTCCATATAGCGCCGCTGTCCCTCGGCATAAATCGTTTCAAAGGCCAGGGAGGATTTTCCGGAGCCGCTGAGGCCGGTCAGCACCACCAGCTTGTCCCGCGGAATTTTCACGTCGATATTTTTTAAATTGTTTTCTCTCGCGCCATGTACCGTAATATACTCCTGTTTCATTGCTCTCACTTCTTTTATTGTATCAATTTCAGTTTTTTGATTGTGTCGCGTATTTTTGCGGCATCCTCATATCGGAGCTCTCCGGCCGCTTCCGCCATGCGAAGCGTCAGCGTCTCGATCAGCGTGTCGATCGGCATATTCTGTTCCTCTTCCGTAAGCTCCATCACCATATCAAGCTTTGTTTTCGGCGCTTTTGAAGAAATTCTGCCGCCGTCCTTTGTAATGCCTCCGCTTGCAATTTCTCCTACCACATCCGAATTTGTATTCTCCCGAAGCCGCGTCGAGTCGATCACTTCCCGTACGCTCTTCACGATTGTTTTGGGTGTAATGTGATGCCTCCTGTTGTATTCGCTCTGCAGCCTGCGCCTTCTGTTCGTTTCCTCAATGGCATACTGCATGGATTCCGTGATCTCGTCGGCATACATAACGACACGGCCCTCCACATTTCTCGCCGCCCTTCCGATCGTCTGGATCAGAGAGGTTTCACTGCGAAGGAAGCCCGCCTTGTCCGCATCCAGAATCGCCACAAGAGAAACCTCGGGAAGGTCCAGTCCTTCGCGGAGCAGATTGATGCCCACCAGAACGTCAAACACACCAGTCCGCAAATCCTTTATGATTTCCATTCTTTCTATCGATTTAATGTCGGAATGCAGGTATCTGACGCGAATTCCCACGTTTCCGAGATACTCAGTAAGACTTTCCGCCATTTTCTTGGTGAGCGTCGTAACCAGGACGCGCTGCCCTTTGGCGGTGATCTGCCGGATTTCTCCGATCAGATCGTCAATCTGCCCCTCTACCGGACGCACGATGATTTCCGGATCGATCAGGCCAGTGGGGCGGATGACCTGTTCCACAATTTCCGAGGCTCTTTCGCGTTCGTATTTTGCAGGCGTGGCGCTGACATAAATGACCTGATGAATCCGTTCCTCAAACTCGTCGAATTTCAGCGGACGGTTGTCCAGCGCGGAAGGAAGCCGGAAGCCGTATTCCACGAGGGATTCCTTTCGCGCTCTGTCTCCGTTGTACATTGCGCGTACCTGAGGAATCGTCGCATGGGACTCATCGATAAACATCAGAAAGTCTTTCGGAAAATAATCCATCAGCGTATATGGCGCGCTTCCCGGCGCCCGTCCGCTGATATGCCTGGAATAATTTTCTATGCCGCTGCAGAACTTCGTTTCCCGTAAAAGCTCCATGTCGTACCGCGTGCGCTGCTCCAGGCGGTACGCTTCCAAAAGCTTTCCCTGATCCTTAAAATACTGCACACGTTCTTCCATCTCAGCCAAAATGCTGTCGACAGCGCGTTCCATTTTCGCGTCCGTCGTCGCATAGTGAGAGGCCGGGAAGATTGCCGCATGAGACAGAACGGCCCGCGCCTTGTAATTAACGGCGTCACATTCCGTGATCCGGTCGATTTCATCTCCAAAGAATTCGACTCTGATAATCGTATCGTTCCGATCGGCCGGGCGGATGCTCAGCGTGTCCCCGTTGATCCGGAAAACGCCTCTGGAGGAAAAATCGCTGTTGTCGCTGGTATAATTCATCGAAACAAGCTTTGCCGCCGCCTGACGGATTTCCATATGCATTCCCGGGCGCAGTGAAAGCATCAGATTTGTATAATCCTCCGGATCGCCTAACCCATAAATACAGGAGACGCTCGAAACAATGATGACGTCGCGCCGTTCAAAAAGCGCCGCCGTCGCGGAGTGGCGCAGCCGGTCGATTTCATCGTTGATGCTGGAATCCTTTTCGATATACGTATCAGATGCGGCGATATACGCTTCCGGCTGATAGTAATCATAATAGGAGACAAAGTATTCAACTGCGTTACGGGGGAAATACTCACGAAATTCCGAACACAACTGTGCGGCGAGCGTTTTGTTGTGCGCCAGGACGAGCGTAGGACGGTTTGCATTGGCGATGATATTCGCCATCGTGAAGGTTTTGCCCGAACCCGTAACGCCCAATAAAACCTGCTCTTTCAAGCCGTTTTCGACGCCTTCCGTCAGTTTTGCAATCGCTTCCGGCTGGTCTCCGGTCGGCGCATAAGGGGCAACCAATTCGAAATGATCCACAGCAAAAACCTCCTTCTTTAAAAATTTACTACGATTACTATCGGCCACGAAATTCGTCATCTTGAGTTACTTTTTGCAGTCAAAAAGTAGTACTAAAATGATCGATGACGAATGCGGCCACTCAAACTTTATTTTCCAGACAAAATGCAGTTGTTTGTACGCATAAATTTTCAGCCTTTTATTATATCACATTTTTTTGTAAATTAAAAGAGGGGCGGCAGTTTTTTTACGAAAAAAATCTGCCGCCCCTCTTTTGACTTAAGTGTTTGACATTCCGTTTTTCAGTATGCCTCCCATTATCTCATCAGCAAGCGCTTCCGGGAAATAATATATTTCCTTCAGAAAACGTGTCCGCTTAATTTCTCCCGTCTGTTGATCTTTGAGATACGACAGCGGAAAAATTTCATAAGCAAGCTCCTGTGTCTGCTCTGAAGCATCCACAATCATCCGCTTTGTCTCCGTATACACGTCAACGGTGATAATGGTTTTCGAATGACCCAAGGAATTTGAAATGGCCTTTACATCAATTTCCTCATTTGAAAGTATTGTAGCATACGTATGCCGCAAATCATGGAATCGTATGTTAGGAAGTCCATTATCCGACAGAAGCTTTTTATATCCTTTGTAGCAATAAGAATTACTCTGCGGTCTTCCATACGAGGAACAACAGATGTAGCCATCATCCTGGAATTGTCCCGGTCTTCGACGTCTGTTCTTCTCATAAATTTTACGCTGCTCCAAAATAGCGTTGAAAACGATATCCGGTATATCAAGAACTCGTTTACTGGAGCGTGTTTTTAGAGACACCTCTTGTTTTGTTAAGGTCTTCTTTGGCAGTTCATCCTGCGGTTTTGAAAGATCCTTTCCCAACTGTCTTTGCACATAAAGAGTTTGCCGAGTAAAATCTATATCGGAATACTTGAGTCCAAGAATTTCACTTTTTCGCAACCCCATTAAGCCGGCAAACAAAATGTACATATATATTTTTGTTGCTTTCGCTTTCTCAATCAACAGTTTCAACTGTTCAACTGTAAGTGTGGACTGACTGTCAATATTAATGGTTCGATATTGCTTTTGTTTCTCTTTTTTCTTATCATTTTCGGACTTGGGAACATAAATACCTTCAGCAGGGTTTTCGGGTATAAGTTTCTTTCCGACCGCATATCTAAGAGCCGTAAGCAAAATCACTCTGCAATTTTTAGCACTTGAATAACTCTTTCGGCTGACATTTTCATAGAACTTTATGAGATGACCTTTGTTAAGATCCGTCAGTTTAAGATTACCCAGCGCGGGATATATATGATTTTTCAGTTGATAATGGTAGCTGGAATAGGTTGTTGCTTTCTTTTTCCTGATTACAGTCTCATGCCATTCAGAAAGAAATTCTTTGACTTTCAGTGTTTCATCTACAACGAAAGTTCCGCCATATAATTCTGCAACAGTTAAATCACGTGCCTTTTTCGCATCTTTTTCCTTAGTATAGCCACCTTTTTGTTGGATCTTTTCAGAACCGTCAGCAAAAATCAACGTGATACGGTAACCATACCTATTTTTGAGTCTAATAACCTCTCCGACTTTGAAATCAACATACGCTTTATGATTCATCGTCCTCCTCCATTTCTTCTACACTAAATGTGTCATTGATATAATCTTTAATTTTTTCTTTTTCATCAAGGACATCACAATAGAACTCGAAAGTCGTGTGAATGGAACTGTGCCCAAGTACTGCTGAAATTTTCACCAACGGTACACCCTTTTCCATGAGTACGGTTGCAAAAATATGTCGCAAGGAATGAACAGTCGCCTTTCTTACACCACTTCTTTTACAAGCACGTTCTAACGCCAAATTGAACGCACTTACACTGCTGGGCAACCCATTCTTCTGACAGCTAACATAATCGTTATCAATATACTCGTCTCCCATAGCACTTTTATTTTTTTCGATCCGAACCATTCTTTTTCGGATTTCCGGAACCATAATCTCAGGGAAACGCAAAGTACGATAAGCGTTGTCGGTTTTTGGTTTCTTTTCAGTCGGACGCTGATCTATTCTTTTGCCGTTTTCATCAAAGGTATATTCCATTGTTACCTGACGCTGAACAGAAACCGTTCTTTCTCCAAGATCAATATCCGAAAATTTCAAGCCAAGTATCTCACCTTTTCGCAAGCCGCAGAACAAGGCAAACATTGTTTCAAGCAGCCAGTTTGTTGTGCACATCTCCGGCATAAGTTTTTTCAACTCATCTTTTGATAGTATAACGATATTTGCCTTATCCCTTGGATAAGGCTTCGTATTCTCAATCGGATTATTCTTCAAATAACCATCTGTAACTGCAGCACGCATCGCATTGAACAAAAATTCTCTTGCCTTATTACCTGCCGATTTAGAGTAAGGAGCAATCTTTTCAAGAACCTCGTCAAAATATTCAGCCGTACAGGCCGTCAATCTAACATCCCCGATGTTAGGTGTCAGAAGATCGTTTAGAACAATCTCATATATCATTCTTGTGCTTGTTGAGATGTTTGGCACTTCAATCTGGCAGAACCAATATCTCAGATAGTCAATTAGAGAATAGAGAGTCGAAAGCTCCGCTTCACCGCCTACCGATTCCATTGTCAGGCGTATCAGATGATGCCAGGTCAGGGATACATCGTCCTTTTGCGACACATCAAATCTGCCGGATAAGGTCTTTGAAAAAGGAATCATCAGAACATCCTTCTTATGGAATAACATCAGATACTCGGTCACAATCGGAATGAAGGGCTTTGCATAGGTTCTGTTATCGGAAGCACAGTTAAACTGCCCCTTCACGATAAACGACTCATACTCCCCCAGTTTCATCATATCCGTCTGCATGCTGTAAAACTGACCTTTCAGCCTCATATCTCCCACAAGGACGGCAAGTCTGCCATCCTTGCGAAGAGACATATAGAGCTTTTTCAATACGAAGTTCAGCTTGTCAATAAACTCTTTATAACTGCTGCATCGGGAAAGGTCGTCCGGATGGGGATTGCCCCACATATTGCCTGAATAGGCAATCATGGTATGATACGGCGGATGAAAGAAAACCATATCCGCTGACTCTTCCACGTCGTCGCGCAGGGCGTTCCATCCGCCACGCCCTTGGGGAGCGTTTGGGTTCAGGTCATATAAAACTGACTTGATACCCAATTTATCAACTGCAAATTTAGATGTACCGCTGCCCGACATAGGATCAAGCAGTGTAAAATCCGAAACATCTTTTCCGTAATATCGCTTGGAATCCATCACATACCTGGCAACTGCTTCAACCACCTTCGGGGAGCAGTTTCCGCGCCAGGCATTGTTACCGCCTTCTCCCCTGTCAGGGAAAGCCATAAAGCTGGTCAGGTCTTTGCCAACTCGCTGACGAAGATTTTCCGTACCGAGAGACTGAACTATTGCCTGCCAGTTATCACCGAACTCATTCTGCAAAACCTGAACGGCCCGTAATCGTAACTCTTTATTCATTCAGTTTCCTCCGCTTCTGATGCGGCCCGCTATATTCTAACATGTTCTTTTTTGAAATCTGCAGAACTGCGTGTCATTATGCCGCTTTTAGGTTTTTCATAGGTATAAAGATTGGCTTTTCTATGCCGATATCACAAAGACAGAAGTTCTTCCGAGCGGAGATAACCCTCGCCCTGCTTCCGCCAAGGGATTTTATCTCGCCGTCTTTCTGCTTGATAATGACATTGCCTGTAATATAGGCACGGGAACCGTTTCTAATCTTATGCATATACATTTCCTCACTTTCTCTCAAACCGACCGACTCTGAACCCCATTTTCTCTGCGAACTTCAGGACCTGCTGCCTGTCTCCGCAGCGGAAACCGGAGTATTCAAAAGCGTTATAGACTGTCATGATATAGATCGTCTCCAAACCCACGTTCACAGCAAAGGTGATTCCTGAATCCTCATCAATCAGAACAACGTCCTCGCCTATCCTCACTTCGTTCATCAGATGATCGGCAACAGCCTCATCACTGAATACCGCTTCAATTCTGTATTCCAAAAAAGCGATATCCACATCATCAAAACGTGAACGAAGTCTTTCTTTTACATGGGCACCGTAATCGACTTCTATTTGGTAGCCCAACATATTAACCATACACATATGTAAACCTCCAAGATAAAATTACCCCACAGGCTTACATCTGCGGGGTTAGATACATCCCCGCAAGTGTGCGGAAATATTAAGTTGTGCTATGTTTCAATTTCAAGCTCAAATCCGTCCAGTTTTTCCTTTAAGACCTTTATCACATCCGGGTGAAAGATAAAGGTGTAGGACCGACCGTAAGAACAGATCACCGTTTTACCTGTATCTGCAATATCCAGAAGGCGTTTGAGCTGAGATCCTAAGGTTTCCTTCGTTTGAAGAATACCCTTCAGAATCCGCTTTTGCTGCACAAAGCATTCTGCTTTTCAGAACCTCGATATAACTGACAGTAAAGCAACAGATATCCAGCCCCTTGATATTCGGGTTTTCCGGAATCGCATTGATGTCCGTCATTAGCTTAGTACGGATGGATTCTGCAATTGAAGTATATTGGGACATCATCTGTGTCAAAGATTCCATCAACTTACCTCCATAATATACTGGCCGCAAAAACCGCACTCTGCAAATCCGCCGTCACATTCTTCGGGATTCTCGCCGCTGCCACAGGCACAAAGGTCCAGACACCAATGATTAACACAGTGGTTGCAGTATGAATACTCACCGGCAAAACTATGCAGCGTTTCAAAGAATGCACGGGACAGTTCCGGAAAGAAGCACGGGGCAGTTTCCAGACTGACAGACCAGCTTACCTCCTGCTCCCGTTCAAAGGTAATCGTACCGCATACGCAAAGGGCGATATGATTGATGCGATGCTTCTCATACAGGTACTGCATAACACGATTGTGCAGAGCGAGGTCGTTTTCTTTCAAGGATACAGAGTTCCTTTGCTTCGATACGATCATCACGCTCCCGCCTTCACTTTAGAAATCCCAGTATCAATGCCAGTTTTCATCGACCAAGCCCTCAGGAACTTGAAAAGAGCCTTTTCCTGCGTAGCATTAGTCATCTCGAAAATGCTTCGATTGAATTTCCCCTTAATCTGGCGGATATTCTTTTTCAGGTCATACTCCAAGGTAAGGAAGGATCTGTCCTCACACTCCTTACGGCGCAGGAACAAAATCAGGCATTCCTTATTCAGGATGCTGTTGATATATCCAGCGACGCAGTGATGCTGTCTGGCCCCTTCCTGGGCGATCTCTTTCGGCGTCTTGGGAAGAACGATTTTATATTGCTCATCCTCGAATTCAAGGCGGCTCCATTGCTCCGTAACCTCGGTATACTTTTTCCCGACACCTTCATTCTCATAAGCCCATTTGATGTTGCGCATAACCATAACATCGTGAGCCTTTTTAAGGCTGTCCGGGAACTTCTCTTCATCGGTTTTCGGATCATGCTTGTAGAACGTCTCGTAGCTGCGCAGATAATCCCGCCACTGAACGATAGCCTCTTCGCACTCGCATCCCTGGTCGAAATACACCGAATCCAGATACTCGATGATCTGTTTCAGATTGATACCCAGATGGTCAATGATCACGACGATACTGTAAATATCTGCTTTGCTGCAATCCGTAATCCAACGATAGAAGGCGTCCGAATCCACGTGCGGATCGTATCTGTTGATGAACAGGAGCCGCTGAAAATCCTCGCCGCTGATGCGGTTCCCTTTTGCAAACTCGAAATTCTCACGGCTGAGCCCCAGCTTCCCCCAGAGATGCTTCTGTCCCGGATAAACATTGATGTTTCCGGAGATTACATCACTGATCAATTGACACATGCCAATCTTAGCAAGGGTTTCGATGATCGGAACTTCTGCAAGCGAGGTCAGGTAGCAGTACGCGTAATTGCCGTGGTCATCAGTCCTGCCTGTATAGTCCAAATACTCAAACAGACCGATTCTACTGACCTCAGTTTTCATAAGGTCTTCCCTGACTCCCAGCAGTTCAGCGTCATCTGAAGTGCTATAATAAAGTTGTAACGGAAGTGGCTAATAAGATATAATCAATT
>UQSG01000020.1 GCA_900543695.1 uncultured Clostridium sp. | reverse complement strand
CTTCGCTATTTTTTTCTAGGTTCAACTGTAACACATGTATTGTAATCCTACAAAATACATAAAGCCGGAACACAAAACAAGCTTTACAAAATAATAGGCGCATGATATAATATAAACCATAGTTCAAAGGTATTTACGGAATTTTTTTATCCTTTAATTAAAAGAGGTGATCTTGCATGCCGAAGCATAAAAAAGTATTGATTTTTATCAGTGCTCTGGCCGCCGCCCTGATTGTTGCTGTCGTGTGCATCGGAATTTTCTACGGAACCTCCAGAGAGGCGCTGCTCGGGCCGTATTTATACTATGACATTATGCCCAAAACGATCTATAAAATAAACGGCCAGGTTTATGTGCCTCTGACCGTCGATCCGGAATCCGGAAAAATGGCGGATGATATTCCCTATTATATCGGATCGGTTTCGGCTGAAGTAAAGGAATTTGACTTCCGCACCGTGATCGGGCCGGGGAAGGCTGCAGGTAAGATTGAAGACGATTTCCTGGGCACGAAATATTACGATTACAATTCTGACGTCTATACCGTACAAGCTTCCGCTGAAGTCCGGGACGATACGGAACTCCTTATAATGGTGCCGGGAATCTATCTTGCCCGGATCGAAACGCTGTATTCCGATCATCTCCGGACGGACTGGGAAGCGTATGCAAGAGAACTGGATATCCTATTTGACACGAAAATCAGGCAGGTCATGGGAGACGCGTATTATTTATTAGATACAAATTTTAAAAATTCCCGTTATTATTACGCAGTCGGCAATTCCGATTCCCTGAGCTGGCACAGTTTTCATAAGCATTTATCCTTTTTCTGCGCGGATTTAAAACAAATATTATAGAGGGAATGCCCGCTGAAGCCTGATGCGGAAAAGGCCTCGCGTTTCTTTTCCCTTGCCGATTGATCTGCGGCTTTACTCCCTGGCTTTGATTGGGGTATAGTAGTCCATTTGTTCATACCCCATTATTTTTTTTGCATTCGGAGAGGTGATGATATTCCCCAGATCCGGACGGGAAGGATCGCGCTCGAATCCGATCTGCGATAAAAAGGCGTCGACTTCTTTTTTCATGAGCTCCATGTCTGTTTTTTGATCGATGTCGGTAGCAACCGCATAGAAACCGCCCTGAAAGTCGATGAGCTCAAGCTCCTTCGGCACGCTCATTCCGTCCTCATACAAATATAGCCATTGGTACCCGCTTCCGTCCCAAAACAGAAAATCCTTTGGAAAGAGACCGCGTTTCTGCGAAGACATCCATTTTTCAAAAATCGAAAGATTTTCTTCTCCGAACATCCCGCTTCCGGAAGATACCATTTTACAGTCCGGCATGTCATAAATTCTTACATTTTGCATGGCCGCTCCTCCAAATATAGTTTCTTATATAAATATAAACGATCTGATTCTTTCAGAGTAAATATATCGTTTGGGCATAAGAAAAATATGTCGAAAACGCAAAGGACTGGTTAATATTTATTCTGAAGCGAAGAATGCAGCTCCAAGCGTAAAACGGCGCGTCTTTCCGGTTTAGGCTTGTTCCGTATTTTCCTGCGCTTTCTCTTGGCGCATGTGCCGATGCCTGCCGCAGCATTTGTGTCCAGCCGGCTTCCCGCAGCATCCGTTCTTTGGAGATGCTGCAATCCGGCAGAGGCTCAAAAGCTCGCCGGTCTCTGACGGTATTTCGGTCTGTCTGTTTTTTTTTTCTTCCTGCATACTGTCGGCCTCCCGTGATCCTTTTCTGTGTCGGTTATATTAAACTAACTCTGCGCAGAAATTATATCTTTTTATTCGGAGGCTGTCAACCGTTTCCGCCCTGCCGATTTAATACTTCCCAATCTTCCGCAGCGCGGAACCGGCTAAGCGAGGGGTGATCGGTGAGGCGTTTTATAATACGCCATCCGCCGAGGCTCTGCAGGGCGTTTTGCGGCTCGGGCAGAAAACCGAAATCCAGATAGATTTTGCATGCGAGCCAGGACGTCGTCTGCGTAGGAATTTTTATGCGGGTATACCCCAGCTCCTTCAGGCGTTCCAGCGTACGGGAGATTAACGGTTTCGAAAGTCCGCGGCCTTGCTGGCTGCGTTTTACTGAAACCCAGTGCAGCCAGCCGGTAGCGTGGTCGTCTCCAGAGTCGATATCGTAAAATGCCGTTGCCGTTGCAGCCTTTTCTCCAATCTCGTTCACGGCGAAAATCATGCGCCCCGGCAGCTCGTGCTCACGGCTGAGGTAATACTTATCCCAAGCCGCCAGCCCCTGCTCAAAGCTTACAAATTCTTTCGCACTCTTTTCAATCTCAATCCATGCGTCACGGTCGCCGTCTTTGTAAAATTCAAAATGGTACCCTTCCGGCAGATCGTAATGCGGGATCCTTTCCGTATTTCGTTCCAAAAGCAGATTGAAATATTGAATCCGGTCGTCGTGATTATCGAAAACAGGCAGTCCTCCCATACAGATACCTCCCTGATCTGTTTGCTTTGCTTTGTTAAGGATAACATACTTTGCCGTTTGCATCTCGAGATAAAATGTGATATAATAAAACGAATCTTGAATAGAATATGTATAAATGTTAAAACGCCGGCAAGGCGTTCCGCCGGACAGGAAAGACAAAATTCTAACCGTGGGGGTGCTTTTAATGAAGAAAACCGGGACCTGGCTCAGACGCCTGACGGCCTGCTGTCTTGCGGGAGCGGCGTGCGCCGTTTTCCTGTGTGCGGGATGCACACGGAAGAATGAGAAGGGAGACGACACGAAAATTATTTTACCGGAAGAGCTCCTTCCGTACAGGAGGATTACAGCGATGATAAAAGAAGACTGGACGGCGAACTGGATTTGGACGCAGAGCGGAGAAACAGAGCCCGACACCTGGGTAAGCTTTCGCAAAAGCTTCGAGGTTTCCGATATAAACGAGGCCCGTGATGCGGTGGCCTGCATTGCGGCGGAATCAAAATACTGGCTGTATATTAATGGAGAAATGGCGGTGCGCGAGGGAGGGCTGAAAAGAGGCCCTACGCCGGAGGACGGATATTATGACACCGTTGAGATCGGGCAATATCTGAGGGAAGGAGAGAATACGATCGCAGCGCTTGTCTGGTTCTGGCGCGACGGCGCAAGCTACTCGTCCACAAACAGCGGAAAGGGTGGTTTTTTGTTTGAAGCGGAGCTTGGCGGCGAAAAGCTGATCAGCGACGCGTCCTGGCTTGCAGCAAGAAACACGGCGTTTCTGCAGGATCCCGGCGCCAGGCAGCCGAACTATAGGCTGCCCGAGGCAAATATTTATTACGACGCGCGGCGGGAGCTTACCGGATGGGAGCAGCCCGGATATGACGACAGCGGCTGGGAGGCGGCAAAGGAGATGGGAACGGGCGGCTGCGCGCCCTGGAACGCGTTATACGAAAGACCGATCCCGCTCTGGAAGGACTTCGGTCTGAAAGATTATAAAAATTCCTCCGAATATGAAAATGATACGCTGACACGGGGCCAGGAGCTCACAATGGAGGTTCCGTACAACGCGCAGCTCACGCCGTATCTGGAGGTAGAGAGCGAGGCAGGCAAGGAAATCGTAATTACCACGGAAAATACCGCGCAGGGCTCTGTTTTTGCGACATATATAACGAAAGAAGGACGGCAGAGCTTCGAATCCCCCGGGTGGATGAACGGAGAGAGAATTACGTATAGAATTCCAAAAGGAGTAAAAATTATTTCACTGAAATACCGGGAATCGGGTTACAACACAGAATTCAGCGGCAGCTTTACCTGCAGCGACGCGTTCCTGAATACATTATGGATGAAATCGCTGCGTACCCTTTACATTACCATGCGCGATAATTTTATGGATTGCCCCGATCGGGAACGTGCGCAGTGGTGGGGAGACGTGACGAACGAGATGGCGATGAGCATGTATGCGCTCGATACCAATTCCTATCTTTTGTATCAAAAGGGCGTGGCGACGATGCTGGCCTATACCGATCCGGGCACAAAGGTCCTGCAGACCGTAGTGCCCATCCGCAACGACTATTTTGAATTGCCGATGCAGCAGCTTGCGGGCGTCTGCGGCTTCTGGACCTATTACATGTATACCGGCGACGCCGAATTTATAAAAGAAGTCTACCCGTATGCAAAGGATTATGTCGGGCTTTGGACTCTTGGCTCCGACGGATTGGTCGTCCACCGCGGCGGCTCCTGGGATTGGGCGGACTGGGGCTCCGACTTCGATATGCCGACATTGGAAAACGCATGGTATTATAAAGCGCTGCAATGCGTAATCGACATGGCCCGGCTTACGGGAAACGAGGGGGATATTGCGGAGCTGGAGCAAAAGGCGGAAACGGTATACGCCGCCTATCAGACGTTCTGGACGGAGGAGGGCTATAAATCCGCGTCCGTCCGCCTCCCGGACGATCGTTCCAATGCGGTCGCCGTGCTTGCCGGGCTTGCAGATCCTGATAAATATGAGGGAATCCGCGGCAATCTTACCACGGTAATGCACGCAAGTCCTTATATGGAACGCTATGTGCTTGACGCGCTTTGCGAGATGGGGTATATGGAAGACGCGCAGCAGCGCATCAGAACGCGTTATAAAGAGATGGTCGAATACGATTACTCAACGCTCTGGGAGTTCTGGGACCACGGCGGAACGCTGAACCACGCGTGGAGCGGCGGCCCGCTGCTTACAATGAGCCAGTATATGGCCGGGATCGAACCGGCAGAGGCGGGGTATACAAAATTTTCCGTAAAACCGATGCTGGGAGATCTGACTTCTCTGGAATGCACGGTTCCGTCCGTCAGGGGGTACATCACGGTCAATATTTCTTCGGAGCCCGGCAAAGAGTTCTCTCTTTCTCTGAAGGCTCCTGCGAACACCGAAGCAATCGTCGGAATTCCCCGGCTCGGCCCGGCCGGTTCGAATCTGCAGATCAAATATCATGACGCCGTTATTTATGAGAACGGAGCGGACTGCGTGCCGGAACAGATGTCGGAAACACTTTCCTTTTCCGGCAGCGACGATCAGTACCTGTATTATGTCTTAAAAAACAGGGCTGCGGATGCGGCGCACGCATTTTCCGCCGCGCTCGCGGATGCGCAGGAGCGTTCTGCGTATACAGTCCGCCTTGAGGTCGGCGCAAACGGTGCCGTCTTTTGGAACGGAGAGCGGCTGGAAAGCGGAAGCCATGAAAAAACCGTGCAGAACGGTGAAGAATTTACGCTGGAAGCCGCGGCCGGAGACGGCGCGTATTTCTGCGGCTGGAGCGGCGCTGCCGGTACGCGGGAGGCCGTGCTTTCCGTCCGCCCGCAGTGCGATATGACGCTGCGCGCGGAATTTTCCGAAAAGCAGAACGTGCTCCGCACCGTCACGTTTTCCGCGGAGGCGGAATGCGACGTCGCGATTTTGACGGACGGCGGCACGGAAATCGCTCTTGCGCAGGGAACGAACAAAGTTTTCGTAAAAGACGGCGAAACGGTTACCTTTACCGCGCGAGACGGCTTCCTGCACCGCTTTGCTTCTTATCAGGGAGACGTCTCTTCTTTGGACAATCAAATTACGGTAACGGCCGACCGTGATCTGGAAATCCGGATTGAGACAAAGAAGCTCGATGCCGAAAACGTAGCGCTCGGCGCGGCCGTTTTTGCTGAGAATTCGCTGGAAAATAATGATTGGAGCGTTTCCGGCCTGACGGACGGCTCGCTGAAAAAGGGATATACCACCAACGTGCTTCAGCCTGATTCAGACGGAAGAATCAGCCCCGTATCCGTAACGCTCGATTTCGGAGAGGAAAAAGCGTTCAGCCATATTGCGCTTGCACCGCGGACGGAGGTTTCTGACGCGAACGGAGGCTCCCCGAACTATCCGACGGAATTTACCGTATCCGTCAGCGATGACGGCAGAAATTTTACAGAGGTTGTTACGATTGAAGATTCGGAAAATCCCATGGGAGTGACGCAGGGATACGAGCTCGGACCGCAGCGCGCGGCTTATGTCAGAATCGATTTTACCGGGACGGGCACGTTTGCCGCGGACGAGGGCGTAGCCGACCCGTACCGGATTCAGCTGATGGAAATCTACTTATATCATGTGAAATGAAAGGAGTGCTTTTGCCGTGAAAATCAGTACGTGCACCGAATGCGCTTGCCGCCGTCTTCCGACCTCGGAGGCAATGCGCCTGCTGGCTGCCGCGGGCTTTGCATTCGTGGATTACGAGCGGCCGTGTTCCGACTATCGGGCGTTTGGCGGGCTCTATGCGGCCTCTGAAACGGAATTTCACGCTTTTTTCGAACAGGAGCGGGAAGCCATGGAACGGGCCGGAATAAAGGCCTGCCAGGCGCACGCCCCTTTTCCGACCTGGACGGAGGACCGCGAGGAACAGGAATATATGCTGCGCGCCATCCGGCGCGCTGTGTTCGCCGCGTCGGTTGTCGGGAGCCCATATCTGGTGATTCATCCCGCCATGCCGGCCGGCTGGACTCCGGATCCCGATCCGGAACGGACGAGAAAGGTCAATTATGAATATTTCAGCCGCTTTCTGGAGGCGGCTCATAAGCATGAGGTGAAGCTTGCTCTGGAAAACATGCCCGGGCGCGGCGTGCCATGCGATACAGCGGAAGCGCTCTCGGATTATATCGATATGATGCGGGACGCGTATTTCTGCGCGTGCATGGATACCGGCCATGCAAATATGAGCGGGATTGCCTGCGGTGAAATGGCAGAGCGGCTGGGCCCGCGGCTCCAGGTATTGCATATCCATGATAACGGCGGCACGGCCGATCAGCACCTTGCGCCGTACCTTGGGACAGTAGACTGGGACGCCTTTCTGCGCGCCCTGAAGCACATCGATTATCCAGGCGCCCTTAGCTTCGAAGCGACAAATTCCGAGCGCGTGCCGGCCGGGCTTCTTCCCGCAGCAGAGCGATATCTATACGAAATCGGGCTCTATTTTATGCAGAAATTCAAAAAAATGGTCCGATAAAAATTTTTCGGAAAAATTTTTAAAAAGGGTTGACATTCCGTTTTCAGCCACTAGAATATAACTGCTAAAAACAAGAACCTCCGGTAAGGGGTGATTCGTATGGATCAACATATGGAAATGCTGAAGAATAAAAACGTATCGGAACGACTGGCAAACGAGCTGAAACGCTTCGAAACGGAAGAAGAACCGATATTGTTTGCGGTGATCGGAGATCTGTCCCTGAACTGCAGTTATTGTGAGACGATGCTCGCCATAACGAAGAACCGCACGATCGTCATAGATTCTTCACTGGAAGGCGGCGCCGCCGTATATCCGCACGCCGATGTCGAAAAGGCCGCGGTGAAAAGGATGTACGGCAACGCCGTTTTGAAATATACGGTAAAAGGAAAAGCGCTTTCCGTATTCCGTTTTACATATTCCGTGGCGGCGCTCTGCGACACCGCGGCGGTGTTTGTAGAGCATATGCACGACGGAGCAGACCTGGCCGAGGAGCTGGATGTCGTCGCAGCGACCTACGAAAAGATGATGAACGTCTGCCCCCGCTGCGGCAGGACGCTTCTGCGCGCCGGGGCGGAGTGCATTCATTGCCAATCCAAAAAGAAAATGGCGGGAAAGCTCTATAAATACCTCAAGCCGCAGATCAAGGTTCTGGTACTGTGCCTGTTTTTATCCTTCTTTACGACGGGCGCCCTGCTGCTCCCGCCGTATCTGACGAAAATGCTCGTAGACGAGGTTCTGCCGCAGAAGGATACTCATATGCTTGTGATTATCTCGGTTGTTCTGCTTGTCAGCTACCTGATTTTCCTGGTAATCGGCATCCTCAGGAACTATCTTCTGCGCGTCAGCGGCGATAAGATCGTGGCGGACATCCGGAATGACGTATATGAAAAAGCGCAGTACCTTCCCATGAAATTTTATGATAAAACGTCGACGGGTTCCGTTATTAACAGAATCTCCGGAGATACTGCAACGCTGCAGTCCTTTATGCTGAGAATTACACAGGAAGCCATTGCGCAGTTCGTGCTGATGATCGGCATCATTGTTCTCATGTTTGTCATGGATTGGAAGCTGACGCTGCTGGCTCTGATCCCCGTCCCGATCGTAGTGCTCGGCGCGCGGATTTTCAGCAGAAAGATTTTCCCTTTCTATCTCAAAATCTGGCGGCGCTGGGCGGCGGTTTCCTCCGTACTGACGGATACAATCCCCTGCATCAAGGTGGTAAAATCCTTTGCAGGTGAAAAGCGGACTGTAAAAAAGTTTGAGAAATATAATAATGAATGGCTGCGTGTCGATATCCAGGCGTCTAAAATCGTAACGATTTTCCCCCAGACCGTGTCCTTTTTCATTTCCTGCGGCACGCTTCTGCTGTGGGCAGTCGGCGGACAGTGGGTCATCAAAGGCGCGGACAGCGCGCTGACGGCAGGTCTTCTCGTTTCCTTTTTGTCGTATGCGGGGACGTTTTACGGTCCGGTCAACTTTTTTGCCAATCTGAGCGACGCGTATAATCAGGCGCTTTCTGCAGCCGAACGGATTTTTGACATTCTCGACGCAGAACCGGAGCCCGATTTCAATAAAGAAAACTGTCCTCCGATCCGGGGAAAAATTGAATTTCGGAACGTCAACTTTTCTTTCGACCGGACGAAGAAGGTCCTTTCCGACATCAATCTGACGATTGAGCCGGGAGACATCGTCGGCATTGTCGGAACGACCGGCTCCGGAAAATCCACGCTGATTAACATTCTGATGCGCTTCTATGACCATTATGAGGGTGAAATTTTTGTAGACGGGCATAATATCAAGGAGCTCAGCCTGGAATACTACCGATCCAAAATCGGCTACGTGCAGCAGGAGCCGATGATGTTCAGCGATACGATTTTCAACAATATTGCTTACGGAAAACCGGATGCGCATGTAGAAGAGGTCATCCATGCTGCGGATATTGCAAATGCGCATGAATTTATTGCAAGACAGCCCGACGGCTACGATTCCATGCTTGGAGAACGCGGCATCGGCTTATCCGGCGGAGAACGCCAGCGGATTTCCATCGCGCGGGCCGTCCTGAAAAATCCAAGCCTTCTGATTTTCGACGAGGCTACGGCGTCTGTGGATTCGGAAACGGAAAATCTTATCCAGGAGGCCATCGAACGTCTGATTAAGGGCAGAACGACCTTGATGATCGCACACCGGCTTTCGACGCTTCGCAAAGCAAATAAAATCATTGTGGTCGATCAGGGAAAAATCATAGAGAACGGCTCCCATGAGGAATTGATGGCGCTGAAGGGCAAATATTACAAGCTCGTTGAGATCCAGTCGATGTCTGAGAAGATCAGGCAGTCTAAAGAGCAGGAGCATTTTGAATAAAGGCGGGTGGAATGGAATGGCAAGATTATATATAAACGGTGATGAAGTGCGTTTTACCAAAAGAGACATGTGCCTGGTTGACGTGGAATTTTACGACGGAAGAAGATTTGAAAGCCTGGAGCCGAGAAGGCTGTTCCCCATCAGCGGTCTGACGCGGTATATCACGCTTTTGGATCCGGACGGGAAAGAAATCGCGATCATCCGTAATATTGATACGCTGATGCCGGAGTCGAAAAAAATAATTGAAGCCTGCCTGCGGGAATATTATATGATCCCCAAAATCAAACGCCTGATTGACTCGACCGATAAATATGGTATCCTGAAATGGACGGTCGAAACGGATCGCGGGCCGTGCTCCTTTGAGATTCGCAACAGGCACAGCGATATCAAAATGCTCTATGATGGAAGAGTACTGGTACGGGATTCCAACGACAACCGGTATGAAATCACGGACAGCAGGGAGCTTGATAAACACAGCCAGGCGCTTCTGAACGCCGAGCTGTAAGCAAAATAAAAGAGGAGGATTTTTTATGAAACTTGTTTTGGCAATCGTAAACAACGACGACAGCGCTGTCGTCGCGTCCGCGCTTACGCAGGAGGGCTTCTTTGTAACAAAGCTTTCGACGACAGGCGGATTTCTGATGGTAGGAAACGCGACGCTCCTGATCGGAACGCAGGACGATAAAACGGGCCGGATTAAAGAAATTTTGAAAAAATATTGTTCAACGCGAAAACAGCTCAACAGATCCTCCAATTCTTTCGGAAAGGGTCTTGACCGCGACGGACTGGGAGATGAGGTCGTCGTGGGAGGCGCCACATTTTTTGTTTTAAATGTGGAAGAATTTGAAAAATTGTAAAATATAGCCGTACTGTGAATTTTATTGACAAAACGTTTTCTGGGTTGTATAATACAGAAAAATACGTTTTGGAGGAGTCCTTATGAAAAAGAAATGTATAGCTTTTGCAGCGGCTGCGGCGCTGCTGATTTCCATACTTTCCATGGGCAGCGTTTTTGCCGCGGAGGAACCGATCTGGATCTGGTATCCGGCCGAGGACGGATACGTCACCGATCCCGGACAGGGAACGGCGGAGGACGCGGAGGACGGGTCCTATACCACGTTTACATCGGAAGAAGGTACGGTAGAGGGATACTTTTATCCAGGCTCTGCCTCAGGCAGTCTGAGCGGGGGCGGTCTGGATCAGATTGATACGATTGCGACTGTTGCGCTCGTTAAATACAGAACCACGGCGCCGGAGTCCGTAAACGCACAGTTTGCTTGGCACAACGGAGCGGCGCATGGCTTCAAGAGCTTTCCTTACACGGGCGACGGCGAATGGCATTTTGCAATCACGGATCTTACGACGGACACCGATGCCGGCTCCGGGCCGTGGACGGACGCCCTGATGATTAACTGGTTCCGCTTTGACTTTGCAAATAACTATACGGCAGAGGATCCGGCGTATTCGGTTGACTTGGCTTATATCGCGATGTTTGAAAGCGAGGAGGACGCGCAGGCCTATGCTGAGGAGGACGGCGGAGCTACATTCCCGGGAGCGGACGATAATGATGATCAGCAGGGCGGAGAAGACGAAGGCAAGGATGAACCCACGCCTCCGCAGACGGGCGACATAAGCGTTATCGTTGCAGTTGCCGCCGCGGCGCTGGTTCTTACAATACTTCTGAAGAAGAGGCTCGCCGTATAAGCTTTTTCTTTTCCGGTGCGAAGCCGGAAAAGGCGCTTCGAAAAATATTGACAAATTATTTCTTACAGATTAAAATTAGATGCCTTAGGTATAAGTTCTATTATACAAATATTTTGTTTGGGAGGTTAAAGAAATGAAAAAATTTTTTGCTTTGCTGATTTCCTGTGTTCTGGCGCTGTCGGCCTTTCTTCTGCCGGCTGCCGCCGCCGGCGATCTGGAAATTGATTTTTCTACGCTGGATCAGGCAAAAAAGGGATCGCAGACGACGATTCATGTGTTTTCACTTGCCGGATACACGGATACGATCATCCAGTTCGGCGGACCGGAAAACTATGTCAGCCTGGGCGAGATCGATCTCAGTCAGTACGGCTCCGTTACCATTGAGTACGGTGCGGATGCAAGCGCAGTATTTGAAAGCAGCGACGGTACGAGGTCCTATGTGGCGCTGTCGTCGTACGAGGGCCCGATCGCGGAGCTGAAGGATGGCGATGAGGTCTACACGCTGGTTGACGGCGTCGATATTATCGGCCAGGGCGAGCTGGAAGAAGCGACCGGAAACTGGGCGGCAGGAAGCAATACGCTGACCTTTGAGTTCAATACGGATTATAACGGGGAAGTCTTCCTTTCTCAGCTGCCGGCACGGGATCTGGGAATTGACGAACCGTACGGAAGAGGCGACGGTATTGCGATTACCAGCATTACATTCCATGAAAAGGAAGGCGGTTCGACGGAACCTACGGATCCTTCAGATCCGACCACGCCTTCGGATCCTTCGGACGAGACGCCTCCGGAGACGGGCGATGCCCATGTGATCTTTGCCGTTGCGGCAGCAGGAATTGCTCTGACGGTACTGATCCGTAAGAAGGTTACGGTATAACAATTATCATGAAATTGGAATCCCGGCTGCGAGCGGCCGGGATTTTTTATAATTAATCGGATGAAATTTTTGAAAAAGCATGATATACTGATACAATCATATTACTTTTTGACAGAAAGAAGTGAGTACAAATATGAGTGCGATTTTCAGACCGGAGCATCCGAATCCGCAGTTTATGCGGAAGCAGTGGCTGAATTTAAACGGAACGTGGCAGTTCGAGAAGGATATGGGAAGAAGCGGAAAGGCAAAGGGCTATATGGAGGAGGATCATGAGCTGGCCGAAACGATCTGCGTCCCGTTTTGCCCGGAGAGCCGGCTGTCTGGAATCGAATATAAGGATTTTATTCCGGCAGTATGGTATAAGAGGCGCTTTCGCCTTACAGAGGAGCAGACGAAGGGAACTCGTGTGAGGCTGCAGATCGGCGCGTGCGATTATTTTACGGAGGTATGGATCAACGGCGTATCGGCAGGACGCCATAGAGGCGGCTATTCCTCCTTTTCGTTTGATATTACGGACATGATTCGGACTGGAGAGAATACGATTGCCATATATGCCGAGGATGATACGCGGGATCCGATGATTCCGAGCGGGAAGCAGTCGCACGAGTATGCGTCGTTCGGATGCTTTTACACGAGAACGACGGGGATCTGGCAGACTGTATGGCTGGAATTTGCGCCGGAAGCACAGATCCGGAGCTTCCGGTTTTATCCCGATATCCGAACGGGAACGGTATCGCTTGCCGTGCAGTTTAACGGGACTGAGGATTTTACAGCGGAAATTTCTTACCAGGGAAAGCCTGTGGGAGAGGTCGTCTGCCCGTCCTGCGGGGGCTTCCGGATCTTTCCTGTTCCATTACAAGAAATCCATTTGTGGGAACCGGGCTGCGGCCGTTTATATGACATCACAATGCGCTTCGGACGCGATGAGGTGCAGAGCTATTTCGGACTGCGCGAGATTGCGCTGAGCGGACGGAAGCTTCTGCTCAACGGAAAATCTGTTTTTCAAAGGCTTGTATTGGATCAGGGCTTTTATCCCGACGGTATCTACACGGCGCCGGACGATGCGGCGCTGAAGCGGGACATCGAGCTTTCCATGCAGGCCGGTTTTAACGGAGCAAGACTTCATGAAAAGGTTTTCGAACCGCGCTTCCTGTATTACTGCGACCAGATGGGTTATCTGGTATGGGGCGAGTACCCGAACTGGGGGCTCGATCATTCCAAAAAGGATGCTGTTTATTCTATTTTACCGGAATGGACGGAAATTTTGAAACGGGATTTTAATCATCCCGCGATTATCGGATGGTGCCCGTTTAATGAGACCTGGGATTGCGGAACGCCCGTTTCGAGGCAGCAGGACGACCTGCTCAGAATGGTTTACCGGCTGACGAAGGAAATCGATCCGACGCGGCCCTGCATCGATACGAGCGGCGTTTCCCATGTCGAAACGGATCTCTATGATGTGCATGATTATGATCAAAATCCGGAAACGTTTGCAGCGCGTTACGATGCCCTTCGAACATCCGGAACCTTTGAAGATCCGCATTATGCCGACCGGCAAAGGTATGACGGAAAGAAACCGGTATTTCTCAGTGAATACGGAGGCACTGGGCTTTCCCTGAAAGGCGGCTCCTGGAGCTACGGAAGCGCAGCAAAGGACTGCGAGGATTTCTGCAAGCGGTATGAGGGCCTTACAAACGCGCTGATGAAGAATCCGGAAATCTGCGGAATGTGCTATACGCAGCTGTATGACGTAGAGCAGGAACAAAACGGGTTATATACATATGAAAGACAACCGAAAATTGACATTGCAAGAATTCGCGAAATCAATACGAAAAAAGCGGCAATTGAAGAATAATCAGATAGGAGATCGACATTATGTTAAATGAAACGTGGAAAAAGCTGCAAAATGGAAGCGATATCAGAGGCGTCGCCATGGAAGGCGTCGAGGGACAGCCCGTAAATCTTACGCCTGAAATCGCAAAGCAAATCGCCTGTTCGTTTGGCGCATGGCTTTCCGAACGGACGGGAAAGCTTCTTTCAGAGCTCACCGTTGCTGTGGGAAACGATTCCCGGCTGTCCGCCGGAGAACTGAACGGCGCCGTAACCCAGGGCCTTTCCATGCTGGGCATTACCGTGGTGGACTGCGGTCTGTGCTCTACGCCGGCGATGTTTATGACAACCGTGATGGAAGGCTATCGGTACGATGGCTCCGTGATGCTGACGGCGAGCCATCTGCCGTTCAACCGCAACGGCCTTAAATTTTTCACGAAGGACGGCGGCCTGGAAAAGAGCGATATTACGGCGATCTTGGAGCTTGCGCAAGAAAAAATCTATACAAAGGCAGGAAAGCCCGGAGCGATTAAATCGCTGGACTTTATACAGGTCTATGCAGCGGACCTTGTACGGAAAATCCGGAATAAAACAGGGGAGGAGCGCCCTCTGGAGGGCTTTCGGATCCTTGTAGACGCAGGCAACGGCGCGGGCGGCTTTTATGCGGATCAGGTGCTGAAGCCGCTCGGAGCCTGTACAGAGGGCAGCCAATTCCTGAATCCGGACGGCAGTTTTCCGAACCATATACCCAATCCCGAGGATAAAACGGCCATGGCCTCCATTCAGAAAGCAGTGCTTGCGTTTCATGCGGATCTGGGCATTATATTTGATACGGATGTCGATCGGGCGGGCGCGGTCGACAGATTCGGCAGGGAAATCAACCGCAACAGAATCATTGCCCTGATCGCCGCCATCGCGCTTGAGGAACATCCGGGAGCCACCATCGTTACGGATTCCATTACGTCCAGCGGACTTAAAAAGTTTATAGAATCCGAGCTTGGCGGCGTACATCACCGTTTTAAAAGAGGCTATAAAAATGTAATTAATGAAGCCATCCGGCTGAACAGAGAAGGAATTTTTACTCCCGTTGCTATGGAAACGTCTGGGCACGGTGCGCTGAAGGAAAACTATTTCCTGGATGACGGCGCGTATCTGATTGCTAAAATTCTGATTAAAATGGCACAGCTCAAGAAGGAGGGAAAAACGATTGATTCCCTGATCGAAAAGCTGGAGGAGCCGGCGGAGGCCAAAGAATTCCGGATGGCGATTTCCTGCTCAGATTTTAAGACGTACGGAAACAGCGTAATTGAAAAGCTCGAAACGTTTTCGCAGAAGCAGAAGGGGTGGAGTGTAGAGCCGAATAACTATGAAGGAATTCGCGTGACCTGCGACAAAGACCATGGAGATGGCTGGTTCCTGCTGCGCCTTTCTCTGCATGATCCGCTGATGCCGCTCAACGTAGAATCCAATACGCCGGGCGGAACAAAAGTCATTACGGATGTGCTCCGCGGGTTTTTCGGCGACTTTGCCCAGCTGGATTCCTCTTCCTTATAAACGTCCGTGCGCGCCAGCGTTTCATTTGACAAATTCATATAGATGTAATATATTATCTTCAATATAGAAAATGTCAGGTGACGCGATATGGATTATACGTTTATCAGGAAGCGGTTTATTCCCGAGGAGGAAGTCGACATATCTGGCGACGAGGTGCTGTATGACGACGGAGCCCTGATCGTGACGCGCTGGCTTCCGATCAGGGCACGGAACGATATCGGATGGGGATTTTCCTACATATGGATATTGAGACATTATAAGATCAGCGCGGTTTTCGACCGGACCGGGAAATTCAAATACTGGTACTGTGATGTCATTAAAACGGAATACGAGAAAGATAAAAATAAATATGTGTTTACGGACCTCCTGATAGACGTCGTCATAGAGCCGGACGGAACCTGCCGGGTGCTCGACGAAGACGAGCTGCAGGAGGCCCTTTTACGTGGCTTCATCAGTGCGGAGGACGTTAAAATTGCACAGGAAACGCGCGATGCGCTCCTCCGGCTCTTCCGAAAGCAGGAACCCGTACCCGCTTTTCACGGGGCGCCGCTGCCAGGTGAAATATTGCCCCCGGCAGGGTTTACGAAACTGGCTTGATGTGATAAACTAAAAGCGACAAAAATACATCATATCGGAGGTAAACTATATTATGAGTCCGGAAAGAGCACCGTTTTCCACGCTTTCATTCCCGGTCGGGTCACTTGGAATCATTGCCATGGACAGCTGCAAAGAACTGGGTGAGCATGTCGACAGGTGGCTGATTTCAGAGCGCCAGAAGGAAATGCGGGGAGCGGAGGCGCCTGTTTCTTTTTTGATCAAATCGAGATGCCCGCGGTTCAGCAACGGCGAGGCAAAGGCGATTATCGATGAATCGGTTCGCGGAAAAGACTTATATATTTTGGTGGATATCGGAAATTACAGCTGTAAATACAACTTTATGGGCGTGGAAAATCATATGTCTCCGGATGATCATTATGCCGACCTCAAGAGGGTCATTTCAGCCATTGCAGGAAAGGCAAAGCGCATTAACGTTATCATGCCGTTTTTGTATGGCGGCAGGCAGCATAAGCGTTCGGTTCGAGAATCTCTGGACTGCGCGGCTGCGCTTCATGAGCTTGCGGCGCTGGGCGTGCAGAATATCATAACCTTTGACGCGCACGATGCGCGCGTTGCGAACGCCATCCCGCAGATCGGCTTTGAAGATGTACATGCCTACTATCAATTCATCAAAGCGATGCTCCATGCGATCCCGGATTTGGAAATTGACAAGGAGCACATGATGATGGTAAGCCCGGACGAGGGCGGCATCCACAGAAACCTGTATTACTCTACCCTTTTTGGAATCGATCTTGGAATCTTCATTAAACGGCGTGATTACAGCACGATTGTGAACGGCCGGAACCCGATTGTTGCGCATGAATTTATTGGAGACGATGTGGAGGGCAAGGACATCCTGGTGCTTGACGACATGCTGTCGTCGGGGGACTCTCTGCTCGATATCGCCACGGAGCTGAAGCGTCGGAAAGCACGCAGAATTTTTGCCGCCGTAACCTACGCGCTGTTTACTGACGGCATCGGGGAATTTCAGAAGTGCTACGAGGAGGGAATTATCGATAAAATTTTTGCCACGAATCTTACATACCGGCGGCCGGAGCTTTCCGAAGCGCCCTGGTTCGTTGAGGTGGATATGTCGAAATATATCGCAAAGCTCATTGACGCGCTGAATTATGACGAATCGCTTGGCGTTCTTGTAAATCCCGCGCAGCGAATCATGAATCTGATCTACAGACGAAACTGCGGAGAGAAAATATAAGGGGCAACAGAAGAATCAAATGGGAGGACTTGGAAAGATGCAGGCGGATATCGGATTAATCGGACTGGCGGTAATGGGCGAGAACCTCGTTCTGAATATGGAAAGCAAAGGCTTTACCGTAGCCGTATACAATCGGACCTTGGAAAAGGTCCGAAATTTTATCGGCGGACGGGCGGCAGGGAAAAACATCCTGGGCGCCTATTCTCCTGCCGAGCTTGTTTCACTGCTTAAAAAGCCGCGCAGGGTTATGATGATGGTGAAGGCCGGAACGGCGGTAGACACGCTGATCGAGACGCTGCTGCCCCTTCTTGACCCGGGCGACATTATCATTGACGGCGGAAATTCACATTATAATGACACGGAGAGAAGAACAAAATACGTGGAAAGCAAGGGCCTTTTCTATATCGGGACAGGGATCTCCGGCGGAGAAGAGGGCGCGCTGCACGGGCCGAGCATCATGCCCGGCGGTTCGGAGGCTGCATGGCCGTACGTTCGGGACCTTTTCCGTAAAATCTGCGCTTTTGCAGACGACGGACGCGGCGGAACGGCGCCGTGCTGCGAATGGATCGGAACGGGGGGCGCCGGCCATTTTGTAAAAATGGTGCATAATGGAATCGAATACGGCGACATGCAGCTGATCTGCGAAACATATGACCTGATGCGAAGATATCTGAAGATGACGGCGGACGAAATGGCGGACGTATTTTCCCAGTGGAACGCCGGCGAGCTCGACAGCTATCTGATCGAGATTACGGCAGATATTTTACGGAAGAAGGATGAGGACGGCCGCCCGCTCGTTGAGCATATTTTGGATGTTGCCGGGCAAAAGGGCACGGGCCAGTGGTCTTCACAGGCGGCGTACGAAGAGGGCGTGCCGCTTACGCTGATCGGAGAATCCGTATTTTCCAGATATTTAAGCGTGCTGAAGGAGGAACGCAGCGCAGCCTCCCGCGTTCTGCCCTGGACGGCTCCTGAAGACGGAGCGGCGCTGCGGGAGGCGGAGAAGGCGTCTTTCCTCACTGCGCTCCGCGACGCACTTTATGCTTCTAAAATCGTATCCTATGCGCAGGGCTGCGCGCTTATGGCGAAAGCCTCCGAGGTTCACGGCTGGAATCTGGATTTGGGCTCCGTTGCTTTGCTTTGGAGAGGCGGCTGCATCATCCGCAGCAGCTTCCTGGGTAAAATCAAAGATGCGTACGAGCAGAATCCAAATCTGAAAAATCTTATGCTCGATTCCTTTTTCGCGAGCCGGCTGTCCGCCGCGCAGAAAGGGTGGAGGCTCATTTGTGCAAAAGCCGCGGAAACGGGAATTCCGACGCCGGCGTTTTTTGCAGCCCTGAGCTACTTCGACGGTTATCGCGCCGAGCGCCTCCCTGCCAATCTGCTGCAGGCACAGCGCGATTATTTCGGCGCGCATACTTATGAAAGGACGGATACGCCGCGCGGTGAATTCCGGCATACGGACTGGCAGGAGGGGCTGAAGTCCGGAACCTATTACGGTCCGCTGGACGAAAAGAAGCTTGAACGGATCCTGGAGAAAACAATCGGGGATTATACGTTCCGCGGAAAGAAAGTAAGACGGCTTCTGATTATTCCGCCTGATTATACGCGCTGTTATTCGGGCGCAGGAATCGTAACGCAGATTTTATATCGGAAATATACGGAGGCTGGGGCAGAGGTTGATATTTTGCCGGCGCTGGGGACGCACGCGCCGATGACGGCTGCGGAAATTTCTGATTTGTACGCAGGAATTCCGCAGGATCGCTTTCTGGTTCATAACTGGCGGGAGGATGTCGTTAAAATCGGCACGGTGCCGGCGGAGTTCATATCCGAGATTTCGGATGGCATCGTCAACGAGCCCATCGACGTGGAGGTCAATCGGCTGCTTGTCAGCGGAAGCTATGATCTGATTCTTTCGGTCGGTCAGGTTGTGCCGCACGAGGTCGTCGGGATGGCAAACCGAAATAAAAATATTTTCGTGGGCTGCGGCGGAAATTCCATGATAAACGGCTCGCATATGCTCGGCGCATTTTACGGGCTTGAGCGTATTATGGGACTGGATCATACGCCGGTCCGCCGGGTATTCGATTATGCGGAGGAAAAATACCTTTCAGAGGTACCGCTTTCTTATATCCTTACGGTCACGGATCTTGATCCGTCCGGTAAAATGCGGATGCATGGATTATTTGTCGGCCGGGAACGTCATATCTTTGAAAGCGCTGTGGCGCTGAGCACGAAGGTCAATATCATACATGTGGAAAAGCCGCTGCGTACAGTTGTCGTCATGCTTGAAGAAAAGGAATTTAAGAGCACCTGGCTTGGCAACAAGGCGATTTACCGCACGCGCAAGGCCATTGCGGACGGAGGAGAGCTGTATGTACTGGCCCCGGGCGTCGAGCGGTTTGGCGAGGATGCGGAAATCGATACGCTGATCCGGAAATACGGTTATACGGGCAGGGAGAATATTCTTCGTAAAATACAGGAGGCTCCCGAGCTGCGGGAGAATCTTTCCGCAGCAGCGCACCTGATTCATGGCTCCTCAGACGGAAGGTTCCGCATTACTTACTGCACAAAGCATTTGTCAGCAGAAGAGGTGGAAAGCGTCGGCTTCCGCTATTTGCCTTATGAGGAAGCCGTTCGGAGATTCCAGCCGGAACAGCTTGCGGAGGGGATGAACCAGACGGATGCCGGAGAGATTTATTATATCGGAAATCCCGCGCTGGGACTCTGGTCTGTTTGATGCAAAGAAAGGAAAAGAAAAACCCGCAGGCCGTCCAGAGGATTGGAGCCTGCGGGTTTCCTTTTGATTGAATCGCTTTCTTACGGTTTATCGAAGACCATCAGCTCCGCAAGCTGAACGCGGTACGGCACTGCCGCGGTTCCCTCGTCGGCAGCCATATTTCCGACCTTTGTGACGCTCAGGCGGAGATACTGCGCGGTTTGTGCGCCGACATCATAGCTTTGCGCCATATCGTTTACGTTTTCCTCCAGAGAAATGCTCTGAACGGAAGTGTAATTTGTTCCGTCGCTGCTTACGAGGATTTCAAACGCAAACGGATAATTTGGTACGCCGTCTTCCAGATCGAGCGTATCTGTCCTGGGAAACAGGGAAATGATATCGAAATTTTTGGCTTCTCCCATGTCGATGTCGATCGTAACCGGTTCGGACAGCTCCATCGTTTCCTCGTCGACATTTGCAAGCGTTGTGGTTGAAAAGCGCGTGTTGATGTCGCCGTCGGTCAGAAAGGCGTTGCCCCATCTTGACGCCGGGTTTTCTTCCGTTCCGACAGAACACGTAACAGTGGAATCTACCGCAAGATTTTCACCGTACAGTGGTTCTATATTGATATTCAGGCTGACGGCGTCCTTGGAGGGCGTAAATTTGATTGTTTCTCCTTCTGCGGCTGCATCCCCGCTCCATCCGGTTACTTTGTACGGAGCGCCCTCCTGCAGAACGGCAGTCAGCTCCACTTCGCTTCCATCGTTTGGAACCAGGAGCTCAATTGCCAGATAGTCAAGCTCGAGTCCTTCTGAGGAAGTCGGAATGATTTTATCCCATGTTGCGAGCTCGTCTTGATATTGCACGTTAACAAGGTAAATATAAGGAAGCTCATCCACGGTGACTGCGATGGATACGTTTTCCGCGGGCTCCTTTGTTGCGGATGAAGCCGGCGTCGCCGTGGCAGCAGCGGTAGCTCCGGCCGCAGCCGTCGGCGTCGCTGCTGCCGGAGCCTCGCTCTCTGAACATGCCGCGAAGCAGAAGCAGAGCGCAAGAAGCGCTATAAGACACAATAACAATTTTTTCATAAATCTTGCCTCCTGTTGAGATCGCATGTAATAATTAATTCGATTATACAATAATTAAATACAACAAGCAATGATTTTTGAATAAAAAATGAATAAAATTTATTTGCGGTGTTTTAAAAATTTCATTATAATATATAGAATATGAATGATCGGAGGTGGACGTATGCTGAATAACAGATCAAAGCTTCGCGAAAAGGCTTTGGAGGCCCTGTCCTCAGTGCTCCCGATTACCGCAATCGTTTTGCTGTTATGTTTTACGATCTCTCCGATTCCAAGCAGTATGCTGCTTGCATTTGTACTTGGCGCTGCGCTGCTGATTGTCGGAATGGCGCTGTTTACACTGGGAGCCGATACCGCCATGGCGCCGATCGGCAGCAAGGTCGGCGCGAGCATAACGAAATCTAAAAAGCTCTGGCTGATCCTTCTGGTAAGCTTGCTTTTGGGAATTATCATAACGATATCGGAGCCGGATCTCCAGATCCTGGCAAACCAGGTGCCGGGCATCCCGGACGCTGTGCTGATCGGCGCGGTGGCCGTCGGCGTCGGTGTTTTCCTGGTCATCGCCATGCTCCGGATTCTGATTGGTATTCGCCTCTCCTATTTGCTGATCGGATTTTATGCAATTGTATTTATCCTTGCTTTTTTTGTACCAAAGAATTTCTGGGCGATCGCCTTTGATGCGGGCGGCGTGACGACGGGCCCGATGACCGTCCCTTTTATTATGGCGCTTGGCGTCGGCGTTTCTTCAATCCGAAGCGACCGGCATGCGGGCGACGACAGCTTTGGCCTTGTCGCGCTTAGTTCTATTGGGCCTGTAATCGCCGTTCTGGTTTTGGGCCTTTTGTATCCCACGCAGGGAACTTATATTCCTGTGGAAATTCCGGATATGGAGAGCTCCCGAACGCTGGCAGCGCTGTTTTTAGAGGCGCTTCCCGATTACATGAAAGAGGTTGGCTTTGCGCTTGCTCCGATCCTTGTGTTTTTCCTGATATTCGACTTTTTTGTTTTGAAAATGGGCAAGCGGCCGTTCTTTAAGATTTTGATTGGTATTATATATACATATGTCGGTCTGGTTCTTTTCCTGACGGGTGTCAATGTTGGTTTTATGCCGGTGGGAAATTATGTCGGAAAGGAAATTGCTTCGCTTGATTATAATTGGGTTCTGATCCCGATTTCCATGATCGTCGGATATTTTATCGTTGCGGCAGAACCAGCGGTGCATGTGCTGAATAAGCAGGTGGAGGAAATTACAGCGGGCTCAATCCCTGCCCGGGCGATGCGCCTCAGTCTGTCCGCAGGCGTTGCGGTATCGCTGGCGCTTGCTATGGTCCGGGTTCTGACGGGAATTTCCATTATGTGGTTCCTGCTCCCGGGATATATCGCAGCGCTTGCGCTGACCTTTTTTGTCCCTAAGATTTTTACGGCCATCGCCTTTGACTCCGGCGGCGTGGCTTCGGGAACCATGACGGCGACGTTCCTGCTTTCTTTCGCGATGGGAGCGTGCGAGATTATCGGAGGAACGGATCGGATCGTTACAGATGCCTTCGGCGTCGTTGCTTTGGTGGCCATGACGCCCCTGATTACCATACAGATCCTGGGACTTGCTTATAACTTGAAGCTGAAGCGGCGCGAAGCAGAGCCGGAACCGCAGGCAGCGTATGGCGACGACGATATCATAGAGCTGTAGCAAGGGGGCTTGAAAGCGAATGGGCGATGCGCATTTAATGCTGGTAATTACGGAACGGGGAAAGGCCGAGAAATTTATCCGGCTTTTCACGGAGCATCATGTATACGCCGTTAACTGTCTGCTGGGAGAGGGAACGGCAACAAGCGAAATATTGGATTATCTGAGCCTGGAAGACAGCGAAAAAACGCTGCTGCTGGCGATTGTTACGGGACATACGCTGAAGCCGCTTTTTCATGATTTTACAGAGAAGCTGTTTATCGATATCCCGGGGAACGGAATCGTTGCCACGGTTCCCGTCAGCAGCGTCGGCGGAATGCGGTCGTTAAAGTATCTGACAGAAGGTCAGCTGTTCAGAATGGAGGAAGGAAAAAAGATGTCGCTGAATACGGAATACGAGCTGATTTTTGTAATTGCGAATGAAGGCTATACAGAGCTGGTCATGGATGCAGCGCGCGGCGCCAAAGCAATGGGGGGGACCGTGGTACGCGCCAAAGGCCTGGGCGCGGAATATGCCAAGAAATTTCTCGGCTTTACGATTTCTGAAGAGAAGGAGATGATTCTGATCGTTTCTCCCGCGAAGGACAGGAGCAATATCATGAAAGCGATCATGGAGCATGCGGGACTGGAAAGCAAGGCTCGATCCATCGTTTTTTCCCTGCCGGTCAGCAGCGTCGCGGGCCTTAGAAAGCTTGAAGATGACGATGACGCGTCAGTCGATCTCGATATGACGGAGTGACATGCAGTACATCGAAAGTCCGCCGCCGCAGGTAAACAGCGGCGCCGCCCAATTATAAACGGAAAGGGACAAAACCGGATTCCCGGAGAACAGAAAGCAGAGCGACACAACGGCAAATACCGCCATAAACAGAAACAGAAGCCAGCGCGTCAGCTTATGGGAATATGCCAGTCCGCAGAGCTCGGAGATCAGAGAGCCGATCCGAAGCAGCGCGAAAAGAACCAGTCCTCCGAATATAAAAGAGAAAATATAAGAGACCACTATACTGATTTCGAGAAAAGTAACGGAGCGGAATGAAATCGTATCGATGTGAAACTTGTAAAGCAGCGCCTGCGTAAGTCCGAGCGCCGAGCGTCTCGTGAAAACTGTCATTCCGATGAGATTGATGATATATACGGCATAAAGAATTACTCCTCCCAGCACGGCACGGTCCGAAAGCAAAACGGCCAGTCTGGAAAGAACTGAGTCTTTTTCTCCCGCGGAAGCAGCGCTTCCGCGGATTTTTAACGGCTTTCCCGCCGCGTTTTTTATTTGATCCTCAGAATTAACGGGTTCCACCGGAATCTTGTCGGGCTCCGCTGGTTCTGGCACTGCCGGCGCGTCTTTCTGAACGGGGGCAGCTTCTTCTGCTGTAGTAAATGCTTTAATATGCTTAACGATATTATTTACAAATTTTTTCTTGTTATCATCCATTTTTTAAGCTCCGCAATCATAGTATAAGTGTGAAAATATTTGTTTACTTTAAAGCTGCTTTTTATTATACTATACTTGATGCAGCTTACTGTAAAATTAGTATATCACCTTTTTATTTTGAAAGGAATGATTTTTTTGGAAAACGACGAGAAAAGATTGTCTCAGGAAGACAGAATTGACAATTTCAGAGAACTTCTGGACCGCTCCGTCCGGCGCTACGGCGAGCGGGAAGCGTTTATTTTAAAGATAAATCATAAGGAACCAGCGGAGTACCGCAGAATTATATATAAAGAATTCCGGGAAGAGGTTGACCGGCTCGGCACGGCGCTGACGGAGCTGGGGCTGAAGGGCGCCAGGATCGGCGTAATCGGAGAAAACAGATATGAGTGGTGTCTCTCATACCTTGCCGTAACATGCGGCTGCGGAGTAATCGTGCCGATCGACAAGGAGCTCCATGCCGACGAAGTCGCCATGATTCTGAACCAGTCCGAGGCTGAGGTTCTGATTTTTTCCGGTAAAATTTTCGATAAAAATCTGCAGGATGCTTTAAAGCTGAACGATACGGTACGAATCCTGATCTGTATGGACGAGGAACGTCATGAAGCCGAAAACAAAGAATATTTTACGATCGGAGAGCTGCTGCAGCGGGGAGCGCGGCTTCTGGAAAACGGGGACAGAAGCTATCTCGACGCCGAAATCGACAGCCATGCAATGAGTGTGCTGCTGTTTACGTCGGGCACCACCGGCGTCGCAAAGGGCGTGATGCTCTCCCAGAGAAATATCTGCGCAGATATCGAAAGCGTTACGCAGTGTCTTGACAATGACTGCACGGATTCGGTGCTTTCCATCCTTCCGATCCACCATACATATGAATGTACCTGCGACTTCCTTGAGATTCTTTACATGGGAGCGCGGATCGCTTTTTGCGACGGACTGCGGTATATCGCAAAAAATGTGCAGGAGTATCAGCCGACGATTCTGATGCTCGTCCCGCTTATTATCGAAAACGTTTACAGTAAAATCATGAAGCAGGCAAGCACCAATCCCGTAAAGCGCGCAGCGTTCCGCTGTATGCTTTGGACGTCGGGAGGACTGCAGCACATCGGTTTTAAAAATGCCGGAAGAAAAATGTTCCGGCAGGTACATGAGACGCTCGGCGGAAGGCTGCGCCTGATTATCGCCGGCGCGGCGGCCATGAATCCGAAAATTTCTAAAGATATGAACCGGATGGGCTTCAAGCTCCGGCAGGGATATGGTCTGACGGAATGTTCTCCGATCCTGTGCGTGAGCCGCGATACCGGAAATGCGGACGCCTCCGTAGGGCCCGCGATGCCGCGCATCGAGGTAAAAATCGTCAATCAGGATAAAGACGGACGCGGAGAAATTGCTGCCCGCGGGGAAAATATCATGCTTGGCTATTACAGGGACCCGGAAGCGACCGCGGCCGTACTGAAGGAAGACGGCTGGTTCTACACGGGAGACCGCGGTTATATGGATAAATACGGAAGGGTTTATATCACCGGAAGAATTAAAAACATGATCGTGAACAAGACCGGCAAGAATATATACCCGGAGGAGCTGGAGGAAAAGCTCATGAAGATCCCGTATATCCTTGAGTGCGTGGTCTGGGGCGACGACGATGCGAAAGAAGACGACACCGTCATCTGCGCGACGATCGTTCCGAAGGAGGAGGCTATTACCGAGAAAACCCGCCTTTCCATGGAGGATACGCAGGGAATTCACGATCTGATCTGGAAAGAGGTCAAAAAGGTAAACAAAGGTCTTCCGACCTATAAAAAGATCCAGAGACTTGTAATCCGCAGGGAGGAGTTTGAAAAAACGACAACGAAAAAAATCAAGCGTTACTTGTCCAATATCACCAAATTTTTCACCAGCGGAGACGGAAGCGACAGCGGCAGCTCTGGAAAGGCGGTTTAGCTCATGAATTGGAAAATTCACAAGCAGACAATTTTAATTGCGATCATCGTGGGGGTGATTTGTGTGGCAGGAGTTTGCACGGCTCTTTATCTTACGCGGGATAAGACAGAACCTTTAACTGGAATCTATCAGGAGCAGCCGCTGCCGGATTATACGCAGTTCCTTCCGGAAAACGCGATCCGGGCTCTGTTTAATGAGAAGGGCGGCTGCGCTTACTATGACGGGGCGCTGATTTACTATGAAAACGGCGAATATCGGAATGCGGAAACGGCCCCCTGCGTTTCCGAAAACGGTGTTTTACAGATTACGACGGAACAGTTCGGCACCAAGACGCCGGAGGAGCTGGCGGCCGCCATGGACGCGCACTACGTCGTATATGATGACAAACTAGCGGTGTTTTCCTATGAAGCGGACTTTGCCGACACATTCTCGGACATTTATACGCTGGAGGCGCTGGCGCTGCGGCTCAAAGGCGCAGAGGAAGCGGATATCATAAACGCATTTATTACGCTTCCGAATTTTATTTCAAACGGTACTACGAATTCGGTTTATTATACGGAGCCGAATCTGAACCTCGGCGTGCAGACGGAGATTTACGGCCTGCAGCTTGCGGATTACGACACCGGCTATGAAAAGGTGAGCCCGGCGCCTATGATTGTGGCAGGCCAGGGAGAGGACGGCGCGAATTATACGCTGATCCGCGTGTTTAACAGCAGTCAGGCGTGCATTTCGCAGTTTCTGGCGTTTCCTCCGGAGGTAAAAGGCGGCGTGCTGGTAAAAGCGGGACATGCGTCTTCCGGGCAGGCGCTGATTGCTGCCGCGGCTTACGATGCCTCCAAAAATGCGGCAAAAACTATTAAGGTCTTCGATACGGCCGGATCGCTCCGATATTCTTTTACACCGCAGGGGGTTGAGGCGCCGTTTACGATTGAAATCGGAAAATTTCTTCCCGGAAGCGACAAGGATTATCTTTTTGTCGCCTCTAAGCTCTCCGGCGGGGACGGATCAAAGTATGAGCTGTACGATCTTGACGATGGCTCGTTTGTGAAATCCATTGACGGCGCATTTGACAACAGTATAGAAGCGCAGCGCATCACGCTGTCTGCCTCCTCCGAAGAGGGAGACGACGTGCAGAAGCTGATTATCACCTTTAAAGAAAGCAAAGCGGTTTACTATCTGGACTGCGGCGATTCTTCCTGGACAAAATCGGAAATTCGGCTGCCGGATAACGCAACCGGCGTATATGCTTCTGCATTTTCCGGAGAACTTGTAGCGTCTCTGGATGAGGATACGTTCTCCAACGTAAGAATTTATGGAAGCGGCGCCTCAGACAATCTGGAGGGAAGCCTGCTGAACGTAGGATATAAAGAGAATCGCTTTTATTCTACCTATGCGGAAGACAATCCGGAGGGATACGTGGATTACGCGGCGTTTAACCATATCCGGACGGACCTTGCAAACGGCGTCATAAACAGTCTGAACGAGCTTGCAACGGAGGAAACGGAGGCGCTTCTGGAATATCTGGAAAATGCGGTGTATGAGGACTGGGAATACGTCCTGAGCGAAGCGCAGAAGGCGAGCTACCATTCGCAGTACAATGTATGGGAGCCATGCTTCACCCATCGCTGGAACGCCATACAGGCCATGCAGAATTTGGTTGCTGTGGTCGATGCGGAAACAGGGTATCCGGCGTACGCCTCGATCGGAAGGGATAACGCGGGAGGCGTTTACCAGGAGCTCGACAGCTCGTTCCTGATCGGAACGTATGCAGACGGAATCCTGGATCTGGCGAAGCTTCGCATTTATCCGCTCCGCACGATGCTTCAGCAGCTCGCGGCGGAATTCCGCGGGAGCAGTGGCGAGCCGGAGCGCCTGGTGGATGTCTCGCCGGTGCATGAGCAGGAAATCAATGTCGCCGGCTCGATTGGAGATTACCACCCGAACATGATAGAGGGCTTCCGCAAGTATCTGCTCGGCCTCTATGGAAGCGTTGAAAATATTAACAAGCGATTTGGCACTGATTTTGCTTCGGAAGAGGAAATCGACGCGCCGCGGTATGATCCGGAGAGTGCGAACGTACAGGAAAGCAGAGGAGAATGGGACGTATACGGCCAGAGCGATTATTTTACCCAGTGGAGTCTTTATACCAGAAATATTGTAAATAAACGGATCCTGGAGGCATACCGCGAAGCGCTGCTTGCGGGATTTCCGCCGGAGGCGATTAACGCCCATCAGATTCCGGAGGGAGACGCGGTCAGCGGCTTCCTGGGCGAGGCCGATACGCGGATTTCGCCCACAGATGTGGTCTCTATCTGCGGTACGGCCTACGGCGGAACGCGGTACGGCTATTTCTGCAGCGACTTGAACAATTTTATTGAGCTTGCGTATGGAGCGGGACATAATAATATTACGCTGGGAGAATATTCCTCTCTTGCCTCCGGCTGGAAGGACGCCTATACCCAGCTGAAATACCTGTTCGACCATGGCGTTAAATTTACGCATATTATTGTGCCGTACGATACAAAGGACATGATGTACAGCATGGTAAAAGAAGCGGAGGAAGGCGCAATCGATCAGCTGCAGCAGGACAATCAGCCCAGAAGCTCGGCAACCGGCGGCACAGGGGCTTCGGAGCCGGTCCGGAGAGGAGAGGCTTCTTACAACATCGTTCAGCTTGGCGATGCAGACAAAAATGGGCTTTTGAAATCGGTAAAACAGGACGGCACGTGGGAAGGCTCCGTATATCTGGTTCCATTCCATTCCCAGGTCACCGTAGAAAACGTGGAGATGACAAAAACGGAGAACGGATATGTTTCCGCTGCGATTACAGGCTTTCAGTATGGAGATCAGGCGGAGCTGACGTTCCTCGCGTCTTATTCGGGAGGAACCGCTTCTGTTAAAATCGAAGTATATCATGCGGGATATCTGCTGGAGGATGCGACGGCCGTTTACGAGGTTGGCTCGCAGCTGACGCCGTACCGCTACGTCCTTTCCAACCAGCTTGCCTTGGAAGATGTAGAAATCAGAATGACATTTATCTGCGACGATCCGGGCAGCATGAAGCTTGATGCTTTACAGTGTACCTCCCAGGTGGAGAACGTAGCGCATAAATATTTTGGCGATTTAACCGGCGCCGCCAGTAAAGGAGGCGTCTCGTTTGATGTTCTCGACTGAGGAGAAAAAGGAAGCGCTGCAGGAAAAGCTGAAACGCATCGGTCAGGACGGCCTGCTTGCTTTTTATGAGGAATTGAATGAAGCGGAAAAATCTGCGCTTCTTTGCGATATCGAAGCCATTGATTTTCCGTTAATGGAGCGTTTATATCAACAAGCCACCGGGAAGCCGTCTGACGCTTCTGCCGCCGGGCGGATCGAGCCGATCAGCGGCAAGGATGCGGTATCCATGCCCGCCTCGGAGCGGGAGCGGCTGTACCGTATCGGCCTCAATGAGCTTGCCGCCGGCCGAATGGCGGCGCTGACGATGGCTGGCGGTCAGGGAACGCGCCTTGGGCACACGGGACCGAAGGGAACGTACGATATCGGATTGCCCTCCCACAAGTCGCTTTTCGAAATTCAGTGCTGCGGCCTGAAAAAAATTTCCGCAGAGGCCGGGCGTCCCGTACCGTGGTATATTATGACGAGCCGGAGCAATCATGAGGAAACGGCTGCGTTTTTCGCCGCGCATGATTATTTCGGCTACGGAAGGGAAAATATTTACTTCTTTCCGCAGATGATGATTCCCGCAATGGACCGGGAAGGCAGGCTGCTTTTAGAGAACAAATATACTGTACTAAAAAGTCCGAACGGAAACGGCGGTCTGTTTGTGTCTCTTCAGCAGTCCGGCGCCGCTGAAGATATGCGCCGGCGCGGCGTTGCCCGTATTTTTATCTGTAACGTCGACAACTGTCTCGTGAGAATGGCGGATCCGCTGTTTCTGGGATTTTTTGAGGAATCCGGCGAAAAGGCGGCCGCAAAATCCTTCCTGAAACGGACTGCGGACGAAAAAGCCGGCGTATTCTGCAAACGCGGCGGCGCGCCGTGCGTGATTGAATACACCGAAATTCCCAGGGCGCTTGCGGAGCAGAAAGACGAGCGGGGTGTCTGGGTTTTCGGGGACACGAATGTCTCCAATTATATTTTCGATCTGGATACCGCGGAGCAGCTTGCGGATACAAGCCTGCCGTATCATGCCGCGGTCAAAAAGCTGGAGTATATCGATTTCCAAACGGGAAAGCCGTCCGTCCTTCCGGACGGATATAAATTCGAGCTGTTCCTCTTCGATGCGTTTCCGCGGCTGAACGGCCTGGCGGTTCTCAGAATCGAGCGGACAGAGGAATTTGCGCCCGTTAAGAATCTGACCGGCATAGACAGTGCGGAAACCGCACGGGAAATGTATCTCAATATCCATAAGGAGGAACTTTTACAGTGAACGAAAAGATCAAGATGACAACGCCGCTGGTCGAAATGGACGGCGACGAGATGACGCGGATTGTGTGGCAGAAAATCAAGGAAATTCTGATTACCCCTTTTGTGGACTTAAAGACAGAATATTATGATCTTGGACTGGAAAACAGAGACGCTACGGAGGATCAGGTCACCGTGGACGCAGCAAACGCAACGAAAAAGTATGGCGTTGCCGTAAAATGCGCGACAATTACTCCAAACGCCGCGCGTGTAGAGGAATTTCATCTGAAAAAAATGTGGAAAAGCCCAAATGCTACGATCCGCTCCATTTTGGATGGCACTGTATTCAGAGCGCCGATTCTCGTAAAAGGAATTTCGCCGCTTGTTCCTTCCTGGGAGGCGCCCATTGTGATAGCCCGTCATGCTTACGGCGACATATACGCCGCTGCGGATGCGGTAGTGGAAAAAGGCAGCAAAGCGGAGCTGGTCATAACGGCTCCCGACGGGACGCAGAGGATTCTGCCGGTCAAGGAGTTTACTTCTTCCGGAGGCGTCGTTATGGGGATGCACAATCTGGATTCCTCGATTGAAAGCTTCGCGCGCACCTGCTTTGAATATGCGCTCTCCGAGAAGCTGGATCTCTGGTTTTCTGCGAAGGATACAATTTCAAAGCAATACGACCATCATTTTAAGGATATTTTCGCAGAGCTGTATGAAAAAGAATATCAGCAGAAGTTTGCCGCGGCGGGAATCACCTATTTTTATACGCTTGTGGATGATGCGATTGCGCGTGTGATGAAATCCAGGGGCGGATTTATCTGGGCATGCAAGAATTACGACGGAGATGTTTTCTCTGACATGCTCGCGACGGCCTTCGGGAGTCTTGCGATGATGACCTCCGTTCTCGTATCTCCGCACGGTTACTATGAATATGAAGCCGCGCACGGTACGATTCCGCGTCATTATCATAAATATCTGAAAGGCGAAAAAACCTCCACGAATCCTGTTGCAACAATTTTTGCCTGGACGGGCGCGCTTGCAAAGCGAGGAGAGCTCGACGCGCTTCCGGCGCTTTCAGACTTTGCGCGCCGTGTCGAGGAGGCCGTGCTTTCTACGATTGCATCCGGAAAAATGACGGGGGACCTTGCACAGCTGTCATCGCTTTCTTCTGTACACGTACTGGATCTTGAGGAATTTTTGCGGGAAACGGCCGCAGCTCTTTCCTGCTAATCGAAAACGAACGGAGAAAAGCCTCCTGCGGCCTTTTCCGCAAGAGGCTTTTTTGCTGTGCAGCAGAGGGAGCTTATAAAACGACGTTTTCCTCACAGGGGCTCTATCATTCCGTAATCGTCCTCGGCACGGCGGTAGACGGTAGAAATCTTATCGGTCTCTTCATTTTTGAACATGTAAAATGTATGCCCCAGCATATTCATATTGAGAATGGCATCCTGTACTGACATCGGCTTCATTTCGTAGGTCTTGATTCTGACTACGGAATAGACATCCGGCTCTTCCTCCTCCTCAGGGATCGGCGGCGGCGCGGTTACGATCGTGCGGTGCTTACTTTTCTGGATTTTCGTTTTGGATTTCGACATTCTGCTTTCCATGGCGTCCATGCTTTTGTCAAGCGCGGCCACAGGGCTGATATCGTCGTATGTCTCTGTTCTTAAAATAAAACCATAATATGGCAATGTAAGTTCTACTTTAAAACGAAACTTTTTGTCGGATATTTTAATACTCAGCACGGTCGCGTCTTCCGCCTCGTGCGCAAAATATCTCGAAAATCTCCTCGCAGCCTTACTTTCCATAATGCTCAAGGTGTTTCCGTCTACGTTGGAATTTTTTGTGTTGAATTGAACCAACATAACGATTCCTCCTTTCGTTTTGTATCTTAATTATACCACGCGGTGTATGAATTTCAAATCTGTTTTCTTAAAAGTCGACGGCGGAATACAGCGGGTATCCCAGCTTCGCAGTAAAGGCCTCTGCCCATTCGGGCGTATTATAAAAGACTACGATCATCTGGCAGCCGCTGACCAGAAAGAAAAATCTGTGCCGGCAGTTTTCCTTCTCCTGTATGGAATTAATGAAATTGAGAATGCGCAGATCGAACCAGTCTCCTCCGCTTTGCGCGACGTATTCATATGGCCTGCCGTTTTTTTGAAACCGGATCATGTGGGCTTCCTCGCCGTCGGCATCATATTCCGCTGCTTCCGTAATCGAAAATTCGCTGCGGCTGATCGCAGAGAGTCCCTGCAGGAAAAAGGTATACATTCTGCGGGGATCAAGCGCTTCCGGATCGAAGCTGTATACGGAGAAGGAGGAGGGGGACCAGCGCCGCATTGCGGAATCAAATTCTCCCATTCCCGTGTAAGACAGAACGGTAGTGGTGACGGCCCATGCCTCTGCTGCCTCCGCAGAAGGCAGGAAGAGGCTTCGCTCTGCCAATGTCTCTATTTCTCTGCTGATTTCGGTAATACCAAGCTCCTGCAAAGCCTGCAGATGCTTTTTTATTTCCGCAGAAAGCTCCATCCAGATCACTTCCCATAGCTGTTTTGTTTTTTCAGTACGGAAATTATAACATAAGAGAAAAATTTCTGCAATCAAAAGTTAAAAATATCACGTTCGCACGGCGCGTTTGACAGGGTAAGGAATAGAGATTAAACTGAAAAGCAAAGAGGCAGGAGGTGTCGTGAAAAATTGGAAACTCCAAATGTATGGCTGAATTGGGCGGTAGAGCTGCAGAGCCTTGCGCAGGCAGGGCTTTATTACTCAAGAGATCCGTATGATCTGGAGCGGTTTCGGAGAATCCGTGAGATTTCCGCAGAAATCGTCAGCCGCCAGGCACAAATTCCGAAAGAACAGGTGATCGACTTATTTTGCGGAGAAACAGGCTATCAGACGCCAAAGCTGGACAGCCGCGCCGCTGTTTTCCGGGACGGGAAAATCCTTCTGGTACAGGAAAGCAGCGGGCTGTGGGCGCTGCCGGGCGGATGGGTTGACGCCGGTCTGTCCGTTAAAGAGAATGTCGTTAAGGAAGTTTGGGAAGAAGCGGGGCTCCATGTAACGGCGGAGCGAATGATCGCGGTTCAGGACAGGGACAAGCATAATTTTCCTGTTTCCGCTTATAAAATCTGTAAAATTTTCGTATTATGCACTGCGCATGGCGGTTCCTTCCGGAAAAATCCTGAGACGATCGCCAGCGGTTATTTTTCGCGCGGAGCGCTCCCGCCGCTGGCCGGGGAAAAAACAAATGAAGAACAAGTTGAGATGTGCTTCGACGCATATGCCGATCCGGATTGGAGCGTCCTTTTCGACTGATTATAAAAAAGCTCCGGCGCTGCAGGCGCCGGAGCTGTCAGACTGTCCGTCTTAGTTGCAGATGATATTTTCCGTCTCTTTGTCGAAAATGTGTACTTTATTTGGATTCAGCGCGAACCGCATCGTATCGCCGACATAAATATTGCTGCGCGGCTTTACCCTGGCGACAAACAGCGTATTTTCCAGCATCATATATACGAGAGATTCCGCGCCCAGAAGCTCGACAACCTCTACTTTACATTCGATCTGGGAGTCCTGATAGGCTTCGAGATACATCTGCTCATCGTGGACGGCCTCGGGGCGGATGCCCATTACAACAGTTTTCTCGACATATCCTCCGGCCAGAACCTTCTCGGCCTTCTGCTCAGGAAGCTTTACTGTCCAGCGTCCCATTCTGAGATAAAGATCAGAGCCCTGCTTTTCTACCTTGACGTCGATGAAGTTCATCTGCGGGCTTCCGATGAAGCCTGCGACGAACATATTAACCGGCTTCTCGTAAAGCACCTGCGGGCTGTCGACCTGCTGGATATATCCGTCTTTCATAACGACAATCCGGGAGCCCATCGTCATCGCCTCCGTCTGGTCGTGAGTTACGTATATAATTGTAGTCTGGAGCTTCTGGTGCAGCTTAATGATTTCGGTACGCATCTGTGCGCGGAGCTTCGCATCCAGGTTGGAAAGCGGCTCGTCCATGAGGAATACTTTTGGTTCGCGCACGATGGCACGTCCCAATGCGACTCTCTGCCGCTGACCGCCTGACAGCGCTTTGATGGAACGGTCCAGGAGGTGTTCTATTTCAAGGATTCTGGCAGCCTCTGTTACCCGCTTTTTGATTTCGCCCTTCGGCGTCTTTCTCAGCTTCAGACCGAAGGCCATGTTTTCAAAAACGGTCATGTGAGGATAAAGCGCATAATTCTGGAAAACCATCGCGATATCTCTGTCTTTCGGAGCGATATCGTTTACCAGCTTCCCGTCAATCAAAAGCTCTCCCGATGTAATTTCCTCAAGGCCGGCAATCATTCTCAGGGTAGTGGATTTACCGCATCCAGAAGGCCCGACCAGAACGATGAACTCCTTGTCCGTAATATTGAGGTTAAAGTCGTTTACCGCCGTAACCCCGCCGGGATACTTTTTGTAGATGTTCTTAAGTACAACGCTTGCCATTTATTATGTTCCTCCTAGTAGTATTATATAATATAGACAATGCTTATATGATACCACTATATCCAAAATAAAGAAATACGAAAACATTACAATTTTTTGTCGGCGCTCTTATGCACTGTGCCCAAAGGCAGAAATACTTAAATAAATGCCTATTTTAAAAGATTTCTACGCTTTTCCCGACGAATGCTGCAAAGCGGAATTTAATAAAACGGCGGGGACGGCATCGCTGCAATGCTCTGCATATCATATAAAAAATATAAAATTAATAAAAGACCAGTTGAAAAAAATGATAATATTGAATATAATATTTTACAGCAATCAAATAATCATATTAAATTAGGAGGTATTATATATGAAAAAGAAGAAGTTGTTTTCAGTTGTTGTTGCTGCCGCAATGCTGCTGTCGGCGCTTCCGCTCGGCACAGCTCAGGCGGCCGCTGCGACGCCGGTCGTTCGTCCTGAGGCGGATGTAGACAGAAATTTCAGCGGCGCCGATAATATGCCGTACGCCATGCAGGCCGGCGATATTGTAGGCACGCACTTTTCCATTGCCGGCGACGCAACCTTTGTTGGATTCGGCTGTCCGAGCTGGAGCGATAACGTAGGCAGCATGACGGTTTCGCTGTATACGTTTGACACGGACTATGACACGTCGGTGTCGAACGATCCGATCGCGACGAATGAATTCGTGGATTTTCAGGATAACGGATTCCTGGGCTTTGAATTTGCGGAGAATGATCCGCTGAAAGCCGGCGAATATGTTCTTGAGGCTACGGATGCGTATGATGACAGCGGCAGCGGCGTCGGCGTATGGGCGCAGCAGCCGTACGAGGGTCAGCGCTTTTATGAAAATGGAGAGTATAATCCGGGTCTTTCCCTGCGTATGGCCGTCGAGTTTATTACGCCTCCGGAGGTGCCTTACGGCACGCTTTCCGGTTCGACCTCGGACGGGGAAGACGGGGAGATCGACTACATTCCGTATCTGGACTGCCTGATGCGCTTCTCGGATGACGACGCGGAGTATTACTATACCATAGACGGAGCCATGTACATCGACAATCTGGAGGTTAACGACGAGGGCTATCTGCAGGTAGATGTCGGCGTAGGCGCCGATCCGCAGTTTTATATTCATATGCCTACGTGGGTAGATGGGCCTACGCGGGACGACTATCCTGTAATGCTGATCCGCCTGAAGCGTTCGGCGGGCGCCCCGACGAACGGAGAGTTTTTCTTTAATACGACTGAATTCCCCGGACCTTCGGCCGGAGGCTCCTTGACGGTTCAGTATGAGGATACCGAAGAATGGCAGAATGCGATTGTGAATTTCAAAACGAATAAGAATTTTACAGGTTCTCTGCTCAGCCTGCGGTATGATATCGTAGGCGCAGCGACAGAGCCCTGCACATTCCTGATCGACTATATCCTTTTCTTCAGCAGCACGGAAGCGGCCGCGGCGTTCAAGCATGAGGATCTGGAAACGATGCTTGCAAATCAGCCGACACCGGAGCCGGCTACACCGACGCCAGAAGCAACGGCGACGCCTACAAAGGCGGCGACAGCGACGCCGAAGGCGACTGCATCGACTGCGCCGTCGGCGGGAGCAGAGGAGCAGGAGGGCGGCCTCTCTACAGGAGAAATCGCTGCCATTGTGGTTTGCGCCGTCGTAGTGGTCGGAGGCATCATTGTGATTATCGCGGTTGTAAATAAAAGGAAGAAAAACGGAGGAGGCTCCGGGGATTCGTCCGACGCCTCCGGGGAAAACGAAGAGAAAAAGGAATAAAAGAAATTCATTCCTAAATTTCTGAATAAGGAGCGGGCAGAGAAATTCTGCCTGCTTTTTTGTAAAAATTATTTTTTTAGAAGTTGCAACATTCACATAAAAGCGGTACAATGACATGACAATCTGACAGAGGGAGAACAGATTGGAAGGAGGGCTGTTGAACGGGAGATGGATGCGATTATTGCAAAAATACTTGAAATAGAACGCCGCTCGTGCGAGCTTGTACGGGAGGCCGAAGAGAAGCGAGACACCCTTGACGAAACGCTGGATGCCAAACAAGAAGAGCTCAAAAAAGCAATATTCAGCGGAGAAGAAAAACGTCTGGAAAATGACAAGGTATTGATTTTAAACAAGGCGCGAAGCGAAGCGCGGGAACAGGAAGAATACGCAAAGGAAAAAATCGCGGCAATGGAAGATTTTGAGCAGAAGCACAGGGAACAATGGCTGCAGGAGCTCTATACCCGAATTATCAGGACGGAAAAGGACTGACGGCGAAGCGACGGACAAGGGAAGTGATGGAATGTCGGCGTCGGCTATTTTACAATACAGCGCGGTAATCACAAAAATGCGCGCCATGTACACGGGGATCCTGAAACGAAGCGATTACGAGAAGCTCATGTCCATGACGCGCGTAGGGGACGTAGTCCGCTGGCTCAAGGAAAGCAGGGGCTATGGAAACGCCCTGAAGGATGTGAGCGATACGTCCGTTCACAGAAATCTCCTTGAGAGCGCTTTTGATAATGCTCTGATTGAAGATGCCAATAAACTGAAGCATATGCTTGGCAACGACGGTAAACGGATGCTGACCGTGCTTATGACGCGTATCGAGATCATGATGCTGAAACGGATCCTGCGTGCGATTTACACGGGGATTCCTGCTCCGGAGCGCGCGCTGTACAGACTGTATTCTCCCAAAACATACTCGAGCAGCAAGTACCTGGATCCTTATAAATGTATCCGGGCGAGAGATTTTCACCAGTTGATTGACGCGCTGCGCGGTTCAGGCTATGATAAAGTGCTCGAGCCTTATGTAATGCGCGAGATCACCGGCACATTCGATATGGAGGAAGCGCTGGACGAGTATTATTTTAAAACGGTGCTGGACAGCGCAAAGAAATACCTGACACAGGAAGATTATAATATAACGAAAAATTTTTTCGGCACGGAAGCCGATGTACAGAACATTATATGGATTTACCGATATAAAAAGTATTATGATTTTACTGAGGAAGAGATTCTTGGACATATTCTGCCGAATCGGAGAAAGCTGCGCAGGGAACAGATCCGTGCTCTCAGCGCAGCAAATATTGAGGATTTCCGGTCGGCCGTATCGGAAACGAGATACCGCCTGCTGTTTACAGGCGATGCCGCACAGTGGGACAGCAGCGCTTCGGATTATCTCCGCAACATGTTTATGAGTCAGATGCGTCATAATCGGTACAGCTTTGCGGCAATTGTGGCGTATCTTTTTCTGAAGGAAATTGATATACAAAATATCATTACGATTGTAGAGGGCGTGCGGTACGGAATGGAACCGCAGCAAATTGAACGATATTTAATATTGGGTGGTCAAAATGGGCATTGAAAAAATGAAATACGTCAACTTTGTAGGCGGCAAGGAGTATTTAGACGATTTTATCAATAAATATATGACTGGCGACTACGCGCTGCAGCCGGAATACGCTATGAGCGTGCTCAAAAACGTATCGGGGCTGTACGCGTATAAGGGGACGAATCCGTGTACGGAACTGCTCAGAAGAAGCAAAAGCATCATGGACACGCTGCACGTGGAAGCGGAAGCAACGGAACCGGAGGAGGAATACCGGCTTCTTTCCTTTGAAGATATCGCTGCAAAGCTGGCTGACCTTGAGGAACACAGCGAGGAGTTCCGGCGGCAGCGTCAGGAAATCGAAGATTATATCAGAGAGCGCCGGCACGTTACCGGTCAGCTCTCCAAAATAAAAGAGATCGACGTAGAGCTTTCCAAGCTGTTTCATCTTCGTTTCTTCAAGGTCCGATTTGGAAAGATGCCGAAATCGACCTATGACAGAATCACGTCGTATCTCGATACGCTTGATGTGATCATGTTCCATGTTTCTTCTGATGAAAGCTTTGAATATGTATTGTATTTGATGCCTGCGGATTATGAGGTGCGTGTGGATGGTCTGTTCAACAGTCTGCAGTTTGAACGGATCCGAATCCCCGACACAGCGATCGACGGAGAAGACTCGCAAGGCACGCCGGCAGAGATTTGTACCAGAATTACGAGTGAAATCAACAAAAAGCTGGCGGAGCTCGATGTGCTGGATAAAAATATAGCGGCATATTCCGCTCAGTATGGACGGGAAGCTGCGCGCCTGTATCAGGTGATCGAGAAAAGAAACGAGATTTTTGAAATCCGGAAATATGTCGCTTTTAATCGAGAGTCCTTTTATCTCGTGGGCTGGATGCCGGAGGAGGAGCTGAACCGTCTTCAGCCTCTGATCGATAAAGATCCAAAAGTAATTACGATTGTGGATGATATCGATAAGCTGCCGGAAACAACAAAGCCGCCGACAAAGCTGAAAAACAATTTTCTTTTCCGTCCGTTCGAGCCGATTGTGACGATGTATGGGCTTCCTTCTTATAATGAGATCGATCCCACGCCTTTGATCGCGATCATTTACTGTCTGATGACGGGCTTTATGTTCGGCGACGTAGGACAGGGACTTGTCTTCGCGATTGCGGGCATCATCCTTCTGCGCAGAAAATCAATGCTTGCAGGCGTGTTTTTGGGCGGCGGGCTCTGCGCCATGATTTTCGGATTTCTTTATGGAAGCATTTTTTCGATGGAAGACGTAATAAAACCTATTTTTATGAATCCGATGGAAAGCGCGAACATCAATACGATGCTGATCATCGGGATTGCAATCGGCGTTGTGCTGCTTGTGTTTGGCATGGTTCTGAATATTTTAAATGGAATCAAGGCAAAGGATAAAGGCAGAATTTTCTTTGACAGAAACGGGATCGCCGGGATGGTATTTTATCTGCTGATCATCGGAAGCGCAGTTGGTTTTCTGCTGAATGGAAAATTGTGGGTATCTGCCGGACTGCTTGCGGGAATGATCCTGATTCCGTTTGTGATTATTTTCTTTAAGCATCCGCTGGAGAACCTTTTGAATAAAAAGAAAGCGATGCCTGCGGAAAAGGGGAGCTTCTTCATCGAAACGGCGTTCGAAATGGTCGACATGCTTTTAAGCTTTGCGAGCAATACGATTTCGTTTGTGCGTCTGAGCGCATTTGCAATCAACCATGTGGGCCTTTCGATGGCGTTTCTTATTTTATCTGATCTGACCAGCGGCGCCGGAAAAGTGATCATCATGATTATAGGAAACGTGCTGATCATTGGTCTGGAGGGATTGATCGTAGGGATTCAGGGACTTCGTCTTGTATATTATGAGCTGTTCAGCAGGTTTTATTCCGGGGATGGGGTACCGTATACGCCGGTGGTTACGAAAAATAAAAATTAACGCATCTTACGTATCATTATAATTTAACAGATTCTGGAGGGTATATCATGTTGGAGTTTATTGTTGGGACTATGATTTTTGTGATCATCGTTACTGTGTGTCTCGGAGTGTTTTCAAGAAAAATCGCGGCGAAATCCAAGGGAGGAGAATATCTGCGCAGAGCGCTGAAGGGAAATATGGCGCTGATGGCAAGCCTGGTCCTGGTTGCGGCGATCTTTCTGTTCTCCGGAGCTGCGATCCATTCCAGCGCGGCGGACACGGAGCCTGTTTCGGAGACAGAGCAAACGCAAAGCGATTCTTCCTCGGCGGAGGGAATGGCATATCTGGCAGCGGCGCTTTCTACCGGTCTTGCTACGATTGGCGCGGGCATTGCCGTTGCTGTCGCGGGCTCGGCGGCGCTCGGAGCGATCAGCGAGGATTCCAAGCTGCTCGGAAAAACGCTTATTTTCGTCGGTCTTGCGGAAGGAATTGCAATATACGGATTGATTATATCGATCATGATCATGAACAAGGTATGACGGATGAAAATGCATGTCATCAGCAAAAGCAACGATGTGCTGGCGGGATTTCGTCTTGCCGGCGTTGTGGGAACGAACGTCCGGAACGAAAAGCAGCTTGAGGACTGTCTTGAATTGCTGCTTGGCGACAGCGATACCGGCATCATATTAATCTCACAGGATGTTTATGAAATGGGAAAGGATATCATTGCCCGCAGGATGCGTGACCGCCGGCTTCCGCTGCTTGTCACGATAGAATAATGCAAACGCATGCCGCTTCCGCGGCGGCAGAAGGAGAAAGTGACCTTATATGAGTTCTATAGATTCGAAACTGAGACGGTTCGAGCATAACGTAATCAATAAAGCGGCCCAGGAAAGGGACCGACTGCTTGCGGAAATTGACGAGGCCACAAAGAATGCGCTGAAGGAGACAAAGGCATCCTATACAAAGAGTGCAAAAGAGATGTACGCCAAGGGAATGGACGAGGTGCGGAAGGAAGCCCGGATGATTATTTCAGCGGCGAAAAACGATGGCCAGTCGAGTGTTGTTGCCAAGCGGGACGAAATCATAGATTCCGTTTTCCGCGAACTGGAGGACCGGCTCAGAGAATTTGTGCGGAGCAAAGAATATGAAACGTATTTTACTTATAAGCTGAACGAAGCCGCCGAGGCGGTTCTGGCGATGAAGGCAATCCCAAGAAAGGCGGAAATCTGTTTTGCCGCATACGATTACGATCATCGCCTGAAGCTGGCGGAGGCTGCCGCACAGCGTCTGATGGGACGCGGAATCCGCGTGACGTTTCAGAAAAGCGAAAAGGACTTTGATTTTATCGGAGGATGCGTCATCGGCCTGCCTACCATCGGCAAGGTGATCGATAATTCCATGAAAAGCGATGTTTTGAAGGAACGAGAACAATTCCTTTCGTGGAGCAATTTATCGTTATGAAAGACGGGAGGAAACAATGAAATATATTTCGCGTATAAATGGTTCGGTTGTAAAGGCCAAAGGAAACGACGATTTTTCCGTGCAGGATATGGTATACGTTGGAACGATCCGCCTGGTCGGAGAGGTCATCAGCGTGGACGGAGACGAAGCAACGGTTCAGGTCTATGAAAGCACCTCCGGCCTGAAGCCCGGTGAGCCTGTAGAAACGACAGGAGAGCCGCTTTCCGTGTATCTGGCGCCTGGCATTATCGGAAATATGTTTGACGGTATACAGAGGCCGCTTGAGAAGCTTTATGAGACGAGCGGAGATTTTATTACGCGCGGACAGCAGATGGAGAACCTGGATACGCAAAAAAAGTGGCATTTTATTCCCGTGCTGCAGGAGGGCGTGCAGGTCGGTGCGCTGAGTGTTTTCGGAGAAATTCCGGAGACCGGTTCGGTGCGGCACAAGGCAATGATTCCGCTTCCGCTTTCTGGTGTCGCTTCGGCGGCAGACGGCGTTTTGGAATATATTGCGCCGGAGGGGGATTATACCATAACGGACTGCATTGCCAAGGTGCGCGCAGAGAATGGAGAGCTACGGGAAATCCGGATGCTCAGCCGCTGGCCGGTGCGGATTCCCCGCCCGTATAAGAAACGGATCAGTGCCGACGAGCCTCTTATCACGGGCCAGCGTGTAATAGATACGCTCTTCCCTCTGGCCAGAGGCGGAACGGCGGCAATTCCGGGAAGCTTCGGAACGGGAAAAACGATGACGCAGCATCAGCTGGCGCAGTGGTGCGATGCAGATATTATTGTTTATATCGGCTGCGGCGAGCGCGGAAACGAAATGACGGAGGTTCTGGAGGATTTCCCTGGCCTGAAAGATCCGAGAAACGGACGATCTCTGATGGAACGCACCGTTTTGATTGCAAACACCTCTAATATGCCGGTTGCGGCAAGAGAAGCGTCGATTTACACTGGAATTACGCTTGCCGAATATTACAGGGATATGGGATATGACGTCGCGATTATGGCGGACTCTACGTCAAGATGGGCGGAGGCGCTGCGTGAGATCTCCGGGCGTCTGGAAGAAATGCCTGCTGAGGAAGGGTTCCCAGCATATCTGCCGTCTCGTCTTTCGGAATTTTACGGCCGGGCGGGACGAATCGTCAGCTACAATGACGCAAAGGGAAGCGTTTCCATTATCGGCGCCGTATCTCCGCAGGGAGGCGATTTTTCCGAACCGGTTACACAGAATACAAAGCGCTTTGTACGCTGCTTCTGGGGGCTGGACAGGGAGCTGGCGTACGCCCGGCATTATCCGGCAATCAACTGGCTGACGAGCTACAGCGAATACATCGACGATATGACGAAATGGTATAACGAGAAGCTTGGAAGCGACTTTCTTGAAATGCGCGCAAAAATGATCAAGCTGTTGCAGGAGGAAAACGATCTGATGGAGATCGTTAAGCTGGTAGGGGCTGATCTGATGCCGGAGGATCAGAAGCTGATCCTGGAAATTGGCAGAGTGATTCGGGCCGGCTTTCTCCAGCAAAACGCTTTTCATGAGGTGGATACGTTTGTGCCGCTCGAAAAGCAGTATGCGATGATGTCTCTGATTCTGTTCCTGTATGATCGGTGCGTGGAGCTGACGCGGATGGGCGTCCCCGTATCTGTGATTAAGGACACGAAATTTTTTGACGACTGTATTTCCATGAAATACACCGTCGGAAATAAGGATTTTTCTCAAATCGACCGGCTTCGCGAGAAGTTTGATAAAGGAATCCGGGAGCTGCAGAGGGCGTATCGCGACATCAAAAAGCCGGAGCAGTAAGCCGCCCGTTTTAACGGAAAAATATAAACCCATCTTTCAAATATGGACAAACGCGAAAAAAGAAGTATTATAAAAGGGACGCTGCTTGCAGAACAATCCGCTTTGATCCGCTTTTGATCGGCGAATGGAGGAAAGGTATGTACGAAAAGGTATCATCAAATTTGAATTTTGTAGAGAGAGAAAAGAAAACGGAAAAGTTTTGGGAAGACCATGACATCTTTCGAAAAAGTATAGACCTCCGCGCGGGCGGAAAGACGTATACATTTTATGACGGTCCTCCGACGGCAAATGGAAAGCCCCACATCGGACACGTGCTCACGCGTGTAATCAAGGATATGATCCCACGATATAAAACGATGAAAGGGTATCATGTCCTTCGGAAAGCGGGCTGGGATACGCACGGCCTCCCCGTGGAGCTGGAAGTGGAAAAGGAGCTCGGGCTTGACGGAAAAGATCAAATTGAAGCATACGGACTGGAGCCGTTTATAAAAAAATGCAAGGAAAGTGTCTGGAAATATAAGGGAATGTGGGAAAAGTTTTCCAATACGGTCGGATTTTGGGCGGATATGGAGAACCCTTATGTTACCTATGATAACAACTTTATAGAATCCGAATGGTGGGCGCTCAAAAAAATCTGGGAAAAAGGTCTTTTATATAAAGGCTTTAAAATCGTTCCCTACTGCCCGCGCTGCGGAACGCCTCTGTCGAGCCACGAGGTGGCGCAGGGCTATAAAGATGTGAAGGACAGATCCGTCACCGTGAAAATGAAAGTCAAGGACGCGGAAAATACGTATTTTCTCGTATGGACGACGACGCCCTGGACGCTTCCTTCCAACGTGGCGCTTTGCGTCAATCCCGATGTGACTTATGTCAAGGTTCAGACGGAATCGGCTGCCTATATCCTGGCGGCGGAGCTGGTTGCCTCGAATATAGAAGGACCGTATGAGATTACCGCATCGTATGCGGGCAGCGAGCTGGAAGGGATGGAATACGAGCCGCTGTATTCCTTCAAAGAACCGGAAGGAAAAGCATATTATGTTACCTGCGACGGTTACGTCACCACGTCGGACGGTACGGGTATCGTACACATTGCGCCTGCGTTCGGTGCGGATGACGCCCAGGTGGGACGGAAGTACGGGCTGCCATTCTTACAGCTGGTGGACAACAAAGGAAAAATGACGGCGGAAACGCCGTGGGCCGGGCTGTTCTGCAAGGATGCCGACAAGGAAATCATAAAGGATCTGAATACGAGGGGACTGCTCTACAAGGTGATCCCTTTCGAGCATTCCTATCCGTACTGCTGGCGCTGCGATACCCCGCTGATCTACTATGCGCGCGATTCGTGGTTTATTAAAATGACGGACGTGCGGGAGCAGCTGATTAAAAATAACGATAAGGTCAACTGGATTCCGGAGTCCATCGGAAAGGGACGCTTCGGCGACTGGCTGAAAAACGTGCAGGACTGGGGGATCAGCAGAGACCGGTACTGGGGAACGCCCTTGAATATCTGGGAATGCGCCTGCGGGCACAGGCATGCGGTCGGTTCCATCGCGGAGCTGAAGTCGATGTCCGACAATTGCCCGGAGGAAATCGAGCTGCATCGGCCGTATATCGACGCGGTAACGCTTCGCTGCCCGGAATGCGGCGGGACAATGACGCGCGTGAAGGAAGTCATCGACTGCTGGTTTGATTCCGGCGCCATGCCGTTTGCACAGTGGCATTATCCGTTTGAAAACAAAGAAATTTTCGAGGAAAATTTCCCGGCTGATTTCATCAGCGAAGCGGTCGACCAGACGCGGGGCTGGTTTTATTCCCTCATGGCGATTTCTACGCTGATCTTTGACGAAACGCCGTATAAAAATGTAATTGTACTCGGTCTCGTCCAGGATGAGAACGGGCAGAAGATGTCCAAATCAAAAGGAAACGCTGTCGATCCCTTCGAAGCGCTCGAAACATACGGAGCAGATGCTATCCGCTGGTATTTCTATTCGAACAGCGCGCCGTGGCTACCGAACAAATTTTACGCGAAGGCCGTAACGGAGGGACAGCGGAAGTTTCTCGGCACGTTGTGGAATACGTATGCGTTTTATGTGCTTTATGCGAATATCGATGCGTTTGATCCGACGAAATACGCTCTGGAGTACGACCGGCTCTCTGTAATGGATAAATGGATCATATCAAGGCTGAATACCGTTGTGAAGACGGCGGATTCCTATCTTGAGAATTATAAAATTACGGAAACGGCGAAGCTTCTTCAGGATTTTGTTGACGAGCTCAGCAACTGGTATGTCAGAAGAAGCCGCGAGCGGTTTTGGGTAAAGGGTATGCCGCAGGACAAGATTAACGCGTATATGACGCTTTATACGGTTCTGACGACCTTTGTGAAAATCTGCGCGCCGATGATTCCTTTTATGGCAGACGACATTTACCGGAATTTGGTATGCAGCGTAGATCCGACTGCACCGGAAAGCGTACATCTCTGTGATTTTCCGACAGCGGAGGAAAGCAGAATCGATACCGCGCTGGAAGAGGAAATGGAGCTGGTGCTGGAAATCGTTGTCTTGGGCCGCGCAGCACGAAACAATGCAAATCTGAAAAATCGGCAGCCGCTTCGCAGAATGCTTGTGAAGGCAGACCGGTCGTTCGATGCATTTTATGCTGAAATTGCGGCGGAAGAGCTTAACGTTAAGGAAATTGAATTTACACAGGATGTCAGCGCGTTTACCTCATATTCTTTTAAACCTCAGCTGAAGACGCTTGGGCCGAAATACGGAAAGGACCTCGGAAAGATCCGTGCGCTCCTTTCGGAGCTGGACGGCGCCGCCGCAATGCGGGAGCTGGAGGAATCCGGAACGCTGGTTTTGGATCTCGGGGAAAAAGAGGCTGTATTGGAGAAGGAGGATCTTCTGATCGAGACCGCGCAGAAGGAAGGCTTCGAGACCGCTGCGGACCGCGGCGTCACGGTCGTGCTGGAAACAACGCTTACGCCGGAGCTGATCGAGGAGGGCTTCGTGCGTGAATTAATCAGCAGAATCCAGACGATGCGGAAGGAAGCGGGCTATGAGGTTTTGGATCATATCGTCGTGTATCAGGCCGGCAGCCAGGAGATCAAAAACTATATGATGCGGAATGAACCGGAAATCCGGGCTGAGGTGCTTGCGGAATCCGTCTGCTATGGAGAAGAATTCATTCCATCGGACGCATATCGGAAGGATTGGAATATAAACGGGTTCGATACGGCGCTTGCCGTCAGAAAAATCGGTTAAAGGTCTGTAAAAAGAAAAAAACGCGGTTCGTCAAAAAAAGGCGGACCGTGTTTTTTTTGAAAATAAGGCAGCCGGGATTCTCTGCGGTCTGACACAGGAGACGATCAATTATACCGTCTCCTGTGCGGATGGCGCTCGTTTTGCGGGACGTCCGGCAGGCAGACCGTTTGCCTTTTGCAGCGCGATTACGATAAGCGGTACCAGAACGATCTGGCAGATGATCCCGGGAATCGCGTCAAGAAATGCGCCGCTGAGAAACAGCTGGAACGAAAACGTCGTGTTTGTAAGTCCCATCAGGGCAAACCGCGCAGCGCCCCAAACAATGCGTCCGATCAGCATGGAAAGAATCAGATTGACGTAAATGTATCCGGCTTTTTTAGGGAAAGCTTTATAAAACAGCCCCGTCATAAGCCCATATGCCGCCAATTCAAAAGCCATGAAGAGGCAGTTCGGAAACGGCGGCATTGTAAACAGCAGAAAACGAAGGGGAGCAGCGACGGCTCCTACGGCGAGCCCATACTGCCATCCGCAGAGAAATCCGCAAAGAAGCACGGGCAGATGCATGGGAGAAAGCTTACTCCCGATTTCCGGAATTTGGCCGGTAAGAAACGGCAAAACAAGACAGAGAGATAAGCACACCGCAGCATAAACTAATTTTAAAGTACCTGTAAGATATTTTTGCTTCATCATCAACACTCCTGTTAAAATTAATAGAATGATATCAGACCAATACCTTCAGGTATTTTTTGATCCGCTTCTGCGGATCACATTATATAAATCTTAATATAAAACGGGATACGCTGTCAAGCTTCAACTGAAATACTGATCGAGCGATCGGAACTCATATCCCTGCGCATGGGCATAGTCGATAATTTCGCCGAGTGCATCCGCATTATCCTTGGAAATGGCGTGCAGCAGCAGGACTTCTCCCGGATGCAGGCTTTTTGTCACTTTGTCGAAAGCGTACTGCTTGCCGTGGATCACTTCACTGTAATCGTCATATGCGAAGGACCAGAAGATACTGTGATATCCGAGGGAGGTTACCAGATCCATAGAGGCGTCGCTGTACGCGCCCATGGGATATCGGAAATACCGGGTGGAGTAACCAAAATAGATGCGCAGATAATTTTCCACGCGCTGGAGCTCGGCCGCCATTTGTTCGCGTGATATTGCCGAAAAATCCGGATGCTTTGCGGAATGGTTTCCCACGATATGACCTTCCGCAATCATCCGTGCCGTTAGCTCGGGCGCTTCTTTCAAATAATCAAGCGTCACAAAAAAAGCGGCGGACACGTTTTTTTCCTTTAAAACGTCCAGGATTCTTGCCGTTTGCCCGTTTTCGTAGCCGCAGTCAAAGGTGAGGTAAATGATTTTTTCTTCGGTTTTTGTATCCACCGTCAGTGCGCTCCAGCCCATTTCCTCATAATGCTGCTGGAATCGGATCGGCTGTGCCGGGGTGTCCTTCCCAAACCAGTGGCCGACGCGCTGCGTAGAAAGATTGCGCCTGTTGTTGGGATCGCTGACCGTAAATCCGACCTGCTTGAGCGGTTTTCTGCCGTTGAAGGTTTCCGTATAGGTTGGTTCTTCAAAATCAACGGGAAGCGTAATCTGCTCTTCCGAAACAGGACTTTGCGTAGGGGGCACCTCGGTGGGCGGCACAGGCGTCGGCGTCGGGGCAGGAGTCGGAGTCTGCGTTGGAACGGGAGTCGCCTCCGAAGCTTGGGTGGAAGCCGAAACGGTTGACTCCGTAATTGGAGAGGAGGAACGATCGGCAGAAGCTGCGGTTGAATTTCCCGGCGTCGCGCTCCCGGCTGGCGTGTGGTAAAGAACGACGCCGGAGCCGCCGTTTTTCCGTTCCTCGCTGCAGCCTGCGGCCAAAAAAAGACACAGGGCGCCTGCCGCAAGCGTCAAAGCGGCAGATATAAGGGAAATTTTGGATTTTCTCTGCTTCATGAAAGCATTCTCCTTTTTCTTTTGCATTGTTTTTCAAAACAATTTTATTCTAGCATATTCTTGGAAGGGAAGCAAATCAATGTTTTGCTAAATTGGCATCCGGAGAATGAATCCCTCTTTCCGGAAAATAAAAGTTGGCACGAAAAAATTTTGCCTATATAATAAAGACTGTGCGTATTGAAAATACGCTTCGATTATTTGAATGGGAAAGGAGAGCTCTGCTATGGGACTGATCAAAGCCGGAATTGGAGCGCTGGGAGGCACGCTTGCCGATCAATGGAAGGAATTTTTCTATTGTGATTCGCTGGATTCCGATATTTTAATGATAAAGGGGCAGAAGCGCACGTCGGGACGTTCCTCGAATACGAAGGGCGAGGAAAATATTATTTCAAACGGCTCCGGAATCGCCGTTGCGGACGGACAGTGCATGATGATCGTTGAACAGGGGAAAATTGTGGAGGTCTGCGCGGAGCCGGGCGAATTCACATATGACAGTTCCACGGAGCCGAGTATTTTTACGGGACCTCTTGGAGCGAGCGTTAAAGAAACCTTTAAAACGATCGGGCGGCGATTTACTTACGGCGGAGATACCGGAAAGGATCAGCGCGTATATTATTTTAATACGAAAGAAATTCTGGATAATAAGTTTGGCACGAGGGAGCCCGTGCCGTTCCGTGTGGTTGATCGGAATATTGGACTCGACGTTGATATATCCGTTCGCCTGAACGGCGTTTTTTCCTATAAAATCGCGGATCCTCTTGTTTTCTATACGAACGTTTGCGGAAACGTTGCGGAGGAATATCGCCGGGATACGCTGGATTCCATGCTGAAGCCGGAGCTTTTGACGCATCTGGGGCCGGCGCTTGCGAAGATCTCCGCAATGGGCATCCGGTACAGCGCGCTGCCGGGACATAACATGGAGATCCGAGACGCCCTGAAGGCGGAGCTGACCGAGGAATGGTTCCATCGCCGCGGAATCGAGGTTGTGAATGTAGCAATTAATTCCGCAGCGGCGTCCGACGAGGACGAGGAAATGATTAAGCAGCTGCAGAGAACGGCTGTCATGCGAGATCCGACGATGGCGGCGGCGACGGTCACCAGCGCGCAGAGCGACGCCATGCGTGCCGCGGCGGCGAACGAAAACGGAGCGATGATGGGCTTTATGGGACTCGGCATGGCGCAGCAGGCCGGAGGCGTCAACGCACAGACGTTATATGCGATGGGGCAGCAGGCTCAGCAGCAGAACGCACAGTCCGCGGCCGGAAGCGGCTGGCTCTGCTCCTGCGGTACGCAGAACAGCGGAAAATTCTGCGAGAACTGCGGAAAGCCCAAACCCGCGGCAGAGTGGATGTGTTCCTGCGGAACACGGAATAAGGGGAAATTCTGCTCGGAATGCGGCAAACCGAAACCGGAGCAAGCTGAATTTTACCGGTGCGAGACGTGCGGCTGGACCCCGCCGGATCCGGCGCATCCGCCGAAGTTTTGCCCGGAATGCGGAAATCCGTTTCGCCGGAACGATTTAAAGTAAAGGAATCGGAGGTTTTCCGGAATGTCTGAAGCGATGCGGTACAAATGCCCTTGCTGCGATGGCGAGATCATATTCGACAGCGCGACGCAGAAAATGAAATGCCCGTATTGTGAAAATACGTTTGATGCGGAAACCCTGCGCGAATATGACGAGGAGACCGGCAGCGTTCCCGAAGAGAAAACGGAGTGGGAGCAATCCGGCGGCGCCGGGTGGAGCGAAGCGGAGCAAAGCGAGGTCGTGTCTTATACGTGCGCATCGTGCGGGGGCGAGATCATAGGAGATCGAAGCACCGCGGCGACAAGCTGCCCATACTGCGGAAATCCCGTCATTATGAAGGGCCAGTTTGCCGGCGCGCTGCGGCCGGATTGGGTGATTCCCTTCAAGCTGGACAAAAATGCTGCGAAAGCGGCGCTCGGGCGCCATCTTCAGGGAAAGCGCCTGCTGCCGAAGCTCTTCAAGGACAAAAACAGGATCGAGGAGATCAAAGGAATTTACGTTCCGTTCTGGCTGTTTGACTGCAATACGGACGCAAGCGTCCGGTACCGTGCCACCAGAACGCGGTTTTGGAGCGACCGGAATTATAATTATGTGGAAACGTCGCATTTCCTGCTCGTGCGGGAGGGCAGCGTCTCTTTCTCCTGTGTGCCTGTAGACGGCTCCAGCAAAATGCCGGACGCATTGATGGAGGCGATCGAGCCGTATGATTATACGGAGGCAGTCGATTTTCAGACGGCCTATCTCTCTGGTTTTTTTGCGGAGCGCTATGACGTCGCCTCAGAAGGCGCTGAGGAACGCGTCAACGAAAGAATCCGCCGGAGCACAGAGGAATTGTTCCGCGACGCGGCGAACGGCTATGAAACGTGTGTCACGCAAAACGCGAGCGTCCGCTTTTCGAATGGGAAAATTCGTTACGCGCTGCTGCCCGTATGGCTTCTGAACACAAAATATAACGGGAAAATATATACTTTTGCAATGAACGGGCAAACCGGTAAGCTGATTGGAGATCTTCCGATGGATAAAGGCGCGTTCTGGAGATGGTTCACAGGAATTACCGCCGGAGTCGGAGCGGCCGTGATGCTGCTGCTGTGCCTGCTGATGTAGGAGAAGGAGGGGGAAATCCGATGCTGCGCGGAAAACAGTTTTTTATTTTCCTTGGAACGCTCCTTTTGCTTTCTATCTTTATTCTTCCTGCCATCGCAGCGGACGCGGGGACGCCGGATAAGGTCGTTGATGGAGCCGGACTGCTTACGGAGGCAGAGGAGGACGCGCTTCGGAGCCGGATCGCGGAAGTCGTTTCGCGCTATCAATGCGATCTTGTTATTGTGACAGCGGCTTCCACTCATGGGAAAACGCCCCGTGCGTTTGCCGACGATTATTTTGACGAAAACGGCTACGGCATCGGCGCGTCGAGAAGCGGCGTGCTGCTGCTGGTTTCCATGGAGGAACGCGATTGGTATATCAGCACCGGCGGCACGGCAATCCGTGCGTTTACCGAGTACGGTCTTGATTATATGGAGGAACGCATCCCTCCTCTGCTGACCTCCGGAGATTATATGGAAGCTTTTGAAACGTTTGTTTCGCTCTGTGAGGACTTCCTGCGGGAGACGGAGGAGAACCGGCCGTATGATATTGACAACAAAATCCGCGAGCCCAAAACGCTTTCCGATTATCTGTTTTATCTGGTGATATCGGTTGCAGCCGGCGCGGTTATTGCGTTTTTCGCAACGTCTTCTATGAAAAGAAAGCTCCGGACGGCGGTTCCGCAGCCCGCCGCGCATGCGTATATCCGGGAGGACGGCGTCCAGATTACCAAGTCAAAGGATTTGTATCTTTTCAGCAGCGTTTCAAGAACTCCAAGGCCGAAAAATACGGGCGGAGGCGGCAGCAGGACGCATACGAGCGCAGGCGGCAGAGCTCACGGAGGACGCGGAGGAAAGTTTTAAGCGCGCGGGCGGAACGCGGAGAAATTGTAAAATATGTGTTGACAATGCATGCTTATGTGGGTATAATAGCACAGTCGGATTTTGGTTAACAGGTAAAATAACTTTTTCATCCGACGCAAGCGGGTGTAGTTCAATGGCAGAACATCAGCCTTCCAAGCTGATTGTGAGGGTTCGATTCCCTTCACCCGCTCCATTCTTTTGTACCCATAGCTCAGCAGGATAGAGCAACGGCCTTCTAAGCCGTGGGTCGGGGGTTCGAATCCCTTTGGGTACGCCATAATAGGAACATAAAAAA
>UQSG01000019.1 GCA_900543695.1 uncultured Clostridium sp. | reverse complement strand
CTTTTGGGACATTTTCCCTTGTGGTTTATTGAGACATTATCACAAATGGTTTATATGCTTATCTTCTGAGAAGACGAAAAATTTGTCTTTAAACAATTCATATGCTACACTATACTTTTGTATATAATATACGAGACCGAAATCATAAAACGGACAATCGGAGCGGACACGGTGCAGCTCTTTGGATGCGATGGGTGTATGCAAACAAACGTAGTGAGAAAGAAGGGAATTTATGCCGGTCGATATGAAAAGCATTATTGCCGATACCTTTTTACATATGGTGCAGCATGGAAATATAGATAAGATAACGGTAAAAGCTCTGATCGATGCGTGTCACATATCCCGTCAGACATTTTATTACCATTTTAAGGATATTATGGATGTTCTGGAATGGTCCGTGCAGCAGGCCATGCAGCAGCTGACAGAAATGAGCCTGAAAGAGAAGGACATGCAGTCGGTGCTGCGGGTATTCGTATCCTTTACAGTGGAACATTTTCCTATGATCAGAAAGCTTATGGAATCCCAAAGGCGCGCGCAGATCGAGCAGATCATGATCGATGGGGCGGGCATCTATCTGCGCAGTATGGCAAGAGAACGAAATCGCGATGTACCCGTTACCTATTCAGATGGCGAGGTTTTGCTGCGGTATAACGCCTGCGGATTAGTGGGCGTATTATTGATGTACGGCGGGAAAGCCGATTTGGATCAGGAGCGTTTGGCAAGTCAATTGACAAAAATCCTGTCTAAAGGGGTGTCAAGCTGGGAGGAAAAACGACCCGATCAATAGATTCATTTCTTTACGAGGGCGAATACGCGGCACGGGCGCGTTCGCTTTACATTTTTGCAGATTTATATGGACAGAATTGGGAAAGTGTCAGTTTTTTTGACACTTTCCCTTTTTTGTAAGGACAGATACGGGAAACTGAAAATAGCGCGAAAAATCATTTGATGCTATAAATAAAAACAAGCGAATACTGTTATCCGGAAAGGAGCTTCTTATTGCCATGAAATTAAATCAGGAAATTTTCGCCATCAAGCTATATGAAATGGAGCAGGAGTATGGAACGCTGCAGAGCCGGCTTCATATCTGCGGCGGAGAGGACCATGAGAAAATCCGTCAGGAACTGCAGAAGGCCAAAGACGAGTATAAAGAACAATCCTTACTTCTTCAAAAAAGAATAGAAGGAAGCCGTTCAAAAGCCGTTTCTGAACTGGCGGCGGCTCAGCTGGAATACAGCCGCAAAACGGAAGCCCTGCTCAGAAATCAAGTGGCGAAAGACCTGCATTCGGAAGTAAATTCCGTTAGAGAGGACGAAGCGGAAGCGGCAGCTCTATATGCCGAATATGCCCTTGATTTTGCAACGCAGGCGATGAAATATGCCTTGCTTGCTTCGCTTACGGCGATAGACCTGCAGATGGGCGCCGAAGAACAGGAAGAAGCCTGAAGCGCTGAATTTCAGAAGTTGAAATAAGGAGAAATGATTATGCTGAAACTACTCAAACAGCTGCGGCGAAAGGAATGGATGATGGCTATTCTCTGCGCCGTACTCGTACTGGGACAGATCTACTTTGACCTGCGCCTGCCGGACTACATGAGCAATCTGACGGTCTTGATCAAATCACCCGACAGCACCATGTCCGATATCCTTCAGACCGGTGCGGAAATGCTGGGCTGCACGCTGGCCAGCGCCGTACTCTGTGTCATCTGCGGATTTTTGACTGCTAAGGTGGCGGCAGGATTCGGTGCCTCTGTCCGGGAGAGCGTCTTTAATAAAATCGCGGATTTTGGACAGCAGGAAATGATGTCCTTTTCCGTCCCAAGTCTGATTAACCGTACCACAAACGATATCACCCAGATACAGATGCTGGTAGCCATGGGCCTTCAGATCCTGATCAAATCGCCGATCATGGCGGTTTGGGCGATCATCAAAATCGTCAATAAAAGCTGGACGCTTTCCGCCATTACAGCGGGCTTTGTGGTGGCGCTGCTGGTATTGATGCTTTTGATTATCGGCATCGTTGTACCCAGGTTCAGAAAGGTACAGAAACTGGTTGACAAAATCAACTCGGTTGCCCGGGAAAACCTGACCGGTATCAATGTCGTCCATGCGTACAACGCAGAAGAGTATCAGAATGAGAAATTTGAAGAGGGCAACGTCGCTTTGATGAAGACACAGCTGTTTAACCAGCGTGCTTTCGCTCTGCTCATGCCTTCTGTCACTCTGGCAATGAACGCCCTGTCTCTGGTCATCTACTGGGTCGGCGCGGCACTGGTAAACAAGGTCTCCGCTGCCGATATGGCGCTGCGTCTGACGACCTTCAGCGATATTGTGGTATTCGGTACCTACGCCACCTATGTGATTATGTCCATCATGATGATGGTAATGATCATCATGCTGATTCCCGCCGCGCAGGTATCGGCTCAGCGCGTCAATGCGGTGCTGGATACCAGGCTCAGCCTGCAGGAGGGAACGAAAACCGACGCGCCGGAGCAGGGTACGGTAGAATTCCGCAATGTATCGTTTCACTATCCGTCATCAGACAAGGATGTGCTGTGCAACATCAGCTTTACAGCAAAACAGGGAGAAACTGTCGCTTTTATCGGTGCTACCGGCAGCGGCAAGACCACGCTGGTCAGCCTGATCGCCCGATTTTACGATGCAACCTCCGGCCAGGTGCTGGTGGACGGACAGGATGTGCGGGAGTACACTTTTGATGCGCTGTATGACCGGATCGGTTACGTTACCCAGAAAGCGATCCTTTTTTCCGGCGATATTCGGGAAAACGTGCTGTTCGGCGAGAGCCGCGCAGAGGCGTCGGAGGATAACGTCCGGGAGGCGCTCGATCTGGCGCAGGCCACGGAATTTGTAGAGAAGCTGCCCGGCGGCATCGAGGCTCCGATTGCAGAGGGCGGCACGAACGTATCCGGCGGGCAGAAGCAGCGGATTTCCATTGCCAGAGCGCTGGCCAGAAAGCCGGAAATTCTGGTATTTGACGACTCGTTTTCTGCGCTGGACTACCGGACCGACGCAAAGCTGCGGGCAGGTCTGGAGGAGCGGTTAAAGCACACCACACGCCTGATCGTGGCGCAGCGCATCGGCACCATTCGAAATGCCGACAAAATCATTGTTCTGGATGAGGGACGGGCCGTGGGCGTCGGGACACACGAAGAACTGATGCAGAGCTGTCCGGTCTATCAGGAAATCGCCAGGTCCCAGCTCTCAAAAGAAGAACTGGAAGCATAAAGGAGGAACACCGCATGAGTAATTTTGGACAGCGCGGCATGCGCGCCGTAGAAAAAAGCAAACGGGGGATCGGCGGCGTGCTGCGGGAACTGTTCTCCTATTCGAATAAATTGAAAAAACCAATGATCGTCTCGTTTCTCTTTGCCATTGCAGGAGCCGTTCTCACGATTATCGGGCCTAACCTGCTGAGCAGCATTACCGACCTGATTTCGGATTCCCTGTTTGGAGAGATCGATCTGGAGGCGATCGCCTCCATTGGGCTTCAGCTGCTGGGGATCTATGGATGCAGCGCGATCTTTACCTATGTAGAACACTATATCATGGCTACGGTTACTTTGGAGCTCTCCAGGGATCTGCGCGGCGACCTGTCGAAGAAAATCAACCGGGTCCCTATGAAATATTTCCATTCGGTTCCGTTCGGTGATATTTTAAGCCGCGTCACCAATGACGTCAGCACGCTGCAGCAGGCCCTGGCCAACAGCCTTCCTTCTATGATCAGTGCGGCGGCACAGTTCGTCGGCTGCCTGGTGATGATGTTTATCACCGAATGGCGCATGGCGCTTTCCGCCATCGCTGTAACACTGCTGGGCTTCCTGATCATGGCGCTGGTTATGCTGCGTTCTCAGAAATATTTTGCGGCCCGGCAGGAAAATCTGGGCACCCTCAACGGCTACATCGAAGAGATGTATTCCGGCCATGATGTGGTACGCATTTCCCGTGCAAACCGTAAAATTAAAAAGACTTTCGAAAAAATGAACGATACTCTTTACAACGCTGACTGGCGCAGCCAGTTCCTTTCGGGAGTTATGCAGCCTCTGATGACGATCGTAGGCAACCTGGGCTATGTAGCAGTCTGCGTACTGGGTTCCGCGCTTGCTATGAACGGGGAAATCTCCTTCGGCGTCATCGTGGCCTTTATCCTCTATGTCCGACTGTTCACCTCCCCGCTGAGCACCCTGGCCCAGGGAATGACGCAGATGCAGACCGCCGCTGCTGCGGGAGACCATATCTTCGACTTTCTTCAGGAAGAGGAATTGCCGGAAGAAACTGGGAAAAAAGAGGTGCTTACAAACGTCTGCGGCGAGGTGGAATTTGAACATGTCCGCTTCAGCTATCCGGACAATCCGGAGAAAATCATTATTAAGGATTTTTCCGCCCATGTCCTGCCAGGGCAGAAGGTGGCGATTGTCGGTCCCACCGGCGCAGGCAAGACGACGATGGTCAACCTGCTGATGCGCTTCTATGAAATCAACAGCGGAAGCATCAGAATCGACGGCATTCCCACCTCGGAGATGACGCGGGAAAGCGTGCATGATTTGTTCAGCATGGTGTTGCAGGACACCTGGATGTTTGAGGGGACGGTACGGGAAAACCTGGTATATAACAAGACCGGCGTCAGCGACGAGGAACTGGAAAAGGCCTGCCGCGCCTGCGGAATTTACCACTTTATTGAAACGCTGCCAAATGGCTTTGACACGGTTCTGGATGACAGCATCGCCATATCGGCCGGACAGAAGCAGCTGCTCACCATTGCCCGTGCCATGGTACAGGGCAATCCCATGCTGATCCTGGACGAGGCCACCTCCTCGGTGGACACGCGCACGGAGCTGATTACGCAGAAGGCAATGGATCAGCTGACTGAGCACCGCACAAGTTTTGTCATCGCGCACCGGCTGTCTACGATCAAAAACGCCGATCTGATTCTGGTGATGAAGGATGGAGACATCATCGAGCAGGGCACGCACGACTCCTTACTGGAAAAGGGCGGGTTCTATGCCGATTTGTACAATAGTCAGTTTGATAAAGTATCGTAAACGCGCTTGCCAGGGAACGCATCCTGCAGCAGGCAGGTCGGGGGAGCGCAGACTGGCGTATCTGTCCTTCTCCGCCGGCGGATCTGATTGCTGCCACATTCACGGCCGGCCATCTTTTTCGTCTTTCCGTTCAGAAAGGCGCTGAAATAAATCTCCGGTCAGGGACCGGAAACGAATATCAAGTAAAGGAGAGAAAGAACCATGCACGAGGTTGTAGACGAGAAACGTTCCCCCTCCAAAAAACCGTTTATCTTTTACGCGATCATCGCGCTGCTCATTATTATGCTGCTCAATGCTCTGGTGTTTCCTTCCATGCTGCAGCGTTCGGTGATTGAAGTCGGATACGATCAGTTCCTGGAGATGATTGACAGCGGAGAGGTCAAGGAAGTATCTTATGACGAATATTCCGGTCAGTTTGTCTTCCTCGCGGGCGAAGAAAAGAAGGAACAGATCTATAAGACCGGCATCTGGCCGGAGGATGGGCAGCGGCTGCTGCAGCAGTTGCTGGAACACGACGACATTCAATTTTCCGCCGCCATCCCGACACAGGCAAATCCGCTTACATCCTTTATTTTAACGTGGATTTTGCCAATACTGTTCTTCTTTATCATCGGGGAAGTATGCTACCGCTGGATGAAAAAGAAGATGAGGGATCAGTCGCCGGGCGGCCTGGGAAATACCATGTCCTTCGGAAAATCCGGCGCGAAAATCTATGTGGCTGACGAGAAAACCGGGGTGAAGTTCGACAGCGTTGCCGGACAGGACGAGGCCAAGGAATCCCTGATGGAAGTGGTAGATTACCTCCACGATCCGAAAAAGTATGCGGAGATTGGCGCGAAGCTGCCGAAGGGCGTGCTGCTGGTGGGGCCTCCCGGAACCGGAAAAACGCTGCTGGCTAAGGCTGTAGCCGGAGAGGCGGGCGTTCCGTTTTTCTCCATTTCGGGCAGTGAATTCGTGGAAATGTTTGTGGGCATGGGAGCCGCCAAGGTGCGGGATCTGTTTAAACAGGCGAATGAAAAAGCGCCCTGCATCGTATTCATTGACGAGATCGACGCCATCGGACAGAAGCGAAATGCCGCAGGCCTGGGCGGCAACGACGAACGGGAGCAGACACTGAACCAGCTGCTGGCGGAAATGGACGGCTTTGACGGGCAAAGGGGCGTCGTTCTGCTGGCGGCGACCAACCGTCCGGAAAGTCTGGATCCGGCTCTGCTGCGGCCCGGAAGGTTCGACCGCCGCGTGCCGGTAGAGCTTCCCGATCTGCAGGGACGCAAGGCCATTCTATTAGTCCATGCCAAGAACGTCAAAATCGGGGACAATATCAACTGGGATGTAATCGCCCGGGCTACCGCCGGCGCTTCGGGTGCAGAGCTGGCGAACATCATCAACGAGGCGGCTCTGCGCGCCGTTCGGGAAGGCAGAAAAGCGGTTGCTCAAGCTGATCTGGAGGAAAGCGTGGAAACCGTCATTGCCGGCGCGCAAAGGAAAAACGCTGTCATTTCAGACGGGGAAAAGAAGCTTGTGGCGTATCACGAGATCGGGCACGCTCTGGTGGCAGCGAAACAATCCAACTCGGCTCCGGTGACTAAGATTACGATCGTCCCCCGGACCTCCGGCGCCCTGGGCTACACCATGCAGGTCGAGGCAGGAGAACGGGTGCTGATGAGCCGGATGGAAATTCTGAATAAGATCGCTACGCTGACCGGCGGGCGCAGCGCTGAAGAGCTGGTCTTCGGCGAGGACAATATGACGACCGGCGCTTCTAATGATATTGAACAGGCTACCAAGCTGGCTCGCGCGATGATTACCCGTTATGGCATGACCGAGGAGTTTGACATGGTGGCGTTAGAAACGGTACAGAACCAGTATCTGGGCGGGGATGTCTCCCTGGCCTGTGCGGCAGACACTGCCTCAAAAATTGACGAGCGAGTTGTCGAAACGGTCAAAGCCGCCCATGAAAAGGCACGGAAAATTCTTCGCGAAAACGAAGCGCAGCTGCATAAGCTGGCCGCCCATCTGCTGGAAAAGGAAACGATCACCGGAGAGGAATTTATGGCGCTGCTGAATGAGTAAGGATCCATTCGAACCTGTGAAAGCAACAGCGCCTGCGTCTGAAATTCGTCGGGCATAACGGAAAAGAAAGTAAACGAAATGGAGGCAAAGCGGCTTTCCTGCCTGGGCTCATTGCATCTGAAGAGAAAGAGGAACGACTGTATATGAAACAGATCTATCGAAGTAAGCTGGAACAGCGCCGGGAAACACTGAAAGACTTCTTTGGCGGAGACGAACGGGAAGAGCTTTCGGACGAGCTTCTCAAACGAATTTTTCAGTTTGAGGAACTGATGCTCAAATATCGCTCCGCCATCCGGGAGCTCACCACCAAGCTGGAAATTCTGGGTGACGAGCTGTCGGATGCATCAGAACAGAATCCCATTGAAAGTATCCAGTCGCGGATCAAGCGCCCGTCCAGCATTGCCCGCAAGCTCAGTAAACGAGGCCTTCCGGTGACGGTAGAGGCGATTGCCGAAAATTTGAACGACGTGGCCGGCATTCGCGTGATCTGCCCGTTTATCCGCGATATTTATGCTGTTTCAGCGATGCTTCAGAAGCAGGACGACGTCCGGCTTATCACAATCAAAGACTATATCCAGAAGCCTAAGCCCAACGGGTATCGCAGCCTCCATCTGATCGTGGAAATTCCAGTTTTTTTTTCCAAGGGGAAAGAAAACGTCAGAGTAGAAATTCAGATTCGGACGGTGGCAATGGATTTTTGGGCCAGCCTGGAGCATCGGATCCGATATAAAAACGATTCCCCAGAGGTTCAGAGGCTGGCAGAAGAGCTAAAAGAATGCGCCGACATTATTGCCCGGACGGATGTAAAAATGCAGGAGCTGCGGGAACGCATTTCTGCAAATCTATCATGAATGCCGCACCTAAAGCTTCAGGGACGCCAGTCTGATACGGAAACTCGAATGGGCGTTCCTCCTCCCGTCTGTTGCGGAGCGCAGACTGTCATGCTATACTGAACCGGTCCCTATCATGCACTCGCTTACCCTATGGGGCGGGGACAGGGGACATTGAAATTCCTTTCGTCCGGACTGCTTTTCCGGAACGATAACATGTCCCTGTTATACCTGGAGGGCTTTAGATGACATATTTTAAAACCTGCCGCCTGCTGCCGGAGGACGCCGCTTACATTCGCAAAAGAGTATTTGTGGAAGAACAGGGCTTCTCCGATGAATTTGACGATACGGATACGATCGCCGCGCACATCGTTCTCTACAATGAGGAAAATAAGCCGATCGCAACCTGCCGGTATTTTTGGGATGGAAAATACAAAGCTTATATCGTGGGCAGGATTGCGGTACTAAAGGAATTTCGCAAAAAACACTTTGGAGCGGCGCTTTTGCGGGAAGCAGAGCGGCAGATACAAAACCTGGGAGCCGACAGACTGTTATTGGCTGCACAGATACAGGCCAGAAGCTTTTATGAAAAGCAGGGGTATACCCCGACGGGAGATGAATATTTGGAGGAACGCTGCTTGCATGTCTGGATGTGCAAAAAACTGACCGTACAGGAATAAAATACTTGCAACATTCGTTTTCATCGGCGGCAGACGCTTTTCTGCGCCTACGGTATGATGGCAGCCTTTATGACGCCGTCGCGCCTTTCTTCAAATAATTCATACGCCTCTCTGATTCTTTCTAACGGGTAGGTATGGGTGATCAGCGGGGAAGCGTCGAGCTCGCCCCGTTCGATTAGGCGAAGAATCTCCGCGCAGTCACAGCCGTCGACGCCGCCGGTCTTGAAGGTCAGATTTTTGCCGTACATATCCGGTAAAGGCAAAATCTGCGGACGATCGTACAGAGCAACGACTGTAATGACCGCATTCGGTCTGGCGCATTTCCATGCGGTTTCAAAGGTTGTTTCGGCTCCTGCAACCTCCAGCACCGTGTCCGCGCCGCCGTGACGGCTGTTTTCTTTTACAAATGCTTCCACAGCGTCGGGCGTAACCGTCAAAACATCTGGATAATGCTCGTTAACAAAACGGATTCGGGCTTCGTCCTTTTCGCAGACAATGATCTGCTTTGGCCTTTTGAGCATCGCGCAAAGCAGCGTACAGATTCCGGTAGGTCCTGCGCCGAGAATCAGGACCGTATCATCTTCCGTAATTTCGGAGATACGAACAGCCCAGAACCCGGTGGCAAGGACATCGCCGACAAGCAGCGCCTGTTTATCGGTTACTCCGTCGGGAATCCGGTTCAGTCCCGTATCTGCAAACGGCACGCGCACATACTCTGCCTGTCCGCCGTCAATGCGGCAGCCGAGCGCCCAGCCTCCGTTTTTATCAGTACAGTTATTGACAAAGCCTTTTTTACAGAAAAAGCATTCTCCGCAGAAGGTCTCCACATTGACCGTCACGCGGTCTCCCGGGCGGACGTTCGTAACATCGGAGCCGGTTTCTTCTACGATACCGACCATCTCATGTCCGACCGTGATGCCGGGAACGGCGCGGGGCACAGAACCGTGCTTGATATGTAAATCACTGGAGCAGATGCTTGCCAGAGTGATCTTAACAATTGCGTCACGGCGATCTTTTATCTGCGGCCTTGGTTTTTCCGTAAGTTCAAAATGATCTTTTGCGATATACGAATATGCGAGCATATCATTTCTCCATTCTTTCGCTGTCCGGAGGACAGTATAACGCAGTTTGTATTTTTTTGCACGTTTTGCAGTTTTCTTTTTGCTTTTTTATGTTTCTGAGAAATCCAACTGCTGCGCGTCCCGCTCCAGCAGCGCGGAGAGTTCATGCGCTTTTGCATGTCTGCGGCTTCGCCGGAGCTTGCAAAAGAATGGCAAAAATGATATGATCAATATGGAATTTTAGTAATTTTAATATAACAATCTGTCAAGTTCCATTACAGAAGCAGTGAAAGGAAACGAAGTATGAAAAAACATCTCAGCAAAATTTGCTTGGCGCTCTTGTGGATCGTCATGCTGTTTCTCTTTTTATTCGCCGCCTGCGGCAAGGAGGAACCGGCGCCAGAGGCGGCATCTTCTGCGCCGGCAGCGCAGACGGCTGCGGCTTCTCCCTCGGCGCCGTCCGGATCGGCGATACATACGATGACGCCGGCTCCGGCGTCAAATACTGTGAGTACGACGGCGCCGACTTCTGCTGCGCTTTCCCCGACGCCGGCGACAAAAAAACCGACGCAGAAGCCCACAACGACAAGAACTCCTGCGTCAACTCCGACGCCTGTCCGTACACCGACACCGCAGAAGACGCCCGCGCCCGCATCGTACGGTCTGGATATCACAAATAAAAGCGATCTTGTCAGCATCTGCTACAGCACCTGGTTCAATCCCATTGTTGCAAAAAGCGGAAGCAGCAGCGGTATTTACAACATTACAGAAATTTTGGCCGGGAATGCCGAATGGGGGCCGGTGAATGCGTTCCATTTCTGGGGCGAGCCGGCGGTCGGCTATTACCGAAGCGATGATCAGTCCGTAATCCGGACACATATGACGCAGCTTGCGGAGGCCGGCGTGGATTTTATTATTATTGACAATACAAACGCCCAGGCGACGGCATGGGGCGCCGGCGTCTCCGGAAGCTATTGGGATCAAATGGTATCGCAGTCCTGCAAGGCTTTGCTGGACACGATCCTGCAGATGCGCGCGGAAGGGAAGCAGACGCCATATGTCGTTTTCTGGAATCGTGTCGACGACCAATTCGGCTGGGCTACGCCCACGCGGATTTATCAGGAATTTTACAAGAGCGGAAAATACCGGGACTGCTGGGTATACTGGGACGGCGCGCCCCTGATGCTGGTTAATATGCTGAATGAAAGCGGCAGCACGGATGTGCGGAAATTTGCCTATCGGGACGAGTTTACGCTGCGCCAGCAAACTGTGGCGATTCTGTCCGGTCCTCTGGCGCAAAACGAATGGACGTTCCTGTATGACGGCTCTGTTCCCTGCAAGGATGCGGATGGAAATTACGAGCAGATCAGCGTATATGTAGCGCGCCAGAGCACTTATATGTCGAACACGGCAACAGCGATTGGCCGGAGGGGCGGCGAGACGTTTTATAAGCAATGGAAGCGGGCCTTCCAGTACCATCCCAAGGTTGTCACCTTGACCTGGTGGAACGAATGGGCAGCGCAGCGATTTGTCGTAAACGGCGTTAATTCGTTTACGGATAATTATAATCAGGAATACAGCAGAGACATCGAGCCGATGAAGGGCGGACACGGCGATCAGTATTATCAGTGGATGAAACAATATATCGCGGCTTATAAAGCGCATCAGGAATGCCCGTATCTTGTTGAAAAATAAAATAAGCCGGCGCTCTCCAGCGCCGGTTTTTTTCTGCCTTTTCTGCGGCTTCTTCTGTATTTTCCCGATTCTGGACATGACAAAACAGCACCCGCAAAAGTGCGAAGGGGAGATCTAAAAAAATAATTTATAAAAGAATGACAAAATTTGTAAAATATGCTAAAATACATTCATTGCGAAATGAATCGTATTTTATGTTCCGGAACGAATTCTGGGAACAGAAAATATATCTGATTGAAAATAAAATCTCGTGCGCTGCGCCTGCATTTATACTCTGTTCAGCTGACATTCATTTGCATAAAAGCCCGTTCGCGCCAGCTCAGCAGAATGGGCGCATTATCACAGGGAAGGATGTTGCGTGTTATGCGTATCAAAATTACAATTGAGCTCTCGGAGAAGCGGTTTCCTGCCGATTACCGGAGGGCGTTTCTGCATTTAATGAAGAATGCATTGAGCACATATATGAACGGGATTTATTTTCAGGATTTTTTTCCGGGGGGACGTCCGCAGCGTAAGGAATACGCATTTGCCGTCGGACTTCCGCAGGGCTCCGTCTGCCGGGGAGAGTATTTCGATTTGGGGAAAGACGGAATTGTCGCCACGCTCACGACAGGGAATCCTTCCTGCTATATTCTATTATATAATGCATTCCGTCATTTAAAGGGCAAACAGCAGCTTTTTATGAAAGGCGTTTCCGGACGGGTGACATTTGTACGGCCGGCTTCTCAGCCTCCGGTACAAAACGATAAAATTCTTGTGGATTTTATGTCGCCGCTGTGCGTGCGGGAACACGCCGACCGGAAAGACCGCTATTTTTCCGTTGAAGAACCGGATTTTTACGAACAGGTACGCAGGGTCGTTTCTTATCAGCTGGCAGAAAAGGACTGGATTACGGACAATATGCTGGAAGGATTCCGGATTTATCCGCATCAAATGAGAAAAACGGTCGCAAGATTTTACACGGAGCAGCTGGAATGCAGTCTGGGCTCTGCCGTATTATGCGGAGAACCGCGCTTGCTGCAGGAATTATACGATAATGGCATCGGAAGCCGCTGCTCTTCCGGATTCGGCGTTTTTCGGATTTTAACCACGTAAATAAAGGAGCGATGTAAAATGAGTTACATCAACGAGGCAGAGGAAGCCGGGATGGCGATGCGCAGACAATTCGGCTCAGGAGCCGGAGCAAAAAAGCTGAACGGAACGGCCGATCGCCTGCTTACCGCATTGCAGAATAAAAATGTCAATCAATTTGTTACAGTTCTGGTAAAACAGTACGGGGCTTTGAATATGGACGTACCTCTGGTTTTTCTGGAAATATTGAAAAATGAGAGACGGTTTCAGGAAGTCGCAAACGCGTTTCTTCTCGGGCTGCGTCAGGCGGACGCAGAAAATCGGAATTAATTCCGGAAGGTTTTTACAATTTTTCCACTTTTTTGTTTCTGCCGAAATATGCTTTAATATATGATACAAACGAAACTGCCATAAAAAATGCGCAGAGAATCAGCAGCAGAGTGACGGCCCATGCGTGCATTCCAGGGAAGATCACAAGCAGAATCATGCAGAGAAATAACACGACGGTGCTGACCTTGCCGGACATCAGCGCGCCGGGCAGCATTTGTCCCTTTCTGAGATACCAGCAGCCCATTACCAGCTGAAAGCCTTCTTTTAATGCGAAAAATCCAAAGAGCCACCATAATATGGGGTGCCTGCCGGCAACGCACAGCAGCATCACGCCCTGCGTTGCTTTATCGGCAATTGGATCAAGCGCTTTCCCGAGATTGGAAATCTGGTCGAAGCGCCTGGCAATCAGACCGTCGAACAGATCGGTTATGCAGGATAAAGCCAGGATTGCTCCGGACAGGAGATAATCCTTTGCTGTTTCCGCATGCACGTACAGCATCGCGTAGACCGGGATCAATAAAAGGCGGAACAAGCTCAAAAGGTTCGGGATCGTTATGATACGTCTCGCTTTTCGCTTCTTTTCCTCACAGCAGCTGCGGACGGCTTCCGCAATTTCCCCAACCGTGCAGGGAAGCGGCTGGGACAAACGGATTCCGTATTCTTTTTCCAGACGCAGGCGGAGCTCGGCCTCCTGCGCTTTGTCAAGCGGTATGTCTGCAAGCCGCGACTGTCCCGTAACGGGGACGAGGGCTGATTCCTGATGAGAACGGATTTCAGTAATATTGCGTATGACGGTTTCTGTTATGCTATCCATATAGATCCTTTCCGGGCATCATCTCTGATTTGCATCTCTGCGGTATTTATATCGTCTGTACACGCTTCTGATTTTTGAAACGAAGTCGCGCCCGAAAAACAAAAGCACATTTGCTATCGCAATCAGAAGTACGATTTTATTCCGCCAGCCTTCTGTGACCAGCATCCACAGAAAATATACGGCGTCGATAAAAGCGAGATATTTTACTTTGATCGGAACCAGGAAAAACAGCATGATCTGGAAATCCGGATAGACCAGTGCGAATGCAAAGAACAGCGACAGATTTAAATAGTCGTTCAGAGCGTATCCCGTTATGAATCCAACGGCGATGGTAGCAAGGATCCCGCAGAGATAGAACAGATCAAACCGGAATGATCCCCACTGATTTTCCAGAGCGCTGCCGATCAGCCAATAAAAATAAAGAGAAAAAACAATAAAAACAACGGAGGAATCAGGCGGGAGAAAAATAAAAGAAAGAATCCGCCAGAACTGTCCGCTTAGAATTGCGGCGCGATCGAACGTCAGATAAGAAGAAAAATAAATTCCTTTTTCGTATGTAAGATACAGATCCAACAGGAAAACGGCTGCCATCCCGCATACAATGATCGCCATCAGGTTCCGGATTGCGAACCTGCCGAATTTTCTGTTCAATTTCTCTAAAAAGGTTTGTTCGTACATCCGGGCCCTCCTATTCTATCGGTTCTCCGGTATGCTCCGGCCCGGCGGCCGCCGCAGAAGGAGCAGGAAAAGCAAAATCCGGAATATCCCTCAGTATATACTTGCGGCGAAGCGAATGTCAAGTGCCGTCGGCCATTTTTTCGCCGCTGATTTGCAGCGCTGCAATCAGCAAAAAGACAAGCTGCGCGGGCCGGTTGCGTTTTGCAGAAACATTTGATATACTAAACTTCCGACTTGTAAAAGGTATAGCTCGGAAATGAACGGCGGAAGCGGAAAAGGAATCGTTGCATATGATAGAAGCAAGAAAAAAGCTGAAGGACGCACAGAAAATCGTAATAAAAATCGGCACCTCATCACTCGTGTATCCGAACGGAAAAACAAACCTGCGGAGAATCCAGACGCTTGCACGCGTAATTTCCGATCTGATGAACGAGGGCAGGAAGGTTGTGCTGGTTTCGTCCGGTGCGATCGGGCTCGGTGTGGATAAACTCAAGCTTGCGGAAAAGCCCTCCACGGTTGCGGGCAGGCAGGCTGTCGCCGCAGTGGGGCAGGTCAGCCTGATGCAGGCGTACGGCCGGGCGTTTGAGGATTATGGATATTCTTCGGGGCAGCTGCTTCTTACAAAGTATATTATCAGCAGGGAAGAGTCGAAACGGAATTCGATCAATACCTTCAACACGCTGATGGACATGAACATCATCCCCATCGTAAACGAAAACGACACCGTAGCGGTCGACGAAATCAAATTCGGCGACAACGATAATCTGTCGCGGATTGTTTCAGAATTAATCGCGGCCGATCTGCTGATCATCCTCACGGATATCGACGGCTATTATTCCAAAAATCCGCATGAAAATCCGGATGCCGTGCTGTATCACAACATTTCTGACTTGTCCGAGCAGATCGAGGCTGCTGCGGGCGGCGCAGGGAGCCGGCTCGGCACAGGCGGCATGCTGACGAAAGTCCATGCCTCGCGCCTTGCGGCGGAGCAGGGCACAAATGCAGTGATCGCCAACGGAAGCAATCCCGAAATCATATATGACATACTGGACGGCGCTGAGGTGGGCACGCTGTTTATCGCAAATCCGAAGAAATGTGAGAACGCAGGGAAAGGAGACCATCAAAATGACGGAAAATGAAATTTTTAATTATCTTGAAGCATACGGCCTGCGGGCGAGGAATGCGGCCGCGGTGCTTGCTGTTGCCCCCGCGGGCGTCAAAAACGCAGCGCTGTCAAATGCCGCCGAGCTGCTCGTCCGGAATACGGAACGGATCCTCATCGAAAATCAAAACGATGTGGAAGCTGCGGCGGCAAAAGGAATGTCGGTTTCGATGCAGGACCGCCTGCGGCTTACGGCTGCAAGGATCGAAGCCATGGCGGAGGGCCTCCTTCAGCTTACAGCCATGGAGGATCCGATCGGAGCGATCCTAGAAGGCTATAAACGTCCCAACGGCTTGGAAATCATAAAAAAACGCGTGCCGCTTGGCGTGATCGGGATCATCTACGAAGCCAGACCGAATGTAACCGCCGATGCCGCAGGGCTTTGTATCAAATCGGGAAACGCTTGTATTTTGCGCGGCGGCAGCGAAGCACTTCGTTCTAACCTGGCCATTGCGTCTATATTTAAAGAGGCGCTGGAAAACGCGGGACTGCCCGGAGCGTGCGTGCAGCTGATCGATAACACGGGCAGGGAGATCGCTTCTGCGATGATGCGCCTGAATCGGTACATTGACGTGCTGATTCCCAGAGGCGGCGCGGGCCTGATCAACACCGTGGTAACGACGGCATCCGTTCCCGTCATTCAGACCGGTACCGGAAACTGCCATATTTACGCGGACTGTGATGCGGATCCTGAGATGGCGCGCAAAATCATCGTCAATGCAAAAACGCAGCGTCCCTCCGTCTGCAACGCGGCGGAAACGCTGCTTGTACACCGCGGGATTGCCGAGACGTTCCTGCCCGCGGCTGCACAGTCGCTTACAGAAAAGGGCGTGGAGCTGCGCTGCTGTGAGGAGGCCTACCGTATTTTGGAACGAAGCGGAGTGCCGGAAAACAGAAATCTGCTCAAGCATGCGGAAGAGTCCGACTGGGAAACGGAATACAACGATTTGATCCTGGCGGTAAAGGTCGTCGGAGACTGTGCGGAAGCGGTCGCGCATATCAATACGTATGGTACGGGACACTCCGAGGCTATCGTGACGGAAAATTATGAAAAAGCGCGGTATTTCCAGGATCATGTGGACGCGGCGTGCGTATACGTCAACGCTTCGACACGGTTTACGGACGGATTTGAATTCGGCTTCGGCGCGGAAATCGGCATCAGCAATCAAAAGCTGCATGCCAGAGGGCCCATGGGACTCAAGGAGCTGACGACTGTGAAATACGTCGTCAATGGCAGCGGCCAGATCCGGGAGTAAGCCGCCGCTTTCAGAAGGGATTCTTATTTGATTACAAGGCCTTGCAGTTCATCCAAAGTTCCCCTGTATACGTTCAGATCAATATGAACTCCCTCGTGCCCGTGAAGTCTGCCGCGGTCGGAATACTGCCAAAATGTCCAGCTGAAGATTCCGTCCAGAAACGGAGGATAATAAACGCCGCGGATCCAAAGGGGATAGTCGGTGAAATAATCTTTAATATACAAAGTATAAGCGGAGCGAGTCGCATAAATTATGGGCTTTGCTCCGTAAAATTTTTCCAGAGCGTCCAGAAGATCGCCCAGAATTTCACGCGCCTTGCGCGGTTCCATGGGCGTATCGTAATAATCCCCATAAAACTCTACGTCTACCGCCGGAGGCAGCATGCCGCGGCGTTTGCCCACCGTTGTAATATAATGCTCCGCCTGCGCCGCGCCGCTGCTGTCATAGCTCAGAAAATGGTATGGCGCTGCCAGGATGGAAGTCTTTGCCACAGCTTCCCAATTCTCCTGAAAGCGCATGTCGACGTGACTGCTTCCCTCCGTCGCTTTGATAAAGGCAAATGCAATGCCCTGCTCCGAGAATGCGCCCCAGTCTACCTCGCCCTGATAGCGGGCGACATCAACGCCTTTCACTTCATAAGAGCCGGCAATCGGCCTGACCAGTGCTGCCAGGATGAACAGATAAATGCAGAATAGCGCATGTATAAGGAACCGGCGTTTTTTCAAAATAAAATCTGCCTGCTTTCTTTTGCCGTTTCTTCATATTCCAGATCTGCCATGTCGCCAAGCGGTTCCAGGAAATATTCCGTCCCCCTATATTTATACTTTCCGGCGCCGAGATATTCCAATTGTTTTAAACTCGGAGCGTCAATTTCATGGCCTTTACAGATTCCTTTTATCCCTAATATCAGATCGCCAAACCAGAGTCGTTTTCCGTCATAAACGGGAGAAACCGTGATTTCCGGACGAAACAGAGAGGCTCCGGGTTCAGCGGAGTATGTCAAGGGAGATCCTTTTACAGGATTGTAAACGATTAAATTGACCGCTTTCGCGGTTTTGTTGAAGAATCGGATGGAAACGCCGCCCTGCTCCGGGTACGCGGCGCGGACATGAAGCTCGTATGCGTCCGGCTCGGCGTCGAAATCCTCCAGCAGATTGATATAGATGGTTTCCACGCTTCCGTTTTCCGTTTCCGAATAAAAAAGCGCGTTCTGTCCGAGATAAGATAATCCCTCCGCGCCGCGCATGGTACAGCACCAAAACGCTTCGCTCAGACCGCCCGCATGGGGGTGCAGGAGCTTTTGATCGGGAGCTGTGACGCAGGTATCACAGCCGAAGCCGCCGTTCATGCGCTGTGCATAGCAGAGTGCGTTCCGGTAGATCCTGTTTGCAAGCGAGAGATATTCGTACCGCAGCGTATATCGATACAATTCCATCGCCAAGAGGCAGGAATCCACAATCGCGCATGGCTCCGTCCAGGTGTCGGACCGGCCGAACCAGTTGATGTTGGCGTAATTTTCCGTCATGCCGCAGGCCGTATAGGTTCCGAAAAGCTTTTCCGCAGTTTCAAGATAAAATGGAGTGCCTGTAGCGCCATACATCCGCAGGATTCCCCGCGCGGCGGAGAGCGTGGCGTGCGTCTGCATTTGAACGCCGAGCAGATCGATCGTACAGAGCGAGGCGATCATCTCGTCCGCGAGCTTTTTGCAGGCCGGATCTCCGAAAATTTCATATGCCTGTGAAATGGCGTCAAGGCACATAAATGCGCACCCGACGTCCGTCGAAATATACCAGTTGCGAACGCGGCCGCTGATATTGCCGTCGTATCTGCCTCCGCCGCTTCGCTCGGCGGGATCCTTCGGATATGTGGAATAATGGCCCGTCAGAGGAAGATAAAGATTCCGGACGATCTGCTCTGCCATACTTTTTACGGCGTCGCTTCGTGAAATCAGCCAGTATTCCAGCAGACCGCGGAGCAGCCAGTTATGACCGGATAATTGCTGCTCGTTAAAAACCGGAAGCGCGCTTTCGGCGTCTTGCTCGTAAACGGGGCCCAGATACCCCTTTTCATTCAGCCTCGCAGGGAGCAGCTCCAGGATCCGCTCAAGATACGCCGGCTCTCTGCCTGTCGCGGCTTTCAGCTTTACAAGCGCGAGAATCGTACGGCCCTCCCAATCCCCGGGCCAGCCGCTTTGATCGGCTCCGAAAATATGCTCCGGCCTGTAATGCTTTGATTCCAGACGTGCGTAGTTTAAATGGATCCGGCGGCACAGATCTCCTCGGATCGTGATGTATTTCGAATCGACTCGTTTGACGCTGCGTTTCATCCCCTGTTGTCTCCCTTCTTTTTTCGCAAGCAAGTATAGCATACAAGACGCGCCGCGGCAATGTTGACAGAAGCGGCTTCCGTGATAAAATGAAGCGGATCCTGAAGGAGGGGAGGACATCCATTGGCTTCCTGGAATCCGTGGCACGGCTGCACGAAAATCAGCGCCGGCTGCGCCAACTGTTATGTATATCGAAGCGATCCGAATCACGGAAGAGATCCTTCGGCGGTTCGAAAGAACGCCTCATTTACGCTGCCCGTCGACAAAAAACGAAGCGGCGCGTATCGGCTGCAGCCGGACGGAGACTATGTGTATACCTGCTTTACTTCCGACTTTTTTCATCCTGCCGCCGATGAATGGAGAAAGGAGGCGTGGCGTTTTATGCAGATCCGCCGGGACCTGGAGTTCCTGATCATCACAAAGCGGGTGAACCGCTTTTTTGTGAGTCTCCCGGAGGACTGGGAGGAGGGCTACGAGAACGTCACCGTCTGCTGTACGTGCGAAAATCAGGAGATGGCGGACTTTCGCCTGCCAATTTATGCATCGCTGCCCATTCGTCGCAAAATCATTATCTGTGAGCCTTTGCTTGGCGCGATCGATCTGCGCCGGTATCTGGCGATTCGGGAAAAGGGCGGAATTCCGATGATTCGGGAGCTCGTTTGCGGCGGAGAGAGCGGAAACGACGCGCGTATCTGTGATTACGGCTGGATCCTGTCACTGCGGGAGCAGTGTCTTGCGGCCGGCGTTCCCTTCCGTTTCCGGCAAACCGGAGCGCTTTTTCGAAAGGACGGACGCCTTTATCGCATCCCGCGCCGGCTCCAGCATGCGCAGGCGCGAAAAGCCGGAATCGATACGGATTGACACGGGCCGCATTTTTTCATAAAATGCCACGCTGAACGAAATTTTTACGGCATATGCCGAAAGGACACATATATGGAGCAAAATTACCGCCTTACGAAATGCACCTGCTACTTGTTTTACATCCTCCAGGGGACGCTCGTCAACCTGACGCCTGTTCTCTTTATTCCGCTGATGGAGCAGTATGGGCTGTCCTACGCGCAGCTCGGCGCGCTGGCTTCCGTAAACTTTGCAACGCAGCTCGTCGTGGACGTTGTGCTGAGCAAAATGGTCGATAAACACGGCTACCGGATCGCGCTGCAATTTTCCGCGGCAATGGCGTTCGTCGGATACGCCGTTTTTGCATGGGCGCCGGATCTTCTGGGAAGCCCATATCTCTGGCTCGTTATCGGAACCGTGCTGTTTTCCGTCGGAGGCGGCTTTCTGGAAATTACGATCAGCCCGCTGATCCATGCGCTTCCTGACCGGGCCAAAGGGAAAAATATGGCAATTCTCCATTCTTTTTATGCATGGGGGCAGGTGCTGACGGTAGTGCTGACGACGGTATTGCTTTCGGTTTTCGGCAGAAATCACTGGAAATATATCGTTACGGGATGGATGATTGTACCTGTGCTCGGCTTCCTTCTGGCGTGCGTCATGCCGGTGCCTGCCGCGAAGACGGAGGAGCACGGACAGGGAGGAATCCGAATCTTCCGGAACCCGGTTTTTCTTCTTTTTATCCTTATGATTTTCTTTGGCGGCTGTTCGGAAACCATAATGGCGCAATGGAGCTCCGCGTTTATGGAGAAGGCCGTCGGCCTCGAAAAGGTGATCGGAGACGTAGCGGGCATGAGCATGTTTGCGCTGATGCTCGGCCTGTGCAGAGTCGTGAGCGCGGCGCTGGACCGGAAAATCCGCCTGCATCATTTTATGCTTCTGGGCGCTTTGGGCGCCGTATTCTGTTATCTGATCGTATCGGTTACAAACGTTCCTCTGCTATCGCTGCTCTTTTGCGCGCTGACGGGATTTGCCACCGGGATGCTCTGGCCCGGCACGCTGGTATTTGCGGCGGATTATTTTCCGAAAGCGGGCGCATGGCTTTTTGCGTATCTGGCGATCGCAGGCGATCTTGGCGGCGTGTTCGGCCCGTGGCTTACGGGCGCGGTAGCCGACCGTGCCGGGCTGAAGGCCGGCATGGGGGTGTCGGCTGTATTTCCGCTGCTGACGTTCCTCTGTATTCTTATTTATTCGCGATCGTGTAAATCAGTAAAACGGTTCCGTAAATAACGGGCTGGTGCAGCATGTAAATCCAGAGGGAATGTCTCCCGCAGAAGCTGAAAAACCGAACTGGCGCCGCAGTATAAGGAAATCGCGGCAGCAGCGACTGCCTGGACCGATAGACCGTGCGGCCGAGCACGCTGCCGATCATAAAGTAGCCTAAATTGGGGAGCAGAGGAAAATAATCCGCGGCGGCGTACCCCTTTGGAATGATGCCGATGACAAGAGCCAAGGGAAAATCCGACCGGAGCGGCTGCAGCGCAAAGCCCGCGGCAATCAGCAGAACGCCAAGCACGGCAATCGCCCAGACCGGAAGCCTTTTATACAAGGGATACAGAATCATGCACAGCCCGAGCAGATGGAGCACGCCGAAGTGAATCAGAAGGCTTTCGTTTGCCGGATCAATATAATACAGCGCGTACGTGACGCCGGTAATGACCATACCGCAAAGAAAGACGATGGCTCCCCGCCGGAAGGAATGCGAGCCGAGCGTGACGCAGATTCCGGAAATCAATACAAACAGGATGCCTCCGTAATCCCGAATGATGTTGAACAGCACCGGCGTATCCTCGCCGACAAAGCCGAAGAGCTGAAGATCGAATATCGTATGGACCAGAACGACGCACAGGATGAACAGGCCCCGAAGCGCGTCCAGTTCCCAGATTCTGTTTTTTGCAACAGCCATAAAATCACCCACGTGATTATACCATGATACAGAGGAAATTTCCGTAAAATTTTGATGCTTTTGTCATCCGAACACGTAAGGCAGCGTATTGATCAGATCTCCCAGGTGATCCGTATAGGTTTTCCGGAGTACGGAGCCTTCCGCTGTCACGTCGACGCTGAGCGTACAGGTAGTTCCGCATTTGATCCACAGAACTCCCAGCACGTCGGAATAGCTGACCGGCGCCTGCAGGAGCGGAAATCCTTCCTCAGAAAGCTCCGCCTCCGTGGACCGCGTATAAGAAGTGCGAATTTCGGTGCGCTCCGATTTCTTGAGCGTTACGCGCACGTCGCTGTCGACAATTGCGTTTACGCTTAGTCTGCGTCCTTTTTCCACGGCAAAATAATCGACAAGCGTACCTCGCTCAATCAGCGTATACGTCTCGAATTCATCGGTTATGTACTGCAGCAGCTTGACGCCGTCTTTTACCCGGTCGTTTGAGGTCGGACAGCCGAGCAGCACAGCTACCGCCTGGATGTCGCCGCTGTCGATGAAATAGACAATGCAGCGGCCGGCGCCGCCGGTGTAACCGGTTTTCCCGCCTGTTACTTCTTCGTATTTTCCAAGAAGGGGGTTGGTATTTTTTAAATAATGCCCGCTCAGCGTGATGGTGGAGGTCGATATGATTTCACGAAACAGCGGCTGCTTATATGCTTCCTTTGCGATCAGGGCCAGATCGTATGCCGTGGTGTAATGTCCCTCCATATCGAGGCCGTGCGGCGACTTGAAATTGGTGTTGGATGCGCCGAGCCTGGACGCTTTATCGTTCATCATGATGCAGAAATCTTCTACAGTTCCGCCGATATGCTCTGCAATGGCAACGGCAGCGTCGTTGCCGGAATTCAGCAGAAGGCCGTAGAGAAGATCGTGCAGACTGATGGTTTCTCCTTCTGCAAGATGCATGGTAGAGCCTTCGGTATATGCCGCTACGCGGCTGACCGTGACGGTCTCATACAAATCCTCGCAATTTTCTATTGCAACAAGAAACGTCATAATTTTTGTAGTGCTTGCCATCGGCGCTTTGGAATATGCGTTCTTGGAAAAAAGCACACGATCTGTCGACTGATCCAGCACGATGCTCCGAGAAGCGGAAAGCTCAGGCGGCGCGTTATCTGTGATGCTGCCGGCTCCCGTATTAATGCCAATATTAGAAGCAATCAGATTTTCCATCCGTCGTTCTACATCCGCCTCTGTAGTCTGTACGGCTGTGCTGTCGCCGGTAAATTTTTCCTTAGCCCCTGTAACTGTGGTGATATAGGCGGATACGATATAAACCAGAACGATCACGATCACCAAAACGTAGGCGGCGATTTTTACTTTTTTCCTCGGGGGGATCTTACTGAAAACCACGCGATTACCTCCTCCTGTGACAAGCTGCGGTTATCTCATTTATATGAGCGGCAGGAAGAAAAAATACCGGCAAAATGATTGAAAGCCGTATGTTTTTATGATAGGATAAATTACAGTTAATTTATTTACAGTATGGTGGAAAGAATGAATCAATCTGGCAGAAAAATATATGGATTTCCCATGCGGCTTCTTGCCGCGGGGCTTGCGGCCGTTGTGCTGATTGTGGGACAGATCGGCCTGAGAACGCCTTCGGGCGGCTCGGAGGCGTATGGGCTTTCTGTTTCCGATCTTGCAGAGTATCCGGGCGCCGGCCGTGCGGAGCTTTCGGAGGGAGCCGCAAATATTGTAAAGCGCGGCAGGCAGATGTATGAAATCACGTGGACCGCTTTGGGCGATATCATAAGCTATCCCGGAACGGGGCAGGAACTGATTTTCCGGGAGGGCGCCGCATATCAGGGAATTCCATACGGACAACCGGTACATAAAGGCAAGTACGTCGGCTTTAATGCCACACTGGAAGAGTTTGCGGCAGCCGCTGCAGATGCGGACAGCGAATTTTATACAGAACTGGGAGAGAATACCTGGGAATATACGGAAGGTCTGGGAGAAATCAAGTACGCCCCCTTTTATTCGAGCGACTGCAGCGCTTTTATTTCCTATGTATGGCAGCTTCCCGGCCGCTACACGACGTCCATGATTGCGGAGCGGACATTTCGCAGGGGAGAGGAAGGATACAGTGATGCAGAGTTCCAATATGTCGGAAGCAGCGTATCGGACCTTCAGGTCGGATATGCACTGAATAAGGGCTCCTCGCATATTATTCTGATTTACGATATCGTATATGACAGATTCGGAGAGATTCTGCAGGTTACAACGCTGGAGCAGACGCCTCCGATCATGCGCCTCCGCATTTGGGGAGCGGGAGGAAATGCGGGAAGCCTGCAGGATCTTCAGAACAAAATCGATACCGCCCCGTATGAAATTATCAGATACAAAGATATGGAAAAGGTGACGTTCGAAGCGTCTGCCGCCGTGCCGCTGGATTCGGAAAATTATATTAATCGCATCAGCGAGCCGGTCAGCGCTTCTGTTTCCGACGAGGCGGTAACGGGCAGCGCCGCTCTTGCGGCGGGTGTCATTCCGATCGAAGGCTGGACGTATCACAAAAACGGCGTTTCCACTGTAGAGTACTGCGTTGACGGAGAAGCGTGGCAGACGGCGGATACGGAGGTCTGCGGAGAGCTGCTTCGTTTTCGCGCAGAAACGGAACTCACCGGATCCGGAGCGCATACGATTTCCGTTCGGGGAACGAGCTCCGGCGGAACGTATGATATCGCACAGTTCACGGTAAACATCGGCATGGAACCGGTATCCTATATTTCCTGCTTCGACCTTTTGGGCACGTTAATTCCTTCTTCTACGCTGAACGAACCGATCATAACCGAATTCTCGCTGGGTTCTCCCGAGGAAAGCTCGCTTACCTTCAGCGGCTGGGCGCTCAGCATGGGAGGCGTCAAGGGCTATGAATATAAAATTGACGACGGTCTGTGGATCCCGCTGGAGGCCGGATTCCGTCAGGACGTATACAGATCAATGAAGAACTATCAGGAGTTCTGCGACGTTTATAATCAATTTTCCGGCGGACTCGGGTTTTCCAATTTTGCGGAAAACAGCACCCATACGATTTATATGCGGGGAATCACGGATACGAACGACGTATTTGATATTGCGCAGATTGAAGTGCAGCTTGGCGCCAGGATGTATCAGATTTTTGGACTGGAAATATCCCGCGCCGTGCTCCTCGCGGCCGGGGGAGGACTCGTTCTGCTGATTGCTCTGGCTGCGGTGCTGATCGCGATCGGCAGAAAGCGGAGGCACCAAAAAAACACGGAACACGCGGTTCCGCAGAAACGGGGAGAGCGTGCGCCCGAGGACGGAAAAGACAGAAAAGAAAGGTGTGGAAAGGAAACCCATGAGAAGCCTGAGAAAAAGTAAATGGTTAAGAATCCGAATGCTTTTTATTGCGGCCGCCGTACTGCTCACCGGCTTTCAGAGCGGCTTCTCCGGCGGAACGACCTCCGCTGCCGCAGGGGAAACGGAAAAGAAAAGCAAGGGCGCGCCGGATACGGCGGGATTGTTCTACAGCAATACGATCTGCGTTTATGAGGAAACGGTCTATGCGATCGAAGCGGGCAATCTGACAAAAAAGACGGTGGACGAGAACGATGCAGTCTACACGGAAATCCTGACGGACGGTCTTGCCGGCGCAAAATTCCTGAACGTCACGGAGAATGCGTTTTACGCGGTACAGGGCCGCGAAATCGTCCGGATCGACAAAGCGTCCTTGACGCGGTCTGCGGCATACGTTTCGGAAAACGAAATCGGACTGTTTCTTATTTCGCCGGCAGGCGATTTCTATACGCTGGAAAACGGCGCGATTTATAAAAACGGCGGCAGGGATTTTACCTTTGAAGAGGAGATCCGTCTCTTCTGCCCGATCGAAGGAGGATATCTTTTCTCCACGGGGACAATCCTGAATGATACGGTCTGGCTGTATGAAGAAGACGCGGGCGTTTCCTATGTCAGCGAAGCGGAAACGTGGTATGTGGAGGCGGATACGCTTGTCCTGAACAGAACGGATGGCGACTACATGATTTCCGTTACGGAGCTTCATAAGAAGAGCGAGCCGGAGCCGTTTGCCCTTTACGGCGGCGGTGACGTTGCAGATGTGCTTGCGGATGCGGACGGCGATGCGAGCGGCCTTCTGGAGCCGATGATCGCCCCGGAGGAGGATGTGAACACAGCGGCGCTGCTGCGCAGAGAGCTTTCCGAGGGAGTCCGGAACTGTATCGCGCGGGCGCGGCAGATGGCAGAGGTGAAATGGACGGCGCTGGCGGATTTCCCTGTTTTTCAGTCGCAGAGCGAGGCGAACAGGGAATATTTTAAAGCGGGCGTGACGTATTACGGAATTCCGTACGGTCAGCCGATTTATAACGGAAAATATGTTGGTCCGTTTGTAAACGGCGGTGAAACGATTACCATCGACGAGTTTGCGGCGGAAGCGGCGGATCCGGACAGCGAGCTGTACACCGGAGCCGCAAATTACAACGGGAATATCATGCCGACCTATTCCAACGACTGCAGCGCGTTTGTTTCTTACTGCTGGGATTCGGAAACGCGTTTTACCACGTCCGATTTTAAAACGCTTGGCGACAGGGGCACGAAGTATGCGAACGTCGGTACGAGCGTCAGTCTGCTTGTTCCCGGACAGGCGCTGAACAAATCCGGGCATATCATTCTTGTATATGACGTAGCGTACGATCTTGACGGCACGATTTCTCATGTGACTACGATTGAGCAGACGCCGCCCATCGTACGGAAGCGCTCGTGGGGCGTCGGCGGAAATTACGGCTCGATTGCCGATCTCCAGGCAAAAATTACGAGCGGCGGATATATGATCATTAAAAATCTTGAAATCGATTCTGTAGGCCTGGAGGAATACGCTTCCGTACCGCTGGACGGCGCGGAGCATGTGAACCGAATTGCCAGCCCCATCAGCTCGCGCGTAAGCGACGGGCCGGCCTCCGGAACGGGCACGGTGCTGTCTTCTTCCGAGACGTTTGCACTTGAGGGCTGGTCCTTCCATAAAAACGGCTGCGACTCCTTTGAATACCGGATCGACGGCGGGGAATGGCTCCCGCTGCAGACGCTCCGGAAGGGCACGCTCAATACGTTTTATGCGGACGTACCGACTCCTGCGGCAGGAACGCATGCAGTTACGGTACGGGGGATCCTGCCGGAGGGCGAATCGTATACCGTGGCGGAGTTTCAGATCGCAGTGAAAGCTGCTGATGCTTCCTTTACGGGGTATTTTGAGCAATTTGGCAGCGACCGGCATTTCAGTGTTCCGGGAACGGTATACAGGAAAACGTATACGTTTGCGGACGCTTCCGCGGCGATGCTTTCTTATCAGGGCTGGGCCGTGAACAGCGACGGTGTCGTGCAGTTCGAGTACAAAATCGACGACGGCCTCTGGCTTCCGGTGGAAACGGATTTCAGAGCAGATGTTTATCAGGGCGGCGGGCCGATCGCGCTGCATTGCCCGGCTTTTAATGCCTTCAGCGGGGGAGCGGATTTTACCTCTTTCCCCGGCAATACCTCGCATACATTTTATCTGCGCGGTGTTACTGCGGAGAACGGTCTCTTCGATATTGCGGAAATAACCGTCAACCTTGGGGACGTTTCCGCCGCGCCTCCGGAGGTCGAGCGTCTTTATCTGAAATCGCTGCCTTACATAACGGAATACAAGGCGGGTGACACGCTGAACACGGATGGGCTGACAGTGATTGCCAGATATGAGGACGGAGCCGAGGAAGCGATATTCAGCGGATACACATGTGAATACGATTTTTCAGAGGCCGGGACGCAAACCGTGACGGTGGCATTCGGGGGGAAAACGGCGTTTTTCGAGGTTTCTGTAAAGAAGGCGTTTATTTCCGGAGACGTCAACGGCGACGGCGTCATCAACGGCCGGGATTCCGGCCTGCTTCTGCAGTATCTTGCGGAATGGGATGTTGAAATCGTGGAAGAAGCGGCAGACACGAACGGCGACGGCGTCGTCAACGGGCGGGACTCCGGTCTGCTTCTGCAGTATCTTGCCGATTGGGACGTCGTTTTGGGATAAGCTCTTTGCGGCATAAATTTATTGTTTTTGAGGAATGATATGGAACAGCTGATTATGAACTGGACGCGCGGGAGCGCAGCAGAACCGTTGGAGGTTGCACTTCCGGAGGGATTTTCTTTTCGAAGGTTTGACGGGAGCGCAGCGGACATCGATGCATGGCTTGAAATTGTGCAGCATGGTCTGACGGACGGAAAGGGAGACCGTACCGTATTCCGGAGAATTATGGAGGAATGTCCGGGATACGATCCGGAAGGAATCTGTTTTATAGAAAAAAACGGCGCGCCCTGTGCAACGGCCTCCGTATTCTGTGATTTTACGAAACGGCACGGGTACGTCCATATGGTTTGCGCGGCTCCCTGGGCGCGCGGCTACGGAATCGGAACGGCGCTTGCCAGACTTGCGGTCAACGAGCTGCTGGAGCGCGGCATGGAGACGGCGCATCTGACGACGGATGATTTTCGGCTTCCTGCAATCAGAACTTATCTGGAGGCCGGCTTTGTGCCGCAGCGTTCCGGCAGCGAGGATTTTCCGGCGCGATGGGACGCCGTGCTGGCACAACTCAAAAAGTAAAATTTTTCCATGTATGAAAAAACGGATTCGGCACATGATAGGAGCGGTGCCAGGATGCGCACCGTAATTCAGTATCGTCGGGGGAGCTTGTGAGACAGGCTGAGAGGAAGATGAAAATCTTCGACCCCAGAACCTGATTTAGATAATCCTAACGAAGGGAATTGGCGAAAGAGAATATAGGCTAACAAGCGCAGGCCGTACCAAACGGCAAAGAAAAACCCACAGCTTACCAAAAAGGTTCGCTGTGGGTTTGTTTTCAACTCAAAAACGCGATATACAAAATAATTAAAGCCTATAATATCCTAAATCTCTTGAAATATAACCAGCAGGGACTTCTGTCGGTTTGTGTACGTACAGTCCGGCAGATCCCCATTTTGAAGAGAATAAATTAAGAACGAGACTATATACCACAGCAGAATGAGGCCGGTTTGTTTCTGTTATATAGTAATCAACTACATCGCCGGCCTTTATTCCAGACGGAATTAAATCTGTCCATATGGGCATAGGAATGACAATTATACTTAACGGTTGCATCCCCCGCATAAAGCTGGGTAAAGATATCATATGAATTCATAACATAATTTTTTATTTCTGCTTTTTCCGTACTGCTATATTCGCCTGAAACCCATTTCCACGCTACCGTTCCATTCCCCAGCGTTATTTCGTTCACTGTAATAGGATAACCGTAAAATCCCTCTTCCCAGATCAGAGTCCGCGCGCTTGACGGAAAGCTTAATATGGGGACAAAGATGCATATTGCTAAAATAAATGCAAAAATTCTTGTTTCGGTCATTCGTTTTTTTGTTATACGCTATTTTCCTCCCGTAAATAATGCTCCTGAATGAGGACGGAAAGCTCTCCTACTGTCGTATCTTCAATTTCGTCGATAGAGATGAATTGTGCGCCTTCTGCAACAAATTTTTTCAGACTGCCATCCCTTTCGATGGCTCTTTTGATGGATGAATCGTGCAGATATAAACAGCGTAATCCGACATACACCTCAGCAGTATAGCGAAAGCCGCCGGATTTACTTTCGAGTAATTCTTTGCCTTTCGTATAACATTCATTAATTAAATCCTTTACCTCGAGATCATTTAACGAACGTAAAACGGATTCCTCTGCAAGCAGCATATGAATCGTATTCATTCGTATTGAAGAAAACCGATCCTTTTCATATAACTCATTAAAATCGATCGCCTTATACAATGCAAGCAGCCTTGAGCCGGCATCCTTTCTTTTTAAAAGCTCCTGAAACCCGTTATATTGGTTTTTTAGAATATTAAAGCCCTGCTGGAGAGAATTATAAAGGCCGATATCTCCTAATAAATTATAATTTAAACAGGTGACGATCAGTTCGTCGGTTGACAATTCTCCAAGCAGTTCTGAGGGAACCTGAGACAGCGCGACCCTCTCCTGTACGCTGCAGCTCAGCCATTCTGAACGGTTTTCATATTGGTTTATAGGAGAAATATATACTTTAGATAAATCAAGTGTAGTGTTGTTGGCGTTTTCCTGAAATTCCGACGGAATCGCAAACTTAAAATCCAGTGCATTCAATTTTTTTTGATATTCCTCCAGCTCTTCTTCCGTCACAGACTCCGGATTAATGAAGCTTTTGATTTTTTCTTTTACCTCCTTACCGACCTGTGCGTAGGAGCGCTGCTGGATAAGAAAGAAAGACCAGCAAACTACAACGAGCAGCAGGAAACAGATTGCCATGCACATCGATCTGGCCAAAACAAATGGTTTTTTTGCTTTCATACATTTTTACTCCTCGTATTATAAAGTAGTAGTGATTATAGGCCCTCTCCAAGATCTGTATGCTATACTGTTAGTTAGTCTTTCTTTTTATTTTTCCCATTTTTCCATTGTAACAACATTACAAATCAAACCACTTTTTTCTCTCTGTATTTATTATATTGCAAAGAATAATTGTTGTCAATTCCGGAGTTTATTATGGTGCGCTTCGCACTTTTTTCGCGCCAACGCTTTTTACAGCCCTTCTTTCAGCTGGGATAGGAGAAGCTCCATTCCGATTCGGGCAGCGTCTCCAGGGTTTTCAGATATGCGCCGCAGATTTTTTTGGCTGCTGCCAGATCGAGCTCTCTGTAATTGCCGCATTCCTCTTCTGACGCGCCGAATACGGGCCCCTCGTAGGAGCAGATTTTCCGAAGCGTGTCCTTCACAAGGCGGAGCACCGTCCCGCCCGCAACGCCGCGCGTAAGCAGATAAAAACCTGTTCGGCACCCCATTGGGCCGAAATACACAACGTGCTGGCCGATTTCCGAATTCCGGATGAAAGTGGCGAACAGATGCTCTGTGGTATGCATCTCGATGTGGCTCATATAATCTCCGGCATTTGGCTTTTTGACGCGCAGATCATACGTTGCGACGTCGCCGTCTGTTCGGGAAAGATAGATCCCCGGGACGATTTTTCTGTGATCCGCTCTAAAACTGGCAATTTTTTCCATACATGATCTTCCTTTCAGTCGTTTTTGCTATTATAACATAGATTCAAAGAACTGACCGCAGCGCCGGATCCATAAAATTTTGTTTGACGGATAAAAATTTATTTGTTATATTTAATAATGATAGTAATTATTATTATTAGATATCGATCACAACGACGGGAGCAGACTTGAGATGAAAAAATACAGCAGGCAGCGCGAGGCGCTTTTGACGGAAATCAGAAACAGAAAGGACCATCCGACGGCGGAGGAGCTTTATCAGAGCCTGCGGATCGTAATGCCCAATTATAGCCTGGGCACGGTATACCGGAATTTGTCTGAGCTCTGCGCGCGCGGTTATGTCATAAAGCTTGCATCGATGGGCGGACCGGAACGCTACGATGGCTGCGTAACCCCGCACGGTCATTTTGTCTGCAAGAAATGTGGAAAGATTTATGATCTTGTAGGAGTGTATGAAAAATACATTGACAAGGATGCTATAATAAAAGAAATGAAGGATCGCGGAGAACAGAATGGAATGATGACGGTGGAGGAAATCCGCATGACGCTGTACGGGATCTGCCGGAGCTGCGGTTCGGAAGAATAAAGCAAGAAGGAGTACAGTATGGATCAGAATTTAAAACTGGCGGTAAGCTCTTACAGCTTTCTCGGCGCGGTACGCCGGGGTATGCTTTCCTACGACGATATTTTGCCGAAAGCAAAGGAAATGGGCTTCGCCGGCGTTGAATATGCGGGACTTGAGCTCCCCGCGGGAATGACGGCGGAGGAATACGCAGAAGCGCTGCGGGAGAAGGCAAAGGCTCTGCAGCTTGAATTGACCTGCTACAGCGTGGGCGCAAATTTTCTGTGTCCGGATCCCGAGGGAGAGACGGAGCGCGTCAAGGCCGAGGTGCGGATCGCGCAGCGGCTCGGCGTAAAATACATGCGCCACGACGTCTGCTACGCGCCCATGCCGGGCGGCAGGCGCAGCTTTGAGGCCAATCTTCCGCTGCTTGTCAAATGCGTGCGGAGCGTAACGGAATACGCGGAATCTCTAGGGATTAAAACCATGGTGGAGAATCACGGAATGTTCTGCCAGGACAGCCATCGGGTAGAAATGCTGATCGATGCGGTGGATTCTCCGAATTACGGCGCTCTGATCGATCTTGGAAATTTCCTCTGCGCCGACGAGGATCCTGCAAAGGCGGCAGGGATCCTGAAGGAGTATGCATTTTACATACACTGCAAGGATTTCTATTATAAAGAAGGAGCCGGCCGCAGAGCGGCGCCGGAGGGACCGGGCTGGATCCGTACGCGCGGCGGAAATTATATTAAAGGAGCGGCAGTCGGAGACGGCTGCGTGCCGGTGGCAAAATGTCTCGGCATTCTCAGGGACGCCGGCTTCCGCGGAGTGACGGCGATCGAATACGAAGGAACAGAAGATCCGCTGGAATGCATTGCCGCCGGAAAACGGTATCTCGAAAAAACAATAGACTGACCAAGGAGGCCTTCCGGTTCATATATTAGATTATAACAATTTGAATCGGAAGGTCTTTTTATGATATATATGGATAATGCGGCCACGAGCTGGCCGAAACCGAAAACCGTAAGAACCGCAATCAACGAAGCGCTGGACCATGCCGGAAACCCCGGCAGGGGAACGCACAGCTACACCGTATGGTCCTCTATGAAGCTGAATGAGGTCCGTCAGAAGCTGGCAAAATTATTTTGCATCAAAAATTCTCAGCGCATTGCGTTCACGTCGAATGCCACGCATGCGCTGAATATTGCAGTCAATCTTTGTTATGGGCAGATCGTCACTACTGCGATGGAGCACAACTCCGTGCTTCGTCCGGTCGCCACGCGCGGATATTATCATGTAAATGAAGCGGACGCAAACGGGAGCCTTGATTACGACCGGATCAGAAGAAGTATTACAGAGCTGACCGGGGCCGTCGTCATGACGCATGCCTCCAATGTAACAGGAGAGGTCTACGATGTCGCCCGCATCGGCGAGTATTGCCGCAAAAAGGGAATTCTGTTTATTGTCGACTGCGCCCAGAGCGCCGGCGTCGTCCCCATCGACGTAGAAAGCATGTGCATCGACGTTTTATGCTTTACAGGGCACAAAGGCCTGTTCGGCATACAGGGGACCGGCGGAATCTATGTCGCAGATCATGTGCGGATCCGGCCGTATATGTCCGGCGGCACCGGCAGCCACAGCTTTCTGCTGCGGCAGCCCACGGAAATGCCGGATTGCTTTGAAGCGGGAACCGTCAATACGCACGGCATCGCAGCACTCGGCGCGGGGCTCGACTACGTCAGCGGAATCGGCGTCGGTAAAATGCAGGAAATCCACACGGAGCTCTGGCGGTATTTTACCACGAATGCACGGAAAATCAACGGGATTACCGTGTACGGACCGGAAGACACAGGCGGCGGAATGATCAACACCGGCGTCGTATCGCTGAACGTCATCGGGCACGAACCAGGGGAGGTCAGCATGCTTCTGGGAAAAGAAGGAATCTGTACGCGCGCCGGCTATCACTGCGCCCCGCTTGCCCACAAAGCGCTGAGAACAGACGCTTTGGGAGGAACGGTGCGCTTCAGCTTCAGTCATCTGAATACGAAGGAGGAAATCGATACGACGCTTTACACGTTGAAAAAGCTTTTCGCGTTATCATAGCAGACGCCTTTCACGAGCAAAGCCAGCGAGGCTTCATCTTCCGGATATTCTCCATTTTCAACGAGATCCGCAATAAAATTGCAAAAGATCCGGCGGAAATACTCATGTCTGGCATAGGACAAAAAGCTGCGGCTGTCGGTCAGCATCCCTGTAAACGTTCCGAGCACGGACAGCTCGGAATACGCCCTGAGCTGATTTGCCATTCCCGCTTTCGTATCGTTGAACCACCAAGCAGCGCCCTGCTGGACGCGTCCTGCCGTACCGGGACGCTGAAAGCTTCCCGCTATCGTATTGAGCAGCTCATTGTCGCTTTCCTTAATGGAAAACAGAATTGTCTTCGGAAGCGCCTTTCTTTCTTCCATTGCATTCAGAAGCGCCGCCAGCTTTGTACCCGCCGGAGCGTCTCCGGCAGCGTCGAAGCCGGTGTCCGGCCCGAGGGACCGGAACGCTTCCGTATTGATATTGCGGAGTACCCCGTAATGGATCTCCATCACCCAGTCGCGTTTGGTATATTCCTCCGCCAGATAAAGCATCAGGGCCGTCCGGTATGCGTCGCATTCGGCGGGCTGCGGCGTCTTTCCTGCCAGAGCGAGCTTCAGAATCCGATCTGCTTCTTCCTCGGAGCAGGGCGTATAAGGAATCGTGGAAAGGCCGTGGTCGCTGGCCCGGCAGCCGTGCTCCGCAAAGTATGCGATTCTGGAGGAAAGCACGCTTTTCAAAACAGGTAAAGAACGGATTTCCTGACCGCATGCGGCGCAGAGCTTCTCGATGTATTTCGGAAAATCGGGTGACTCGATCGCCAGGAGCTTATCCGGGCGGAATCCGGGCAGTACCTTCGCACTGCAGCCGCCTTTTGCTAAAAGCGCATGCGCGCTCAGATCATCTGCCGGATCATCCGTGGTGATGATGACCTCTACGTTGGAGCGCCTGATCATTTCCCTTACAGGCAAATCCTTTAAAACGCTGTTGCAATGTTCCCAAATTTTTTTGCAGGTCGCAGGGGAGAGCGGCTCAGTCACCTGAAAAAAGCGCTGCAGCTCCAGATGCGACCAGCTGTAAAGCGGGCTTCCCGCCAGCTTCGGCATCGTTGCCGCCCAGGCCTCGAATTTTTCATAGTCATCCGCATCGCCGGTTATGTATTTTTCCGGAACGCCGTTAATCCGCATGGCCCGCCATTTATAATGATCGCCGCCAAGCCAGACGCCGGCAATATTGCGGTATCTGAGATTTTCCGCAATTTCTCCGGGATTAATGTGACAGTGGTAATCGATGATCGGCAGGCTCCGGGCATACTGCTCGTAGATGCGCACGGCAGTTTCACTGCCCAGCATAAAATCTTTTCCCATAAAAGTTTTTTTCATGTATCCTCAGCTTCCCTTCAGAAGTTTTTTTCTAGTATACAATATTTTGGAGTAAATGGGAATGCCTATTGCCGTCGGCCGAGGCGCCGGAGAAGCTGAGAACAGCGCAGAAGCTATATTACTGAAAAAATTTATTTCATTGCAGCGGCGAGCTTCTATTCGCTCAGATAATCCTGATAGAGATGAGCGACATCCATGGCGCCCGTCTCACAGTCGAGCGTGATCAGCGTGCCTCCGAGAGAGTCTTCGTTGTAAAACGTGTCGGTTCCCGTTTTCAGCCCCATGGTCATGCGGATTCCCTCCCAGACAACGCTGCAGCTGTTTCTGTGAAGATGTCCCATAAACATGCCGATCGTGCCGGCCTCCTTTGCGGCGTTGAAAAAGACGTTCTCCCGATCCACGCAGTCCCCGGCCGTATCGTTTACCGCTTTTCCGAAATCTCCATCCTGATCCGTCTCCAGCGGCAGTCCCGCGTTCGGACCGTATTTTTCTTCCATTGCCTCATGGAGCGCATATACGGGAATATGGAAGAACGCCAGCGAGGGCACCGTTTTCCCTGCCGCGGCATTCACCGCCTCCGCAGTTTCCGTATACCATGCGATCTGATCCTCGTAAATCCCCTGCGTCTGCTGGATCAGATCATAATCCACATTATCCGGATCCAGTCCCTCTCCGGGATTATCGATTTCCGTACAGCCGTTTGTGTCCAGCAGGAATAAATTAAACAGCGGCTCTCCCTCCTGCTCGATCAGAATGTTATAATTGGAATTCCCTGTAACGTTTCCCTGCGCAAAGCAGCAATATTCCGCAGCCATAGCCGTATCGACCTGCCACTGCACGCCCTTTGCGCTTTCGTTATCGTGATTCCCGAAGCAAAAGCCCCACGGGATTTGAAAGGAATCCATTACGGAAATCAGCTGCTTCCAGACTTCGCCGCTGTCATCTGTCTCTCCGTAAATGACATCGCCCGTAATAATAATCAGATCCGGCTTCGCCCGTTCCACAATGTCTCTCATATATCGCCAAACCCTGCGCTCAAGATCCATGATGCCGTCTCCGTAGAATGCGTTTTGCAGTTGCTGCGGACGCAGCGTATCCGGATCGGCCTGCGCCAGGTCAATGATCTGCGTATCCGTCAGCTGGAGGATTTTAAAGCTTGTCTTTTCACTTCCTATCGTATAGATAAAATCGCTGACGCCACTCTCATCCTTCGTTATACTTGCCATAATATCCTCTCCCAAGTGACTTCCCAGTGATTTCTTTTCGCCGCATGCGGAAAAAGAAATCATAACCGCCCAAACCAGCAGAAACGCCGGTGTTTTATATTTCAGTTTCATAACAGCAATGACTCTCCTTTACATATATTTTTCAAAAAATGATTATATATTTAATTTTATGTACTGTCTATATCTTTTCGGAAGAAATTTTGAAAAATGCCGGCGTCTTCGCCCTTGAAAAATTCCTTGCCCCGCGTATTGACAGGATCCCGGTATCAGATGTATAATCAATCAACTGATACGGGAAAGAACGGCTTGGCAGAGCCGCCCGTGCATTCAGTAATACTTATGTGACGTGGTTTTGGTATAACATGAAACAAATTGGTATTCCATCAACCGCCGCCGTCGGAGGGAGGGGATTTGGATGTCAGAAGTAAGATTGAAAGAAAATGAATCACTGGATAGTGCGCTGAAGAGATGGAAGAGATCTTGCGCCAAGTCGGGCGTGCTTGCAGAGGTTCGCAAGAGAGAGCATTACGAGAAGCCCAGCGTCAGAAGAAAGAAGAAATCCGAGGCTGCCAGGAAGCGCAAATATTGATTTTTAATAGCAGAACCGTTTTCACCCGTGGTATTTTGGATACAACGGGTGATTTTTTTTCTGATTTGTGGTAAAATATGTCATGAAAATGAATTTTTGACGCCTGCCTTGACATGGAATGCATGTTGATGTATAAATATACGGAAAACTGAATAAATTGCACGGAGGAAATCAAAATGAACAAGAAAGATATTAAAAAAGTAGTTCTTGCATATTCGGGCGGATTGGATACTTCCATCATCATCCCGTGGCTCAAGGAAAATTATAACAACTGTGAAGTGATTGCCGTTTCCGCAGACGTGGGACAGGGGACGGAGCTTGACGGTCTGGAAGAGAAAGCGCTTAAAACCGGCGCTTCTAAACTATATATAGAAGATTTGAAAAAGGAATTCGTAGAAGATTATATTTTCCCGACCGTAAAGGCAGGCGCAAAATACGAGGGCGACTATCTGCTCGGAACGTCGTTCGCAAGACCGGTGATCGCAAAGAGGATCGTGGAAATCGCGAAAGCGGAGGGCGCCGACGCCATCTGCCACGGCTGCACCGGAAAGGGAAACGACCAGGTGCGCTTTGAGCTTACTATTAAAGCGCTTGCGCCGGAGATGCAGATCATCGCTCCCTGGCGGGAATGGGACATCAAATCGAGAGAAGAAGAAATCGAATATGCGGAGGCGCATAACATTCCGCTTAAAATCAGCAGGGAAACAAACTACTCGAAGGATAAAAATTTATGGCACCTTTCCCATGAGGGAATGGATCTGGAAAATCCGGCGAACGAGCCGCTGTATAACAAAGAGGGCTTTCTGGAGCTCTGCGTTTCTCCTGAACAGGCGCCGGACCGTCCGACTTATGTGACGATTGATTTTGATCAGGGCATTCCGACCGCTGTCAACGGAAAGAAAATGGATGCCGTGGAAATCGTAGAGACACTGAACCGGCTGGGCGGAGAAAACGGCATCGGTCTTGCGGACCTTGTGGAGAACCGATTGGTGGGAATGAAATCCAGGGGCGTCTACGAAACGCCGGGCGGCACGATCCTCTACCGGGCTCATCAGGTGCTGGAAACGATCTGCCTCGACCGCGATACGCAGCATTATAAAGAGCTCGTCGCATCCCGCTTCGCAGAGCTCGTTTACTTCGGCCAGTGGTTTACCCCCCTGCGCGAGGCGCTTTCCGCGTTTGTGGACAAGACGCAGGAGACTGTAACGGGAAGCGTAACGCTGAAGCTGTACAAAGGCAATCTGATCAACGCGGGCGTGACGTCCCCGTATACGCTTTACAGCGAGGAAATTGCGACCTTCGACGAGGATCATGTTTATGACCAGTCGGATGCGGAAGGCTTTATCAATCTCTTTGGCCTGCCGGTGAAGGTCAAAGCGATGATGGAACAGAAGCGGCGGGAGCAGTAAGGAGTTCTATGGAAAAACTGTGGGCGGGCCGCTTCGCAAAGGCGCTTGACGAAACGGCCGACGATTTTAATTCCTCCATATCATTCGATTCAAAGCTGTACCGGCAGGATATTACGGGTTCGATGGCGCATGCCGCGATGCTTGGCGCGCGGAATATTATTTCCGGAGAAGATGCTGAGAAGATTATTGCCGCTCTGCAGGGGATTCTCGAAGACCTGGATGCAGGAAGGCTACAGATCGATCTTTCGTGCGAAGATATCCATATGTTTGTGGAAGCGGAGCTTACGAAGCGGATCGGAGATACCGGCAGGCGGCTTCATACCGCAAGAAGCAGAAACGATCAGGTCGCGCTTGACCTGAGAATGTATCTCCGCGACGAGACGCATAAAATCATTTCTCTGCTTAAGGATACCATCCGCGCCGTTACGCAGCAGGCGGAACAGAATAAAGATGCCATTTTACCGGGCTATACGCATTTGCAGCGCGCGCAGCCGATCACGTTCGGACATCACCTGATGGCGTATGCTATGATGTTTCTCCGGGATATCGGACGGCTCCGGGACGCCGTGAAGCGAATGAATGTTTCTCCGCTCGGAAGCTGTGCGCTTGCGGGAACGACATATGATACAGACCGGCGGCTTACGGCGGAAAAGCTTGGGTTTGACGGCGTTACGGCAAACAGCATCGACGGCGTATCGGACCGCGATTTCTGCGTCGAGCTGTGCGCGGCATTTTCCCTGATTATGATGCACCTTTCTCGCTTTGCCGAGGAAATTGTGCTCTGGTCCTCCTGGGAATTTAAATTTATTGAGCTGGACGACTCGTTTACAACGGGCTCAAGCATCATGCCGCAGAAGAAGAATCCTGATATGGCAGAGCTTGTCCGCGGCAAGACGGGACGTGTTTACGGCAGCCTGATTACGCTTCTGACCATGCTCAAGGGACTGCCGCTTGCGTATAACAAGGATATGCAGGAGGATAAGGAGGCCGTCTTTGACAGTCTGGAAACGGTGCAGAAATGCCTGGAAGTGTTCGCCCCGATGATCCGCACGTTAACGGTATGCAGAGAGAATATGCGCCGGGCGGCGCAGCAGGGCTTTATCAATGCGACGGATCTGGCGGATTATCTGGTGAAAAAGGGGCTGCCCTTCCGAAGCGCCTACAAAATCACGGGACAACTTGTAGCTTACTGCATCCGCGAGAGGAAAGTATTGGAAACGCTGTCTCTGGAGGAATACAAAACCTTCAGTCCGCTGTTTGAAAACGATCTGTATGAGGCAATTCGTCTGGAGGCCTGCGTAGACAGGCGCATTTCCGAGGGGGGCACATCTGTAGCCTCCGTGGAAAAACAAATCGCACAGGTAATGGAGTTTTTAAAGCATGACGAAAGTATTTATTGACGGCAGGGAAGGCACCACGGGCCTTCGGATCTGGGACAGGCTCAGCGCGAGAGACGATATTGAACTCATCGTACTCCCGGAGACGGACCGCAAGGATCCCGAGAAGCGCAGAAGCGCAATCAACGAAAGTGATATTTCTTTTCTGTGTCTTCCAGACGCCGCGGCGGTGGAGGCTGAACGGATGACGGAGAACCCGAATACGGTGCTCATTGATACTTCTACGGCGCATCGCACGAGTCCGGGCTGGGCCTATGGGTTTCCGGAGCTGTCCGAGGCGCATTTGCGGGGTGTACAGGAAAGCCGGCGGATCGCGGTACCGGGCTGCCATGCCGGGGGCTTTATCGCGCTCGTTTATCCGCTGGTAAAATACGGGCTTCTGCCGCGTTCCGCGTTTCTGACCTCGCACAGCGTCACGGGCTACAGCGGCGGCGGAAAGAAAATGATCGCGGAATACGAGGCTGGGGACAGAGATCCGCTTTTGGACGCGCCGCGGCAATATGGCCTGACACAGCGGCATAAGCATCTGAAGGAAATGCAGCACGTAACGGAGCTGGAGCACGCACCGATCTTCTGCCCGGTGGTTTCTGATTTCTACAGCGGAATGGTGATGACCGTTCCCGTATTTTCCCGGCAGCTGCCGGAGGGCGTAACGTGTGAAGCGATCCGGAGTCTGTACCGAAGACAGTATCCCGGGCCGATCGTATCCTATACGGACGATCTTACGGACTTCGGAGCGGGGGGCTTTATCTCCGGCGCGGGCTGCGCAGGAAAAGATTCCATGCGAATTGGCGTATGCGGGAATGAAGAGCGGATTTTGCTCATTGCGCAGTATGACAACCTGGGAAAAGGCGCGTCCGGCGCGGCGGTTGAATGTATGAATCTGAAAATGGGAGCAGATCCGAAGAAAGGATTGGATTTATGATAGAATGCAAATATACGGAGGGCGGCGTCTGCGCCGCAAAAGGCTTCCGAGCCAATGGGGTACACTGCGGGATCCGCAAGAATAAAAGCAAACGGGATCTGGCTCTGATTGTCAGCGAGAAGGAAGCGGCCGCTGCGGCCGTATATACGACGAATTTAGTAAAGGGCGCGCCGATTGCGGTTACTCGGAAGAACCTGGAAAACGGCAGAGCTTCTGTAATCGTCTGCAACAGCGGAAATGCAAATACCTGCAATGCGGACGGATACGAAAAAGCGACCGAAATGTGTGCGATTGCCGCCAAACAGTGCGGAATCGAAAAAAGTAACGTCGTAGTCGCGTCTACGGGCGTGATCGGGATGCCGCTTGACACGGCGCCGATCCGGAATTCTATTGCGGAGCTTTATGACGGGCTTACCGCGGCTCCGGAGGGCAGCCGCTTTGCCGCGGAGGCCATTATGACAACAGACACCATTGTGAAAGAGGCTGCCGTCCGTTTTGAAATCGACGGCGTGCCGTGCAGCATGGGCGGAATCGCAAAGGGCTCGGGAATGATCCATCCGAATATGGCGACCATGCTGATTTTTATTACGTGCGATGCGCTGATCACGCCGGAGCTGCTTGGAAGGGCGCTTCGCGAGGATGTCAAAACATCGTTTAACATGATCAGCATTGACGGGGATACTTCTACTAATGATATGGCTGTGATCCTTTCAAATGGCATGGCCGGCAATGCCGAAATCAGCACCGAGGGCGCTGCCTATGATACGTTTTGCAGGGCGCTGCATATGCTGACCGTGCGGCTGAGCCGCATGCTTGCAGCAGACGGGGAGGGAGCCACGAAGCTGCTGGAATGCAGCGTATCTGGCGCTCCGACGCTTGAAGCCGCGCAGAAAACGGCAAAATCGGTTATCTGCTCTTCTCTGCTTAAAGCGGCGATGTTCGGCGCCGATGCAAATTGGGGCAGAGTGCTTTGCGCGATTGGCTACAGCGGCGCTTTGGTAGACGTCAGCCGGATCGACGTGGCGTTCCGCTCAGGAAAAGGCACGGTTACTGTCTGCAAAAACGGAAGCGGAGTGCCCTTTTCCGAGGAACAGGCAAAAGAAATTCTCCAGGAGAAAGAGATCGACATTCTGGTGGATCTGAACGACGGCAGCGAAACGGCAACGGCCTGGGGCTGCGACCTGACTTATGATTATGTGAAAATTAACGGCGATTACAGAACGTGAGGTGTGGCTCTATGGAACTCAGCAACGCGCAGCGCGCGGAGGTTTTGATCCACGCGCTTCCCTATATTCAAAAATATTACAATAAAATCATCGTGGTAAAATACGGCGGCAACGCGATGATCAATGAGGAACTGAAGAAGGCAGTCATGGGTGACATCGTACTGCTGTCTTTGATCGGCATCAAGGTCGTGCTCGTACACGGCGGCGGTCCGGAAATCAGCGAAATGCTTCAGAAAATCGGAAAACGCTCTGAATTTGTCAATGGACTGCGCGTAACGGATGCGGAGACCGCGGAGATCGTTCAGATGGTGCTTGCCGGTAAAATCAATAAGAGCCTCGTTAATCTTTTGCAAAATACGGGCGGCCGTGCGATCGGCCTCAGCGGCGCGGACGGGCACATGATCGAAGCCAGACAGCTCGATCCGGCCCTGGGATATGTCGGAGAAATCACAAACGTCGATACGCAGCTGATTCTCGACGTTCTGGAAAAGGGCTATATCCCTGTGATTTCCACGGTTGGATGCGATTCCGAGGGGAACGTTTACAACATCAACGCGGATACCGCAGCCTCCAGGATCGCCGGGATGCTCAGAGCGGAAAGCCTGATTTCCATGACAGATATCAGCGGCATTTTACGCGATAAAGACGATCCGGACTCTCTGATTCCGCAGATTCAGGTCAGCGACGCGCCCACGCTGATGCGGGACGGGATCATTTCTGGAGGCATGATTCCGAAGGTGGAATGCTGCATCGAAGCGATCCGCAGAGGCGTAAACAGGGTATTTATTATTGACGGCAGAATCCCGCATTCGATCCTGATCGAAACGCTGACGGATGAAGGAATCGGGACCATGTTTACCGAGGGATGAAAGTTTACGGAGGCGCAGAAAGGATGAAAGACATTTTTCAGAAGGACGGCGAATATATCGCCCATACGTACGGCCGGTTTCCCGTCGCGCTCGCGCGGGGGAGGGGCGCGCTGCTCGAAGACAGCGATGGAAAACGATACATTGATCTGGGGAGCGGGATTGCCGTAAATATTTTCGGCATGTGTGATGCTGCTTGGGAAAATGCCGTGATCGAACAAATCCGAACGCTGCAGCATGCCTCGAATCTCTACTATACGGAGCCATGCGTGAAGCTCGCCGAGCTGCTTTGCACAAAAACGGGAATGAAGAAGGTGTTTTTCAGCAATTCGGGGGCGGAGGCAAATGAATGCGCCATCAAAGCCGCCCGCTTATATTCCTATCAAAAATACGGGGAAGGCAGACATACGATCATTACGCTGAAAAACAGCTTTCACGGCAGAACGGTGACGACGCTTTCCGCAACGGGACAGGATGCGTTTCACACGAAATTCGGGCCTTTCACGGAAGGCTTCGCATACTGCGCGCCGGATGATCCAGAGGAACTGAAACGGCTGATCCGCCAGCACCGCTGCTGCGCAGTGATGTTCGAGCTCGTGCAGGGAGAGGGCGGTATTCACGTCCTGTCGAAGGATTTTGTAAAAACAATCGAATCGCTGGCGGCGGAAAACGATCTTCTTATGATTGCGGACGAGGTACAGACGGGCAATGGAAGAACGGGGACGCTTTACGCATATATGCAGTACGGAATCCTGCCGGATATCGTAACGACGGCAAAGGGAATCGGCGGCGGCCTCCCGCTGGGCGTTACGATGCTGGGCGAAAAAATGCAGGATGTTTTTACGCCGGGAACGCACGGCTCTACCTTTGGCGGAAATCCCGTCTGCTGCGCCGGCGCGTACAATATCCTGAGCCGGATCGATGAGCCGCTGCTCGCCTCGGTACGTGAGAAGGGCGCGTGGATCCGGAATGCGCTGCAGGGCGCGAAGGGCGTAAAATCTGTCACCGGGCTCGGACTGATGCTCGGCATCGAAACAGAGCGCCCCGCGGCAGAAGTGATTAAAGACGCAATGGAACGCGGCGTACTTGTGCTCAGCGCAAAAACAAAGGTGCGCCTGCTCCCGCCGCTGAATATCAAAGAGGAAGAGCTCAGGGAAGCAATCGGAATTTTAAAGGAGGTTATTGCAAAATGAAGCATCTGCTGAAGCTCATGGATCTGAGCAAGGAAGAAATCTGCAGTATTCTTAATACGGCGGATCAGCTGAAATATGAAAAAAAGCATGGAATTGAGCATAAACGTCTTGCAGGAAAGACGCTGGGAATGATTTTCCAGAAATCGTCTACGCGGACGCGTGTCTCATTCGAGGTTGGAATGTATGATCTCGGCGGATCGGCTCTGTTTTTGAGCTCGCACGATCTGCAGATCGGAAGAGGCGAGCCGATCGAAGACACTGCGCGTGTTTTATCTCGTTATCTGGACGGAATCATGATTCGCACATACAGCCAGGAGGAAGTGGAAAAGCTTGCGGAATATGGTTCTGTACCGGTAATCAACGGACTGACGGATTATTGTCATCCCTGTCAGGTTCTCGCCGATCTGATGACGATCCGGGAGTATAAGGGCGCTATCCGGGGGAATAAGCTGACCTATATCGGAGACGGCAACAACATGGCCAACTCGCTGATCGTAGGCGGTATTAAGCTCGGCATGAAGGTCAGCGTCGCGTGCCCGGAGGGCTACCGTCCGGACGCGGAAATTATGAAATGGGCGGCAGAAAACGGAGAATTTCAGTGTACCGAAAATATTCTTGAAGCCGCTGCCGACGCGGATGTCCTTTATACCGATGTCTGGGCATCGATGGGACAGGAGGCTGAGGCAGCCGAGCGGCAGAAAGTTTTTGCAAATTACCAGATTAACGACCGCGTAATGGCCTGCGCAAAGCGGGACGCGATCGTGCAGCACTGTCTCCCCGCGCACAGGGGCGAGGAAATTACCGCCGAAGTTTTCGAAGCGCACGCCGCAGAAATTTTCGACGAGGCAGAAAACCGTCTGCACGTGCAGAAAGCGGTTCTCGTAAAGTGTCTGGCGCCATGACGTGGGAGGCGCTTACGGATCTCTGCGCCCGCTGCCGCCGCTGCGCGCTGGCGCAGACACGCAAAAACGTGGTGTTTGGAAAGGGAAACCGCAGCGCGCCGCTTTTGTTTGTGGGAGAGGGCCCGGGTGCGCAGGAGGATGAACAGGGCGTTCCGTTTGTGGGGCAGGCCGGCAAGCTGCTGGATCTTGCGCTGGAGGCGTGCGGGTTTACTCCGGAGCTTTATTATATTACAAATGTCGTTAAATGCCGGCCGCCGCAAAACCGTAATCCGCTTCGGGAAGAGACGGAGGCATGCCTGCCATATCTTAGAGAGCAGTTCCGGCTGATTCAGCCGAAAATCGTGGTCTGTCTGGGATCGGTCGCCTCCACGGCCCTGATCGGTCCCGAGGCCAAAATTACCGCAGTGCGCGGAACGTGGCATGAAAAAAAAGGCACATATTTTACGGCGACATATCATCCCGCCGCACTTCTGCGAGACGAATCGAAAAAAATTTTTATGTGGCGGGATCTGAAGGCCGTTCAAGAGAGGCTTCATGAAATCATTTGAGGATATCAACACTTTTTACCGGGAAAAATTGGAACGCGAGGTGTCGGAGGATTTGAAGCTGTACGCCCGGACCGGGCCTCTGCAGTTCGTATATGGCTCCGGACCGGAACGCGCAGACGCCGTGCTGATCGGCGAAGCGCCGGGAAAAGAGGAGGTTCGGCTTGGAAAGCCGTTCGTAGGAAAAGCGGGCGCGATCCTCAACGAAATTTTAGCTGCGACAGGAATAAAAAGAGAAAGTCTGTATATAACTAACGCAGTAAAATATCGTCTGGCACGCCCTGGAAAGCGTCCCGGCACGTATGCGAACCGTCCTGCGTCGCCGCGCGAAATTCAGCTGAGCCTGCCCTGGCTCCGGGAGGAATTGATTTTCCTGAGGCCAAGGCTGATTTTAACGCTTGGCAGCGTGCCGCTAAAAGCTTTGTGTTTTATTGGGAACTGTGGTATACTGGAATTAGGTACCTGCCATGGAAAAGCGATCGAGATCAGAATAGAAGAAACTCCTTTCCTGTCCGTACCGCTTTACCATCCGGCAAGCCAGATTTACAACCCGGGGCTCAGGACGGTCTTTGAAGAGGATTTCAAAGCGGTTCGGGGGCTCTGCGGCAATACAGAAGAATAAAGGCATGCTTTGACAGAAAAGGAGTGTCGCTGAGGTGAAAAAGTGCATAGGGATGAAACGGTTCTGGACGAAAATAGTCAGCGGGGCGATCCTGGTCGCCACATTGAATATTTTCGTTTTGTCGTCTTTTGCAGCCGCTGATTTCTCGAAAACGCAGGCTACGGAGATTTATGAGACGACGAAGGTGGACGCCATCACGTCGACGGCTTACGCGCTGGGCAATGCGAACGCCAATTTAGTGATGCAGAACAAGAACGGAGACGCACAGGTGCGCGTGGGCAACGTCATGAAGCTGATGACGCTGTATCTGACCTTTGAAGCGATCGGCGAGGGAAAAATTTCACTGGATACGCAGTTCGAAGTTTCGGTGGCGGCGCAAAAGATCTCCGAGGGCAGAGCGAGGGTTTTTCTTGACGGCTATAAGCATGAAAAAATTACCGTAAAGCAGGCGATCGAGGCGGTATGCATCGCATCGGCAAATGACGCGGCGTATGTTCTGGCAGAGGGGCTGGGCGGTACGGAACAGAATTTCGTAGCCATGATGAACGCGAAGGCGGCGGAGCTCGGCATGAAAAATACTTTGTATACGGACAGCACCGGAATTGCAAAGGATCAGTATACTTCCGCAAACGATCTTGCCGTGCTGGCGTGCGATCTGCTTAATAAGTACCCGTCGGTGACGGATTATACAAAGCTGACGTACGGCCTGTTCAAGCATGAATCGACTCAGGAGGGCGACACTGAAATGGTCTCGTCAAATAATCTGACGCGCGGGAAATTTTATCAGCAGAGCGACGGCCTTCTGGTGGGAAGCGATTCCGAATTCGGATATGCGATGGTCGGTACCGTCGCCGATGAATCGACGCGTTCCGTGGCGGTCATCGTGGGGGCGGCCGACGAGAATTACCGTGCCGCGGAAATCAGAACGCTTCTGGAATACGGTCTGACGGCGTTTGAATACCGTCAGATTGAAACAAAAGGAACGTTTGTCCGGAAGATCAATATCAAAGACGGCAAAGAAAAGAAAATTAAAACCGAGGCGGCGGCCGATTTCTCAGTTCTGCTGAACAAAGACGATTTCGATAAGATTGAGAAAAAGGTAGAGATCACAAAGACGGTTCAGGCGCCTGCAAAGAAGGGCGAAACGGTCGGGGAAATCGTATATATGCTGGAGGAGAAGGAGCTCGGACGCGTAGAAATCGTTTTGAGTGAGGATATGGAAAAGGCCGGCTGGTTTACGCGTCTCATCCGGAAAATCCTTTCCTTTTTCGGCTTGGACTGAAAGAAAGCACTTTAATTTTACGTCCGGCTGTGGTACAATCGGACGTATTCCATATTATAGTTTATTAGGAGGCATTTTGAATGAAAACAAAGGCAGTTAGATTGTATGGGAAGGAAGATCTGCGTCTGGAGGAATTTGATTTACCTGAGATGAAGGAGGATGAAATTCTGGCGCATATCATATCGGACAGCGTCTGTATGTCTACATATAAAGCGATGGAACAGGGCTCGGATCACAAGAGAGTTCCGAAGGATATCGACAGGAACCCCGTCATCGTTGGGCATGAGTTCTGCGGCGAAATCGTCAAGGTCGGTTCCAAATGGCAGCATAAATTCAAGCCGGGACAGAAATTTTCCATTCAGCCGGCAATGAACTACAAGGGCTCTCTGGATGCGCCGGGCTATTCTTATCGGTATATCGGAGGATCGGCGACCTATGTCATTATCCCGAACGAGGTCATGGAAACGAACTGCCTTCTTGAATATCACAACGACGCATTTTTCTACGGCAGCGTCGCAGAACCGATGTCCTGCATCGTCGGTACGTACCACGCGATGTATCACACGAAAAATGGATCTTATGTACATAACATGGGCATCGTAGAGGGCGGAAATATGGCGATTCTGGCCGGCGTGGGCCCGATGGGCATCGGTGCGATTGATTACGCGATCCACTGCGACAGAAAGCCGGGGCTTCTTGTCGTTACGGATATCGACGAAGCCAGGCTGAAGCGCGCGGCGTCCATTTATACCGTTGAGGAAGCTGAGAAAAACGGCGTCCGGCTGGTATATGTCAATACGAATACGACGCCCGATGCGGAAAATTATATTATGGGACTTACAGGGAACAAAGGATTTGACGACGTCATGGTCTTTGCGCCCGTCCGCCCCGTTGTGGAGATGGGCGACAGGCTTCTGGGCAAGGACGGCTGCCTCAATTTCTTTGCCGGTCCTGCCAATTCGGAATTTAAGGCCGAGTTTAATTTCTATAACGTACATTATGCTTCTACGCACGTCGTTGGTACGAGCGGCGGAAACACGCAGGATATGATTGAGTCGATCGAGATGATGAACAAGGGACTCCTGAACACGGCTTCCATGATCACGCATATCGGCGGCCTGAACAGCGTTGTGGACACCGTCATGAATCTGCCGAAGATTCCGGGCGGAAAGAAACTGATTTATACGAATATTGACCTTCCGCTTACGGCGATTGCAGATTTTGAGAAGCTGGGAGAAACGGACGAGATGTTCAAAGCGCTGGATGAAATCTGTAAGCGTCATAATCAGCTTTGGAACGCGGAAGCGGAGAAATATCTCCTCGCACACGCAAAGGCCATATAACAGCGTGGCCTTTTCTCAGGAAAGGACGGTTATACAATGAAATTATTGGCTTTCGATTACGGCGCGAGCAGCGGCAGAGCCATTCTGGGAGAATTCGACGGCTCCCGGCTTACGCTGTCGGAGCTCCACCGTTTTTCCAGCGATCCCGTCATGATGAACGGGACGTTTACGTGGGATTTCCCGCGTTTGTTTTTTGAGCTGAAAAAGGGCATCCTGAAAGCGCTTCAGGCAGGACATAAGGATATTGCCGGGATCGGCATTGACACGTGGGGCGTGGATTTCGGACTGCTTTCTGCGCAGGGAGAGCTGCTGGGAAATCCTGTGCATTATCGGGACGCGCGGACGGACGGCATGATCGAGCTCGCCTGCAGCCGCTCGTCGGAAAAAGAAATTTATGACACGACGGGAATTGCGTTCCAGAAATTTAACACGCTGTATCAGCTCCTGGCCATGGCGGAGAAAAAAAGCGTACTGCTTGAAAATGCGGATACGCTGCTGTTTATTCCTGATTTGTTCAACTACTATCTGACCGGAGAAAAGGTTTGCGAGTATACGATTACGAGCACGTCACAGCTTTATGATCCCGTGCGCGGCGGCTGGGCCGCAGAGCTGATCCGCAAAATCATTCCCGGCTTCCGTACGGGAATTTTGCCGAACGTTGTCCCTGCCGGCACGAAGCTCGGAACGCTTTCCGCAGGGATCTGCGAGGAGCTTGGCGCTGCGCCGATTCCGGTTATCGCCGTTGCGGAGCATGACACGGGCAGCGCCGTGGTATCCGTTCCTTTCTACGATCAAAAGAGCGCGTATCTCAGCAGCGGTACATGGTCTCTGCTGGGCGTCGAGCTGGATCGTCCGATCATCAACGATAAGATGCGCGAGCTGAACTATACGAACGAGGGCGGAATTAATAATAACGTCCGGCTTCTGAAAAACATCATGGGACTCTGGATCAACCAGGAGTGCAAGCGTCATTGGGAGAAGCTGGGCGAAACGGTTTCATTCGATGAGCTCGATGGCGGCGCGATGGCCGCAAAACCGTTTGCATGCATTATCGATGTAGATGATCAGAGATTTTTCGAGCCGAACGGCATGCCGGATAAAATACGGGATTATTGTGCAGAAACCGGGCAGTATGTGCCGCAGACGAAGGGCGAAATCGTACGCTGCATTATGGAGAGCCTGGCTCTGAAATACAGGCAGGCGATCGCAGGGCTGGAAGAGATTGTCGGATACCGGATTCCGGCGCTTCATATTGTAGGCGGCGGCTGTAAAAATAAGATTCTGAGCCAATTTACGGCGAACGCAATTAATCGCCCTGTATATGCCGGCCCGGTTGAGGCGACTGCGATCGGAAATCTGGCGGCGCAGCTGATTTCGCTGGGTGCGATCGGCACGCTGGCGGAGGCGCGGCAGGTTGTGCGGAATTCCTTTGCAATTGAAGAATACGTTCCTTCCGAAACGGCGGCCTGGGACGACGCATACGCCAAGCTGCTTGCATTGCAAAAAATGAAAGAGGAGGCGGCCAGGTGAAACAGACTACGATCGACATTCTGGACCGGCTGACAGAGCGCTATCCTGCGCTCGCACCGCTGCATGTGAACATTTTTGAGGCGTTTCAGACGATTTGCAAGGCCTATAATAACGGAGGAGTGCTTTACGTATGCGGAAACGGCGGCAGCGCCGCCGATGCGGAGCATATTGTGGGAGAATTGATGAAGTCGTTTCGAAAGAAGCGTCCGGCGGACGCGAGAATCCAGGAAAGCCTGACGCAGATGTTTGGAGAAACCGGAAGAATTCTGGGAGAAACATTGGAGGGAGGCCTTCCGGCTATTTCACTTTGCTCGCATGTTTCTTTGAAATCTGCCGTGGCAAACGACACGGATCCATCCAATATTTATGCGCAGCAGCTGTTTTCTCTCGGGCGCGCCGGCGACTGCCTGATCGCGATTTCTACGTCGGGCAACGCGGAAAACTGCGTACGCGCTGCCATGATCGCAAAGCTTACAGGCATGAAAACAATTGCGCTTACAGGCGAAAAAGGCGGCAGACTGAAAGAAATTGCAGAGGTCACAATTTCTGTTCCGGAGCATGAAACTTACGCTGTTCAGGAGCTTCATCTCCCCGTATATCATTGTCTGTGCGCGATGCTGGAGGAAGAGCTGTTCTGATGCCCGCGGAAAAGATTGAAATTTTTAAGCGGGAATGCATAATCCGGAATTCTTCGGAGATAATAATCACCGAGAACGGCAGCGCCGTTCTGTATAAAGTTTCCGACAATAGTAAATTCATGACTTCTAATATTTTTGCGGCGCGTATTATGGAATATGCGCCGCAATTACATTCTTATTTTGTGGATATCGGGGACGAGCGGCGCGCGCTGCTGAACGCGCCGGAGGGAGCGCACCGGCTCGGATCGTTTTGCGCCGTACAAATTGCAGCGGCCGCACGGGGAAAAAAGGGCGCGTGCGTTACGTCTGGAATTCGCCTGACGGGCGTCTATGCCGTGCTCCTGCCGACGGAAGACAAACCCAGCGTAAATATTTCTACTAAAATCAAAGACGGCGCCGTTCGGGAACGTCTCGCGGCAGCCGGCAAATTGCTCCAGCCGAAATATGCGCTGATTCTGCGGACACAGGCCGCTTCTGCTTCTGCCGCGGAAATTGCAGAGGAATATGAAAAGCTCGTTTCTGTATGGCACGGCATTCAGCGGCGCCTTCAGTCGGCGGCCGCCGACTGCGCACCCGGTCTTTTATTTGCGGAGGATCCCCTTGTTTCCGCACTGCTGAAATATCCCTTGGAATCCTACTCGGAAATCTGCGCGGATACAACGGAGCCGCTCGAGCGGCTGGGCGCTGCCTTTCCGGAGCTTAAAAGCCGGCTGCGTTTTCTTCCGAAACACATTTTTGCGGTTAAATCTGTTGATTCCGTCAAAACGTCGCTGCTGGGGAGGAAAGTCTTTTTAAAATCAGGCGCGGATATCGTGATTGAAAAAACGGAGGCTTTGACGGTTATCGATGTAAATACGGGAAAATCTGCGGCCTCCTATAAAGAAGTGAATTTCGAAGCGGCAGAGGAAATCATGCGTCAGCTTCGCCTCCGTGAAATCGGCGGAATCATCCTCTGCGATTTCATCGGTATGGAGGAGAAACGCGATGGGGAAGCGCTTACGGCTTATATGAGGGAATTGGCACTGCGCGATCCTTCCCGTCCTGAGATCCCCGGGATGACGGCGCTCGGTCTTATGGAGATCGCGCGGAAGAGAAGCTGATTTCTTCCAAAAACCCGTTTGTCTTTTACGGAACTCCATGATATAATTTTACCTATCATGAACAGAAAGCGGGAGGAAGACCGTGAAAAGCAAAAAAGGTTTGAGATTCGCCCTTATCCTTGCGGCGTGCGCCGTGATGCTGCTGCAGGGATGCAGCCAGGAGGAGAAAGAAATGGAAGGAAAAGTCAAAATTATCAGTTATAACGTGCTGGTTGAATGGTGTACGGAGTATAACGGCGCCAATACGGGCGTTACGAAGACCTACGAGCTGGCGAGCCGTCTTGCGGATCTGTCTGAGCTCCTGAAGAAAGAAAAGCCGGATTCCTTTGGTGTGCAGGAGTGCTCCTATGCGATCAAACAGCATCTTTTGAAAAATCTGCCGGATTATGGCTGCGTCGGAGTCATGGACACCGGCGGCGCGGATGATCCGAATGCTTTCGGGACCTTTATTTTTTACAATCAAAAGAAGTACCGCGTTGCAGAAACGGAAAATTTCTGGCTTTCCACAACGCCGGATCAGGTTTCTACATATCCCGGCGCAGACCGTCCGCGGAACGGCTGCTGGGCAATTTTTGAAAATTTGGAAACAGGCGAGCAATATGCGCATGTAAACGTCCATGTGGAGTGGAAAACGAAGCAGAGCAATTCTTATGGCGCGGAATATACGCGCCAAATGGTAGATGAGCTTGCGGCGCGCGGTCTCCCTGTATTTTGCACCGGGGATTTCAACGTCGATTCCGACGACTATGTTGCGGTGGAAATTATGACGGAGGAGGGAGACGCTTCCGTGAAGGATGCTCAGGAAATTGCAAAAGAATCGGAAGACAGCCACAGCACTCATTTTGATGTTCCCGCAAGGAAGCTCGATTATTGCTTTGTGACGGATGAGAGGATAGACGTGGAGCGCTACGAGCTGATTGGCGATTACACCATTTCCGACCATCTTGGTGTTAAGATAGTAGCGGCGCTGAAATAAGCTCCGGATTATGGGAGAAAGCCCGCGGCCGCAAAAGACGGCTGCGGGCTTGTTTTATAAACAGCCAGAAAGAGGAGTGCGAATAAAATTTTATTTACATATTTTATTATATGTCGTATAATAAAACAAATAAAAAATTGTATATTTTGAAATTTGAGGTATTGTATCATGGAACCATTCGGAAATATGCAATCAGAAGAAAATGATAAAGTTGTGCTCCTTTACAAATTATATTACAAGCAGATGCTGTATGCCGCAAAGCAGATCCTGCGGGATCATTGTGAGGCGGAAAATGACGCCGGCCAGAAGCAGCGGAACCGCGACATTGTCCTTTACACTGAACTGCTGAATCAGATTGAAAGTCTGAAAAATATAGCCGATGCGTTTGTTCCGGAATTCCGAGCGCTTTGCTTCCGTCATTTCTCCAAGATCGGAGCCGTCTACAATCACGCTGCCGGAGCTTGGACGTACAAAGCCGGAAACAAGATTCAGCAGGGTGGATTTACCCTTGCCCGAGGGACCGTAAATAGTTACAAACTCTCCCTTGGAAAAGGACAGATTCAGGTCCCTGAAAATAGGAATTTTCTGTGTTTTTGTCTGAAATGTAAGCGTTACTTTTTTCAGCTCGATATCATTCATGTCTCTCACCTAAATTCTCTAAAATAGATACCACTAAGAAAAAATCAAAATTTCTTGCATTTCCCAGATCGCTTGAATGGAACCGCAGCCGCTACGCCATCGTTTCCTCATACAGCTTTTTGTTGAAGATCCTGCATTTCAAATAAAGAATGATTCCTATGATAAAAATCAGTGCAAGACAGATCAGGGCATAGTTTGCTGCCGAAACATATGTCTGCAGAAAAATATCCAGCACATATCCTTTCGTGATGAGCATTGCAAGCAGTCCTGCGGCCGCACAGTCCATAAACACAAGCGCCCCCATAATCGACATGGTATCGTTTTTCTTCATTCCCAGCTTGCTTAGAATGATCAGCTCCTGCTTGTAATTTCGCTGAATGTAGTTTACCTCCATCAAGAGAACGGAAGCCAGCAGAAACGTAATAATGATTGCGAGAAAGCCCCATTTATACAGCGCATAGGGGCCGCACAGGGCCGACTTTACATGCTCAAGACGATCCGCTCTTGCGATGGCCCGCGCAGTCTCCGGGATCTCTCCCTCCTGCTGCAGGAAGGTTCTGGGAGAACGCTCGCTTTCCAGGCGCAGGATTCTTTCATAAATCTCGTCCGGGACGATGGCCAGCGAACTATTGCAGGTACGGTCTTTTACCAACTCCTCGTCACTGTAAGAGGGCTTGACAATTCCGATTACAGGCAGCTCATAGTAATCACCCAGTTCAATGGTATAAAGGCCGAATCCTACCTTAATAATATCCCCAACCCTGGCGCCCAGGATAGTGGCGCAGTCATATCCAAGCAGAAGCCCCTCTGCATTTTCCAGATTCCCGTTATGGGAGAGAATGTTTTCATCGGTAAAATAAGAATTCTGCCAGTCACAGTCCTTCTTGCAGAAATAAATCTCCACGCCGAGCGCGGTAGAAACCTTATCCTCCGTTATGATCGCCATTTCGGCATGAGAAAACATATAGGGATTTTCCGTCTGGCGAAAGGCCTCAGAGGAAACGGAATCAAATATGATTTCCTGCGCATAATCACTGTTTTTCAGGAATAGATACTGTGAGAGCACAGGCAGCAGGGCATTTAAAAGAATGCTGTACAGAAGTATAATCACGGGGACCAGATAGAAAATCGCCTTCAGATGGAGCGGAAAGGAATTTTTCCAAAGCTTAAATATAAACGGCATTCTGTATTTCATGATCGTTCCTCCTCTGCTAAGACCTCGGAGAGATTTGATTTTCTGAGCTTCCGCATGGTGCTGATCCCTGCGGCGGCCGCGGCCAGCAGAATGCAGGCGACCAGCAGCGCG
>UQSG01000018.1 GCA_900543695.1 uncultured Clostridium sp. | reverse complement strand
TATCGAATGTGTTCAGACCGATAACGGAGCCGAGTTTACCAACCGCTTCACTACCTATAGCGATAAGCCCACTCTCTTTCAGGTACATCTGGCACAGTATGGCATACAACATAAAGTGATCCGCCCCTTTACCCCCAGGCATAATGGTAAGGTAGAACGAAGCCATCGCAAGGATAATGAACGTTTTTATGCCACTCATACTTTTTATTCTTTCGAAGACTTCAGCAGGCAGCTCAAGCTTTATAATCGCAGGGACTACAACCGCTTTCCTATGAGACCGCTGGGCTGGAAGACACCAATTCAAACCCTGGAACATTTTTTATCCTCGCTGTAACATATGTTTGACAAACCTACACGTCTTCCATCAAAGCTCAGCCGATATTTATCGTGATTTCAGCAACCTGATAATAGGTTCCCACCGAAGTTCCCGCACGGATCAGCATCGTGTGACTCCCGGAAGATAGCCCGGAAATGTCAATATCGTCGGCAAATGCATTATAAACCGCCGAATAGCCAGGGGTAGCCGCCGCTACATCGCTCCTGTAATCCGCTGGGAGTGAAGCCCAGGCGCCGCCATCTATACTGTACTGAAAGGCTGCCGTCTCTGCCTTACTTACAGACCATCCTTGAACATAAAGTGTCTGCTCACCTGCGCTCACGGAGGTTTCCGCATAGATGACTGCATTGCTCTGAGTGCCTCCGGAAAAGGTATCCAGCGTGTTGACATAATCTCCGGAATTTATGATATTCAGCGTGATTTCGGCAATTGTATATACGGCTCCCGTTTTATTTTCCGCATGAATCTTCAGGGAATGCGTCCCTACTGGCAGAGAAGAGATATTGATGCTGCCGCTGAATGCGTTCAGCTCTGAATTGGACTCGCTGTACTCCGGAAACGCCGCAAGCACATCCGGGCGCGACCACAGAGCGGAAAACGTTTGTACATCTCCGTCGTCAATCGTATAATATATGTCTTCAATTCCATGCTCATTTAGTGTCCAGCCCTGAAGAGGCAGCGCCGCAGTGCCGAACGCAAGCGTTTGGAGGGCAGTAACAATCCCGTTCCCGATTCCTTCATTTACCGTATCAATATGGCTTCTGTAGTTTCCAAGCGTGCTGCCGACGGGAAGGATTGTCAGGAAAACAGTTGCGATTTCATAGGGCTCCTGATTCCCGTCAAGCCCCCGGAGCGCAATCACATGGCTCCCCACTGTGAGAGATGAAATCTGCAGCGTTTGCTGAAACGAATTAATGTCGCAGTCGTAGCCGCTTGTCGCAGCTGCGACGTCCGCACGGTATCCTCCGTTCAGACTGCTCCACGAGCCATTGTCGATCCGATATTGATAGCCGCTTACCCCGTCCTCATGAACAGACCAGCCCTGCAGATAAAGCCCAGCGGAATCGCCGATCTCGCGTTCTGCCGATACCGAAACCTTCTGGCTCACTGCGCTGGCCTGCGCAGGAAAATCAATCGTATTGATATAGTTATCCTCTGCCTTCCGGATCAGCATCATTGTATTTGTAACGCTCCTCTGTCCGGAAGAATCCGCCGCATTGTTCCGGAACGTAAGACCACTTCCAAGATCCGCCACAATACTGGTAGACCCTCCGCCGTCCAGAAGCAGCATATCCTTTACATTCAGATTGCTTACCCAGAAATCATCCATATATCTGAACTGGAGACCTGCGCTTCCGCCGGCATAATACGCGTCGTTCGCACTGAGAATCACCGTTCCGTCATATGTGATTGCAATCGCGGAGCTCCCATAATTATATGCATAGTTTGCGTACGCCGGACTGATCGTGCCGTTCAGGATCGGCATATGGATCGATCCGATCGCCTCCTGCACGTTATTCCAGACAGAAAGCTTCGAAGCATCAGTACTGTCGGACACAAAACCTGCGGACACGGAAACGCGGTCTCCGACGGAATAGCCGGATAGCCGGTTTAGGCCGCTTCCTCTTGCTGTGATTACGATTCTGCCGCTGGTCAATGCGGCGGCATGCTCCACGGATACAATGGTTCCCGTTACCGTGCTGCCGTTGTAAAACCGGTTGGTCGAATCTACGGCAACAACATAATCGACGGCGTCGCTCATTGCATAATTGGAGGCTGCAAGTCTATCGTTATAAACGAGGACGGCATCATCTACGGGCAAGCGGTTTAATCCGTCCGCGGCGGCAGTGGTATTGTCCGTAAGATTCGTCAGGGTAATTGCAATCTGAGGACACCCGATCACGGCCGTTCCATCCGCCGTGATTCCAAACGCGTTCGACGCGGCTCCGGACGGCGCCTCCGCCAGAAGCTGCTGCGAGCAAAGAATTTCACCGTCCGTCATTAGAATTCCCCGCGGTACGCTGAGAAGCTGGGTAGAAACCTGTGGGCCGGCATACTGATCAGAAGCGTTCAGCAGGTTCTTGCTTTGATAAAAGAAGCCGCCATTCACCGCAGCGAGCACGTCGTCCTCCATCGCGCTCTGATATGCGTTCGCGGTATTCAGCACCGTGGCCTTTGAGGTAACAGTTCCGGAAGGCCCTCCGCCAAATCCAAGCTTAAAATATAAATTCTCGTTTTCCGGATCAGCCTCTACAAAATAGATATTCTGGGGGGCCGAACGCGCCGCTGATCTTCAGCTCTGTATAGGATGCGTCCTCCGCCAGCTGATACGTGTTGTTCTGAAGTACGTTTACGCCGCTGCTGACAATCTCCACAGCTTTTCCCGGAAGAACGGCCGTACCTAAAACGATACCGGCAAGAACCGGCGCAAAAACACTGCCGACAAAATTTCTTTTCATTTTCTACCTCCTGCGTAAAAATTTTCCAATATTTTTCAATTATCGTTTCTTCTTAATTAGATAAGACTATAATTAAGAAATTTTGTCAACAAAAATTATTTATATTTTTGAATATTATGCATAGAGCTCAGTATATTATAAACGAATTTATGTAAAGCAAATTTCAGGCCGATTCTTTTTTGAATACCCAAAATTTATTCATTAAAAAATTAACAACCAGCATGACGGGCGTAACGATCAGCTTGCAGTAGTCTTCCGGTACCGAAAATGCTCTGTTGACAAGCATAACAAGTAAAGCGCTCATTATAGCATATATCACAAACGCAGCAATAAATTTCGGTCCTGTCCGGCGGTTTCTGCCGTCGAATACAAATTTGCTGTTTAAAAGATAACTATTCACCGCTCCAGCGATATCTCCAAGGATGGAGCTTGTCCCCGCAGCAAGATTAAAGCCAAACAGCACAAGCTCAAAATCAAATAAGCTGCAAAGCCGCAAAAGGAGCCAGCTGACGATCAGCGCCACTACGGTATTGGATACTCCGACGCAGCAAAATAAAATAAATTGCTTATATTTTAACCAGAGAGCTTTGATTTTTTCCATTCCGTATACTCCTTTATGTATTTAGACCGCCGCGGCTTCGTCTTCTGCAGGCAATCCCCGTCGCAGCCATCAGAATCAATGCGAGTACAGAAGAAATCAAAACACTGGCAGTCAGGCCATACGCATCTACCATCAGATACGTCGCGATGCCCGAAAAGTTAAATGCCGCATGAAACAGGATATTGGAAACAAGCGTGCCTGTTATCTCATACAGCCAGACCATCACAAGAGAAAGCAGACCGGAGTAAATGCCCTGCAATATATTTCCGTGATAAACGCCAAACAGTACGGAGGTGATCAGCGCCGCCGTCAATACAGAAAGTCTGTGAGAAGCCGTGGTTACGTGTGCAGGAACAGTATCGAGGATCTTTTTGAGCGCATTGTAGAGGAATCCGCGAAACAGCAGCTCCTCCACTACGGGCGCAGCAATTACGGTCGCCATATAAGAAAGCAAAACGCTGCCTCCGTCAAATGCGCTGACGCTCTCCTGGTTTTCCTGTACCCAGCTTTCCGGCAGCCGTTCGGAAATAAGATTCAGAAGCGTATTAAACGAAACGCCCAGAAACGTGCCGATCGCCAAAGAAGAAATGGAAAGCGCCCCGCCCAGTCGGCGCGTATTAATACCGATCATGCGGGAGAACCCGACCTTTCGGTTTACAAGATACAAAATGAGAAGCAGAAGCAGCGCCGCTAAAATATAGAGCAGCGAAATATTCCGATAGAAAAGCGCATATACAAGCTCATTCAGCTCCGTTTCATTCGCTCCGGGGTGATTTCGTACGGCGTAGATGGAAAAAAGAAAAATCGCGGCGTACTGAACGATATAATTCACCGCCTGCCATGCTAAATATGCCAGGCATGGAATCAGCACTGCCCTCAGAATTATCATACTCTTTTTGGGAGGATTCTGCTCATTCTCATACATACGCTGCTGCGCCTCCTTTGATCGCTTCCAATCTTGTTTCTTTTTTGGTATAATATCCATACCGTGTAATTATAACCCAATTCCGGATAATTACAACTTTTTTCGCAGGAGTGATTGGAATGCAGATTTCGCGTGCTGAGGCGGCATATGTGATTCTCAACAGAATAAAAGAAATCAGAAAAGAACGAGGCCGCTGTCTCGTTGCGATTGACGGGAATTCCGGCAGCGGAAAAAGCACGCTTGCCGCCCAGCTGGCCGCCGCATCAGGAGCGACGCTGTTTCACATGGATGATTTTTTTCTTCCTCCGCAGCTACGAACGGAGGCTCGTCTCGATACTCCCGGCGGCAATATCGATTCGGAGCGCTTTGTGAAAGAAATCATAAAGGGGCTTGAAAAAGGCAAAACCTTTTCCTATCGGGCCTTTTCCTGTAAAAATTCCTCATATATTGAAAAAACAGCTCCGCATTCAACCGTAAATATTTTTGAGGGCGTTTACAGCATGCATCCGGACTGGCAAGCTGAGCTCAATTTGAAAGTTTTTCTCCAGATTCCGCCGGAGGTTCAGCAGGATCGCATTTTGCACAGAAGCGGCCCGGAACAGCTGAAAAAATTTACGGAGCTATGGATTCCCCTGGAAAATCGGTATTTTGAGTTTTACGGGATCCGAGAAAGCTGCGATTATATTGTTACCGTATAATTTGACAATCCTCCCTTCCCGCTTTATAATTTTGCAGGGCTGATCGGGAGGACAGGATGCGGAATCAAAGAAACGCTTTTTGGGAAAAATACGGAATATTCATTTTTTTTGCGGTATTTTCCGCACTTTTGCTTTCTGTTTGTTCCATGTGCTCTTTTCTTTTCCCGCTCCATGACAGAGTAGATCAAAATGTGTTTTTTACCGTTGGAAGGGAAATTTTGAACGGAAAAGTTGTTTACCGCGACTTATTCGAGCACAAAGGGCCGCTCACTTATTTTATTCATGCTGCCGCCGCGCTGATTTCTGATACTTCCTTTCTGGGCGTCTATCTGATTGAAATTGTTTCTTTAACAGTTTTTTTGATATTTGCCTATAAAACCGCGCTTTTTTTTACAAATCGCCAATTTTCCTTTTATTCTGCGATGCTCCTTTCCGTTGTGCTGCTTTGTTCGGAATGCTTTCAGCGCGGCGACAATGTGGAGGAGCTCTGTCTGCCGCTTTTGATGATTTCTATGTATTATCTGCTAAGAGCCATTCCGCTTCCGCGGCATCCAAATCCGAAGCCGCAGTCGTCCGCTGTGATTTTCTTAAACGGACTGCTTTTCGGATCGGTATTGTGGATTAAATTCAATTTGGTTGGCTTCTGGATCGGATGGAGCTGCGTGACGTTTCTGCCGCTGCTCTTCCGGAAGGAATTCCGAACGTTTTTCCTGCGCGTTCTTTTGTTTTTTACAGGCTTTGCCGTCACGGCGCTTCCCTGGATTTTGTATTTTTACCAGAAGGATGCTCTGTATGATTTTTTGTATACGTATTTTTATTGTAATATTTTCCTGTATAAGGACGATACAGGCCTTCTGCTCCGTCTGGCTTCCATTCTTTTCGGAATGGGACGGAATTTGATTGGAAATCTCGTTTTGATTGCGGCATCTGTGTACGGGCTGATCCGCCTGGTGAAGCTCCGTGTTTTTTCTCCGCTGATCACATATGTCGGATTATATGCCGGCGTATTTTTCGGCGGACGCTGGTATACGTATTATTATTTGATCTTGGCTCTCTATGCGCTCTTTGGAATCGTATTTGTGTTTGAGGAGATCAAAACGCTTCGTGCGCTGAAATGGGCCTGTTCGCATGCAAAAAAGGCATTTTTCTTTTTTCTGCCGCTCTGTCTTGCCGCTGCCGTTCTGTGCAGCAACTGCCTGCCGTTTTACGGGTTGGAAAAAACCGCCTATCCGCAGTTTCAGTTTGCATCCTATATCAAAAGCTCCGGCATTGAGAATCCAACCTTGCTGAATTACGGCTTTATTGACCAGGGCTTTTATCTGACGGCAGGCATTTCACCGGTCAACAAATACTTTTGCCGCGTTAATATTCCGTACGATGCGCTCCCGGAGATGTATGAGCAGCAGAAAGAGCTGATTGACGACAAAATCGTCGATTTTGTCGTCGTACGGATAAACGGCGCTGAAAAATCCATCGAAAAAGATTACATCTCTTCGATCACGAAAACAAGAGGCTATCATTTTCAGAACCCTGCCTATATCGTTCCGGAGGAAAGCATTCCGCATTTATTTGAAAATTACAAGCTGGTTCTGGAAGCACGCGATCCCGCTGAAGAATATGTATTTGGCCTGTTTCAGAAAAAGCCGTAAGAAACTTCTTTTTTGTGTTGACAAACCGTAACGAATGGGTTAGAATACTTTTCGTTGTTCAGAAGACCAAGCAGTTGGTTTCTCTGCACAAAGAGTTGCACCCATAGCTCAATTGGATAGAGCGTCTGGCTACGGACCAGAAGGTTGTGGATTCGAGCTCTGCTGGGTGCGCCAATAAAAGCCTTTCGTTACAGCAGGAAATGAAAGGCTTTTATTTTTTTATGGTGTGAAGCCTCCCTCGCCTATTCAAACAGCTCGTCCATAAGCCTGCGGATTCTTTTTGCCCTTTCCTGCGTTGCCTCGCGGCTGACGCTAAGCTCTGCAACGTCGCCCTCCTTTGCCTCAGGCAGGAGTACCCTTTCCAGCTTTGCAAAGCGCTGTTTTCCTTCTTGATCTGTATATTCGACAATCATGTAATCGCCTTCAAAGCGATCGACAATCAGCTGCATGATTGACCACTCCTTTATTTTTCGGAGGTCACTTCAAGCTCCGTTCCGTCGGAACGAACCGTAATAGTGCCCTGTTCATCTGTCCGAAAGATCTGCGCGCCTGCGGCCTGCCACTTTTCGACAACAAAAACGTGCGGATGGTTGTAGCTGTTGCCGGCTCCGACGGAAATAATCGCGTATCGTGCGCCGGTCGCTTCTACAAAGGCGTCTCCGGAAGAAGTTCCGCTTCCGTGATGTCCGACCTTGACCACATCGGCGCGCACATCGTATCCTGCCTCGAGAATTTCGTCTTCACTCAAAATTTCCGCGTCTCCCATAAACAGGAACCGATGCTCTGCGTTGACAATGCGGAGCACCGCCGAGTAATTGTTCAATTCTTCATAACTTTCGCCGGCTGGCGCCAGCAGTTCCACGCCCGCGCAAATCTGTACGCCGGCCTGTGCTGTTTTTATTTTCAGCCCCTTCTCGGAAATCGCTTCCAGCAGATTTTCGTACGTTTTCGTGTTCGTAGAAGCCTTCGGCATGTAAATCTCTCCGATTTCAAAAGCCTGAACGACTGCTTTCATCCCTCCGATATGATCGGCGTGCGGATGCGTCGCGATCAAATAATCAATTTTTCTGTAGCCCTTTTCGTGGATAAAGCTTACAATTCGTTCGCCTGCCTCTGCTTCTCCGGCGTCAATCAGCATGGTTTTTCCATCCGGCAGCTCTACAAAGGCAGAATCGCCCTGTCCCACGTCAAGAAAGCTGATTGTAAGCTCGCCGGCAGCGCCGGGCACAATTTCCTCGCGCGGCGGCGTCCCGGCCGGCTCCTGGGAAACGAAATCCCCAAAGGAAACGTCATTCAGGGACAGCTCGTCCAAAATACATCCGGATAAAAAAGAAACGCATAATACAATGGTAAAAAGGAGTGATGATATCGTCTTCTTCAAAATAATCGATCCTTGCCGCAATATGTTTTTTCTATTATAGCATGCGCAGTCCGCGCCGTAAATAAAAACATCCGCAGACAGCTCTGATACTGCCTGCGGATCTGTTTTTATTTGTCAAAGCGCTGGAATCTATTAATACATTCCGCCCATTCCGCCTCCGGCGGGAGCCGCCGGCTCGGGCTCTGGGATATCGGCCACTACTGCCTCCGTGGTCAGAAGAATAGAAGCCACTGATGCCGCATTCTGAAGCGCAGAACGCGTTACCTTCGCAGGATCTACGATTCCGGAAGCAATCATATCTACGCATTTCTCGCTGAGCACATCATAACCGATGCCCGGCTTCGCAGCTTTCACCTTGTCTACGATGACTGCGCCCTCCAGACCGGCATTGATAGCAATCTGCTTTACCGGTTCCTCCAGCGCCTTCATTACAATCTGAACGCCTGTCTTTTCGTCGCCGCTCGTCGTCTTAAGAAGCTTTGCAACGGAAGAAATCGCATTGATATAAGCCGTTCCGCCGCCTGCAACGATTCCTTCTTCTACCGCTGCTTTCGTAGCTGCAAGAGCATCCTCGATTCTCAGCTTTCTTTCTTTCATTTCGGTTTCCGAAGCAGCGCCGACCTGAATCACCGCTACACCGCCAGAAAGCTTTGCCAAACGCTCCTGAAGCTTTTCCTTGTCAAATTCAGAGGTCGTTTCCTCGATCTGAGATTTGATCGACTGAATTCTCTTCTTGATTTCCGTCTTGTCGCCGGCACCGTCTACGATGATGGTGTTCTCCTTCGCTACCTTGACCTGTCTTGCGCGGCCAAGCATTTCAATCGTCGTTTCCTTCAGATCGTAGCCAAGCTCTTCGGTAATGACCTCGCCGCCCGTCAGGATCGCGATATCGCGCAGCATTTCTTTTCTCCTGTCGCCAAAGCCCGGAGCTTTTACCGCAACGCATGCAAACGTACCTCTCAGTTTATTGACAATCAGCGTCGTCAGCGCTTCGCCCTCTACGTCTTCCGCGATAATCAGGAGCTTCTTGCCCTGCTGTACGATCTGCTCCAGAATCGGCAGGATTTCCTGGATATTGGAAAGCTTTTTATCCGTAATCAGAATATACGGATCATCCAGAACGGCTTCCATTTTATCCGTATCCGTAGCCATGTAGGCGGAAACGTAACCTCTGTCGAACTGCATGCCTTCCACGACTTCCAGATTTGTGCCCATTGTTTTCGATTCTTCAACGGTGATAACGCCGTCGTTCGTAACCTTTTCCATGGCGTCCGCAATCAGCACGCCAATGCTTTCATCATTTGCGGAGACGGAAGCAACACGTGTAATATCGTCTTTTCCGCGAACGTTCTGGCTGCCCTCGCGGATGCTTTCCACCGTCGCGTCAACGGCCTTCTGAATACCCTTCTTCAGAATCATCGGATTTGCGCCGGCAGCGATATTTTTCAATCCTTCCCGGATAATCGCCTGAGCAAGAAGCGTCGCCGTCGTCGTACCGTCGCCGGCAACGTCATTCGTTTTCGTCGCAACCTCCTTGACAAGCTGCGCGCCCATATTTTCGAAGCGATCTTCAAATTCGATCTCCTTTGCAATCGTTACGCCGTCATTCGTGATCAGCGGAGCGCCGAATTTTTTGTCCAGAACAACATTTCTTCCTTTCGGTCCCAGCGTAATCTTTACGGTGTCGGCAAGCTGGTCAACACCCTTTACAAGAGCCTTTCTTGAATCTTCGTTGAATTTAATTTCCTTTGCCATACAGATCTCCTCCTAATATTATTCCACGATTGCCAGGATGTCGCCCTGCTTCAGGATCGTGTACTCGGTTCCGTTGTATTTGACTTCCGTGCCGGCATATTTGCTCATCAGCACTTTATCTCCAACCTTAACCTCCATCGGAACGGTCTTTCCATCCACTACTGCGCCCGGGCCGATCGCTACGACCTCAGCCTCCTGCGGCTTCTCCTTCGCGGAACCGGGAAGAACAATACCGCTTTTTGTCGTTTCCTCGCTCTCCAGCATCTTCACGACAACTCTGTCGCTTAACGGTTTAATACCCATAAAGAATCCTCCTTTATCATAATGTATATTGTTTTTCTTTCGTTTGTTAGCACTCGATTTGCGTGAGTGCTAACAACTGTCGTATAATATACCCTCATTTTGAAAATTATACAAATCGAATTTTCCTAGAAATTCCCGTAAAATCAGAAATTATTCCCAAATATCTCGTCTGTTCTTCTTTTTGCTTCTTTTTTCTTTGTTTTATTCTTTCTGTAATTTGGCATACGCGATGATCAATCGTTTCATTCCACAATCGTCAAAAACAATTTCTACCGTTTTATTCATTCCCTCGCCGAGTATTTTTGATACCGTACCGCATCCGAATTTTTTATGCTTCACACGCTGCCCAACGGTAAAATCTGTCAGAAATGCGCCGGATTCTGTCTTTTCTCCGCTAGTTGGCATTTTTCTTCCAGATTTCTGCTCCGCCTGGAATTGTCTTTCCAGGAAACGGTTTGCTCTTTCAAACTGTTTGCTTTCAAGCTCATTTTCAAATGTCTGCCGGCGCTTTCCGAAGGTTCCTGCCATCTTCTTTTCTCCTGCTTCGCAGACACAGGCTTCGGGAAGCTCGCGTATGAACCGGGAGGGCTGATTCCGCGTGGTTTTTCCGTAAAGCATTCGTTCCTCGGTATTTACAAGATAAAGCTTCCGCATCGCCCTTGTGATGGCAACATAGCACAGACGGCGCTCTTCGTCGATCGCATCGGGGCTTTCCTCAACGGAACGGCGGGATGGGAAAATCCCGTCTTCCAGACCGACCATGAAAACCACAGGAAATTCCAAGCCCTTCGCGCTGTGAACCGTCATAAGCGTTACCTTGTTTTCGCCCTCATCCGCGGCCGCCTTTGTATCGGCGTCAGAGCTGAGCGACACATATTCCAAAAAGCCGGCGTATGTTATGTCGTCGTTCCCCAGGCGCCTTTGCTCCTCTTCGTATTCCTTTGCCACGGACAAAAATTCCTTCAGGTTCTCCGCTCTGGCCTGTTCTTCAATCCCGGCATCCTCGCGCTCGTAAAACTGCAGCATCCCGGATTCTTCCAGGACCCTCTGCACAAAATCGGGAATACTCATTTCATCCGCCTGGAGCATGATTTCAGAGAAACGCAGCGCCGTTTCCGTCATTTTCTGCGCGGCGCGGGAAAGCTCAGGATATTCTCCGGCGGCAAGCAGAATATTAAATAAAGACGTATGCTCACGCTCGGCAAGCTCCTCCGCCTTTCCGATGCTGGTCTGACCAATTCCGCGTCTGGGAACATTGATAATCCGCTTTAGCGCCACGTCATCCGCAGGGTTGTTGAATACGCGCAGATACGCCAGCAGGTCTTTGATTTCCATTCTGTCATAAAACCGGAGGCCGCCGTAAATCCGATATGGAATTCCATATTTTACGAGGGCATTTTCAATATTTTTGGAGAGCGCGTTTGCCCGGTAAAGTATGGCATAATCATTATAATTGCTGTCGCCTGCAAGCACGCCCTTCCTGATTTCCCTTACGACATAGTCGGCCTCTTCGTTTTGATTGTATGCCGTATAATGGACGATTTTATCTCCCGTGCCGTTTGCGGTCCAGAGGGATTTCGATTTTCTTGCCGCATTGTTTGCAATCACATGATTTGCCGCATCCAGGATATATTGCGTGGAACGGTAATTCTGCTCGAGCTTAATGACCTTGCAATTTTTATTTTCCTTTTCGAACTCCAGGATATTGCGGATATCGGCGCCGCGGAAGCTGTAGATGCTCTGATCGTCGTCCCCGACGACGCATAGATTATGATGTGCCGCCGCAAGCTGAGAGACAAACAGATACTGCGCTTTGTTCGTGTCCTGGTACTCATCTACCATAATATAACGGAAGCGGTTTTGATAGTACTCCAGAACGTCCGGGCAGGCCGCAAACAGCGAGATCGTATGAACGAGCATATCGTCGAAATCCATGGCGTTATTTTTCCGAAGCGTATCCTGATACATCGTGTAGGCTTCGGAAAGCATTCGGTTGTCATAATTTTTCAGGTCTGAGAGATCCGCGAAGCGATCCGGAGAAATCAATTCATCCTTTGCTTTTGAGATCACCGCTTTGATTTTTCCGTACGGAATCCGTTTGTCATCGATATTTAGGCGCCGCTGGCAGTCCTTGATCAAAGTGACTGCCTCTGAATCATCATAAATTACGAAATTTTTTGTAAATCCGATCCGTTCAGCATGTGCGCGAAGGATTTTTCCGCAGGCCGCGTGAAAGGTATTGAGCCACATTCCGCTGATATTTCCATTCAAAAGGCGCTCCGTACGCTCATACATTTCCCGCGCCGCCTTGTTGGTAAAGGTAATGGCCATGATCTGATACGGAGGAACGCCGCATTCTCCGACCAGATAAGCGATCCGGTACGTAAGCACGCGCGTTTTGCCGCTGCCGGCGCCCGCAAGAACAAGCACTGGCCCCTCTGTCGCGGTCACCGCCTCGTACTGTTTTTCATTCAGTTCCTTTCGGTAGTCCATTTTCCCCTTTTACCCTTTCTTTGAAAATTTCATACAGTACTACGCCTGCGGCAACCGAAGCATTCAGAGAGGAGACGGCGCCGCGCATCGGAATCGTAACGATGAAATCGCATTTTCTGGCGATCAGCGGTCCCATCCCGTTTCCCTCGCTGCCGATCACGATTCCGATCGGTCCTCTGAAATCTGCTGCGTAAAACGGAATGCTTCCGCTTAAATCCGTACCGGCAATCCAAAGGCCAGCTTCTTTCAGAGTATCGATCGCTGCGGCAAGATTTGAGACTCTGGCTATGGGAACGTGCGCGGAAGCACCGGCGGAGGTTTTGGCTACCGTTCCCGTAAGCGGAACCGAGCGCCTCTTCGGGATAATAATTCCGTGTACTCCGACGGCATCCGCCGTACGGATAATAGCCCCAAAATTATGCGGATCCTGTATTTCATCCAGCAGGAGGAGAAACGGCGGCTCTCCGGCCTCTTTTGCTTTCGCCAGCAGATCGTCGATCTCACAATATTTTCCGGCTGCCGCAAAAAGCAGGACGCCCTGATGATTTTTGCCGCCGGAAAGCTCGTTTAATTTATTTCTGTCAACAAATTGATAGACGATATGGTTTGCTTTTGCAAGTCCGATAATCGCCTTTAAAGAGCCGGAAATTTCACCGGAGGCAATCAGAATCTTATTGATTGCCATACCGGATTTTATAGCTTCCGTCACGGCGTTTCTGCCGTAAATCACTTCTTCCAAATTATTCATTCCGCATTCTCCCGATTGCAACCGACTTTTCTAAAATAGCAGCGAGCCGTGCGCTTCCCGACAGATATAAATATCCGATCAGAGCCTCATAAGCGGTTGCCTGACGATAATCCGCAACCTCCGCGTTTTTGGGAACCGTGTGAGGATGCGCGTTTCTGCCGCGGCGGACGATGTTGCGTTCCTCGTCATTCAGCTCCGGCTCCAGCGCGCGCAAAATATAAGCCTGCGCTTTCGCTTTTACGAAAAAAACGGATTTCCGATGAAGCTCGTTGACGTCTCTGTATTTTTCGGAAATAAGATAATTGCGTATATAAAGTTCATATACGCAATCACCTACGAACGCCAGAACAAGAGGCTTCATCTGCATCAGCTCTGCTCTTGTATACGTCTTTTCACGCAAATCATCAAACAATATCTTTTTTCCTTTTTTTCTTTAATTTTTCACGCGTCAGTACAAAAACGCCGACTCCGACGGCAACCAGAATCACGCCGCCCAGGATTCCCAGACGGATCATCTTGCTGCGAAAGCTTGCCTGCTCGACAAATTCTTTCCCATCGATGACCTCAGCCGCGTTGAAAACCTCAAACATGGGATCGTCCCATGCATCATTCGTATTTTCACTTGCCGCCTTGTTTACGACATGCACTTCCTGTATTTTCTGATTGGCGGCCACGATCATATCCAGAAGCTCTCCGCTGTCGATCCGCCACAGATAGCCGTCGTTGAAGCCCTGCCGATCGGAGCGGAAGGTCCACCAGTGTGAAAGCTGTACGCCTGCATCGATAATCGAATTCAAGTACGCCTCAGTGTTTGAATAAAAATCTTCGCTTTCAAAGGAAAAGGAGCCGTTTGTTTCTCCGTTGTACAATATTTTTCCGAGACGCGCCGCTTCTTCCATATAAAGCTTGAAATCGCAATTAACCGGATTTCCCTCGCTGTCGGCGTACTGGGAAACATCCGAGACTCCCAAGCCGTATGCGTGAACACTGATCAGATCCAGCTTTTCATTGAGCAGAGCCAGAGCCTGCAGGCGCTCGTCCTTCGTATCCATCTTCCACGCAATGTTCTCACCGTTCATTATATCTTTCAGGAGATTCCACTGCGCATTCCGCAAAACGCTGTCTCCGCTTGTAATAAGATGCCGATCGTCCAGCTCCCGGATTTTATCGGCACAATCGCCGTAAAACTCCGCAAGCTGCAGCAGTGAATATTTAACGTCGTTGACAGCGCTTCCGACATCCGCCTCCAGGCTTCCTTCATTTCGAATTTCCCACATAAGAACGGATTTCCTGTCTTTATACCGGGTGATAAACATATCCAGGTATTTATATACATTCTGTCTGGATTCGCTTTCCGGGTTGGCCACAAGCTCCGCAAGCGTTTCCGTTCCCGTGATCCAGCCCTGCCCTTCGATATACTCGTTTTTCAGGAGATGTCCCTCGATCAGACCAAGGCACACAACAACCTTGATTTCATATTTATCGCAAAGGTCAAAGAATTCGTCCATCGCTTTGAAGTAGATTTCCTGATGCTCCTCGTTGTACATCAGGTCTTTAAATTCACCGGAATATACAAAGACGCGGATCGAGCGGAAGCCGAGCTCATTCAGCTGCTTCAGCGCAGCTTCAGCGGCTTCTATGGTATACTCGCTGCTGGGATATTGACTGCTCGGAACGTACTGCGCCATAATCTGATAGAATAAGTCAAACTTATTAAAGCTGATTTCGTAATACGGTTCTCCGTTCATATACAGCTTTCCGCCGATATTTCTGAGAATCTCATCCTTTTTGTATTCACCCGTTGTAATGACCAGGCATTTTCCTGCCTCGTCCCACCATACTTTTGCATTTAAGACTTCATTTAAGAAATTCGGCGTAACCATAATGGTGCCCTCAAGCTTGCGGGGCGGAGCTGTCAGGGTATATTCGCGGTCGTTAATTGTGACGGACGTGCTGTCAAGCGTTGCCTTTGCCGTCACATTTTCGTTTGTGATTGAAAAGCTTTTGTTCGATTTATCCTCAGACAATTCCATTCCGAGGCAGCGGGCAATCTGCTGCATATCCACATAGACGGTATTGTCCCGCACGACCGGGGCGTGAGACATCTCAATTTTTGTCGTATTGACGTAAACCCGTATTTCATCACTTTCCACCGCTTCCGGTACGTTTACTTCCGGAAGGGCGCCGGGCGCCTGAGCGGAAAATTTCTGGGGATAAATCCGTCCCTTGGTATAAACGCTCGGATTATCGATCAGAATATACGGATCCTCTGCGGCAGGCTCTCCCTCCGCCTCTTCGCCAGCCAGCTCGCTGACCGTAATCGATATGGAATCTACGGTGTACGCGGCGGCAGGAAGCAAACTGGCCTCCGATACTGTCGCACTGTTGATCAGAACGCGGTATGTATCGCTGCCTCTTTGAAAAACGCAGCGAACATTATACCTGACGTCCTCTTCCATTTCCATAAGCACATTGCCGGAATAATCAAGGATCACGGACTTCCCGTCCTGCTTCGTCACTTTTATGATATCGATATTTATGCTTTTCCCCAAATCTTCGGACGGCTGCTGCGTCGTAAAATTCAATACCAGCTCATTGTTGAAATTCGCATCGGCCTTCACAGACAAGTCGATGTACAGTTCTTCATCTCTGGCCTCAATCGTCCACCAGCGCATATCGCACCGGTTTATTGCAAGGGATCGCGAGCCAAGCACAGAGGAGCTCGGACCTACTACCTTGATTCTGCTGTCCGCAGACACATAGGAAGCACCTAAGCCCGTAGAATCAGCGCTGAATTCTTCTGTTATTTCAAGGTCTTCATACGTTACAAATACTCTTTCCACCATTTCGGCCTCCTCCTCGCCGTGAAGCAGCAATCCTGCTGGGAACGCTGCTGCCGTTATAACAACTGCCAGCAGCAAAGAAAGCCATTTCTTTTTCCTCATATTTTTTCCTCAATTTCCTTCCGTAAATTTTCTATCAGCTGACACGTCTCTGCGACGATTTCTTCCTGGTGAACCTTTCTGCTTACCCTTTTGTCGCGCGTGGAAAGCTCTGCCATATTTTCTTGAAGAGTCCGCGGGCTTACTACGATTCGAACGGGAACGCCGAGCAGATCTGCATCGGAAAACATGACGCCCGCTCTTACGTCCCGATCGTCATAAATCGTTTCCACCCCTTTTTTCTGAAGCTCTGCGTAGATTTTATCGGCCGCCGCCTTGACAGTCGGATCATCCGAACGCAGACAGCAAATATGAACCTGCCACGGTGCAATGGAAATTGGCCAGATCGGTCCATATTCATCTCTGCGCACCTCACAGACGGAAGCCGCGAGTCTGCCAATTCCGATTCCATAGCAGCCCATGATCGGGTATTGCAGATTTCCGTCCTTGTCGACATACTGCATCCCCATGGTTTTCGTGTATTTTGTACCAAGCTGAAAAATATTTCCGACTTCTATTCCCCTTGAAATCCGGATCGCATGTCTGCCGCAGCAGGGACAAATTCCGCCCTCCTTAATCTTCGCAACCTCTGCAAATTCCACCGGGCCGCAGTCCCGCTCAATATTTAAGCCGGTATAATGATAATCCCTGCGGTTTGCTCCGCAGCACAAATTCCCGGCGTCTTTCAGGGAACGGTCATAAACAATCGTAAAGTTTCCTGTTAATCCGTACGGACCGATAAATCCTGCCTCAATGCCAGACTCCTCCGTGATCACGCCCGGATGAAGCTCAGCACCTATATAGTTGCGCAGCTTCGTCTCGTTAACCTCCAGATCGCCGCGAAGAAAGACAATAACATATTCATCCGTTTTATTTTTCTGATAAACAACGGCTTTGCACGATTTTTCAAGCGGAATTTCCAGAAATTTGCAGACATCCTCAATCGAAGAGGCCCCAGGCGTTTCCCTCAGTTCAAGCTTCTGACCGGCCTCTGAGGAATCATTCCGGACGACACATTCCGCAGCCTCCATATTCGCCCTGTAATCGCATTCCGTGCATACCGCAATCGTATCTTCTCCGACAGGAGTTAAGAGCATATATTCATGAGAAACGCTTCCGCCCATCATGCCGGAATCCGACTGAACGGTAACGACTTCCGGAATCCCGGCTCTCGCAAAAATCCTGTTATACGCATCAAAGCACTTTTTATAATACCGTTCCAGATCTTCCTGAGAAGTATGAAAAGAATACGCATCTTTCATCGTGAATTCCCGAACGCGAATCAATCCCGCACGAGGCCTTGCTTCATCCCGGAATTTCGTCTGGATCTGATAAATCATAAACGGATATCTCGTATAACTGATTCCATAGTCGCGCACAAGCTGTACGGCCGCCTCTTCATGCGTCATACCAAGCAGCATCGGAGCGCCGTTTCTGTCCGTAAAACGCAGCAGCTCGCTTCCCACGCTTTCATATCTCCCGGATTCCTCCCAAAGGCTCGCCGGAAGAGCGACGGGAAATAACACTTCCTGGCCGTCAATGGCGTCCATTTCTTCCCGGATGATCTGCTCTATTTTCCTGCAGATCCGCTTCAGCGGCATATACTGGGAAAAAATGCCGCTCGCCACAAACTTCATATAGCCGCCGCGGAGCATCAAAGAATGACTGTCTATTACACAATCCGCAGGTTTTTCCTTGAATCTGTCTCCTACAAGCCTGTCTAATTTCATAATGATCCGCCACTCCTTTGTGCTGTGATATCTCATTCAAAATACAAAATAAGCCGGTGATCATTATACAAATTTTACAGGCGAAAGACAAGTGGAAGTTACTTGTGTTTAAATAACTTTATTTCTTCCTTCAATAATTGATAATATTCATCGCCGTAGACCGTATTGGGTTCGAGGTCCTTACTTATTTCTTCGTTGATCTGTTCTCCGATGACGAATTCGTTCCAAGATACGACAAGTGCCGTTTTAACGCCGATCAGCCGTGCCCTTGCCCATTCCTCCCGGAAAATCCTGCCGTTCTGTCTTCCGGAGGCTGGAATATAATTCGCATCACCCGGTTCACCCTGTGCGCGGTAAGAAGCAACAATGGTCATCGCCTCCGGCTGCTTTGTACCCGGATTCACGGCAAACGTCTGCGCGCCCCGATCCTCCCAGCTCCAGTATCCGTAAATGCTTTCCAGCGTTTCTGAATCTCTGAGCGAAGACTGCTCAGTGATATAGCCCGTTACGTAGCGTACCGTAAACCGTTCGTCGTTCCAAACCTCCAGCGGATTTCGATCCGAGATAAAGGTAGGCGTTCCGAGATATACCATCAGAAGCGGCTTTCCGTCAAACTGCATATATTTTTCCGCACGCTGCGGATATTCCTCGTTCTCTATGAACCACTCATATACCTGATCCGCCTTAATCTGAAGACTGCCGTCTTCAATCGCAGAGGGCTTGTCAGGGCAGCCGATCATGATCGCAATTTGCGGCGTCTTTTCCTCCATCGCTCCCCAGATATCAAACATTTTGACCGTAGCGCGTTCAATCATTGCAAAATCCTCGCGCCCGGTAATCCCTAGATTTCTTTCGTTCATAATATTTTCATAGGTGGCGCGCGGATATTCCTCTTCATTAAACGTAACGTTGTTGGACCAGTCGACAAAAACAAAATCTACGTCCGCGTCTCCCAGCAGCTTTCCGTGCTCTGTGATGGCCTCCGCATCGTCCGAGCGATACTCCCCAATCGACGGCCTTGCCCAAAATTCATCCGCGTTCCACAGCGAGTTCCGGTGCCACGTTGTGTATGCTACGCCCACCAGCCGTTCTTCATACGGCGTTCTCTGATAAATGCCCGCGCCCTGATCGGAGACCTCAAGGCCCTGCGCAATAAAATCTTCCATGTTATCACCGATCCAATCGTTCGAATCCTCTGTTTCTCCGCTGTTCTTTCCGGTGCCGCACGCCGATGAAGCAAGGAAGCAAGCAGTCAGCAGAACAAAAAACAGAGTTTGAAATTTTCTCATTTTTCCGGCTCCTTTATGATCCGTATTTTCTCATATTATATCATGCTTTCATAAAAAATAAAGTTCTTCTTGCGCAAAAGTCCGCGGCTTGACCGCCGCGGAGCACAGGAAGAAATCGTATTATAGCTTTACGGCGCTTTCTTGTCTCCATATGGAGCGGCGCCGAAATATTTACGATATGCTTTATAAAAACATGAATAGTCGGTATATCCGCAGGCGCGCGCGACATCCCCCGGATTTCTGCCCGCCTTCAGCATTAAGCGCGCCTCGATCAGGCGCTTCAGCTGAATATATTGGTAAACCGAGGAGCCGATTCTTTTATGGAACAGACGGTTAAGCTGCGATCTGCTGAGATAAAAAGCCTTCGCGATCTGTTCCACCGTAAGCAGCTCATGCAGATGGGAATTGATGTATTTTACAATATTCCCAATCAGGTCCTCTGTGTCGCCCGCGGCAGCGCTGGACTGCAGACGCTGATATTCAATCCGAATTTCCCATAAAAGCGGGAAAAGGTTCGCAAGCAGCGTCAGTCTTTGGATTTTACGATCAGAGCTGGTGGAATGCATTGCGTTCATATAATACCAAAACCGTTTCGATTTTTCTTTCTCCACGGTAATCAGATTCCCCTGTCCCAGAGGACGGTTGAAAAACGGTTCCGCCAGAAACCCATCCGGATCGATTTCATTTAAAATCTCCTGGCTGAAATGAACAACCTCTCTTTCGTAAGGAGACTGAGAAAAAAACTCAATGCAGTGCGCCTCGCCCTGTCTTAAAATCAATATAGCCGGCTCATTCAAAATATACTTTGTTCCCTCGACGCGAAAGCAGCAGTCCCCTGACAGGAACCCGTAAATTTCGCACTGCGGATCTGCATGAAAGAAAAAATCAGCCGTGCAGGGGCACTGATTCAATTCATGATGATATTCCAGCATCTCGTCAAGGTACTGATATTTAAAATCCATAAAACCTTCCCGTCACTGAAAAATTGCCGTATGCGCAATTCTATGCACGTCGTGTGGTTTCTCTCCGATTATGAATTCCGGCGCGCTTTTCCGAAACGGATTCCAAATGCGCCGAGCAGGAGGACAGCCGCCGCGCAAAGAATCAGATTTGCGTCTCCTGTATTGACAGGCGGTTCCTGCGTACCCGGATTCTCTGGTTCAGCCGGATTCTCCTGTTCTCCAGGATCGCTCGTGCCGGGATCCTCCGAAGCGGTCTCGGTGCCGAATGCACAGATTTCATAAATTGCACAGAACGAATTGTCCGTAACACCGGAAACCTCGATCTTCACATATCTTGCCTCAACCTGCTCGGAAAGCGAATCCGATACGGTGTTCAGAGCGCCCTCAACTTCTCCCAGATTGTTGTCCTGCCAGGAATCGCCGCTGCGCGAGACAACCTCCGTATATTCCGTTCCGTCCGTGCTGACTAAAACATCGTACTGATACGCTCTTTTGTTTGCATTGGTCAGCCAGGTTACGTCGATTCTATCCAGCAGATAGGACCGGCCCAAATCAGCGACAAGAGAAAGCGGAGATTCGGGGCTCAGTTTTCCCCATGGCGCCGCATCCGAGCACAGAATACTCATACGCGTCGCCGGATCGTTGTCGTATGCATAGGCAAATTCAAAGGTTACGTCCGTATTATCCGTATAGGGAGTCACTTCACCGTCAAATCCCTCTTTTGTCACTTCAAGCGACTGGATGGCAATGGCGGAAGATTCTTCCGCGCAGACCGGCAAGAGCGTCAGCGCCATTATGCATGCGATACAAAGCAGTATCAAACTTTTTTTACCTTTTTTCATCTTAATTCCCTCCTCTTATTTATGAACGGCAGCAATTACCGTTTGGCAGCGCGGAAAATCGTCCCGCGCCTGGCCGCCTTTTATTTTGGGGTGGCCAATTTCTTTTTATTCGTAAATCAGCTCATACTCATACACCTCATCTCCTGCGGCTACGGTCAGCAAGGCGCCGTCTGTAATATAGTAAACGGTCGCGTCATTTCCCGTAGACACTTCTGCCTCACAGTCACCTTCAAGTCCAAGATTCTCGATAAATTCCTCTTTGGAAATCACGATCGCAGGATCATAGGGAACCGTGATCGTGCGTGCCTCCTCGTTTATGTCATACGCTGTATGGAACCACCAGGCGTTCGTTGTTACTTCATATATGGATACCCAAGCGCTGTCGTCCGACGTGCCAGTAACACGAATCTTAATGTAGCGCGCATATTGGGTGTCGAAGGAATCGGTGAGCGTTCCCTTTTGCGTATTATCGCTGCGGCTTGCCACCGTTCTGTAAACGCTTCCTTCGCGGCTCAACTGGATCGTATAGCGGTATGCACGCGCTTCAAACCATTTGATGGAGATTTCGGAAAGATGCGCCGGCTCGCCAAGGTCAATCACAATCTCTGTCGGACAGCCCGTGGATCCGGACCAGCGTGTACCAGGATCGCCGTCTATAATATGCTTTGCTGGATTTCCGGTTTCCTCCTCCGCCACGGTAACCGTAAGACGCGTGTCAGCCGTTGACTCTACAAACGTGTAAAGCGCCGTAGTCTGCCCATCCTCCGCCGTGACCAGCAGCGTCATTCCCGGTATTATGGCTCCGGATTCTGCCGGCGTCAAACCGTCCGATTCTCGTACCTCCAGTGTAGCGCCCTCGTCCGCCGACAGGAAGGAAGAAATGGTTTCAACGGTGAGCGCAGGAGAAACGCAGATATATTTTTCCTCGTTATTGACGCGAAGCTGCTCAGACTCCAGATCCGTTACAGCGCGCTTCCGAATCGTGATCTTCATTTCATCCGTCACCGTACGGCCTCCGGATTTTCCGACCACTCTGATCGTATGCTCTCCGTAGTCCAAAGAATCGGACCAATCCCATACGAATACATGCTCCAGCTGTGTATCGCCGCTTTCAATCGTGCCGATTTCCGTATCATCCACGAAAAGCGTTACAGAGTCGCAGTTCGAATAAGCTTTAAAATATGTAGGGTTCGTATATCGTCCTGTGTTGTTTTTCCCGGTAAGATAGAGTACGTCTTCATCCGTTCTCCAATATGCTTTATAAATATAAAATGCGTCTTTCTTCGTCTGCCGGTCGCGCGTGACGAGTCCCTTCGTATTTACGCCCGGCGCCGTGGCCTCATCGCGGTTGTCCGCGCTGAAATCAAACAGATTCCAGACAAAGGTCCCCCACAGATAGTCCAGCGATTTGATCTGATTCAGCCATGTCTCGTGACAATAGGCCTGATATTCCTCCGTCTGAATCTTCACCGTGCCGGAGCCTTGCATGTAATCATCGGTATGCTGGAAAATACTGCCGCCGATTCCATACTCGGAGAGGGCGATCGGCCGGTTTAGGAGGCCGTCGTAGTAACCCTGGCTGTCATATTCCTCGATGTAGCATGCCGCATATCTGTCTGGATTTTCCGATATTTTCCCTCCGGACATTGCATTGTAAAACGATTCCACGCGATTCTGCAGCCCATTCGCCGCCGGATACGTATTCCATGCCAGCAGGTCGCTCTGCAGGGCTTCTCCTTCCTCGGAAAATGTCGCGGTTACCGTCAGACGCGTATCGTCAAGCTCGTGAGCCAGCGCATTCAGATCCGCAACAAGCGGCACCATGACCGTATGGCTGGCCTTCTGCGCCTCATTATATAAGCCCCAGAAGAAAATCGAGGAACGATTATACTGCTGCTTGATCATCTCCGTCAGCTGCTGTTTCGTCGTTTCAATAAATCCCTTCAGCGTTTCGTCCGGATTATCATACGTACCGCTGCCGCCATATGTATTGACAAACGGAATTTCCGCATAGACCGCAATCCCGTACTTATCGCAAAGCTCATACGTATACGTGTTATGCGGATAGTGAGAAAGCCGCACCGCGTTCGCGCCGACTTCGTACAGCAGAGAGAAGCTTTCTGTAATTTCGGCTTTTGTGACGGCATTGCCCATGCCTTCATAATCCTGGTGCATCGCGACGCCGCGCAGAGGATAGGATTCTCCGTTTAAATAGAAACCGGAATCTTTATCCACGCGGTATTCCCGGATCCCGATATAACTGATTACGCTGTCTATGATTTCGTCATTTTCAGAAACCGATATATTAACCTGATAGCGGTAAGGATCCGTTATTCCGTTCCAAAGATGCGGTTTTTTAATTTCCAGTATTTCGGAAATTTCAATTCGCTGTCCTGCTTCCATATCATAGGAGAGAGTAACGGCGTCCACAAGTCCTCCTCCGCACAGATCCTCCGGATCAAAGCGCATCAGACCGGCCAAATACTCCTTTTCAAACTCATTTTGCTCGAATTCATCGGGATGCTTCACAGCGATGCGTACGGAAACCGTTTTCCCCTCGGAGGAATCATTGACAAGCGTCGTTTCCACGCGCAGCTGCGCCGATCTTTTGGAAAGCTCCTCTGTTGTCAGATAAACCCCGGAAGAACCGCTGTCGAGCATGTCTATATGAACTTCATCCGTAAAAATCAAGGACACATCGCGGTAAATTCCGCCGAAAAAGGTAAAATCGCCGCTGATGGGAGCAATTGTCCTGTCATCCTTATTGCTGACGCAAACCGCGAGCAGATTTTCTTCCCCGATTCTCAGATGCTCTGTAATATCAAATCGGAACGTCGTATATCCGCCCTTATGCGTTCCTACGGAAGTGCCGTTCACATATAGCTCCATTTTCGAATTAACGCCCTGAAACTCAAGATAAATGCGTTTTCCGGCGGCTTCCTCTTCCGAGACGGTAATCCATCTCCGGTACCATCCCGTACCGCGATAATAATTGCTTCCGCCGTCGGCGCCGTCCTCTGCGTTCCAGGTATGCGGCAGATTCACGGTTTCCCATGCATCGTCGTCAAAATCTGGCTCCATCGCACGAGCTTTATCACTCTTCAGGAAGCGCCAGGATTCTGTGACGGAAACCACGCTCCGGCTTACCGGATCCGGTTCCGGCGTAACGGTATTGCAGCCAAACAATAAAATCCCTCCCATGACAGAAAATAGAACCAGCAGCAAATATTTTAACTTATCGGCACACATGCTCATCTTCATTCCTTTGCTTTTTATCATCGTCAAAACAGCTTATTCCGCGATAAGAATCAAATATTCGGCAACGGCGTCTCCGCAGGAAATCCGCAGCACATTGCCATCCGCAACCGAAGAAGTGCTCCCGTCCGCTGTTCCGAGGGAAGCCTGAAACGTGCCGTCTATCTGCAGCCGGCTCAGAAAATCCTCCAAAGAAGTTTCTTGCGGAATTGTGATCGTATGCGCCTTTTCATTGATCTCATAGGTATCCGACCAGACGCAGAAGCCGATTGCGTCGATCTCATATATGGAAACCCATTTATTGGCAGTGCTGTTGTCAAAGAAAATATAATATAAATAATCGACCAGGCCGCCGACAGAGTCCTCCGTAAATCCGGGCTCCTCATTGAGCTCTCTGTCTCCGATCAGGTCTTCTCTGCCGGTTGCCTCGCATACGGCCCAAAGCTCATAAAAATAAATTCTGCTTTCTTCAAACCATGTGGTTTGAACCCGGTCGAGGTAGCAGGGCCGTGTAAACAGAACGTCCAGCTGATAGTCTAAAGTCGAATTTGCATAAGCCCATCTCGTTTCATAATTCCCATCCAGCAGGTTCTCCGGCCCGTTCGCCGCTTCCCCGTCCGTCGTTTCGACATAAAGGTAATCCTTCAGGCTTCCTTCCCCCGTTTTGATTTCCGTATACGTTAAATCCTGCGGAAGCTCTGCCGGCGTCGCCGTCGGCGCGGAGGTTTCGGTATTCGCAGACTGCGGCGCGGCAGAAGCGGGGATCTCAGTAGTTTTTGGCGTGCTGCTCGCTGTCGGCTTCGGATCATCTGCCGCCTGGTCGGCACAGGCGCCGGCAAGCAAAAGGATGCTCATCAGGCAGATACACAACATAAAAAATTTACGATTCTTTTTCATTATGATACCCTCCGTTTCATTCTCGTAAGCGAAAACAAATTCTTAACAATATATGATATAAATACGATATCATATTGCAATCGCCCGGGCAATTGCAATATATACACAAATCATTGCAATTTCGCGCATCCACTTTAAGCAAATTAAAAAGACGGTATGCCCTTTCCTAGAGCATACCGTCTCCTGTATAAACGTTCCTGAACCTTTCAGCGCGCAGAAGCTTATGACTCGCTCGCCTGCATCGTATGATCCGTGATCCACTGGTCAATGGTGCCGTCGTCGATCAACCGTTCAATGACCTGATTGACCACGTCGAGCAGCTCCTGATTTCCCTTTGCCACGCAGACAGCATATGATTCCTCCGTATTCTGGCCGTCCGCATAGACAAGTTCGATTGCTTTGAAATTTTCATACTGCGAAGCGACAATTTCCGCCGGAAGCTTGTCGATTACGACAGCGTCCACCTTTCCCGAATTCATGGCCACCGCCGCATCCGCCGCGGAATTATACTGCGTCACGGAAGCCCCGGTTCCTTCCAGAACCCCCTGAATATGTTCTTTCGTCTCCTCGTCCTCAGTACCGCTGATTTCTTCTGAAATAATAATGTCTCCCGTCGTTCCGAGCTGCACGCCGATTGCCATCCCGGCCAGGTCCTCGATTTTCGTCACCTCAGAATCCTGGGGCAAAATAATATACTGCTTGCTGGTCGCGTAGTTGATGGAAAAGTCCACTTCCTGCGCTCTTTCCTCCGTTACTGAAATTCCCGCGATTCCCATGGAGCCCTTCCCGGAATTGACGGAGCTCAGGATCGTATCAAATTTTACGTTCTTGATCTCCAGCTTTACGCCGATCTCGTCCGCAATCGCCTGAGCGATCTGCATATCGACACCGACAGGCGTATTGTTGGACATATATTCAAAAGGCGGAAACTCCGCGTTCGTATATACCGTCAGCACACCTGCATCTTTAATCTGTTCCAGACTCTGCCGCTCCGTCGCTTCCTTGCAGGAAGTCATCATAAATGCGGATAACATGAGAAAAACGGTCAGAACCGCTGCTGTTATTTTTCTTCTCTTCTTCATAAAAGCCCACTCCTTGCAACACTGAATTTATTGTGTACGGCAAATTATAACATGTAATGTATATTTATGCAATATATTGTATAAATATGCTTTCGTCGTACCGTTTACAACGTGTTTACATTTAGTAGCATATTGTTTTAACAAAGGAATGTCAAGTGTTTTATAAAAATATTTTAAATTCCTGGCGAAAATCCTTATTGACACCTGAATCGCAATTGTGTATACTTACAACGCTCTTAGGGGAGTAGTTCAATGGTAGAGCAACGGTCTCCAAAACCGTCTGTTGCGTGTTCGAGTCGCGTCTCCCCTGCCAGAAACGCAGGCTGTCTTACGAAAACAGCCTGCGTTTTTCATTTAACATCATAAATAAACACGTTCTACCCGCTCTCCAATGCGTGAGAGAAGCTCATTCGTAATCGTTCCCGCAGCTTCCGCAACTTTTTCCGCAGTGATTTGCAGATTGCCGTCTCTGCCGATCAGGACGGCGTCATCTTCAACTGCCGCTTCCGGAATGTCCGTGATATCCACAGTCATTTGATCCATGCAGATTCTTCCGACGATCGGCGCTTTTTTCCCGCGGATCAAAACGAAGGCGCGATCGGAAAGGCAGCGCGGAATACCGTCTGCATATCCCGCCGACAGCACCGCAAGCGTCATATCCCGCGGCGCGGTAAAAGCCCTTCCGTATCCTACGCATGCTCCGCGACGGATTCTGCGGATTAATATAATTCGAGTTTTCAGCGTCAGCACCGGCCTCAAATCCGCCGGCACCATCGATTCCGCCCGGCACGAGCTTTTTACACCGTACAATGCGATTCCCGGCCTTACGAAGCGGTACCGAAGGAATGGAGCATTTAAAATTCCTCCGCTGTTCTGCACATGGATCGCTCCTGTTTTACAGCCCTGTCCGGACAGCGCGGCCGTCAGCCGGTCCATTTTCTCCGTTTGCTCCAAGGTAAATGCGGAGTCTTCTTCTGTGAGGCTTTCGCTCACGCACAGATGCGTATACATGCCAGTGACATGCAGGTATTTTAAATCAAACAGCGTTCGGATATCCTCCGGCCGTTCCGCGTCCAGCCCCAGCCTGTGCATCCCGGTGTCAATTTTGATCTGCACGTCGATGCGAACTTTTTTCTGATTCAGACGCCGGGCGTATTCTTTGCTGATCAGCGTCTGTGTCAGGCGATATTTTCGCAGTCTTCTGATGCTTTCCGGATCCGTGTATCCAAAAATCAGAATTTGTCCCTCAATTCCGCTGCTTCGAAGCGCAATTCCTTCCTCGATCGTTGCAACGGCAAAGTCAGAAATTCCCTCCTCGTGCAGCACGGCCGCAACGGCCGGCGCGCCGTGTCCGTAGGCATCTGCCTTTACAACTGCCATAATTTTACATTGCTCCGGCAGCAGCGACTGCAGCTCCCGCACATTATGGCGAAGATTTTCCGTATCGATTTCCGCAGCGACGCGCGGAACCGGCTTTTTTTGCGGCGAACAGATGCCGCTGCGAATCAGCAGCAGAAGGCAGCCGGCAGAGAACGACACGGCGACCGTAAGAAAAAAATGTACGAGGTTGTTCTGTATAAATAAGTCCTCCCTGTGTAGAAGCGATCCGGTCAGCCGGACAAATAAAATGGCAAGCGGATGGATCAGATATACAAGGAGAGAAAGCTCCGCGCACAGTTTCAGGCGATTTCCCCGTACCGTTTGCAAAAGCCAAAATAAAACGAAAACACAGGGTGCCAGCAAAAGATACATGCTGTCGTGCCGCTGCAGTCCGAAGCTTTGTAAAAGCATCCCTTCCCCCAGCAAAAGCAGCAGGGCGAGGCAAAGGCACGCCGCGGCGCGCGGCCGCGTCAGAGGAAATCGTTTTCTGCGCAAAGCTCCTCCGAGCACAAAAAAGAGCGGAGCGAAAAAAATCCCGTTTCTCGTATAGTCAAATACGGAAAATAGGGCGTCATAAAAATTTCTGACAAAAGGGACGCGTTCCGCGATGGCGTAATAGCTGTCTCCAAAGAGTCCGATCAGATACAGGACTGCGCAGACGGCAAACGCACCGTTGCTTCCGAAGCGCCGGAGACAGAATCCCGCGATACATGCCCCCAGGATTGCCGCCGGCAGATACCAGAGATGGTAGAAGGTTCCGTCAAAGAAAATATCCTGAAGCATTGCAGGGAGCAACTGCTCCGTTTTAAAATATCCCGTGTAAAGATTGACGGGAATATATAATGCAATGGCGGCGGCATAAATACAGGCCGATCTTTTCAGAAAACGAGGCAGCGCGTCCAGCGGATCCGTTCCGGCCGGGAAAAGAAAAAACCCAGATGCCATAAAGAAAAACGGGACGGCGATTCGGCATACTACATGTGCAGCCAGATAATCCGCAGTTGAATTGAGATCTGCCAGCGGATACGTATGGATTGCAATCACCAGGATTGCCGCGGCGATCCGAAACGCATCGATTCCCGGGTAAGCTTTTCCTTTCATGCTTCATTCTCCATTCCCAGGCGAAGGATCGCGGCGACGATTTCTGAAAAGGACAGTCCGATTCCCTTCAGCATGCTTGGAAAGCGGCTATGCTCCGTGAAGCCGGGAATCGTGTTCACTTCGTTGAAAAGAATCGATCCGTCTTTCTGCAGAAACAGATCGACCCTCGCAAACACGCTGCAGCCCAGAATTCGGTAAATTTGTTTTGCCGTTTTTTGAATCCGCGCTTCGGTTTCTGAGGAAATTCGCGCCGGCATATGGATTTTTGATGTTTTCAGTGAATATTTTTCCGTGAAATCGAAAAAATCTCCTGCCAGTTCAATTTCGTCTGCGCGTCCTACCATCAAATCGTCGTTTCCCAGGATGGCGCATCCGACTTCAAAGCCGTCCGCCGTTTCTTCCGCCACCGCTTCATAATCATAGAAAAACGCGTTTTCCAGCGCATCCGGCACTTCCGTTTCCGAAGAAACGCGGCGGATTCCGAACGAAGAGCCGGAGCGCACGGGCTTTATAAACAGCGGATAGTTCAAATGTGAAATGGCTTTGGCTACGGTCTCCTTAGACATGCCGCGCGTCAGGCGGACGGAGTCCGGCACGGCGATTCCCTCCGCCTGTACGAGCTTGTGCGCACGGTATTTATCCATACACAGGGCAGATGAGATCAGATTGCAGCCAATAACGGGAATCCCCGCCAGAGCGCAGAGCCCCTGCACAGTTCCATCTTCTCCGTTTTTACCATGTAATATGGGAAAAACGGCGTCAAGCGATACGACATGGCATCGTTCTCCGTAAAATTCGATCAATCCGCGGATTCGCCGGTCCGGGGAAAGCACGGCGGGAATTTTCCGTTCTGTATCTTTCTGCCAGGAATCGTCTGCAATATTTTCATATTTACCGTAGTAGGCAAACCATTCCCCTTTTTTGGAGATACCGACGGGTATAACGTGATAGTCGGTCCGGTCGATCTGCGTCAGAACGGAATATGCCGACTGAAGCGATATGGAATATTCGCTGGAGCAGCCTCCGAACAGCACTGCAATTGTTTTTTTATACATAGAAAATCACCCTTTGCTTCTTTTGTATTCAAAGCGTCGGGCGGCACTTCCCGAGCTCTGACAGCAAAAGCATAACAGAAGCCGAGGCGTGGTTTTCTCGTTTTCGCTTGACAGATTTCTGTTTTTTCCTGAGGAATTTCTTACGATTTTCTTACAGCAGAGGGAGGCTTACTTCAAAGCGGATCGTTTCCTCCTCGCTTTCTGCGCGAATTTTTCCCCGGTGCAGTTCCACGATTTCTTTCGCAATTGCAAGGCCGAGGCCGGCTCCGCCGCTTTTGGAGGTTCTGGCCGTATCCAGTCTGTAAAACTGTTCGAAAATTCGTTCCAGCTTTTCTTTTGGAATTGGGTTGCCGTGGTTTTCAAAAATAATTCGGACCTGCTCCGGCTCCGGAATCACGCTGATTTCAATCGTGTCATTTTCAAAGCTGTAGTTGACTGCGTTTTTCATAAGATTGTCAAATACGCGCTGCATTTTATCTACATCAATGCGGATCTGAAATTCCGGAGGAGCATGCAGAATACAGCGTAAATTTTTCTCGGAGAGCATGGGCTGAAATTCAAATGTAATCTGCTCCAGCATTCTGGTCAGATTAATTCGGCTTAATTCCAGATGAATATTTGTAATATTAAACCGTGTGATTTCAAAAAATTCATTGATCAGATCTTCCAGCCGTTCCGCTTTTTCAAGAGAAATCGCTAAATATTTTCTGCGGAGCGCTTCGGAAATCTGTTCCTCGTCTCTTAGCAGCGTCAAATATCCGATAACGGAGGTAAGCGGCGTTTTCAGGTCGTGGGCAAGATAAACGACGAGATCGTTTTTTCTCTGCTCTGCCTCTTTCGCCGCCTTCTGGGAATTCCGCACGTTTACTTTGATCTGGTTGACTTGCTGCTCTAGCTCGCCAAGCTCCGGCGGAAATGAAATATAGCCCTCTTTATCGTTATAAATGTTCTCTGTCGCCTCAATCATAAGCTGCAGATAGCCGAGCGTTTTATACCAATAATAGATAAAGAACACGACAAATCCCGCAAAAAACATAAAAAGCACAAACAGCTCGATATTGTTCCGAATCGGCTGCAGCAAACGGTAAATCAGCTCGTCTCCGTACCAGGTAAAAGAGGAACAGATCAGATACCCGATCAGCAGTGCAAGCAGCAGCAGGATCATATAGACCGTAAGCGATACGATGAATTTTACAATGATTCCGGCAGTCAGCTTTCGCTGGAAGCTTCTGAACTTTTTTTGGTTTGTGTTTTTATGCTTCAATCTTATACCCGACTCCCCATACGGTTTTGATCAGCCTGGGATTTTTGGCCGGTTCCCGGAGCTTTTCTCTCAGCCGCCCGATATGTGCCATTACCGTGTTGTTGTTATCGATATATTTTTCACCCCAAACGGCTTCGAACAGCTCCTCCGAAGAGACCACCTTCCCTTTATTTTCACATAAATACAGGAGAATCGAAAACTCGCGCGGCGTCAGGAGAACCGGTTTTCCGTAAAGCGTGCAGACATGCGTCTCTTTATTGATATAAAGTCCGTTGATATCGTATTCCTCGGAAAAGGCGCCGCTTTCCGAGGCGCCTCCGTTATATTTTTTATATCTGCGCAGCTGCGTTTTGACGCGTGCGATCAGCTCCAGCGGGTTAAACGGCTTTGTAATATAATCGTCCGCACCAATCGTAAGCCCCATAATCTTGTCCAAATCCTCGACCTTAGCGGTAAGCATAATAATCGGATAAAAATATTTTTCCCGGAGCTTTCTGCAGATATTGAAGCCGTCGACATCCGGAAGCATTACGTCTAGGATTGCCAGATCGTAGACGTGCTCTTCCGTGGATTTCAGCGCTTCTCGGCCGGTATTGTATACGGAAACGGCATAGCCTTCATTTCTGAGATACAATCCGACCAGATCTGCGATTTCCTTTTCATCGTCCACCACTAAAATGTTTTCGCTCATAATTCATTCATATTACAGGTAAATTATTTTTCTTTATTGTTCTTCCCGTATTTCTTGTTGCCCGCCCGAACGGCCAGCAGGACCGCAATGATAAAGCAGACAATGCTTCCCGCAATCAATGCAATTTTCCATCCGATGTTGGAGCCGCCTACAGCAGAAGCGCCGGCGGTTTCTGCGGGATCTGCGGTGGCGTCTTCCGGTTCTTCTGGCGCGTTCCGATCCGTTCCGTAGGATAAAATTACGGAATTCACAACGCTTCTGGGCTGTCCATAGTTCCCATTTTCATCCTTGTCAGAAGGCCGATTCACCAGCTCATAACCGCTGTCGGCGAGCGCAACCAGCGTAGACGAACCGCCGCCGTCCAGAATAAAGCCGTTTTTTATATCAAACTCCTGTGCAAGGCGCGTATAATCAGAAAAACGGAAGCCCTGGCTGTAGTCTGCCTGCCTGCCATCGTTCTGAATGAATAATACCGATCCGGAATTCGTTTCCGCTAAAATTGTAGTCGGATACGCAGTAGAATCACCGATCGGGGAATACTTTCCATCGCGGGCAAACACCATATGTCCGCCTACTGCGTTTACAATTTCATTCTGCCATGCCTCATCGTTGCCGAAAAGATCCTTTACGGAGACGGTAATTTCGATTTCATCTCCCACTTGAAACGATTCGATTCTGGACGTCGGCCGGCTGCCTCTTGCCGTCAATATAATACGGTTTGCCTGCATCGGCAGGTCCTCGTCCCCTTCCCCGCAGATCGCCGTAACCGTTCCCCGGATCGCCGCGCCGTGTTTGACGACGTAATCCTCAGCGCAGTCAATCACGACCTCATACGCCTCGTCCAGCGCATAATGGGAAAGCGCGCCCTTATCCGTGTACATGACGAGCGCGTTTTTAGCCGGAAGCCGATTGATCCCGTCGACCTTCTCTGCATCTGTATTCTGCGTCACGTTTTTCACCTTTACCGTTACGGCTGGCTGTCCGAGATACGGCTTATTGTCCGCCGTAAAGCCGAAAGACTGGAAGGCGCCCTCAAACGGCGTTTCCTGGGACATATGCGCCGATGTGATAATTTCTCCTCCGTACATATTAAAGCCGCGCGGAATCGTCAGCGATTTCGTTACCACCGCATCGCTGTATCCTCCGTAAGTAGTCCCGGAGCCTTCTACGCGCGCATGTGCGTAGGAAACCATCCACAGGTCTCCGTTGACCGCGGCAATCGCCGTTTTCCCTTCTCCGTTCTTTTCATTAAATTCAGCAACGGTCTTCTCAACCGTTTTCAGCGTGTCGGAATACTCCGCCATATTGGTAACATCTATGTAAAGATCGCTTTGCGCAGGATCAAATTCCACTACGCTGACTTTATTCAAACCGTATTTCGAATCTGCGGAAAGCTCAAAGCTTGTAAGCGTTACGCCATGATAAAGCTCTCTCGAAGTAATATTCTGCGCCTCTTCCGGAAGGTTCTGTTCCTCCGCGCGAAGTCTGCCGCCGGAGAGGACTGTAATTGCAGAAAATAAAATTGCAAATGCCGATACGGCGGCTCTTATCGTTTTCCGTTCATTCCTCATGCTTCTGCACTCCTTTCTTTTTCGCTCTCTGCGCCAGCTCGCTGTCGTCATCAAGAAAGAGCGTACAGACGACGCCGACTGCAATCAATACAAGATCCAGCACAAGCATGCCGAGAATTCCCGCCGTCATGCTTCCCTGAAACGCCGATGTAAATTTCTGATCTGTCATAACACCCTGAACAAACAAAATAATGATTGCACCGAGAATCATGCCTCCCACGCCGTAATACGTCTGTGCTTCAAACTTTGCAAGCAGCTTTGCAATCAGCTTTGAAATCAGAATAAAGCCTGCGATTCCGCCGATTGCAAAAGCCAGCACGAGCCAGATCGACCGCGACGACTCCCACGCGCGGTCAAATTCGCCGCTGATCAAATATTTCAGCATATCTGTACATTCGCTGACGGCGCCGTATACTTTATTGTACTGCCCAAGCACCATAAGGGTTACGGATCCGCTCACGCCAGGAATCGACATCAGCGCGCAGGACAAAAAGCCGGAAAACAAAATCAATACCGTGTCCTTGAGGCCGGTCAGATAATACGCCGTATTCACCGCACCCTCGCCGGCGTCTGCATTGGAAAAGAAACCCATCAGCAAAATGAGCCCCATGCTGAACAGCGTTATCAGCAGATACGCCGGATGGAACTTTTTTCCCTTCAATTTTCTCAGAACCAATGGAATACTGCCAAGTACAAGGCCGATAAAGAAAAAGTACGCCTGCTGCGTATAAGTTTCACAGAGCATCAAAATCAGCTTCGTAGACAGCAGGATTCCGACGACCGCGCCGAGAACGATCGGCAATAAAAACAAAATATTCTTTTTGATATTCTTTCTGAAGTCACTGACGGCGTGGATCATTTTTTCATACAATCCTACGACGACTGCAAAAATGCTTCCTGAAAGCCCCGGAATCACGACGGCGATTCCGATAAAGATTCCCTTGACAAAATTTATAATCTGAGTCATTGTTTCCCTCCTCTTTTTATAGTATAATAAATAGAAATTATATTTGCAACAAGGAAGTTTGCCGGCATGGAGAAACAGAAGCACTTCTTTTCGCGCGAAAACAGGACATCCCTGCTCATCGCACTTATCCTCACCATTTTAAATATCGCAATCGTGTTTTGTTTTGATCTGCAGAAGCTTTCGTTCGAGAGCCGCCGCCTCACGGCATTTCAGATCATTGCGTCGGCCGCCGTTTATATATTGTATATCGTCTTTTGTATTTTTATGCGGATTCGGCGCTATACGACGCTTGCAAAAGCGCTGTTTTACTATCAGCTGGTGGGAGCGGCTGCCTATATCCTGTATTTTTTCTGTTTTCTGTTTCGTACCGGCTTGGGCGAAGCCTTTTACACGCTCTTCAATACGTGGACTCTGCTGTTTCAGCCGATTATGGTTGCACTCGGACGCCTTTCAGGAATCCAGGCAAAGTATCTGAGCGCTTTGTTTTATCTGGTGCTCACCCTGATCACGGGTAAAACGGTGATCGCCATTCGGAAAGACATCGCTTACGAAAAACAGTATCGCGAAGATCATATGCATGAGAAAACCGAAGAATAATAATTATTTTGTGATTTCCCGACAATTGATCTCATCGCGCACATCTTTCCAGTCCGCATGATAGCGCTTTTTCTCCTCGTCTTTTTTTTCAAATCCGGAATCCTGAATATAATCCCGCAGCAGCTCCACGATTCCTGTATCCAGCAGCTTCGCGGCATAGGTGTCCAGATAAGACAGCGACGCGGCAAAAACGGGCACCGGAACAGCGCCCTCAGCGGCAAGACCAGCGATACGCCGCAGGGAAACGGAATAGCGCTTCACGGTACCTGCAAAATAGGGATCTTCTAAAAGAGATTTAACATCCTGACGGTTCCGAAACGCATCAATCGCTCGGGAAAGAATTCTGGCGCGAATAAAAGAGCCTCCCTGAAATGTAATTGCAGCGTCCAGCGGATCCGTTCCCCAGATGTAAAGATCGGAAGCACGCTGCAGCAATGCAAACGCCTGCGTGTAAATGCACAACGTGCAAAGGTAAAGACCGTTTCTGACGTCTTCGATGAATGCTTTTTTCTCATCATTAATAATATGGATTTCTTTTTCCGCCTCGCCTGCCACCAGGTCGAAAAAGGCCGTTCGTTCTTTTTTCAAAGCGGCAAGAAAGCGCTGGTTCAGCGCCGCATAGATCGAAGGGATCGGCACGGAAAGCTCCGCCGCGCTGGTACAAAGCCAAACGACGGATTTGCCGTATCCTACCCTGTCCGATACAAGCTCTGTCAAAGGTTTCCCCGTCTCGGCATCCCGTTTGTTTAAAATATCATATGCCGCCTGTATAAAAAAGCTCTCGTTATCGCCGGTCCCCCATTCGCCGATAATCTCCCGCAGCTGTGTTTCATCGCAGCCTCCAACGTGCTTCAAGACAGAAATCGCCTCTGATAAGGCCTGCATGACGCCGTACGTAATTCCATTATGAATCATTTTTACGTACTGTCCGGCTCCATCCGGTCCCATATAGGCACAGCAGGGGAATCCGTCATATTTTGAAGAGACACAGCAAAGCATGTCATAAATGCTGGTATAGGCATCCAGAGAGCCCCCCATCATGATGGAAACACCGGCAGGCGCTCCCGTTTCCCCGCCGCAAAAGCCAGCTCCTATATACGCAATCTGCTTTTTTTCAAACTGCCGGCATCTTGCGGCAGTAACTTTATAATTCGTATCGCAGGTATCAATGAGAATATCGCCTTCCCCGGCAAGCTCATACAGTTCCCGCAGGATTTCTTCGGCAAAAACGCCATTCCGGCTGACAACAAACAAAATTTTCGGAGACTTCAGCAGATTTACCGTCATCTCAGAAGAAGTAGAGGCAAGAATCCCCATTTCCTGAATTCCGGCGATATACCGGTTCATTTCATCCCGCGCCATATTATCCAGTCCTGTATTATACAGCACAGTCGAATATCCGCTTGCACTGAGGTCAAACGCCAAATTCCGGCCCGCTTCTCCATCTGTAATTACGCCGACATCGTATTTATTCACCGCAGTTCAACTCCGAAACGATTTCATGATTTTAATGTGCCGCCTGATTATCCTCGATATACCGCTTGATTTTCTGCGTGGAGGTCTTGACGAATTCCGTATCGCGCAGTACAAAATCCTTCACTGCTTTATACGAGACAAGCTGCTTGTTAACCGTCTTGATTTCAGCTCTGATCACGGCTTCCGGCGTATCTGTCTCTAAAATTCCGGCCGCTGCGTCCTCCTTTATTTTCTCATAGTCCGGGAAAACATTCGCCTTGACGATCGTTTCTCCATCCTCCGCAGCTTCTCCGTAAACAACAACCTCTGCAATATAAGGACTCTTCAGCAGCAGATACTCGATTTCCTCGGGAAAAATATTTTTCCCGTTTTTCGTAACGATTACGTTCTTTTTTCTCCCGGTGATATGAACGAATTTGTCTTTATCCATATAACCGAGATCGCCCGTATGGAAAAAGCCTCTGGCGTCGATCGCCTGCTTCGTTGCGGTTTCGTCGTGGTAATAGCCAAGCATGACGTTCGGTCCTTTAATCGTAATCTCGCCGATTCCTGCGGCGTCTGGCGCATCGATTTCCAGCTCCGTTCCCGGCATCGGCATTCCTGCGGCATCGTCTTTAAAGTCGCAGTTTCTGTTCAGTGCTGCGATCGGAGCGCATTCCGTAAGGCCATATCCCTGGATCGTCAGAATGCCAAAGTTTCGGAAATCCTTACTCACCTGAGGATCGACTGCCGCAGCGCCGGAAATAAACAGGCGCATATGGCCTCCAAAGCTTTCATGGACCTTTGCAAACAGCTTTTTAGAGCGATCCATGCCGATTTTACGAAGAACGGAATTCAGACGAAGGGCAAATTTAACCTTTCCTGCAAGGCCCTGCTTCCGAATCGTGTCCCAAACCCTTCGGTGCATCGATTCCAGCACCAGAGGAACTACCAGCATCATCGTGATCTTGCCTTCCGCCATGTTCTTTGTAATATGACGCAGGCCCTCGCAATATGCAACGGTGCTGCCTCTGTATACCGGACAGAGAAAGCCGCAGGTACATTCGTATGTATGATGAATCGGAAGAATTGAGAGAAAGATATCCTTATCGTCTATATAAACCATTGACGACATTGCCATGAGATTCTCGCAAATATTCTTATGCGAAAGCATTACCGCCTTAGAAACATCCGTCGTTCCAGATGTGAAAAGAAGAATCTGCATCGCTTCCCGGTCGATCACTGCATCCGTAAAAGCGGTATCGCCTTCTGCCAGCAGCTCCCGTCCCTCTCGGAGTAAATCATATATCGAATAATATGGCGCCTCTTCTGCACACTGAGGATCCGGCTGCGCCATGGTGATCAAGTGCTTCAGCGTCGGCACCTGAGCTTTGCAGGCAAGGATCTTTTCTGTCAGTTTTGGGGAAAAAATAATCGTCGTAACCTCTGCTCTGTTCAGAGAAATCACAATTTCATTCACCGGCAGCTCTTTATCGAGCGGGACGGCAATTCCCGTCCCGTTCACGACCGCAAGATAGGATACGGACCATTCGTATCTGTTTTCCCCGATCACTGCGATTCGTTCGCCTTTGCAGCCCTTTTTGATCAGCGCTGTGCCAAGCGCATCTACATCTTTTTTATATTGGTTAAAAGAAACGGGAATATATGGCCCTCCCGGAACGTCCTTTTTTAAAAAGGCGGCCTTTTCTCCAAAAGTCTTCGCAGATTTTTCCAGCATTTCTTTCAGATCGCGAATCGGCTCCACGTGATACAGCGGTATGTTTTTCATGAATGATACTCCTTTTCCGGTCAGTTCTCAGATTATTTTTTTCATATAATTAATATATTGCAAAAATACGACGCCGGGCGCTTCGAGATCGGAATACCACCGTTTCACCCATTCCAGAGAAAGATATCCATCATATCCATTCTCATTCAGAATTCTCACGCCCTCCTTCACGGGAAGGTCACCGTAGCCCATCATTTTATATTGCAGCCGGCCGTCTCTGTCCACGACGGAGTCTTTGACATGCACATATTTTATATAGCTGCCGATGTTTTCATAAGTTTGCTCCGGCTGCTCTCCAAAATACCGATATGGATGGTGCATATCCCAAAGGACTCCGATGCTGCTGCCGGAAAGGCTTCGCAAAAGCGCAGAAAGCCGTTTTGTGTCAGCATAAACGCCATTCGTTTCGATCAGCGGTACGACGCCTCTTTCCTTGGCATACTGTCCGAGCGGCTCCAGAGAAGCAGCGACTACAGAATCATCGATGTCCGCAGAGGGCTGCGGATCTTTATCTCCCAAGACGCGGATATAGGAAGCCCCTAAGGCGCTTGCTGTATCGATATAGGCTTTGCCCTCTTCCAGATACCGTCCGGCGTTTGTCTTATCATATAAATAGCAGGCAGACGTAAGGCAAACGATCTCAAGGCCCATTGCCTTCAATTTATTTTTGGTAGACTGAATATTATTTGCTGAAAATTCCCTGATCGCCGGTGCGTACAGTTCGTTGCCTACGCCGCGGATCTCAATTCCGTCGAACCCCATATCCTTTGCGGTAGCCAGAATTTCGTTCCAGGACCATTCAGGGCAGCCAAGTGTAGAAAAAGATAATTTCATATCAATCACCCTTTCGTTATTGTATCAATGTAATTCTGAAAAGCATGCATAATGCGGAGTACCGTACTGTTTTCCGGAGAATTATACTGTATTTCATCAACTTTTGCAATCGGCAAAACATTGATTGAGGTGCCTGTAATAAACAATGCCTCCACATCCCCCAGCGCGGAATACCGGATCGGTTCGAACTTGACGGAAATATTTTCCTGACCGCAAAGATCAAGCACATACTGCCGCATAATGCCCTCCAGAACCATTTCACGCGGCGCAGTATAGACGGCGTCCGGTTCCCCTCTGCGTACAAAAAAAAGATTGGACTTGCTTCCCTCCGTAAGATAGCCCTCCGCATTCATCAGCAGCGCTTCAAAAATTTCGTTTGCCTGCTTGAAGGTCTCGATTCTTTCTATATAATCCGATCTCCGGATTTTTGCGTTAGGGCTGGGCCGCTCGATCTGAATACACGCCGTTCGGATTCCTTTTTCATAGTAAGCTGGACCGGGATAAAACTTTTTACTGAGATATACGACAAAATCTTTTCCGGTGCTCATGATTTTAACATTGCAGTCTCTTTCCTCATTGACGCTGAGCAAAACAGAAGCGTACTCTTTAAAAGCTGCAAGATCTACCGGATTTTCTATTCCTTCAATTTGAAAGCTGTTTTCCAGCCGGCGGAAATGGTCTTCCAGGAAAAGACCTTTTCCATTAATAAAGCGGATCACCTCATAAATGACCGGCCCTTCAAACGGAAGAACAATAGCGCCGCTCTCATTTTTCTTCAGTGTATCGCTTCCGGTCAGCTCGCTGTTTACGATTAAATACTGCGCGTTGTTATCGTTAAAGCTTAACATGGTTCACCTCGTAAAGAATCCTTTCTTCATCCAATTTTTTGAGTTCCCGATGCTCCATCAGGATCTCTCCCCGAACGATTACCGTATCCACATCGGAAGCCTGCATGGAATATACGACGGCACTTTTCATATCATTCAGCGGATTTAAGTGAGCCGCCGTCAAATCAATTAAAATCAGATCTGCATCCGCTCCTTTACAGATGCGGCTGCCAAAGACTGCCGCGTCGATCACCTGTTCCGGAGAGACGAGCGCCGGATCTCCGCGCAATCCCTTATACAGTATACCCGCCAAGTGCATTTCTTCAAACAGATTTAAATTGTTATTGCTCGCACATCCGTCCGTGCCCAGACCGACGCGGATCCCCGCGGCCAGCAATTCCGGAAGAGGCGGCACTCCGCTTGCGAGTTTCAGATTGCTTGTAATGTTAACGGATACGGAAGCACGAGCCCGCCTTAAAATTTCAAAATCTTCGGTTTCCAGATGCGTACAATGCGCTGCCAGCACTGGAACATCAAAAGCTCCGATCGATGCAAAAAAAGCGGCGGGCCTCATTCCGACAGCCTTCAGACAGTCGGAAATTTCCTTTTTCGTTTCATGGAGATGCATGTGAATGCCAAGTCCGTTCTCTTTGGCAAACGACACGGCCTCATGCAAAAGACGGTCGTCATAAAGATACACAGAATGAATTTCACAGATTACGTCAATTCTTCCGTCCCCGGCGCCCTTCCATTTTTTTATAAGACGTTCCGCCTCCGCAAAGTTATTTTCCGTAATGCGCGTTCCATTCTCCCAGCGGTTATGCAATACCGGAACGCTCAGGACCGCCTTCAGGCCGGATTCCAGAACGGCTTGTGCGATCGCTTCAAACGGTTCATACATATCGGCAAAGGAGACTGTTCCGGAGCGAATCATTTCGAGCTGTCCAAGCAGAGAACCGTAATATACGCTCCTGGAGGTCAATTTTCTCTCACGCGGAATAATTTCGTTAAACAGCCATTGCTGCAAGGGCAGATCGCTTCCGATATTCCGCAGAAGCGTCATTGGGCTATGCGTATGCGTATTGATCAATCCGGGCAGGATCAGTTTATTTCTTCCCTCTATTGTGTAGATCTGATTGTCGTGCTCGCGAAGAAAGGCATCGATTTCGGCTTCGTTATTTGTCATCGCCCGGATCCGGCCGCCGTCGATGCAGAGCCCCTGATAAGTCTGAATACCGTTTTCGGCATAAATTCCAGCATTTTTAATTAAAATTGCCATGAAAGCACCACTGACGTCTCCTTTCTGCTGCATGATATCACACTTTTTGGTATCTCTGCAAGTCCAGCTCAATAAATTTAAGCATGGAATACTGGAACGCACGCTGGATTGCCGTTTCCTGCAAAAGTCCAAGCTCGTTTTCCGGGAGAATCAGAATCAGCTTTTTTCTTTTGATATCCTCTTTTCGAATGGAAATTCCGCCGTATTCGGCTCCCTGAAAAGCCTCCAGCGTATCGATCATTTTGAGAACAGCCTTTTCCATTGCGCCCTTTTTACGATAGCTGGGCAGCGTGTGATTCAGGCTTTTAATCATAACAGCCGTTCCGTCTTCAAATGCGGCGATCACGGGAAAGGCATCGGGAAGATTGCCCCCGTACATCTGTCTGAAAATTTTTCCTCTGGTAAAATTATTTTCATTCCAGATTCCGGACGAGGGCGCCTCTGATTCTTGTGTTTGCAGGAACGGCATTCTGCCGCCGCCCCATGCGCTGCACAAAACTGAAAATTCAAGCTTTACCGGAAAAGGCAGATACGTATCTACTACGCAGGATGCCGTAAGGCGAATCTGATCGGTTTCCCGATGAAAAAAGCTGCTTTTATACAAATTCAGGTTTTTAAGCTCCAGCATGCCGCTCTTCACGAGCGCATCTTCCGTAAGGTAGGAGGCGCAAAGCGTCTGCGCTGCAAATCCGTAAATAGAATCTGACGAATGCTCGGAAAGATCTCTTAACTGCAGAACAGCTTTAAGCACGCTTTCCTCCGCCGGGGCAAGCGCATCCGAGAATCGCTCCTGCAAGCTTCCGAGAAGCTCCTTTTTTAACTCCTCCGTCAGCTGGTTGCGGTAAATCGGCGCCCAGCGGCACAGCTCGTCCGCAGTTCTAAGCACGGACAGCTCCAGAAGATTTCGAGCAGACACGATTTGCAGAATGGAAAGAAAGAGCAGCAGCACTCCCATAAAGCCCGGCAGAACGAGGGCCGTTTCCAGTGTAATATTCCCTTTGCTCTCCGTTTCCCGTTCAATACGTAATTTCACAAAGATCCTCCCGTTCATACTGCTTTCTTCCCAGTCCGAGCAAAAAAGGAGAAAGAAACGTCATACGTGTCCTGGCAGAGGCAGAAAGCTTATGATATACGCCTGACAGACGATACGTCATTCCGGTTGTTTCTTTCATATTTATTTCAATCACATCGCAAATCCTCATCAGCTTCGTTTCCACAGGCGTGAGCAGCAAAAGAATTCTCAGATAGAACGCATAATCCTGAAGCGCATCAATTCTTCCTGCCGCCGCTTCATTCAGCGTCAGAATCGGAACGCTTTGGCCGGAAAGCAGCTTTTCCAGATCCTGATAGGAATCGAGCAGAGCCCATGCCGAAACAATAATGATTTTGTATAAAGTTACGCCCGCTCCCATGCTGAGCGCCGCCGCGGCGGCGCGTGCAAGTGCTTCTGCGCCGGCGCTCCGTTCCGCGTCCTTCATAATTTTAATAAAATTAAGTAAAAACCGCAGCGCCAGTATTCTATTCTCTACAGCCTTATTATTGTGCGCCGCAGAGGCATCTCCAATTAAAATATATTCGGCTTCATTATTCAAACGGTCTTCTGATGACGCGTAAAGTCTTGATGTCATGTAATTAAGAATATAATCGTCGATGAGAAGCCGTTCCGCCGTTCCGCGCAGTACCTCTTCGAACGAGACTTCCGTTTTGAATGCAAACAAATCCGTAAAGGAGGCAAACGTTTCGAATGAATCGCCTGCATCCACACCAAAAGAATCGAGACTGCTGCTTCGCGGGGAAAATCGGGAGGACGGAAGCGCTGCGTATTCCTGTTCAGGTATTCTGTAGGAATCTTCCGAAATCTGAGGCAGGTTTGCCGTTCCCAGCAGCTGTTCTTTCAATTCTGTAATCAGCTCAGTGCCGTTCGTCTCTCCGGAAGTATTCTCCGCGTAAATCAAAGGAATCCTGATATTCGCAGAAATCTGTCTTTCAACGAATAAATAGCGGAATTTTTCAGCGTCGAACTCCCCCTGCTCTTTAAAGGCATATAGAGCGGAAAGACGTTCTGCGAATACCGAGAGATTTTCAGAAATTTTGTCCGCAGCAGCGGCGCTTCCGATTTGCGCGGCCTGCTGCCGAATAACGTCTGCTTCTTTTGGCAGCGCGCCGGTCGATTCGGCACGGCGCAGCACTTCCACGATTTTTTGTCTTCCGTCCGCCAGCTCCTGGCAGAGCAGTGCCGCACGAGAATTATATTCCCGGTACTGTTCGTGCAGCAGGATTGCCTGATCCAAAAACGCTTCTGCTTTTTCCTGCCATATTTGAGACATATTCTCAAACAGTCCGGAAGCGGCAGCCACAGAATAGCCGTTTACACAGGCGGGATCTCCGTCATAATAGCCCTCCACTAATATTTTAAGATCCCGATGCGTCTTCTGAAGCGCCGACAGAAGCTCCGCCGCCTCCCCGCACGCCCGGTAGCCTGCGCCCTCCTCTTTTGCTTCCGAAAGAACGCCAAGCAAATACAGCATGGTCTCCGTCAGCGACGCCGGCGTTTTGATCTTCATCATCCCGCAGATCTGCTCCCTCAGAACGTCCGGCTCTGTAAAATTTCCGCTCAGAGCAACAATGGATGCTTCAGAGGGATAATAATCGTCAAACAGATCGTGTGCCGAGCCGCCGTTCCCCGTATTGAATCCATACAATCCGTATTTTTCCGCCAGAAGCGAATCATATGAGGCCAGAACGGATTTGCAGGCAAGCAGCATACCTGCGGCGGCGCGGCTTTCCAGCGCTTTATATACCGCATAATCATATAAAGCGGTATTCAACAAAATGATTCCGCTAAGCAGCACAGCTGCGGCGATTGTAACGCTTCCGGTGTCACCCCGCATGCTTCCGATACGTTTCATACAGCACCGCTCCTCCCCGCGCGATATCAGTATTGCTGATGCGTTTTTCCAAAAAAGCTTCCCGCAGCGTATCCGAGTGCCTACTAATCTGTTCCGTATATTTCAGGCAAACGCAGACGGATAAAAGCAAAAACAATAAAAGGACCGGCATAACAATTGCCGTTTCAATTGTATGCATGAATCTCACCCCGTATTCTGTTATACCTGAAGAGCGCGCTTTTGTAAAGAAAAATCGTTCGTCGCAATTCGTCCCAGTGCGGCCAATTTCGCCCCCTTTTAGAAAATATTCAAAGCCGACAGCTCGTCCTGATGTTCCGTCATCTCGAATATTTTATCGAGACGTTTCGCTTCGATGGAAGCGCTTTCATAATTTCCGCAGCGCACATATTCCAGAAACGTGCAGATTCCGAGATCAACCTTTTCAATTGCGGAATGATTAAGAAAAAAGCTCCAGTGTTCCATATGATTTTCCCAGTCTGCCTGCAGCAGTCCACATTTTTCTTCCAGTTCCGGTGCGTCGCGGTTCGTATTCAAAATATCGTCGATCCGGCTGCGAAACCCATTTACATCATCCTCAAGCATTTTGTCGAACCACGTTGTTGGAACAAATACCAGTGCTAATATAACAACTACCATAATAAGATAGATAATAGAATTTCTGTACATCTTATTTTCCCTTCTTCTGAATGACGAATTGTCCGGCGCCATTTACATAGCAGTAAAAAACATCCCTTGCAGAGCGTATGCCGTTTTTATCGAGTTCTTCTCTCAGCATTTTTTTGTCTATATTTAAAAGCTCCATATTGTCCTCCATGACACAGCCGCCAATAATGATATCTGTGACAATATCGGAGGGCTCTCTGATGTCGAGATCGCCGCGCGTTACATTCTGAGCCGCGCTGACGGGAAGCACGCTTAAATCTCCGTTGTTCTCCAGGATGGCAAGCTGTACCGACTGAACGTCCGGATAGCCCTTCAGGCGGAGCGCCTCAAGCAGGTCATCCAGCGTATACATTTGATTGCGAAGATTTTTTTCAATAACTGTGCCATTTTTAATCATAACGCATGGCTTCCCGCAGAAAAATCCGCGTACAGCTTTCAGCTTTAATACCCCGTACGAGATAGAAAGCTGCAGGAGCAGCAGTGATAAAATCGGAACGATTCCGGACCACAGCGGGATCGCACTGTCCTGCATCGGCAGCGCGGCCAGATCGGAAATCATGAGCGCAATGACGAATTCATATGGCTGGAGCTGCCCGATCTGCCGTTTTCCCATTAAGCGCATTACAAATATAACAATCAAGTACATAATAATCGTTCTGATAAAACTGACCAAAATAAATTCTCCTCTGTTTACAGAATCTCTGACGCGTATATTTTCCGCATTTATGCACAAAATATTCCCTGCATTTATTATCTTTCAGGAAAGGAGGATCAGAAAATGCCGAATTCAACGATGCCTGAGAAATCGCTTGCAATGCTGGAGGATATGCTTGATGCGGAATCAATGGCCGTCAAAAAATTCCATTTTTACGCAGCAAACTGCACCGATCCGAATTTAAAAACAATTTGCGAAAAAGCCGAGCAAATGCACAGGAAGCATTTCGATACAATGTTTCAGTACCTGAATTCCTATGCATGCCAGGCTAATTAAGGAGGACAGACATGGAACAAATCTTAACGGAGCAGGATATGATCAGTGATGCGCTCAGTACAGAGAAGCAAATAACGGAGCTCTATGCAACCTTCGTTTCAGAAGCATCGTGTCAGATCCTCAGAAATGAAATCACAAAAATTTTTACAGAAACGCAGCAGCTCCAATTTGAAGTTTTCAACGCCATGAAAGCGCGCGGCTGGTACAGTGTCAAAAATACGGATCAGGCCGCAATCCAACAGGCTGTACAAAAATTCAGACAGGTCATGAGCGGATTGTGAGATTCACAGACAGAGCTCCCGGCCCGGCAGATCATAACGCCGGGTTTTTCTTTTACATAGTCCATTTCCGGTGCATTCCATATGGATTCCAGCGCAACATCGATTATTTTAAAATGAAAAATTTACGTTTTTGGCTAAAACGTAACAAGCAATTAATGATCTGTGCTTTAGTATATGGTAAAATGGCAAACGAAAATTTTAGTTCTGAAAGGAAATGATTGATAAATGGATTATGCAGCCGAATCCCTAAAACGACATAAAGAATGGAACGGGAAAATTGAAGTAATCTGCCGTGCACCCTTGGAAACCAGGGAAGATCTTTCTCTTGCTTATACGCCGGGCGTAGCGGCTCCCTGTCTGGCGATCCAAAAGGATCCGGACTTAAGCTACTCATTGACACGGCGTTCCAATCTGGTTGCAGTCGTTACGGACGGCACAGCCGTTCTGGGGTTGGGAGAGATCGGACCAGAGGCAGGAATGCCGGTAATGGAAGGAAAATGCGCTCTTTTCAAGGCCTTCGGAAACGTAGATGCCATTCCGCTCTGTATTCGTTCTAAGGATGTGGATGAAATCGTAAACACCGTCCGCCTTTTGGCAGGCAGTTTCGGCGGAATCAATTTAGAGGACATTTCTGCTCCCCGCTGCTTTGAGATCGAAGCCCGCCTGAAAGCGTGCTGCGATATTCCGGTATTCCATGATGACCAACACGGCACGGCTGTCGTCGTACTGGCTGCCATTCTGAATGCGCTAAAGCTGACGGGAAAGAAATTGGAGACCATCCGCGTGGTCACGAACGGCGCCGGAGCTGCAGGCATCGCAATCACCCGCCTTCTTTTGAAAATGGGATTGAAAGACGTCATTCTCTGCGATCGCGCGGGTGCTATATATCAGGGCCGCAGCCATATGAATCCCATTAAAGATGAACTTGCCTCCGTTACGAATCGCAGCCACAGAAGCGGCAGCCTGGCCGACGTATTAAAAGGAGCCGACGTATTTATCGGCGTATCCGCACCTGGATGCGTAACGCCGGAAATGGTGAGATCCATGAATCCGGATCCCATCCTGTTTCTGATGGCAAACCCGGAGCCCGAAATTCTCCCGGAGCCTGCAAGGGAAGCGGGCGCGGCTGTAATTGGGACCGGACGCAGCGATTATCCGAATCAGATCAATAACGTCCTTGCATTTCCCGGTATTTTCCGTGGTGCTTTGGATGTACGCGCTTCCGATATTAACGACGAAATGAAAATAGCTGCCGCATTTGCGATATCGGACTTTGTCTCGGAAGCAGAGCTGTCTCCGGACTATATTATCCCCAGCGCACTGAATCGCGGCGTTTCGCAGGCAGTAGCCGCCGCTGTTGCAAAAGCCGCAAGGGAAACTGGCGTTGCCCGGATCTGATCAGCCGCGTCTCTTTGCTTATTCCTTTTTATTCCTGCGGGAGATCCATTCGGCGGATAAATCCATGGCGGCACGGCAGGCGTTTGTCTGATCCAATGCGTTCAGCATCACAAAATCATGAATCGTAGCCTTAATCCGTACCGCCGTAACGCCCACGCCGGCGCATAAAAGCTTCGCGGCATATGCTTCTCCCTCTTCCCGCAGCACATCGGCTTCTCCGCAGAGAATCAGCGTTTCCGGCAGACCGCGCAGCTGTTCCAGGGTTGCGCGCAGGGGAGACGCCGTGATTTGCGCCCGTTCGGATTCATTCCTGGTATATTGATTCCAGAACCACATCATTCCCGCACGGTAAAGATAATAGTCCGAGGCAAATTCCAAATAGGTGCCCGTATTAAAGCAAGCGTTTGTTACGGGATAATACAGCAGCTGATTCCGAATCTGCGGTCCATGGCGGAACTTGGAAAGAATCGTCAGGACGGCCGCCAAATTTCCGCCTGCGCTGTCGCCTGCCACCGTCAGCAGCGATAAATTCAGTCTGAGATTCATTTTGTCGCTGATTCTCTGGAGCATTGTCAGAACCTGATAGCATTGTTCGGCAGCGACCGGATATTTCGCTTCAGGAGAAAGTGCGTACTCCGGAAACAGCACGACGCAGCTCGTTCGCGCGGCAAGCTCCCGTACAAGCTTTTCATGCGTATGAAAATTTCCGAACACCCACCCGCCTCCGTGGAGGTACAGAATTGGCGCAGGATTCGGAGGGCAGTCGGCAGGCCTTACGACATAGACCCTTACAACTCCCCATTTGCCCGTATTCACGTCAACAACGGAAACAGACGCGGGATATTGAAAAACCGGCGCGTCCTGCGCCCGGTTCAGGCGCTTTCTGCCTTCCAAAGGCGGGACCTGGAAAATCAGCGGCGGACACGCATTTTCCTCGCATACGCGCAGAGCCGCTTCTTCTAAAGGAATCCGTTTATTCATATCATTCTCCTAATCTGATTTTTGATATCATATTATGCGTACCGATTCTGCATCGTGAAAGGACCTGCTCAGATGTTCTGAACAAGAAACGTATAAAAATAATATAATAAATACGGATTCCTTTTTCGGAGTGTGAACGCATGTTTTCGTTTCTCAGCGCCGTGATCTTCAGCATGTCATCGAATTTAGATAATTTTGTAATCGGGATTGCCTTCGGCATAAAAAAAATAAAAATCGGGTTCCTTCCGAATCTGCTGATCGCACTGATTACCGTTGCGGGAACGGTCGCTTCAATGTATGCAGGGAAAATTGCCGCTTCCTTTCTGCCTCGTGGCCTTACTGATCTGCTTGGCGCAAGCATCATTATTTTGCTGGGACTCTATTTCGTACTGCAAAGCTTCTCCAACCTGCTGAACAGGAAAAAGAGAATTCGAAGCATTGCTCTGAAGGATGCGGACAGCATGATCGACTACGCCCAGGATTCAGACAAAGATGTTTCAGGCTCCATCGATATCAGGGAATCCGCCGCAGTAGGCTGCGGGCTGGCATTCAACAATATCGGCACCGGAATCGCCGCAAGCGCCGCAGGAGTCCAAATTCTGCAGGCCGCCGTATGTACCTTTCTGTTCAGCATTTTCTTTCTCATCTTAGGCGTCTACCTAGGAGATCGAATTTTCGGCAGAGTTTTAGGAAAATATGCGCCGCTGCTTTCCGGAATACTGCTGATCGCACTGGGGATCATAGAATTGACGCTCTGATTCCCTCCTTGAGAATCGCATGATAAAGCTCGCTGTAATTTTCAAAGCGGTAATTTGAAATCCTTTCGATCTGCCCGCGCTCCGGGTCAGAATGACGATCATACATTGCCACAGCGTCAATCCCTGCGTTTTTTGCAGCCTCCAGCCCGATCAGAGAATCCTCGAATACGATGCACACCTCCGGCGCAGCGCAGAAATCCTGAAGAACCCGCAGGTATATTTCCGGATCCGGTTTCATCTTCCGAACGTCTTCCTTCGTATAGATCCGCGTAAAATATTGATCCAGCATTGCTTTTCTCATAATATTCTGATTCTGCAGACGATAAACATCCATGCTTTGCTTTCTTGTAGCGGAGGCAATGACAAGCGTAAATCCGGCATTTTTCAAAAGCCGGATCACCTGCTCTGCATTTTCCTTATAATCCACTGTGTTTTTCAGAAAATCGGAGGAAATCTCATAGCGCATCCTGTAGATCTGCTCGGCAGACAGAGACGAATCATATTCCGATTTTAAAAAGCCGCAGTATTCCAGATATGGATTTTCCCTTCCGCTGAATTCTCTCAGCATTCGTTCCCGCCGCGTCTGCAGCGCTTCCTCTGAAAGCGGCTGCCCTCCCAGCCGTTCCGAAAGTTTCCGGTCTACTTCGTTCCAGATTCCGACAGAGTCGATTAAGGTTCCGTCCATATCAAAAATAACGATTTTTTTATTTACCAGCATCGAATGGAATGGCCTCCCATTTCAAACGGTTTCTTTCCCCTCCGTCATGCTGTGAAGCGTTTTTTCTTCTCCGTTCCACCGGACAATGACGGTTACCGGAATATCGCTGCGCACCGTAATCTGCGGCTCCTGCTCCGCCGCAGAACGCTTTTCACAGAGCAGATCGACCGTGCCGCCGCGGAAGGGATAATTCTGCACCCCATGGCGCTCGGTACGATTGACGTCCCAGGTAATCTGGTTCTTCCTGGAATCGGCGCGGATTCCAAATACATATTCAAACAGAACTGCGATCGGCGTCAGGCCGGTCCAGCCCACAAAATCAGATTTTGCGGGGTTTCCGGGCACGGCTTTCTCGGGCGCGTAATTTTCCCAAACCGTTCCGGTGTTTCGAAATACCTCTACGACATTCCGCAGATGGTTTTCGGCAATCTCATATGCCATACGGTATTTGCCCACTTTCTCAAGGCCTTTCAGAACCATATAATTCGTAGGCGCCCATACGCTTCCGCGCCAGTAGCCACCCTCGGCGTCGTAAGCGGGATGATCCGCGGAAAGCGTAGGAATCCGGTGGAATCTGTTAAATTCCGCGGGATTCTCCAGATGCGCCACAAAGCGCTCCAGCCGCTCCTCCGGAACGATTCCCGCAAGCAGAGCCCAGTATGCGCCGATGCTTTTGACTCGGCTCAGCACGTCTCCCCTCCAGAGATCATAGTAAAACGCGTCTTCCTCGCACCAGAGCTTCTCGTTAATCAGCTTTGTCAGACGCTCCGCTTCCTCGTAAAGCCAGTCCGTATCCTTCTCCGTGCCGATGATTTTCCCCATCTCAATTAAAATTCTGGCGCTCATCACCATATGAATGCAGGTATCCACCCAAACCGCGTGTCCGTGCGAGGTGTGCTCCGAATAGCCCTCCTGTACTCTGGGCTGGTTATCCATTCCGCAGGCCAGACCGGTGCTCCAGTAGCTTCCGTCACGCCAGGTACGGTTGAGCTGAAGCCATTTGTGGTATGCAAGGAGCGGATAAAAGATCTTTTTCAGACGCGCTTTTTCTCCCGTAATCTGATAATATTCCCATTCGCTCCAGGGCATGATGTTGGGACCGGTTGAAGCGGGATCGTCCCGGTGGAACTGTTCTCCGTTCTGTGTTTCACAGATTTCCCGGCAGATAAAGCCGTCCGCGTGCTGGTGGGAATAAAAATTGTCCAGTGTCTTCTGAAAATTGAAAATATGGTTTGCATATCGGCCGAACATCACAATAAAGGAGGAATCCCACATAAACAGGTATCCGTTGAAGGCCGTATCGATAAAATTGGAAACAAAGCCGGCTTCGGCGTTCGGCCTGCGCAGGTTGCGGAACGCAATTTCCCACGTTTTGTGATAGCAGGCGATCACGTCAGAATGTCCCTCCCAAACGGGCTTCGGCAGCCGGTCCTTAATTTCTTCATATATGGGAAGCGGCCGGTCCTCCGGCGTCATGGTGAGGAACGGATTCAAGTCCACATATTTATTTTTTGCATAAAACAGCGATTCATTTACTTTGTATAAATTTCCCATATTGTCCTCCCGCCTGTTATCCTGCGGCAAATTATATCACAGTTTTAAAGAAACGCATAGCTTACAATTCGCGTTTCTCATAAAATTTTATCGATAAAAGCCAGGATACTCCCAGAATAAGAAGTGCAGCGACGGGCAGAGCAAACCGGAACGGGGATGTATCTGTAAGGAGCTCTGCGGGCTCCGTGTTGCGTGAAACGTATGTGAAGCCAAAAACACATGCGAATACGACGCCGAGCGCAGCATAATATGCGATCCTGCCCCTTTCCACCCCGAATTTAAAAATCACGGGAAGCATGAGCGACGCGGGAAGAATACCAAGCATCAGAGCGGTTCCTATAAACGCGGCGAGTTCCGACAGCTCCAGGTTGCGCTCCATCAGCAATTTTACAGCGCTTACTGCGCCCATAATAAGCGTCGTGAAGAGAAGGCAGATCAGCATAACGAGGTATTTTACCGATACGATATCCCTTCTCTTATAAGGCATCGTATCAGCGTAAAACTGCCATTTCGACCGTTCGTCATAGGAAACCAGCGTCACCGGCAAAATAGAGGATAAAATAATCGGGTATAAAACAGCGAACGCGTTGTTTTCCGAGTATGCGGAAACGATCGCAAACACAAAAAGAATCAGTAAAAATGCGCGGCAATGCGTTCTGGCCAAATACCAGTCTTTCAGCAGCAGTCCTTTCATTTCATCCAGCCTCCTTAACCATATACAAAAACAGCTCCTCTATGCCGATTGGACTTACGGGATAGCCTGCCGGAAGCATGGCCCGTTTCACGATTGCCTCGGCTCCGTATGGCGACGTTTTCTTTCCTATTACCACACCGCTTGCAAATGATTGCAGCGTTTCCGGCGCACAGTGGATCATGCCATACTTTTCCAGCAGCGCATCCTTTTCCTCGCAAAGCAGCAATTTCCCCTTGTGCAGAAATGCGATATAATCGCAAAGCTTTTCTAAATCGCTGACGATATGCGAAGAAATCAGAACGGAATGGCTCTCATCCCGGGTAAATTCGCTGAATAATTCCACCACCTCGTCGCGGATTACGGGATCGAGCCCGCTTGTGGGCTCGTCAAGAAGCAGAAGCTTCGGTTCATGGGAAAGCGCGGCGGCAATGCCCAGCTTCATTTTCATGCCGCGAGAGAAGTCTTTAAAGCTTTTCTTCTGCGGCAGAGAAAAGCGATCAATATATTGAAAGTATGCGTTCTCATTCCAATGCTTGTAGGTATGCTTCATGATTTTGTTCAGCTGCTTCACGGTGACGCAGTCCGGATAGCCGATTTCATCCAGAACGACGCCGATTTCCTCTTTCAATTCGCTGAGCTGCTGGCCGCCGTCCCTTCCGAGAATTCGAACGGTTCCGCCGTCCCGGCGGATCATACCTAATATCAGCTTGATGGTTGTGCTTTTCCCCGCCCCGTTTTCTCCGATCAGGCCCAGGATCGATCCGGACGGAAGCGTCAGATTGATGCCGTCCAGAGTAAAATCATGATACGTTTTTTTCAGGCTCGTAATTTCCAGTGCGTTTTCCATTTTATTCGCCCTCCAATAAATTCAGCATTTCGATGATGTCGTGTTTTTCCAACCCGCAGGAGGCTGCCAATTTTATAATTTCCTGCAAATGCGCTTCAATCTGCTTCAGGGTTTCTTCGCGGATCAGAAGCGTATTCTTTTTTGCGACAAAGCATCCCTTTGCGGCAAGCGTATAAATAAAGCCTTCCCGTTCCAGCTCGTCATACGCCCGTTTTGTAGTAATGACGCTGATATGCAGATCCTTTGCGAGGCTCCGGATCGACGGCAGTGCGTCGTCTTCTTTTAAAGCGCCGCTGATAATCTGCGCTTTAATCTGCGAATAAATCTGATCATATATGGGAGCGCCGCTTTTATTATCAATCAGAATTGTCATTCCGTACCTCCATCCGGTCATTCTGTATATATTCAGTATATACAGAATGCACATAGCTGTCAATCCTATAACAAAAAAAAGTGATTTTTAGGGCACACTCCGTAAGGAAGGTACCCCAACTGCTTTGTGTTTGACTTCTTTCAGATTGTGGGGGCACAATCCGATGCTCGCTACACTTATGTACATCGTCTTTCTTTTTGTTGTTTTCAAAATGTAAAAATTCATTAAAAACCATTGACATTTAAATGCAATGAGTATATAATAATATGATTTAGATTCAGTGAAATCTATTTGGGCGGCTTGGGATAAAAGGAGATGTTATGTTTATGCACGATTTTGAGTATGTTCCCAAAAAAGAATGGAAGCCGATCAGAGATGAACTCCTTGAAATTATACGCAGATTACAAAATGAAGTTAGAGATAGCTTTACTTTTCAATATCATTTCGTGGGCAGCAGCAGCCGAAATATGATAACCCGTGACCGAAATTCTAACACTGGTTTTGACTTCGATGTGAATATTGAAGTAAACGACCCCCACGAAGACTATTCTGCTGAAGAAATACGAAACATTCTTCGCAAGGGTCTCGATAAGGTTACTAATCCTTATGGATATCCGATTTTCAGATATGATTACACAGAAGATTCCACCCGTGTTCTCACGATCAAAGTGAAGGATAGAGCGAACTCTCGTATTTTGCATAGTTGCGACTTTTGCATTGTATATGAATGCAGCGATAAGCGCCAACAATATATTCGCTACAACAAAAAACAAAACAGTTATTCGTGGGAATACCAACAGAAAGGGCATATGGAGTTGCCATCCAAAATTGAGTGGATTAAAAAGCACAGATTGTGGCAACAGGTCAGAGAGAATTACATAGACAGAAAGAATATAAACGCTGATGATAGCAAAAAATCCAGATCTATTTTTGCCGAAACAATTCATCAGATCTGTCAGCAAAACGGATATTATCAATAGTAGAGACGGAGGATAAGTTTTTATGTATTGTAAAAATTACGGCAGATATGAAATTTTGTGTGAATCTGTTGATGCTTTTTGAAGAATTTAAAGTTGAGTAAAATAAACAAGTATGATTTTTAATTTTACAAATGAGGTGCTATATGGGCAAACTTTTTTTTGATTACAGTGACGGCGATTTTGCATATTCAATCTCCGATAATATGGCAATAGATTCTGATGGAGATTTGTTGATGCGAATGGCAGACAATATGGCAATGGATATAGATTCGGGAGAATTACATATTATATCTGATTGGTCTAACGACGAAGATGATGATTAAAATGACGGCGGCAGAGAAATATAAAATCTCTTTACCGCTGTTATTTTACGAAAGTCCAAATGAGACAACCTCCGACTGGGGGGTGCGGACAAAAAGTTGGATTCCCTAAGGGCTCCGAAAGGAGTTG
>UQSG01000017.1 GCA_900543695.1 uncultured Clostridium sp. | reverse complement strand
TTAATTCAACTCCTTTCGGAGCCCTTAGGGAATCCAACTTTTTGTCCGCACCCCCCAGTCGTACATCGGAACCTGGATTATCCGGCGGCTCAACAATTGAGCTGCCGGTTTTTTATGGCTTTTTGCTTTCCTTTTGCAATGAGCAATCATCCTGCATTGCACATTGGCGGAGGAATCTCCCCTTCTTCATTATGACCGGCTTCGCTTTGCTTCCTCTACTGCCACAGCAATTTGACGGTTCTGCTCATTTGTCAATTTGTTTTCGCTCATAGTCGATATATCCCTCTTTTTTAAGCCATTCCATAGCGTTATGCTGCGGTTCATCGTAATCGCCGCTCTTTATTTGTTTGTTGTAAAATAAAAATGTAGGTCGTTGCACCTACATTTTGCAGGTAATTGCAAAGCCTCAGAATCCCAGGAACGGGCAGCACCAGTTGGCAGCTCCTAAGTCGGATCTGATCATAAAATCCATTGCAATCATATCTATAAACCATTAACCCTGTTTTTGTTGTAACCGCAAAATTATATGTACACAGTGATGCGGAATCACTACGAAGCGGGCTCAATATCGTTTAATTCTGACGACACTTTGACGACAAAAAGGTACGTTTTATTGGCATGTATTAGTATTCATCTTCTTTTTTGCGATAGAACAAAAAAAGAAAAGGCTCAAAAAATGTTTATTTTAAAGGCTTTTCTTCTTGGAAGGGGTGGACACTTTAGATACCTTTTCATCCCTGCCTATCCCTCGCAAACACATAACAGCTTGAGCTTTATCAGAGCTCTCCATCCCTTTAAGATACATATTACAAATAAAAGAAAAAGTACGGTTTAAGCTTTATTTAAATTGCACTTTTTGTGAAAGGATTATGGAAAAGATATTATTCGCAATTCATCCGGTGGACTTGAACCCTTGCAGATAGGATTACACTCATAATTTGAAATCACATTAATTCTTTTTTCATAATGATAGTGTCACCATGTTCTGATATTTTATGAAATCCTGCTTTTTCATATAAATGGATAGGACCCTCACAGTCCCATTCATATCTTTCACTGCGTTTGACGGGAAAAGCCACCACTGATGCATACTTGTTTGCCTTTGCATCCAAGATGACTTTATTTAAAAGAGCAGTGGCTATACCTTTCCCTCTGTATTCAGGAGCTATTTCAAAGCAAACAACAGCAATTTCGCGTTTGGGTATGGGGGAATAAAAAAGAACATCATAATATGGTTCGCTCGGAAAGCTCGCTCTGTCATTAGCATTGCACCAGCCAACGGATATGCCATCAACATACGCTAAATACCCACAAAGCGCACCAGTTTCAATTTGTTGCTTAGCTACATTTTTACACAGCAAACCAGGATTAATATCGCGAGTATCCTCCATCAATTTTTTTCCTTGCTCTTTTGACAATTGATACATCTGACAATAACATCTGTAAGGAGAATTGTCAGTAAAAGCACGATTGTCAAAGAAATCAAAATAATCTGCTGATAGTTCCGGTGTAAGCTTTTTAATCGTTATTTCCATGATACTTCCTACCTTTTCATTTCATACAATATACATAATTTTTATTATAATTATATCATAAAAAATAAAAAAGTACAGTTTAAACAAAGTTTAAACTGTACTTTTTGGTGGGAGATCATGGATTCGAACCATGGAAGTCATCGACAACAGATTTACAGTCTGCCCCATTTGGCCGCTCTGGAAATCTCCCATGTGAAACAGCATCGCCGCTCGCTGAAACGACTGGAGCTGGTGGACGGATTTGAACCCCCGACCTACTGATTACAAATCAGTTGCTCTACCAGCTGAGCTACACCAGCATCCTGTGTGCCGGTTACGGCGACAACGTGCTGAATTATACATAGAATTGCACGTCTTGTCAATACCCCGGACGAATTTTTTTGCGGCACGCCGCAGCCCGAACTATTGCATTTTAAATTATTATTGATATAATCAAAACAGTCTATACGTCATAAAGGAGCATGGTATATATGATACTGCCTGATTTTTCGCTGCTGGAGAACCAGAGTGTTTTAAACAGAATGAAAGAGCCGGCAAGAGCGTGGTACATTCCCTACAGCTGCAGATGCAGCGCGCTTTCCGGCGCAAGGATCATCAGCGGCAGCGCCGCAGGAGCCGCGTGCGCGCAGGTAATCGCAGAACGGAACGGCCGATACAAGTCGCTGAACGGCGATTGGGATTTTATCTACTGCAGGAACAAACGCGAGGCAGCAGAAGCGCTGGCGGCTCTGGAAGCAAGCCGGCAGGCTGCCATCCCGTGCGATAAGATCAAGGTTCCTTCCAATTGGCAGATGTACGGCTACGATGCTCCGCAGTACGTAAATTCATTTTATCCAATTCCGCTGGATCCTCCGCATGTCCCGGATGAAAATCCCGCGGGAATCTACAGAAGAGAATTCCGTCTTCCGGAGCGCTGGTCCGGAGAAGAAATATACTTGAATTTCGAAGGCGTCGATACGTATTTTTATGTATATATCAACGGGGAGCCCGCCGGAGCTTCCCAGGGGGCCCACCTTCCGTCAGAATTCCGCATTACGGAGCTGCTTCGTTCCGGAAAAAATACGATTACGGTGCTCGTATTGAAATGGGCGTGGTCGACCTATCTGGAGGATCAGGATTTTTACAGACTTTCCGGAATTTTCCGGGACGTATATCTGCTCGCGCGGAATAAGAACCATATCCGGGATTTTGAAATCCGCACCTCCCTGGACGCTGTCTTTGTCCGCCTGGAAGCAACGGCGGCCGCCGGAGCGGCCTGCGCGGAGCTGTATGACGCGGAGCACAGGCTGGTCGCCAGGAAAGACGCAATGATCCGGGACAGCGCCGCTGAATTTCATTTTACAATGGAAAATCCGCGTCTTTGGACGGCAGAGACTCCATATCTGTATACGCTTTTAATTCACGCCTATAACGAAGTCATTCCGGCGTGCGTCGGAATGCGTACGGTCTCCGTCGGTCCAGGCGGCGGATTTCTGGTCAACGGCTCCCCTGTCAAGCTGAAAGGGGTAAACCGGCACGACACAAATCCCGACACGGGACACTGCACGCCGCTTCGCGGCATATTAAAAGAATTGCTGCTGATGAAGCGGCACAATATCAACTGCATTCGGACCTCTCATTATCCCAACACACCGGCGTTCCTGCGGATGTGCGACGAGCTTGGCTTTTATGTAATAGACGAAACCGATCTCGAAACCCATGGCACGGCGCTTGGCGGCCGGGAATACGGAAAAGATCAAAGCCTGATGCTTACCGATAATCCGGAATGGCGCGACGCCTTCGTGGACCGGATCGAGCGGATGTATGAACGCGATAAAAACTGCGCCTCCGTCGTGATGCTTTCTCTCGGGAACGAGGCGTTTTACGGAGAAAATCACAGAGAGATGTCCCGCTATATCAAGAGCCGGGACGCCGGCCGGCTCGTGCATTACGAGCGGTGTGAAAACGCCGCAGACGATTCGATCGACGTTTACAGCAGAATGTACGCGTCTCTCGATTTTATCGAAGACTACTGCAGAAACAGCAATTATAAAAAGCCTCTTTTTCTGTGCGAATATTCTCACGCCATGGGCAACGGACCGGGAGATCTGCAGGACTATTGGAACTTATTCTACCGCTATCCGAATGCCGCGGGGGGATGCGTCTGGGAATGGGCGGATCACGCGGTACGAAGCGTCGAGGATCCGAGCGTCGTTCCCGCAAGGCGTGCAGCGTACGGCGATTCCATGCCGCAGTATGGAAAAAACAGAGACTGCGCCGCTGCCCGTCCGTTTTTTTCCTACGGGGGCTGGTTCGGAGACGTTCCGAACGACGGAAACTTCTGTGTGGACGGACTGGTCGATCCGGACCGGAATCCGAGCACAGGACTTCTGGAGCTGAAGAACGTAATCGCCCCCGTGCAGGTGGAGGACGCCGGAATGGAGAACGGCATGCCGGCGTATCGCTTCACGAACCGATATGATTTTACGGATTTGGAAGAACTGGAAATCCGTTATAAAATCAGAACGCCGTCCGCCGTATTTCTGCAGGGCGTGCTGCCCGTAAAATGTGCGCCCGGGGAGACGGTTTCCGGAACGCTTGCGTTTACGCTGCCGGAATTTTCATTCGAAGAATTTTTCACGGAATTCAGTTTCCATACAAAAAAAGATACCGTCTGGGCAGAAGCGGGCTATGAGCTTGGCTTTGCCCAGCTGAAGCTGCCTGTAAAACAGACGGTTCCGGAAACGGAGCCCACCTCCTCCATGTCTCCGCTTACCGTTACCTTTTCCGGGGAAGCGCAAAGCGGCGTTCTGCAGGCGGAGGGCGAGGATTTTGTTTATCGTTTCGACCTGGACAAAGGACATTTTACGAGTATTGTGTTTAATGGAATCGAGCTGCTCGCCGCGCCCACGCGGTTTTCTGTCTACCGCGCGCCTACGGACAATGACAGAAACATCCGGCGGGCCTGGAACGGCAGCTTCCTGCATCTGGCGAAAGAAAAGCTTTATTCCTGCCGTGTACTGGAGGTAAACCGAAAATATGTAACACTGCTTGCTTCCTATTCGGCCGCCGCGCCGTCCTTTCTGCCGTTCGTAAAATATTCCGTTTTATGGGTTGTCTACGGAAGCGGCGAAATCGGCGCGAGCGTTACGGCGGAGCTCCGTCCCGGAGCGGGGATGCTGCCGCGCTTCGGCCTCGAGCTGGCAATGCCGCCCGGGAACGAGCAGCTCCGGTACTGCGGCCTCGGTCCGGGGCCGGCATACTGCGATATGCGCCATTTCTGCAAAAAAGGAATTTATGACGCATCCGTCACGGAAGAGTTTACGCCGTATATTTTCCCGCAGGAAACCGGAAATCATTACGGCACGGAATGGGCCGCCGTATTTGACGCTGAGGGACGCGGACTGCTGTTTAAAGGAATACAGGAATTTGAGTTCAGCGCGCTGCACTATACGGCGGAGGATCTCGACGCCGCGCAGCTTGCAAAGGATCTGCGCCCCAGAAAAGAAACCATCGTAAGAATCGATTATAAGCAGTCGGGCATCGGCTCCAACAGCTGCGGACCGGAGCTGCTTCCGCAATACAGATTCGACGAGCCGCAGTTCTGCTACTCTTTTACCATAAAGCCGATTTTTACGGAAAACACCGATCTTTTAAGGGAAAGCAGAACGCTGCCCGGTATCACGGAGGAATCATCATGAAAAAAAGACTTTCTGCCGTCCTTTTATGCTGCATGCTTGCGCTCTGTGCCGCCGCATGTGCGCATAAAAAGAACGAACCCGAGCCTTCTTCTGCTGTCGCGCCCTCGGTCTCTGAGCCTTCTTCCGCAGGAGCTCAGACGCCGGGCCGGACGCAGGCGCCGAGCGAGGGCAGCCCTGCTTCCCCCGCAGGAGAAACCCCGTCCGCTTCCGCCTCACAATCTGCTGCGGCGACACCAAGCGGCGCCACAGGGCAGGTCGTCATCCGAGATCCGGAGGACGACGGTCCAACCGCGCCGATTCTTGTACCGGATCCCGGAGAGCCGACGGTTACGTTCTCCGCAGCAAGCGGATTCTACGAGAAGGCCTTTTCCCTTACATTATCCTCTGACGACGGATATACGATCTACTATACGACGGACGGCTCCGATCCGAAGAAGAACGGCAAAAAATATGAAGGGCCGATTTCGATTGAAAAGAGCGCAGGAAGCGCCGGACCGCTTACCAAAAGCATAGCCGCCTCGTTTCAATATGCGCCGCCCGCTTCCCAGATCTGCGGCACCGTCGTGAAGGGATATGCCAAAAAGGGCGGCAGCGTTACGGACACCGTAACGAATACGTATATTGTTTCTTCCGGCTTTTCCAGAAGATACGGTCTTCCAAGCGTGTCCATTTCACTTGCTCCAAATGATTTTGCCACAAAAAGCGGAATTTACGTCAGCGTTATGGATCATCCCTTCGATACGAAGGAACGAAAAATCGCTTTCTGCGAAATGTTTGACCGGACCGGAACAAAGGTTTCCGGTCAGTATGTAGAACTGAGCATGAACGGAAACGGCTCCCTGGCATACCTGCAGAAATCGATGCGTATTTATTTCAAGAAGGACGCCGCGCCCGGCATTTCAAACAATCCGGGCAAGCTGAATTACGATATTTTCGAAGGCCGCGTGCAGGATGCAAACGGCGACACAATCGATTCGTATAAAAGGCTGGTGCTGCGCAATTCCGGCAACGACAATACGTCCTCCATGCTGCGCGACGCGCTGATGCACCGCCTCAGCAAGGATCTGAATTTTGACATCATGGAATCGCAGCCGGCCATGGTCTTTATCAACGGGGAATTCTGGGGCCTGTACAATATCCGCGAGCGGTATGATACCAAATATTTCATGGCTCATTACGGCATTGCAGAAGAAAACATCGTAATGCTCGAAGCCCCTTCCCCGCACGTTACCGGGAACGGCAGCTCCGCGTATGTGCTCAACGACGGAGAGCCGGGCGATGAAAAGCCCTTTCAAACGCTTGTAAATTATGCCAAAACGCACGATCTTTCTGTCAAATCCTGTTATGAGCACGTCGCTTCTCAGCTGGACGTCGAAAATCTGATTGATTATTATATCGCGAACCTTTATTTCTGCAACCTCGACTGGCCGACAAATAATATTAAGGTATGGCGGAACAAAAACGAGTCGGATCCGAGCGGCTTCGATACGAAATGGCGTTTTGTGCTTGTTGATCTGGATATGGGCTGCGGCCTTGCAGGGCAGGCTACGGAAGACATGATGAGCCGGATCAACTGCGGCACCGTGCTGTCCGATCTGATGAACGCCATGATGGCAAACGAAGGCTTCCGAAGCGCATTTATCGACCGATTCCTTTACATCCTGGAAAACATCTATACAGCCGATAAAATGATTCCCGTGCTGGAGGCAATGGCTGAAGAAATCGAGGTGGCAGAGCGTCTGAATATCCAGCGCTGGCAGGCCTCCGGGCTCACTGCCGCAGAATGGACCCGGCAGATCGGCGTCATCCGGAGCTTTCTGGAAAACAGAAGCGCCTACGCAAAAGAAGATCTCTACCAGTATTTCAATATTGTCCCAAGCGATGTCAGCGTTTCCTACTCGGAAGGCGTTTCCTCCCTCCGGATCAATTCCGCAGAAATCGCAGCGGGAAGCACCGTACAGTACGACGCCGGCGCGCGGCTGAACATAAAAGTATCTGTTAAAGACGGCTATACCTTTGCCGGAATCGCGGTTACGACCGCGGACGGAAAGCAGACGGTTTTCAAAAGCAAAGAGGCCGATATTACGCTTTCTTCTAAAACAACCATAACGGTATTGACACGAAAAAACGGATTCTATACAGAAGAAGCGCTTGTGGCAGGATCCAGGGACGTATTTTACCTCAAAGCAAACGGGGATCTTTACGCGTGGGGCGCCAGTGAATATGGACAGTGCGGCATTTTCACCGGCAGCGCGCCGCTCCCCGTATCCGTCATAATGACCTCGGTCAAAAAAGTCGCTACCGCGCAGGGCGGCAATGTCGGAGATGCGCCGCACACGCTCCTTCTGACAGCGGACAATATGCTGTACGCCGTAGGAAACAACACAAATCTTCAAACCGGCTGCAGCGGTTCTGATTTCTACACCATAAAACCGGTGAAAAACGTGCCGGGCGGTACGATTGCGGATATCAGCGCAGGCTATGACCACACGCTGATTCTGATGGAAAACGGCGATCTTTACGGCATCGGCAATAACGCATACGGCCAGCTTGGATCAGAGGGACTGGGCGGCACAGTCGGTTCGTTCACCAAAATCGCGTCGGGCGTTTCCTCGATGGCCGCAGGCCGCAGACATTCGCTCTACGTTGTAAACGGTAAACTGTACGGGATCGGGGATAACCGCTGGAATAAGCTCATATCGAGCAGTACGGAAAAATTCACTGCGCCGGTATTGATTTCCTCCGGTATCGTCCGCGTTTTTGCAGGAGAGCATTCTTCCTTCTGCATCGACGAGCGCGGCGACCTGTATTATTTCGGCTGGAGAAGCACGGAAACCTTCGCTGCGGGAGCAAGCGACGGGAAGCTTCACAAGGTATTGCCTGGCGTGCGCTCCGTCAGCATGCAGGATGAACACGCCATCATTCTCTCAACAGACGGCAAAGCATACGGCTGGGGTATGAATTCCTACAATCAAATTACCTCCGGCTCCGCTTCGTCCCATCCGTCCCCCGTGCAGATCAGCGGAGCCGCACGCGCGGGTGCTGCCGGCTCCTGGTTCAGTGCGATATTGAATTCCGACGGCAGCGTCACTGTCTGGGGAAAGAACACCTCCGGAATTTCCGGCACGGGAGAGACCTCCGAAAAAATCGGGAAAACGACGATTCCAGCCTCAAAATTCAATATCATATAAAACAAACGGGACGGCCGCGACGCGCCGTCCCGTTTGTTTTCTCCTGCTTTCTGATTGCCGCGTTCCGGCAGAAATGGATTTCCTTTGATCCGGTTAATAATAACGGCAGGAGGGGTCTCATGAAATATCACGATAGCGCTTCTTACCTACGCCAGCATATTCCGCAGTTTCTCGACCTGCTTCAGGAATTCTCCGTCCGCTCCGCTTCTGTCCCGCGCCCAGGTAAGCAGGGAATCCCGCTCGCCGCTGACAGCGTTTTCCCAAGCCTCATAATTTGTAGACGACTCCCATTGCCACTGTCCGAAATCCTTAACCAGATAATTTTTCATTTCCTCCTCCAGCAATGAGGCGGTATCCAGGATCAGGGATTCCAGGGCCTCTGGCGTCCACAGCTCGGTTGCAAGACGATTGCAGTACTCGTAAAAGCCGGAAGCAAACCCCGCATCCCTCATGCAGAAATAAAAAAGCCCCTGTATCTGCAGCGTATCCGGATAGAAATTTTCCGTTACGGACGGATAGCCGGACTGATCTTCAAAATCCAGATATTGACAAAGAAGCAGCCGGAAATTTTCACTGTCCGCTTTCGTATACAATTCAATCGGATATCCTTCGTACATTCCGCAGATATAACGCCCGAGTCCCACATCAGCATCTTTCAGCATAAACCGCCATCTGCCGTCTGCCGCGGAGGAGTCCGCCAGAGCGCCCGGGTTATCGCCGGCATAACGCCATACACGCACGTTGTTGTGCGGCCAGTCGGTATTGCACAGAAACAGATTAATCGCACAGTATTTCATAAAATTATCCATGTCAATCCGTTCCGCCGCTTCTTCATACGTATACCGTCCCTTCGAGACGATATCGTCCAGCAGGGTAACGAATTGCTGGAGTTCTCCCTCCGGACCGTCGTCCTGGTTGTAATAAAACCAGGTGCCGTCGTACCGTCCGCCGTTGCTGGTATCCATTTCGGTGGAAATCACCGTAATGCCTTCTTCATCCTCGATGCCGTAGACGTTCTGGATATATTTTTTGTTTTCAAACTCGCGCATATTCATAATGCCGTAATATTCGCCGTTTAAAAATACAACGACAGGGCGGTATGCCATTGCATCAACCTCCGGAGCCGCTTTCTGTGTGATAAGCGCCGCCAGTCCGTCGCGCATAAAAGAAATCCGGGAATTGTCTTCTCCTACCAGGATAGAATCGTTTCCGCCGTTGCGCAGAACGATGCTGTCGTATGCGGCAAGCGGCTCCCCGCTGCTCTGCAGGCGATCCGGAAACAGCGCGTATCTGAATTTTCCTGCTCCATCGTATTTGTCCGTATTGAAATACTCCTCTTTCCGCGCCGTAATCCGGAAAGATTTCTGCGCCAGGCCGCGCGTGCTTGATCCGAACAAGCGAATTCCGGCGTCCTGTGCAAACGCAAGCGTACCGTCGGCTTCAAAAAAAGTGATGTGAACCGGGCGCTCCCATTCCGAGCCGCGTCCCTGGACGTTTGCAAAAATTCCCGTCTGCGGATTTGTGAGATTTCCTTCCTCCGTTACCAGGGAAATAACAGGCATATTAAAACGGTTCCAATCGACTTCTCCGTCCTTCTTAGGCAGCTTGATATACGTAGCGGTAGCGATCTGACCAAGCCGGTTCCCGTCGCCGTCGAAGCAGGCCGCCCGTACGACGGACACGGACAAATTCCGGTCGTTGCGTTCAAAATCCGTCTTTACGCATCCGGCGTCCGGAAGGATAATGTCGCCGCCGTCGTATGCCTCGCTTCCGGCATCAGGCTCGCTTCCGTCAAATGTAATCCGAATGGACGCAGCCGACGTTTGAAACGTCTCCGGTACCGTAATCCGCAGCGCCATTTTATTCCCGTAAAAACCCCCGCGGTCAGAGAAAACAGGCTGCAGAAGCTCGGAAGGATCACGGTCGTATGTTTTGTTGCGCGTCCCGCTTTCAACGGGTTCTTCTCCCGCTCCGCTGCATCCGCTGAAGAAGCAAAGCAGCAGCACGGCCAGCAGATTGACCGCCCAGATCCATTTAAGACTGTTTTTATTCATAGTAACCCTCCGCGATTCTTTTCCATCGGTATGCTCTCAGTATACTAAACGCAGCGGTCTCCCGCAATAAAAATTTTGAAATATAAAAAAACGCTCCGCCCAACGCTTGGGCGGAGCGGACTCGTCCTTCGCCGTTACTCGGCGGCCTCGACCAGAGAAATACTGTCAATCAGAAGATCAAAGCCCGCCTGAATATCGCCGATAATAATACTTTCATGTTCATGCTCGATCGGACTGATATAAATATAAGCAGTCTCAAACTCGTCGCCCACCGTAAAGGTCGTTGTAATCGTCTGCCAGCTTTCATCGGAGCCCACCTTTACGACGGATGCTTCGTCAAGATTACATCCGACCGCCATATTGTCCATCTCCGCACCGGGATTTGGCACTGTGTATTTCAGGGATACCGTCAGCTTATACGTTTTGTTTGCTTCAATCAAATCGGAAATTCCATAGGTGTTTCCGACAATATGATATCCTGTCGTTGCCTCGGAATAGAAATGATAACAGATCCCCTCTTCTCCATCGGAGCACGTCGTTTCCACAAATTCCTGCATGGCCGATGATTCGCAGCCGTCGCGCTTTTCCTGAAGCGGTCCCGCCCAGGCTTCTTCAATGGGCGTCCATGAATCTCCGCCGAGCAGCAAGCCATCGTCTTCAATTGCATATTCGAGCAAATTCTGTTCTTCCGCTTCCGGAGTTGGCGTCGCTTCTGCCGTTGCTTCCGGACTCGAAGACTCGTCGGCAGGCGCCTCCGTAGGAGCAGCAGCAGACGTTGCCGGCGCCGTAGGAGACGCAGTAGGCTCCGTTTCTTCCCCGCCGTCACTGGTACATCCGGCAAAAAGGGAAATGCAGCAAACTGCAAGCGCGGTGCAAGCTGTTAGAATAAGCTGTTTGATCTTTTCCATATATTTTCCTCCTAATCGAATATGAATTAATACATATAAATTTTAGAAATCAAAATTTAATTTTTTCTCATACATATGTAAATTTATATTAAAGCAGAATCGTATGCCGGTTCCGTGCTTTAAAGCGCTTGCAGAGATACCGGATACTGAAAAAAAACACCCCGCCGAACAGCAAATCGGCGGGACGGTCTTTTCCGGAACCGTTACGCTGAAACCTCGACCAGAGAAATACTGTCAATCAGGAGATCAAAGCCCGCCTGAATATCTCCCAGAACAATCGTTTCATGATCCATGGTGTACGGACCGACATAAATATAGACGGTCTCAAATTCGTCTCCCACCGTAAAGGTCGTCGAGATTGTCTGCCAATTTTCACTGGAGCCCACCTCGACCTTGGACGCTTTACTCAGATTGCAGCCAACCGCGATCTTGTCCCGGCCTTCTCCAGGCTTGGGCACCGTAAATTTCAGGGACACCGTAAGCTTATACGTTTTATTCGCCTCGACCAGATCGGAGATCCCGTATGTATTCGTAACAAGATGATATCCGGTCGTGGCTTCGGAGTAAAAGTGATAACAGATTCCTTCCTCTCCGTCGGAGCATGTCGTTTCCGTAAATTCCTGCATGGCTGGCGATTCGCAGCCGTCGCGCTTCTCCTGAAGCGGTCCCGCCCAGGATTCCTCGATCGCAACCCAGGAATCTCCTCCCAGCAGCAGACTGTCGTCTTCAATTGCATATTCGAGCAGATTTTCCGGCCCCGCCTCAGGAGTAGCTGTAGGCTCCGGGCTTTTCGGCTCCGACGCAGGCGTCGCAGTTACAGCCGCCGTTGCGGATGGCATAGGCGTTTCCTCTTCACTGCCGTTCTCCCCGCCGGCGCACCCGGTAAAATGAAATATGCAGCAAGCTGCAAGTGCTGCACAGACTGCCAAAATGAGTCTTTTCATTTTTTTCATATATTTTCCTCCCAAGATTATAATATTATTCATTTTCATTTTAAAAACCAAAATTTAATTTTCAAGAAAATATATGTTAAATTATATTAAAATAGCGTTCTTTTTTTTCAGTCGATCCTGCGCCTCCCGGAGCTTCTCCGCCTTCGGGATCCATTCCGGATGCGCAGGATCGGCAAGGCCCAGTTGAAGCGACTTGGAGCTTCCGTAGGTATGATACGGCAGAAGCTGCACGCCGCGGCAATGGCGCAGTTCTTTAAATAGTTCCGCAATTCGGTCGTAATGCGAGGGATCCGTATTGACGCCCTCGACCAATATGCAGCGAAGGATCGTTGCGGCTCCCGCGCGATCCGCGGCCAGCAGATTGCGTAAAATCGTCTCGTTGGAAGCTCCCGTATAATCACGGTGACGGCTGGGATCAGTATCTTTGACATCCCACAAAAACAAATCGGTATATTCCGCCGTTTCGAGTACAGCGCGTTCTTCCGCATAGCCGCACGTCTCCACAGCGGTTCCGATTCCGCGCTCTTTCGCCTCTTTTAAAAGACATACGGCCGATTCCCGCTGCGCCAGCGGTTCGCCGCCGGAAAGCGTAAGTCCTCCGTTTCCCCGATAAAACGCCTCGTCCCGAAGCACGATTCTCATAATTTCCTCGCAGGTCAGCTGTTTTACTGTGTTTTCCAGCGCCCCTGTGGGACAGGTCTCCGCGCAGAGGCCGCAGCCGGAGCAATTTTTTCTGAAAATGGCGTGGTTCCCAGTATCCAGCGCATGTACGCCGCGCGGACAAACGGAAACGCACGCTCCGCAGCCGATACAGCGGGATCCCACATAAAAAATACGATTTTCCGGCGTCTGCGCCTCAGGATTATGGCACCAGGCGCACCGCAGCGGGCAGCCTGCCAGGAACACTACAGTCCGGATTCCGGGGCCGTCGTGCGTGGAAAAGCGCTGAAGCTCTGTCACCGCAATATACCGCTGATTCACAGCATATGCTCCGTTCTTTCTATAATCATCTGCTGCCACTCCCGATCCAGCGTAACGAAACGTGCATTCCAGCCGGATACGCGTACGGAAAGCGATTTATAGGCCTCCGGGTTTTCCTGCGCCGCGCGCAGCATGGCGGCATCCGTAATATCAATCTGGAGAAAAAAACCACCCAGTGCGCAGAAACCATCCAGAAGCGAAACAAGCGCCGCAATACCGTTAGAGCCGTCCAGCGCGCCGGGAAACAGGCGCAGATCCAGCGCAGCGCCGGTCCCCTGCAAAGACAGATCTGCCTTACAGTAAGAACGGATCGCTGCTGTCGCGCCGCAAAGATCTGTGCCGGGCGTCGGAGAAGCATTTGACGCCAGGATTTCCCCTGCGTGAGTTCCGAACGGGGCAGCGCCGCGTACTCCGCGCCATTCGATCTGCCGCCCGAACGTGCTGACGCCCGCCGTAAAAATCACAGGCGTTTTCCCGTTGAAAGCTTCAGTAATCCGAGCAAAATCGTTCAGCAGCTGCGCCATCACCTCGTCCGCTCCGCCTTCGCCGTCATTCCCGTAATAGGTCAATTTATTTCTGATATATGCGCGCAGCGGCTCGGCATCCTTCCAGTCCGTTTTTACCGCTTGCAGGAGTGCGGGAAGCGAAATTCTGCCGTCCTCAAATACAAGCTTTTTGATTGCGTATAAGCTGTTGGCAGTATCTGCGGCCCCGCCCATATGCGGGGAAAGCACGGAATACCGGGTTCCGGACTCCAGATAGCTCCTTGCGTTTTCAATGCAGCCTTCCTCCAGCAAAGAGATGACCGAGCAGGGAATTTTCCGCTTCCATATCCATTTCCCGGTTTCGTCAAAGGTTCCGCGTCCGCCGATCCCGGCCTGTGCAAGCCCTGACAGAAAGATTCGCAGCCGGTTCAGATATTCAGCGTACAGCGCTTCATACGAAGAAAAAGCGGCGGGCGTTTCCTCGTTCAGGCGCAGCGTATCATGGAGCAGAATCCGCAGACCGTCAAACGGCATGTATTCAAAATAGGTTTTGCCCGGAATCTGTACCTCCCAGCAGCCGTCGTTGGCAAATCCGAGCGCCTCCTCACGCTCGTATCCGAGGCGTTCAAAGGCTTTCAGCACTATGTCCTCGTTGTATACGGCAACGATGCCTCCCCCATGGCGGATCACCGCAGCAAGCTTTTGTTTCAGCTTCTCCGGCGTTTTCCGGTTCAGGCGTACCGTAATGGGGAAATCTCCGATCGGGAGCTCTTCTATAACGTCCAGGATCAGATACGTCGCCTCATTCGTGATTTCTTCCTCTCGGGCGTTCCGTCCGCCCAGCACGATGTTCTGATAATGCTGTGCATCTCCGGAGCCGGGAACGGCATCGCTTCGGATCCACTCGCAGCCCTTGATGAAAAAGTGCGCGAGAATCTCCCGCGCTTCCTCCACGGTCAGGGCGCCGGTTTCAAGATCATGCCGCAGATATTTTCCAAGAATTTCATCCAGGCGGCCGATTCCTGGCCAGTTGCCGCACAGCCGTTCAAAAGCAAACAGGAACCAGACGCTCTGCACCGCTTCTCGGAAATTCCTGGCCTTTCCAAACGGTACCTGACGCAGGCAGCGGTAAATCTCAGAGTCCCTTCCTCTCAGATACGCAAGATAACGCCCGTGCCAGATTCGAAGCGCTTCCATCGCGCGCGACATGCTTCGAAGCGTCGCCTCCTGATAAGCGCTGAGTTCTCCGCCGCGCATTCTGTCCTCGATCTCGCGCTCCTTCACCGCCATGCCGCATTCTACGGCAGTTTTGAAATCAAGGGTTAGATGACTCACGGAGGGCAGCACGAATGTATTCCGATAGAAAGCCGGTACGCAATGGGAAATGCTGCCTCCCAATGTCGCCGCTCCGCTGATTTTTTCTCCGGGGCAATAGCGCAGAGGCGCTTCCTCCGCAATTTTACGGATCATAGCGTCATATTTCTCAAGCTCCGACATCGTTTCGAAGCCTTCTGTTCCGTCCATGGAGACTGCAACGTTTCGCATTGCTTCATCGCCATATTTCCCGTTCAGCGATTCTTCCGCGAACCGTCTGGTTTCTGGCGAAAGCCGGATCGGCCGTTTCTCGCAGCTCACTGTATAAAATTCCATATCGGATCACCCGTGGGTATCATAACATTCCTGAAGCGCCGCGGCAATCTTTTTTACCAAAAAAATTCACGTTTCCAAAACAAATTTCCATGCGCAGCAAACGCTCTTGTCTGTAACATCCGGATAGCAGCTGAGACATTCGCAACGGAATCGGCTGTCAATCACACGCGCAAAGCCGGAATATTCCTCGATTCCTACCGTTTTGCACGGATGCCAGCACATTCCCTTTCGGCTCCTGGCGGTCTGAACGCGGCATTCAACGACACGGTATACAAGCGTTTTCTCGTCCTTCACAATTTTGCTTCTGTTCAGATTCGCGTAAAAACGGTACTGCAGGGCTCTTGCAAGGCCGTCCGTGCCGGCCTGCTCCGGGAGCTGCAGAAATGCCTTGATCCGCTTCGCTTCGATTACGGTAAACCGTTTCCACGCCTCCAGATCGTGATAGATGGCTTCCTCCATCCCTTCCCTCCGTTCCACGGACTGGAACCATACGCCGTCAAGCGCCAGCCAGTTTTTGGCGTAAATCTCAATCAATTCAATCAGCTGCTCTTTTGAAAGAGACGCCAGGTTTTCCTCGTTTATCATATTGGGGCACACCTCGTTTATATGATGGATAAGACGTTTGGATTATATCACACCGCAGCTTATCCGAAAAGCGGCGGGAAAGCGCTGCGGTTTCCACAAAACCGCGTGCCGAGGAGTCAAGTCCTTCTGCCCCTGCCTTCCAAAAGACCTGCCGGGTGTGTTTTCAAGTCAAAATCCAAACGGATATTGCGGATATTTCAGAGTGCATCCAACACCGTTTATATCGATTCAATCGTTTTTCATCTCTTTCACAAAAGTATATCCCATACGCCTAACTCCGTCCCCGGTTGTGCATTCACCGTATTCCGTAACAGCATACCCACATTTTTATATAGGTTTTGGGCCGGAATTTTATCTTCGGCAATGTGGACACCTAATTTACGAAAGCCCTTTTCTTTCACAAATTTCTCGGAAAATTCGCCCGTATAACCGCCGATACCTTGACGATGATGCTTGTCGCTTACCACCAGCATACTGATCCAAGCCATATCTTTATTAAGCAGCCCGTTCATACGCAGCCATGCAACCGGCATACAGCCGCGGCAAACAAGAAAATTCTGCTCATCCTCGTCATTCGACGATAATACGGCTTTCCATTCGTCCAGTGATATTGGTTTTCCGTGCAAGCTTTCTATGTTTTGCCAATAAAGCTTCGTGACAAACACTGCCTCATCTGTTTTCGCCGGGATGATAGAATAGGGACACGGTAAATCAGGCTCAAACATAAGCTCTCCGTCAAGAATGAGATTGCGAACTGATCCACGAGGACATCGTTGTTGCCGAGGGAGCCAACCGGGACAGAGTCTATCCGTTAAAAGCGTAATTTTTTCTGTGGCGTGCTGCAGGGAACAGAAGATGTATCGGCTGGGAAAAGCGCATGATTTTAAAAAGAAAAGCCGACGCCGCTTCAAAACGGCATCAGCTCGCATCATTCCGTGTTTTTCTACGTCTGGGACTTTTATTCCCTGTCCGTTTTTCTGGCGCGATTGTAAAAGCATGCCAGGTGTTTCATTTGATTTTCAGTTTATTTTTATTTCAATATCTCCTGTATTGGTGCGAATCTCACATCTGCCGCCGGCTGCTGTGTCGGGCACATCGACATCCCCCGTATTGGTTTGAGTAATAAATATCTTATCGGTAAGCAAGCTGCCTGTAACATCACCTGTATCAGTTTTGACGAAAAGCTCGGCTGCATCCGAGCCTTTAAACTTCACATCACCCGTACTTCTCTCGATAGAAAGCTTTTCTGCGGCAATAACATTATCCAAAGAAATGTCGCCCGTATTTCCACTTGATATAACGCTTTTGCATGCAATATCGGTCAGGCATGCTTTTCCTATTGACACGCTGACCGTAACATCACCCTCGCAGCTCACACCCAAAGCCGTCACCTCGCCTGTGCCAGCCGAAAGCTCAAGTGAACCAGCAGAAATATTCTCTACACAAATATCTCCCGTACCTGTTTTTATTTTAATCATTTCAGAAGCAGATGCATAAAAATCAACGTCGCCTGTACTTAAAGAAATATCAACATGCTTAAACGTGAACTCCTTAGGTATTTCGATATCGCCGACATCATCCTGGATAAGAAGGGATGTATATTCCGCCCTGGGAAGATAAATTGTTATCTTAGGTGAACCGAAGTTTAATCCGATATAGTCGTATACAGATCTATCATCAATCAATTCAACGACGAGCGTGCCATCTTTTACAGTTACAGAATGCTTTGCATTTTCTTCCTCACGGCATTCCACTTTACATTTTCCATCATCGGAAAGCGCAAATATAATATCTGCGGTGTCTGTATTCATAGAAATGCCGTCAAATGCTTCGCTGATCTCATAAATATTGGTTTCATATTTAACTGTTGCCAGCTCCATAAAATCCCATTTCAGCGCTGTCATTACACCTGCAAAAAGTATACAGCCAGTCAAAACAAGAGAAGCTGCTATAATAAGCCATACTTTAGTTCTCGTTTTCATTGCGTCACCTCCCTTTTAATAAAACAATTCTTAAACCATATTGCTATTTTCCTTGTGAGAATCAAGGTGCCAGCTGTTGCCGCTTTACATCCGTAGAAAATAAAGATAGAAAGTCCTGCACAAACAATACCTGCGGCGAGCATGGCAATCCCCGAAGCACCGTTCCCGCCAACGGTAAAAATAACACATGCCAGTACACCGCCGATAGGGCAAACGGCAAAAGAAGCAAAGACTGCCCACAATGAAATAATCACAGCCCACAATGAAACATAAAGCGAAAGAATTACGGCAATTGCGGCAATCCCAAGCGAAATCCATATTGGCGAACCAAGTGCTAAAAGAACGATTTCTCCTGCACTCAGCCGTCTTTTAGGTCTTATTCTTTCCTTAGCGATTTTTGCAAGAGGAATTTCTGCTACTGCTTGTGCGGCAATTTCATCAACAGAGCCTACTGCCGAAACCGCCTCCTCTTCCGGAAGCCCTTCTTCTATGTGATCTTCAATCATTTCGCTATAAAACGTCAAACGCTCCTCAATATCCTCCTGCGGCAATCCGGACAAGCTTTTACGCAGCTGTGCAAGAAATTCTTGTTTACTCATTGCCATCCTCCTCCTTCGTTACGAATCGATATATAGATGAAATTTCCTTCCACTCAACCTTGAAATCTTCAATCCGCTTTAGCCCTTCGCTTGTAATATGGTAATACTTCCGGATTCTGCCGCCGTGCTCTGCCGTGCGAACAGTCAGCATATTTGCTGTTTCCAGGCGCTTCAGAATGGTATATAAGGTTGATTCAGAAAGTTCAATATACGGCTTCATATCTTTTATAATCTTATAGCCGTATGAATCTTCGCTCTTAATCGCTGCCAAAACACAGACATCCAAGAGCCCTCGTTTTAATTGAACATCCATGCCATACCTCCTTTAACGATATACATCGTATAACGAAGTATTGGCATTGTCAATAGATTTTGCAAAAATGTCAAAAAAAAAGAGCTGCGCTACTCTTTACGCCGAGAAAAGCAGCACGGCATATTGAGGCCCGGCGTGGAAATGGTGCGTATGCACGTCAAAAATCCATGGTGATAATCAAGAGAAAGTATGGTATACTGAAAAGAACATCGAAGAAAACCGGATTGGCGGTCCCACGCGCCAGAACGGAAAGAAAATATCCGGGAACTGCGGATTTGTTATTGAATCTGGAGAAAGGAGTTTTTGTATGAAAATCTATATTAGCAGCGATATCGAGGGAACGTGCGGGATTTGCTCCTGGGAGGAAACGGAGTCCGGTTCCGCGGCCGCCGAATATTTTAGAAAACAAATGTCGCGCGAGGCTGCGGCGTGCGCGCAGGGCGCGCTGGATGCAGGCGCGGAAGAAGTCTTCGTTCGGGACGCGCACAGCTCGGCCAAAAACATCGATCCGTCCATGCTTCCCAGGCGCACGAGGCTGCTGCGCGGCTGGCCGGGCGATCCCTTCTGCATGATGAGCGGACTGGACCAGACGTTTGACGCCGCAGCGTTTACCGGATATCACGCATGGGCCTCCTGCAGTGGAAATCCCCTTTCCCACACAATGACGCTGGAGATGGAATCGGTGAAAATCAACGGCGCATATGCGAGCGAATTTATGATCAATGCCTATATTGCCGGCTATGTCGGCGTTCCGGTCGTATTTCTTTCCGGAGACCGCGCATTGTGCGATTCCGCGGCGGAAATCTGCCCTGGAATTTCCACGGTCGCCGTAAACGAAGGCATCGGAAACGCCTCTGTTTCCATCCATCCCGATGAAGCGGCAGAGCGGATCCGCAGCGCGGTCCGGGAGGCGCTGCGCGGCGATTATAAAAACGATTGCCGTGTCCGGATGCCGGAGCATTTCGAGGCCGAGCTGAACTACAAGAACCATTTTACCGCGTATAAATACAGCTTTTATCCCGGAGCAGTCCTTGAAGGAGGCCGGACGGTCCGCTTTCGGAGCAATGACTACGGCGAAATTCTCCGCTTTTTCCATTTTTGTCTCTAAACGGAACGATTACAGCGCCAGATCGATATTATATTCATCAAACCAGACGTCTACCTGATAGAGCCACGCAATCAGCTGCGGCCGTGACATCAGCTGGCCGAACCACGTGACGTTTTCACCGCGCAGCACGTTCTCCAGCTTCGTGCGGTCCAGCAGCTCATGCAGTACGCTTTCCGGCCGGGCAAGGCGTTCTCCAAGCATTGCTGTGATGCGTTCCTCATATGCCGGATGATGTGTCTTGGGATACGGGCTCTTTTTGCGCCGTAATATTTTATCCGGCAAAAGATCGCGCACGGCGCTGCGCAGCAGCGATTTTTCACCCACGCCTTCGCTTGGATCGAATTTATATTCCCAGGGGACATTGTATACGTGTTCGATCAGTCTGTGATCCGCAAACGGCACGCGCACCTCTACTGCGCTGTACATGCTCATACGATCCTTTCGTTCCAGCAGATTCGTCATAAAATAATTTGCGGAAAGCCATGTAGCCTTGCGGGACAGCGCCATGGCGGGCGAATCATCTGACAAGCCCGGACACTTTGCAACAAACTCATGATACATTCTGGACAGAAATTCATAGCCTTCATCGGCTCTTGCGATTTCCTGCCGCAGCAGGCTGATGCGCATTTTCGGATCATGGATCCATGGATAGAAATCACGCTCCAGCATCTCTGGGCGATAAAACCACGGGTAGCCGCCGAAAATTTCATCCGAGCACTCTCCCGACATCGCAACCGTGTGAAGCTTTTTCACTTGACTGCAAAAATAAAGCAAGGAGGAATCGATGTCGGCCTGCCCCGGGAAGTCGCGGGCAAGTACGGCATCATAAAGCAGCCCGGCAACCATCTCCGTCGGCGCGGTAAGCACCGTATGGTCGGTGCCCAAAACGTTCGCCAGGTACAGCGCATATTCGTCGTCTCCCTGCGGCTGGAAAAGCGTGCTTTGGAAATTTTCTCTGTTTCCCTCGTATTCGAAGGAATATGTTGCCAGCTGCCTGCCGCTTTCCCGGTATGCTTTTACCGCAAGCGCCGCGATGACGGACGAATCAAGCCCGCCCGACAAAAAGACGCAAAGCGGTACGTCGCTGACCAGCTGTCTGCGTACCGCGTCCTCTAAAAGCTCCCGCGTAACACGAACGGCATCCTCTCGTTCCCCGGAGAAGCGTCCGGCTTCCATCAGCCAGTATTTGCGGCTGTACAGCTTCGGAAATTCCCTGCGGTCGCCGCAGGAATAGGTGCAATCGATGGATGCGCTGTATGCCGGCTGAACTTCGTAAATCTGTTTAAAAAGCGTCGTACCGTGCAGCGTAACAGGCGTCAGATAGAAAAGCTGCCACAGTCCGTACCGGTCCATCTGCGCCCGAACCGCGGGATGGCACAGAAGTCCCTTGATTTCCGACGAAAAAAGAAACGTGCGGCGCTCATTCACCCAGCAATAGTACAGGGGTTTTACTCCGAAGCGATCACGTGCCAGGAAAAGACTCTGCCGCGGCGCGTCTCCGGAGCGGGCTGCGCCGATCTGCTCCTTAAATACCGCAAATGCAAAAATACCGTTCAGCTTGCACGGGCAGTCTTCCCCCCATGTAATATAAGAATAGAGAACGACCTCCGTATCGCAGCTTGTCGTAAATTCGGGAGCTTTTCCGGTCCGCCGGAATAATTCCGCCGTAATTTCGTCCCGCAGCTCTGCCGTATTGTAAATCTCGCCGTTATAAACGATGGTATATTTGATGCCGTTTAAAACCGCGCTCATTGGCTGCAGACCGTTTTCCACGTCAATAACCGCAAGGCGGTTATGCTGCAGGCCGAGGAAAATCTCGCCGCTGCTGAAATACGTCCCCTGCTGATCCGGTCCCCGGTGCAGCATTGACGCACCCATGCTGCGTAAAATATTACAATTCAGTACCTCGTCGAAATCCTGTCTGAAATCAACCATTCCGCATATCGAACACATAAGCTAACAAACCTCGCATCACGCTGTCTTTTTATTATATGCTCGAAATGCAGATGCGGTTCGGATGCGGACGGCGCTACTGCATACGCCGGGAAAGCCAGTCCAGAAGCGGGGCGGGATCGCGCCCGTCGTGGGAATGCCAGGCGAGAACGCGCTCGTCCTCCGGAAATACGACCAGCATTTGTCCGTACATCCCGCCTTTTCCGTACGCGCCGTTTTTCCCTGCGGGGCAGAGCTCGTAGCCGCGCTCCAGCACGAGCCTCGTCCAGTGCTCGGACAGAATCCGTTTGCCTGCGTAGGTTCCCTGCCGAAGATACAGCGCGCCAAGCTTTACCATGTCCTGTGTGCGGATGTAAAGGCCGGTAGCCCCCATCGGATAGCCCATAGGACACTTGCTCCAGGCGGCCTCCTGAAATCCTAGCGGGGAGAAAACCTCGCGCCACAGGAGCTCATCCAGCAGCCGGCCCGTTTTCTTCGTAATGATCCGGGAGAGAAGGTAAAACGCCGCGTCGCTGTAAATCCATTGCTCGCCAGGCTCGCAGGCCAGCCTGGTTCGGAAGAGATATTGCAGAAAGTCATCTGTTCCATATTCAGATCTGTCCTGTACATCGATATCAAGAAATCCGGAAGGAAATCCCGCACGGTGGCTGAGAACGTGGTCTACCGTCATCCGCTCCCATTTCGGATCATGTGCCTCCGGGAATTCTCTCCGGAAAATTTCAGCAACCTTTTCCTCCACAGACATCAGTCCGCGGTCATACAGCAATCCTGCCGCCGTCACCGTAAAGACCTTTGCGATGGAATAGCTGTTGAGACAGGCGGAGGCCGGAAGAAGCTCGTGTACAAAAAGCTCCCCCCGATACCATTCCGCGGCCCGGTAGGTATGGAAGCCAAGATGTCGGATTTCTTCCGCAAAGGTGTCAAGCAAGCTGCCGTTTTTCATGCGCGGCCGCTTTCTTTGGTAAAAAACGAATCGATTTCATGCATCCATTTGCTGACTTCAAGCTGCTGCGGGCAAATTGCCTCGCACTGGCGGCATGATATGCATGCAGAGGGCTTTGCGCCGAACAGCGGAACCCACTCCTCATACTGTTTTTTTGCTTTTTTGTAATTATGTTCCTTGAAAGCCTCATTATAAGCCGCGATGCTCTGCGGAATCGCAATGCCTTTCGGGCAGTGCATGCAGTACGCGCACCCCGTACACGGCACAGCATTATAATTCAGAAACTGCCGGTATGCCTTTTTCAGAATCTGATGCTCTGCCTCAGACAGCATACCGGGCGCGGAACGCTCCGCGTACGAAATATTTTCCGCCACCTGCTCCGGCGTACTCATACCGCTGAGCACAACGCCAACCTCCGGAAGATCCCACAGGAAATCGAATGCCCACTCTGCGGGCGTTCTCCGGAATCCGCAGCGCTCGCCCTCCGAAAAGACCTCGGAGACCTCACGCGGTACGTTCGCCAGAAAACCGCCGCGCAGCGGCTCCATAATAACTATGCCAAGACCTCTTTCCCCTGCATATTTCATCCCTTTCAATCCGGCCTGATAATATACATCCGTATAATTCAGCTGGATCTGGCAGAAGTCCCATTCTTCAAAGGCATCTATAATTTCCTTAAACAGGTCGAATGTATCGTGAAAAGAAAAGCCGAGATAACATACTTTTCCCGCCTCGCGCGCCTCCTGCATTTTACGGAGCAGATCGAACCGGAGTACCTTCTTCCAGGAGTCTCGGTTCAAAGCATGCAGCAGATAGAAATCAATCTGATCCGTCTGCAGGCGCTTCAGCTGCTCGCCGAGGATCCTGTCGAAATCATGTTCCCCTTCTATCATCCAGACGGGCATTTTGGTCGCAAGATGGATCATATCCCTGTATCCGTCGGCAAGCGCGCGTGCGGTGATGAATTCACTGTTCCCGCCGAGGTAATTATAGGCCGTGTCAATATAATTGATCCCCGCGTCGATTGCGCTCCGCACCATTTCTACAGACGTCTTCTCGTCCTCAGGCAGGCGCATCATGCCGAATCCCAGCGGAGAAAGCCTGACGCCCGTATTTCCGAAATCTCTGTATACCATCGTTCCGCCTCGCTTTTCTGAAATTCTTTTATACAGAATAGCATTCTGAGCGGGAAAATGCAATCTGCCGCTTCAGGCAAGCAATGCTGCAATGCTGTCATGAATTCTGCGCGCGGTGTCGGGACGGTTCATCGTATACAGATGAATTCCCTGTACGCCCTGCGCAATCAGATCGACAATCTGATCGACGGCATACGCGATGCCGGCGTCCCGCATCGCCTCAGGATTATGCTCGTAGCGCTCCATCATTTTCGTAAATTTAGCCGGAAGGCAGACGCCGCACAGCGTCACCATCCGTTCAATCTGCTTTTTGTTCAGCACCGGCATAATCCCCGCCTCGATCGGTACGTCGATACCGGCCAGAAGGCAGCGTTCCCGGAAGCGATAGAAGTATTCATTGTCAAAAAACAGCTGCGTAATCAGATGCTCGCAGCCAGCATCGATCTTCCTGCGGAGATTGCGGATGTCGCTGACGAGACTGTCCGATTCCGTATGCCCCTCCGGGTAGCAGGCGCCAATAATATGAAAATCACCATGTTCTCTGATGAACGTAATCAGATCGCTCGCATGCTGAAAGTCCTTTCCCGGCGGCACGTCCGGATTGCGGTCTCCGCGCAGCGCGAGAATGTTCTCGATTCCGTTTTCACGGAAGCTCTGCAGCATTCCCAATACGTCTTCTTTCGACAGATTAATGCAGGGAAGATGCGCCACGCTTTCAATGCCGTACTTGTTTTTAATGGATGACGCAATTTCCAGTGTTGCAGCGCAGTTCTCGCTGCCTCCTGCCCCGTAGGTCACGCTGATAAAGTCCGGATGCAGGTCCTTCAGGGAATCGAGCGCATCGTATATGGATTCCACAGGCGCCGTCCGCTTCGGCGGAAATACCTCAAAGGACAGCACCTGCTTTGTATCGAATAAATGATTCAGTTTCATCTTACAAACTCTCTCTTACCGCGTGCGCCGCCGCCACCAGATGCTCCAGGCTCGGGACGGTTTCTTCATTTCCTCTCGTTTTCAGCCCGCAGTCGGGATTAACCCAAAGCTTTTCCGCAGGGATCCGCCGCAGCATTTTTCTGAGCGCAGCTTCGATTTCCTCAACGCTCGGCACTCTGGGCGAGTGAATATCGTAAACGCCGGGGCCAACCGCAGTGCGGAAATGATTTTCCTGCAAAACTTCAATAATTTTCAGGTCGGAACGCGACGCTTCAAAGGTGATGACGTCCGCATCCATATCGTCTATTTCTTTAATGATATCTTCAAATTCGCTGTAGCACATATGCGTGTGAATCTGCGTTTCCGGTTTTACGCCGCTGTGTACCAGGCGGAACGCGGGAATCGCCCAATCCAGATACTGGCTGTGCCGGTCGGAACGGCGGAGGGGCAGCTTTTCTCTGAGCGCCGCTTCGTCGATCTGGATGATCCGGATCCCGTTTGCCTCCAGATCCAAGACCTCCTCCCGGATTGCGAGCGCAATCTGCATCGCCGATTCGCGGAAGCTGACGTCCTCCCGCGGGAAAGACCAGTTGAGAATTGTAACGGGACCGGTAAGCATTCCTTTTACCGGGCGCTCCGTGAGGCTCTGCGCATAGACCGAATATTCCACGGTCATCGGCCTGGAACGGGAAATATCGCCCCAGATGATCGGCGGCTTGACGCAGCGCGTTCCGTACGACTGTACCCATGCCTTTTCCGTAAACAGAAAACCGTCCAGGCATTCTCCAAAGTATTCCACCATGTCGTTTCGTTCAAATTCGCCATGCACCAGGACGTCGAGGCCGATTTTCTCCTGCAGCGCGATACATTCTGCAATTTTCTTCCGGTTGAACGCTTTGTACTGTTCCTCCGTGATAGCTCCCTTCTTGAAAGCCGTACGGTTTGCGCGCACATCAGCGGTCTGCGGGAAGGAGCCGATCGTTGTCGTAGGCAGCAGCGGCAGGTTCAGTACGGATTTCTGAATATTCGCGCGTTCTTCAAATGACGGAAGCCGCGTGCAGTCCCGCTCCGTCACCGCCGCTGTTTTTTTCTGGACAGCTTCGTTTACGCAGTCGCGCGGCTTTGCAAAAAGCTCCCGGTTCTTCTCATAGGCCGGCGCCTTCTTCGGCACTGCGGCGGAAACGATTTCTTTCAGCTCGGAAAGCTCCCCGAGCTTCTCTTCGGCAAACGCAAAATATTGCGTATATGCATCGCTCAGCTTCGTCTCCGCGTGGATCGTATACGGTACGTGCAGAAGCGAGCAGGAGGTGCCGATCACCACGTCTTTCGCCACGACGGAAAGCTTTCGCAAAAGACCAAGCGTTTTTTCATAATTGTTCTTCCAGATATTTTTTCCGTTTACCACGCCGGCAAAAAGCGTTTTCCCCTCCGGGAAGCCGCCGCGCAGAAGCTCCAGCGAGCGGGCTCCTTCGATGAAATCAAGTCCCAGCCCGTCGACCGGAAGCGCCGCAAGCACATCCCAGCAATCGCGCACGTCGCCAAAGTACGTCTGCACGAGAACCTTTACGCTGCCCTTCTCTTCCAGGATGGCCTGGTACAGCTCAGAAAGCAAAGAAATTTCCTCCTGCGTCAAATCCAGCACGAGTGCCGGCTCGTCAAACTGCACCCATTTTGCCCCGAGCTCACCGAACTTTTTCAGAATCTCCCGGTAAGCTCCGGCGACGTCTTCCCTGATGTCCGCAATCTTTTTCGTACCGGTAAAACGCAGGGATTTGAGCAGCGTATAAGCGCCCGTAACAACAGGCTTCGTTTCGATGCCGCAGGCTTTAGCCTCAAGATATTCTTCAAACGGCTTTACGCCCTTCAGCGCGATCTGCATATCGTCCTCAACCTCTGGGACAATATAATGGTAATTCGTATTGAACCACTTTTTCATCGCGAGCGCTTTCACGTCGCCGCATGTGCCCTGGTAGCCCCGCGCCATTGCGAAATATGTATCCGTTTCGTTCAGTCCCAGGCCGCGGTACCGCTCCGGAACGATATTCAGCAGCGCCGCTGTGTCCAGCAAATTATCATAAAACGAAAAATCGTTGGACGGGATATAATCGACGCCGTATTTTTTCTGGATCTCCCAATGCGTCTTCCGCAGGCGCGCCGCAGTTTCCTTTAATTCCTCCAGGGTAATTTCCTTTTTAAAATATTTCTCCGATGCAAATTTCAGCTCGCGCGAAGCGCCGATGCGCGGATAGCCGACGACAGATGTTTTCATAGTGTCTACTCCTTCTTTTATTGATAAAATGACAGCTCCCCTTACGCCGTTCAGTATAGCATAAGGGAAGCCGTTATGGTAAATTCCGATATTTTATCGTTTGATATAGTTTTTATTTATATCCTTCGCAGGTAGCGATGTAGCGGCGCAGATTAGCGATATACGCGTCCGCCATGGCGCTCAGTCCGATCCCTTTCTGCGCGATGTAACCGACGCGGATAATTTCGTCGCTGATCAGCGGGATGGAAATGATATTTTTCCCGTTCAAATCCTCGCTCAGAATTCCCGTAGAAATCGTATAACCGTCAAGCCCGATCAGAAGGTTGAAAAGCGTCGCGCGGTCGCTGACCAGAATGCTTTTGGGATGGTACACAGTGCTGAGGATCTCTTCGGAATAATAGAAGGAATTATATACCCCCTGCTCAAAAGAAAGACATGGGTACGGCGTCAGATCCTCCAGACGGACGGACGCGCGCCCGGAAAGCGGATGCGCGTTGCTGACAAACACATGCGGCTTCGCCTCAAACAGCGGATGAAAGCCGAGATTGCTCTCCCGCAGGATTTTCAGCAGAACCTTTTCATTGAAGTCATTCAGATAAAGAACGCCGATCTCGCTGCGCAGATTTTTGACATCCTCTATGATATCATGCGTCTGCGTCTCCCGAAGCGTAAACTCGTATTCGTTCTGATTATATTCCCGAATCAGATTTACAAAGGCATTGACGGAAAAGGCATAGTGCTGCGTCGATACGGAGAAGAGCCGTCTGGACGGTTTTTTATCGGTATATCGCTGCTCCAGCAGCTCCGCCTGCTCCACGACCTGCCGTGCGTAGCCCAGGAATTCGGCGCCCTCCGCCGAGAGGGAAATTCCGCGGCTGGAGCGGAGGAAAATTTCGATTCCAAGCTCCTTTTCCAGCTCCTTTACCGCATTCGAAAGACTCGGCTGCGTGACAAAAAGCTTCTCGGCGGCGGCGTTCATCGAACCGCAATTTACGATTTCAATAACATATCTTAACTGCTGCAGCGTCATTGCGAAAAATCACTCAAATTCGACGGAAAACGCTGCGGCGGGGTTCCCCGTTCCCGAGCAGAGATTGGCATCGTCCAGATTCGCATATCTCAGCTCCGGCGCATACCGCACGCCCTCGGGATTGCTGACATTCTGTACGATAATCATATTCCCTTCAGCGACTGCCTCTGCCGTTTTCCATGCGCCCTCCATTTTTATTTCAAATCCCGTCACGGCCTTACCGTCCAGCGTTTTCAGACCGCCGCCGGCGTAGTCGTACGTAATTTCCAGAGCATCTTTTTTATATTCAATTTTAGAGGGAATCGGGCATCCTACGTTCTCCGCTTCCCCGATCCCGTACAGCCTTGCCGCCGCGATTGCAGCGCCGCGCTGAGCAATTTCTTTTTTATAATACGGATGCGCGCCGTCCTTGTCTCCTTCCCGCCAGCCGAGATCAAGCGTCGGAATCACCTCGTAATCGGGAATGCTGTGGTCGATTCTGACCTCCGCCTGCGCAAAACGCATATTCGGAACGCCGTCCCAGATTCCCGTCAGCTGTATACCGCCGCTTTCATAGCCGTACGATGTCAGCTGCGTATTCAAAAACAGAAAATTCGTACCGAATTTTTCTCTGAGATCTTTTATAAAGATCCCCAGCGCGTCTCCGTAATCGGCGGCTTCCAGCGCGTCCGTCTCGCCCTGGTAGAAAATCATCCCTGTAATTCCCACGTTCGTAAGCGGCGCAATAAACATATTATAAATTCCGCACTCAGGAATCAGATAATTACCAAGCATCATGGTTTTATCCTTCAGTGTGGACGGGAAGGCGCTGTTCGCCTCCGGAGAAGCCAGCAGCGACAGCGGAGCGCCGCCGCAGCCCGCCATAATGATTCCTACCGGTACATCGGGATTCAGCGTATACAGCTCTTTGGCGAAAAAATAGCCCAGCATGGAAAAGCTGTTGTAAACTGTGTTTCCGACCACGCGCCGTCTCTCCGCCGTATACCATCTGTAGCTGCTCAGAATATCCGTCTGCGGTTCGCTCATCGCGTCCTGGCAGCTGTCGTTCATAAGATCGTAATTCGTCTGTCTCAGGATTCGGATATTGTCTTCCTTTGTGGCAGCATCGAGTTCTTCTTCATAAAGCGTCAGAATATCCGTCGACGTACCGCCAACCGTGCCATAAAACGTCAGATCGGAATTACTCTGTCCGGAAACGATCCAGAGATCCCCGACAAGAACGTCAGAAAATTCCTCTGTTATTCCCTCTGCGCCTGACACCGTAAGCGTATGGTTCTGTTCTCCGCTGGCGGGAAGCGTTCCCTGCAGCACGATCTTCCATGCGCCATCCGCGATTTCTGCCGAACCTTTCAGTCCCTTAAATTCCGCTGCTACGATTTTCCCGTTCTGCGACTCCGGCGCCGTGCCCCAGATGACAATTTCTCTATCTCTCGGAACGATCATATTATCGCTGAAATAATTCGCCACTTCAAATTCCTCCGCAGTTCCCTCCTGCGGCGTATAGCTTTCTGTTTTTCTTTCCTCTACGGGCTCCGCAGCCGTTCTTCCGGAATTCCACAGCGTATACCCCGGCCGCGCGGCTCCTGGCTGCTGCGGCGTCCCTTCGCAGGCGGCGGACAGCCCCAGCGCAGCAATAAGAGCCAACAACAAAATCTTCTTCATTTTCAAGCCTCCCATATCCGATAAATTTTACAGGTTTTACACAAAATTTATTGTACTCTATTTCCGGAGGCAAGGCAACAGAAAAATACCGTGTCCGTCTCACAGAAACAGACGCGCTGCATTAGCAAAGAGAAAACATACGGCAAGCCCGGTCACTGTAGGAATCAGAAACGCCAATATCGTCCATTTGAGACTTCCGGTTTCCTTTTTTATTGTAATGAGCGTAGTAGAACACGGCCAATGCATCAGTGAAAAAAGCGCCGTGCTTCCGGCAGTAATCCAGGTCCATCCATTTGCTGCCAGCAGGGTGCGAAGCTCGGCCAGATTGCCAAGCTCCAAAATGCTTCCCTGCGCCAGATATGCCATGATTATGATTGGAAACACGATTTCATTGGCTGGCAGTCCCAGAATAAAGGCAATGAGAATGACGCCGTCCAGCCCAAAGAGCTTTGCAAACGGATCCAAAACGCTCGCGCAATGATTCAGGAGACTGATTTCATTTACTGTGAGATTGGCCATAAGCCAGATCACGAGGCCTGCGGGGGCAGCAACGGCGGCGGCTCTGCCGAGTACAAACAGCGTTCTGTCCAGAACGGAGCGTACAATCACTTTTCCTATCTGTGGTCTCCGATACGGCGGCAGCTCCAGGGTAAAGGACGACGGGATCCCTTTCAGCAGCGTTCCGGAAAGCAGTCTTGAAACGGCAAACGTCATGAAAATTCCGATTATGACCAAAAAGGTCAAAATAAGCGCCGCAAAAACCGAATTCAGCATTCCCCCAGAGGTCCCAATAAAAAACATCGTGATAATTGCAATAAGCGTCGGAAAACCGCCGCCTTCGAAAAGGAAAATTTTTCCGCCGCATGACGGATTGCGGCAAAAAAAAACGGCCTTCGGCCCCAAGGGGGCCAAAAGGCCGAGAAGAATCAATCCTCTTTAATGATAAGCATAGACGCGTTGGTAAAGGAGAAGTCGGTTCCTACCATATTCAGCGTAATCGTTGCAGTTCCTGCTACGCTTACCAGAACCGTAGCCGACAGCGACGTCGTATCAGATGTGGCAGAAATCGTGCCGGATTTGGTGCTTCCGGGGATTTCCGTTCCTCCGTTTCTGAGCTGTACGCTGGCGTTGCCCGTTCCGGTTGTATTCGTTCCGACTACAGAATAGGAAATGAGATACGTTCCCGCCTCGTTGATTGTAAAATCGCCGCTGCTGGCCGTGTGGCTGATCGCCGTTCCCTCCTCCACCTGATTCGTGTCAAACGTAAGCGCATCACCGTCAGACGCCGGTGACTGCGACGGAACGTTTGTCGCATACAGTGCGTTCAGCGGAGGCGCGTCACCGGTCGGACCGGTTGGGCCGGTAGGTCCGGTGTCCCCCGCCGCACCCGTTGCGCCGCGTGGAATGGTAAAGTCCAATACGGCGTTATTGGCGTCGCCGGTATTTGAAACTGCGGCATCCGTACCCGGATCTCCCGTGGATACGCTGCCGACGGTAATCGTTGCCGCAGCACCGGTTGGACCGGTTGCGCCAGTAGGTCCGGTCGGGCCAGTTGGACCTGTCGGACCAGTTGGGCCAGTTGGACCAGTGGCACCTGTCGGACCAGTCGGACCGGTGTCTCCCGCCGCGCCCGTTGCGCCGCGCGGGATGGTAAAGTCAAACACAGCATTATTGGTATCGCCTGTATTTGTCACTGCGGCATCCGTACCCGGATCTCCCGTGGATACGCTGCCGACGGTAATCGTCGCCGCGGCGCCGGTTGGGCCAGTGGCTCCAGTCGGACCGGTTGCTCCCGTAGGCCCCGTAGCGCCAGTCGGGCCAGTTGGGCCAGTTGCGCCCGTGGCACCTGTCGCTCCGGTCGGGCCGGTTGCTCCCGTGACGCCGGTTGCTCCCGTAGGTCCGGTTGCTCCCGTTCCCGCTGCACCGGTCGCTCCAGTTGGTCCCGTTGCTCCCGTGGCGCCCGTTGGGCCCGTAGGTCCTGTCGCTCCCGTTCCCGCTGCACCGGTCGCTCCGGTCGGGCCAGTTGCGCCCGTGGCACCCGTTGGGCCCGTAGGTCCTGTCGCTCCCGTTCCCGTTGCGCCGGTCGCTCCGGTCGGGCCAGTTGCACCCGTTGGTCCCGTTGGACCGGTCGGGCCGGTTGGACCCGCTAAAATTGAGCTAGCCTGCCAGCTGTTTGTATCGGGACTCCATACATAAAGTACGTTTCCTACAACATAGGTATCCCCTGATACCCCCGTTGGATGAGCGGCAACCAGATCTGCAAAATCATTGAAATATCCTCGTACTGCGATTCCCGTTCCGGTCGGGCCGGTGGCACCCGTAGGTCCCGTTGGGCCGGTTGGGCCCGTTGGACCGGTTGGGCCCATCTGGCCGTTCGCTCCGGCAACGCCTGTGGCGCCGGTTGGGCCCGTTGCGCCCGTTGGGCCAGTCGCGCCTGTCGGGCCAGTAGCACCCGTTGCGCCCGTTGGGCCAGTCGCGCCTGTTGCGCCTGTCGGGCCGGTGGGCCCCATTTGGCCGTTTTCACCGGCAGGTCCCGTTGCGCCTGTCGGGCCAGTTGGACCCATTGCGCCGTTCAGTCCGGGAGCACCCGTCGGTCCGGTAGGACCCATCTGACCGTTCGCGCCCGGTGCGCCGGTTGCGCCCGTTGGGCCAGTTGGACCGATTGGTCCTGTAGCGCCCGTAGCCCCCGTCGGACCAGTCGGGCCCCCGGCAGGTCCCGTTGCGCCGGTGGCACCCGTTGGACCAGTCGGGCCGGGGATTCCCGGGAAGCCCATTGGGCCCGTCGGTCCGGTAGGACCTGTGGGACCTGTGGGACCACAGCAGCAGCGGCAGCAGTTCATCGGATTTCCACACCGCGGACAGATATTTCTTCTATCGCAAGCATTGGAATTCATATGCATACACTCCTTATATTGATCTCTAAAGACAGATATCAGCATCTACTGTCTCAATTTAATATATTCAGGCTCTTTATCAGGTGTGCAGGCCACGGCTCTCAAAATATTTTAAATTCTGCAGATACGCCGGAGAGGAGGGACGATAGGTCCCCGCCAGCTGGTTATATTCCTCAGCTTTTTTATAATCGCCCAGCCGGTCGTAGCAAACGCAGAGCTGGATGCAGGGAAGGTATCCGTGACTGTCCTCGGCCACAAACGCTCCGCTCCGATCCTCCCGAGGAGCCCGCAGCGCCAGCTCGAACCAAAACGCCGCAACACGGAAATTTTGCAGCCGCATAAAATAATTTCCGATTTCGCAGCAGATTTCGGCCCGCGGCACATCATAGCGGAAAGAAACCGTTAAAGCGCCAAGCGCAGAAAGCGAATCTCCCGTTTCCTGATAGCAGTAGGAAAGGATTTTACACGCTTCAATTTTGTTTTCTGCCCAGCCCTTTTCAGACGAAAGAAAATCCTGCAGGATTTGTATCGCTTTTTCATAGTGCTTATGGTAATAAAGCTCCCGGCCGTAGTAGAACCAGTCACGCGGAGAGAACGGCTCCCCCGCCTTCTCCTGTTTTTCATAAATCCGCAAATTTCTGTCGTTGTAGCCCGTTTTTACGGAACGATGTGTTACCGCGACCTCCGAGTACATCACACGTCCCGTATGTACAATCACCTCATGAACGCGTCCCTTCCAGAAGGAAACGGTCCCTTTGCGGATCAGGCGTTCCCTGTAATACGAAAACACCGGTTTTCCCTCCTCATCGAAAGCCGTATGGTAACGCAGCATGACGACGTCCACATTATCAGGGATTGAATTTTTCAGTTCTATAAAGGCGTTTTTATCTGCTTCCAGAAAAACGTCGTCCGCATCGAGCCACATTGCAAAATCCATGGAGGCCTTGGAAAACGAAAAATTCCGTGCGGCAGCAAAATCGTCGATCCATTCAAAATCGTAAATTTTGTCTGTGTAGCGCGCTGCGATCTCCTTTGTCGCATCGCTGCTCCCCGTGTCCACAATAATAATCTCGTCCATACACTCCCGAACGCTCTCCAGGCATCTTGCGAGAACGCGTTCTTCGTTTTTAACAATCATACACAAGCTTACGGTAGCCATGGCATAACCTCCCAATCCTCTTATATTGTCATGGTATGCCGCAGCTAATTTCCGCGTTCGTTGTCACGAAAGGTACAGCGTGCTTCCGTCCCATACGGCCCTGCGGCACAGCAGGCGAACGGCGTGCCTCTGTTCTGCCGCAGAAAGCCCCGAAAGGCACAATATCGGATCGAGCAGCCGGACTGCCTCCGCCTGCGCCGTCTGCCGATAGGCCTCCCCGCTCTCCGACAGGCGGCTGACCTTCCTTTTCAATTCCGAAATTTTATTTACGAGTTCATTGATTCTGCGTTCCGCATAGGCGGCGAAGCCGCTTTTCGGCCCTTCGTCGGGAAGCGACAAAAGAAGCGCGTTGATTTCTTTTTCAATTCTATTGATCTCTTGCTGATACCGCTTCGCAGCGGCGTCTTTTCCGGCGTTCTTTCGCGCCATTCCTTCCAGACGCTTTCGAAGTGTCGTGACATCGAAGCTCTTTGACGTCAGAAATTCCAGAACCGCCCGGTCGGCCGCCGGCCCGTTTAAATTTCCGCAGGAACACGCCCTCGATCCCTTTTTCAGCTTTGCGGAGCAGATATAATCAAAAGAAGGCAGATGCTTCGCTCCCGATCTGGGCTTTGCATACATTGCGGCGCCGCACCTGCCGCAGTATAGGAGGCCGGAAAGAAGCGAATACAGGCTGTGGGGCTTTCCGGAGGCCGTTTCAAGCGTTTCCTGAACGGATACCCAGTCCTTTCCGGAAATCAGGCCCGGGTGTTTTCCCGCGGCGACAATCCATTCCGACGCCGGCCTGCGCGGCGCGCTGCTTTTTTGATAATTCCGTTTATTATATGCAGTCAGGCCGCGCGCTTCTTGAAAATCCGGTTCTCCAAAGCACACCTCGGCGCCCTTACGTGTGAAATAGGAAAATGCCTCCGGATCTGCAGTGCAGTACACCGGATTTTTCAAAATCTGTCTGACAACAGCAGGCGTATACGGCTTCCCCGAACGCGTCAAAGCGCCGCATGCAGCCAGAGCTCTGCAAACGCCGGTCAAGCTTCTAAGCTTTAAATATTGCTCGAATATTTTGCGGACAGCCTTTGATTCTTCCGGATTTTCTTCTAAAATGCAATAGCTCCTGATTTTTCCGTCCGGCAGCGCCATGCAGATTTTTCCCGAGGAATAACCGGTCGGCGGCGCGCCGCCGAGCCAGCGTCCGCCGCGTGCGAGCATCAGCATATTATCCCGGACGCGTTCCGCGATCGTTTCCCGTTCCAGCTGGGCAAATACGGATGCGATATACATCATCGCCTTGCCCATCGGTCTGGAGGTATCAAATTCCTCTTTAATACAGATAAAAGAGATTCCGTTTTGATTCAGCGTTTCAATCAGCGCGGAAAAATCGCTTACGCTGCGGCTGATTCTGTCCAAACGATAGCAAACGATGTATTCCGGACGGATTTCCCGGAGATCGCGCAGCATTTTCTGGAACTGCGGGCGGTCGGTATTTTTCGCGGAAAAGCCCTCGTCTTCATAGATACGGATTTCTCTCTCCGCGTCTTCCGCAAACCTCGATGCAATATATTCCCTGCACATTTCGATCTGGTTTTCAACGCTTTCCCCCTTCCCCGTAAACACCGATTTCCTGCCATAAATAAAAAATCTCATAAGTCGCGCCCCGGCCTGTTATACCGCTCTTTATTAAATATAATGCGGTTTTCCGGTTTCTATGACTTGCCTGCGGAATAGGACATACGGGAAACGGCATAGGATGAATCAGTGAATCCTCCGGTGCCTAAGCCAATGAAAAAACGTATAATCAAAATTGTATACCGACCTGCGGACGGAGCTCCGGAGCGGCCCGGCAGCTTTACGGAGCTTCACCTTGCTTTGATTCGGGGAAGCTTTCAGGAAAAAGAGCTGACCGCCGCGCAGCAGCACATGATTCTGCAGGAAATGATTGCGCTCTGTAAAAAACGGGAGCAAAGAAAAAATCCGTCTTTTTCTTCCGAAGACGGGCATTGAAGCGCGCCGCGGCTTACGCCATTGTCTTCAGCATTTCCTCTGTCACTTCATACCGACACGGCTGTCCGGTCAGGAAAAGCGAAAATTCCCGTTCCATAAACGCGCCCATCCGCGCCGTTTCCCGCTGCATGCTGCCTGCGATGTGCGGCGTCAGAAATACGTTTTGCAGACTCCAGAGCGGGCTTTCCGGAAGAGGCGGCTCCGGCCAGGTAACGTCCAGGACGGCAGTGCGGGCGGGTTCTTCCGTAAGAGCGCGGATCAGATCCGCTTCTACGACCTGCGCACCGCGGCCTGTGTTAAGAAATGTCGCGTTTTTCTTCATTTTCGAAAAGCAGGCGTAATTCAGCAGTCCAACCGTTTCCGGAACATTTGCGATATGGTTTGAAATCGTCTGACATTCTGTGAAAATCCGGTCCAATTCGGCGCGCTGCGCGTGCAGGACCTCGAGCTTGTCGTCCCCGGCGAACGGATCATATACCAAAACCTCGAAATCGTATGCTTTCAGCATCTCGCAGACGCGCGATCCGATCATGCCGGCTCCGAGGATTCCCACCTTCGTCCGGTAATTTCCGGGAAAGCCTCCGATATACTGCATGCAGGCGGCGCGGCCCTCCCGCTCCAGGATGCGCAGTCCCTGGAAGAAGCCCTTCCCTGCCAGAACGATCTGAGATACGGCGAATTCGGCAACGGGAACCGCGTTTGCGCCCCAAGCACTGAACACCCGGATTCCCTTCCGCAGGAACTCCCGTGCAAAGCCGCGGACGGAACCGGCTCCGTAAAACAGCGCTTGAAGCCTCGGGAAAAATTTTTCAATTTCCGCTTCGGTAAAAGCGGGCATTCCCCATGTGGAAAAAATGTATTCCGCATCGGCCAGAAGCAAGGGCTGCTTCTCAAGATCCGCCTTACGGAAAACCGTTCGGCTCAGCGACAGCTTTTCTTCAAGCAGCGCAAGCGTCTCAGGATCGTATACGTTGAAAATACTGCCGCCCTCGCAAAGGAACGCGGCCTTTGGTTTATGATGTTCAGCCGGCATCTGCTGCCCAACTCCTTAACACAGCGGCATCCCGCAGGAAATTCTCCTCGGATCCGTCTTTTACAAATTCCAGGATCAAATCGTGCCTGCCTGGACAGGCCGCAATACAGCGGAGGCGTTCCTTCCATTCCGGCTCCCCTTCCGAAAGAAGATGCGCCCGATTTTCGGAATCCCACTGAAACACATGTATATTCGATAATCTGGAGGCGATCGCGCCAATTTCGGCAAGCTGCTCCGCATGCGTAATCTCGGGGTTCGGCTGCCAGTAGGAGAAAAGACCGGGGACCTGATCCAAAAGCGCCGCAGCTCCCTCCTTCGTTTCCGTCAGCGTTCCGCGATGATACTCAAGCGCCACCGTAATACCGGCCTCCCGCGCCGCCGAAACAGCCTCGCGCAGACGGGCCGCCATGCGCAGCAGCTCCTCCCGCGGCATTTTTTCAAAGCTCAAAGTTCCTGCCCACACGCGGATGGTCTGCGTGCCAAGCACGATTGCCGTCCTCAATACAGGCTGGAACCGTTCCTGCTCTCCGGCCCGGTAATAGGAGCCGTAAGAAAGAATCTCAATTCCGTTCTGCCTGCAGGACTCACGGACGCGTTCTGCAGTCCCAAGGTCGCCTGCAGGCACATGAATGTCTCCGCCCCATTCAATTCCGTCCAGGCCGGCCTCTTTCACGATCGCGATCACGTCCTCCGCGCTTTTCTTCCGAAATGTTACGCTTGTCATTCCCGTTTTGATTTTCAATCATCCCTTTTTCTTTCTTTTATGGCGGCATTATATCATACTGCGCGGGAAAGTAAAACGTTTCCGCCCGGAAGCGCTCTAGGCGGAAGCATCCTGCGGAAGCTCCTGCAAAGCCTGCGCCGCCCGTTTTTTTCTCCGGTGCAGGAAAATAAAGAAACAGACAAGATGCGCGGAAAATGTAATCACCCATGTAATGGGATAAGAAAGATAAAGGAAGAATAAGGTACGATTTTCCGCAAAGATCGTGTAAATCCACAGAATCCGCAGACCGCAGGCGCCCGTAAGAGATACGATCGTCGGAACGACCGAGGAGCCCAGACCGCGTACGGAGCCGCAGACGACATCCATCATCCCGCAAAGAAAATAAGTTGCGCAGACAACCTCCAGGCGCCCCAGTCCGTAGCGGATAACCTCCTGGTCGGAGGAATAGATTCCGAGCAGCTGATGGTTAAATAAAAGCGCAAGGCCGCTCAGCCCGACGCCGACCGTCAGAACAACTCCCAGGCATCGAAGCAGAATCGGAACGACGCGCTGCAGCTTTCCGGCTCCCACATTCTGGCTGGTAAAGCTGAGCAACGCCTGATACAAGGAATTCATGGACGTATAGACAAAGCCTTCTATATTGCTGGCAGCCGTATTTCCGCCGACGGCCAGAGAGCCGAACGAGTTAATAGAGGACTGGATCAGCACATTAGAGACCGAGAAAACAGCGCCCTGGATGCCTGCGGGCAGCCCGACCCGGATGATCTGAAGCAGCTGCGCCTTTCTCACCCTGAGTCTTCTGAAGCGCAGGCGGTAAGGCGTGTGGCTTCGCATCAGGCAGAGAACGACCAGGACGGCAGATATACTCTGGGAAATAATCGTAGCCAGCGCCACTCCGGCCGTATCCATATGAAATACAATTACAAAAAACAGATTCAGGAGTACATTGACGATCCCCGCGGCAAGCAGAAAAAGCAGCGGCCTCCGTGTGTCGCCTACGGCGCGCAGAATGGCAGCTCCGAAGTTATAAACCATTTGCGCCGGCATTCCGATAAAAATAATGCGCATATATAAAACCGCCTGATCCAGACACTCCGGCGGGGTTCCCATCAGCTCCAGCAGAGGAGCCGCCAGGAAAATCCCGATAAAAATCAAAGCGACGCCGCAGATAAAGCTGACAAGCATGGAGGTATGGACAATTTCCCGTATGCTTTTCCAGTCCTGCGCGCCGTAATACCGGGCCACCATAATGCTGGTGCCGATAGACAGTCCCATGAATACGTTAACGATCAGGTTGTTCAGGGAGCCGGTCGATCCAACTGCCGCCAGCGCCTCGTTCCCGGCGAACTGACCTACCACTACAATATCCGCCGCATTAAAGAGCAGCTGCAGAATACCCGACAGCATCAGCGGCACGGAAAAAAGCAGAATTTTCCCCAGCAGCGGCCCATTACACATATCGATCTCAAACGAGCGTTTCAAAACGATTCATCCCCAATATTCCATCTGTGACTATGCTATGTAAAAGAAGCGTCATTTATTTTAGCCGTTTCAGAAAAAAAAGCAAGCGGTTTGTTTCCCTTTGCTTGGTTGCGCAAAACGCCCGTTACAGGGAACAAAATTATTTGTGAGGATTGCGATCAAGCGTTCCCGCGGGGAATCGATAATGCGGCAGCCTACGACGCCCGCCGCATTGCAGCCGAATCCCATGCACATCGTCAGCGCCTGCTTGCCGCACGCACGGCATCTCTGAAACGGTTTATCCAGATTATAGGCAACGCGCGGCAGGTACCCCGCATCCTCGAGCAGCGTAAAAAGCGGAAAAAAGATCGCCATCGGCGGCAGCATTACGGAAACGACCCATGCCAGCACGCGGTACACGCCGAGCACCAATGCTCCGTGCAGCCACTCCGGCGCGCCGACATACCGAAAGAAATCCGTCAGTCTGTCCTGGATCCAGAACAGGCCTTCGGAAAGCAATTGAGACGGATAATTTGCCCCCGTAATAGTCAGCCAGAGAATAAACGCCAGAAGGAGTATCATGACCGGATAACCGAATCGTTTTCCCGTAAGCACGCGGTCGATCCGGCGGTCTGCCGCATGATACGTGCTTTTGTCGTACCGAACCGTTTCTTTACAGATTTCCTCGGCAGCCGCGACAAGGCCGGATACGATCAGATCCTCCGGCGGCACTGTGCCGAGCAGCGCTTTGGCTCGTTCCATGGCGGCCGAAACCTCTCCGTCCAGTAAAAGATCCTCTCCGAGCGCCTCGTTCAGCTCCCGAAGCAGAGATTCATCGAAATCCAGCAGCCTGAGGCTCACCCACCTGGGATCCGGCCCGTTTGCAAGCTTTTTGCGGAGCACAGGCTCTATCACCGAAACGGCGCGTTCGATCTCTTCGGCATACGTTACGCGGTATGGCTGCAGAGAGCGCCCGGCCTCCGTGATTTCGTCCAGTTCTTTCAGAAAAAGCGTAAGAGTCTTTTTCTTCCGCGCCGTAATTCCGACAACAGGCACTCCAAGCCGATCGGAAAGGCCCTTCAAATCAATTTTAATGTGCTTGCGCTCGGCCTCATCCATCAGATTCACGCATACTATGACGCGGTCCGTAATTTCAAGCGTCTGAAGCACCAGGTTCAGATTCCGCTCCAGGCAGGTGGCGTCGCAGACGACGGCCACGGCATCCGGATGCCCAAAGCAGATAAAATTTCTGGCCACCTCCTCCTCGGCAGAATGCGCCATGAGAGAATACGTTCCGGGAATGTCCACCAGCACGTAAGACCGCTTTTTCGTCGCGCAGTATCCCTGCGCGTTGGAAACTGTTTTTCCCGGCCAGTTGCCCGTATGCTGATTCATTCCTGTTAAATTGTTGAAAAGCGTGCTTTTCCCCACATTGGGATTGCCCGCAATGGCGATCACCCGGTCCTCCGGCGTCTGTTTTTTAATCATCAGTCCGGAATCGACCGCATGCATTCCGACAGACTCATTCGTCAAACCCATTCTTTTCCTCCTCGTTCTTTTACAATCAATATATTCCTGCAATCTTCCCTGCGGATTGCTATAACCGCGCCCCGGATCAGAAAGGCGGACGGATCTCCGGCGGGACTTCTGCCGAGACATTCCACCTCCGTATTTTCAATCAGACCAATATCGAGCAGCCGTCTGCGGATGCTGCCTGTCGAAAGGAGCTCCCTGACCTTTGCCGTCTGCCCCGGCTCTATATCATTCAAGCAATTTATTTCCGTCATAAAGAATACACCTCGTAATATATTTGAATAAGGAAACTTTCTTTCCTAGTGCTATTATATTAACATTTGTGCGGCGGTGATCTGCAGATATGGAAAGCGGCGGCGGGTTTTACACCTTAAAAGGATACAGCCGGAACGAAAACGAAAAACTGACTTCCTCCATGGAGGATTATCTGGAAATGATCTGCCGGCTTCTGCAGGGCAACGAGGTAGTCCGCATCAGCGAGCTTGCCGGGAGCCTGCACGTCAAGCCCCCGTCCGCGTCTAAAATGGTAAACAACCTGAGGGACGCGGGCTATATCGAATTTAAAAAATACGGATATATTGTGGTTACGGAAAAAGGACAGGAAGCCGGCCGTTATCTGCTGCACCGTCATAAAGTTCTCCATGACTTTCTGTGTCTCCTGAACCATTCCGAGAACGAGCTGGAGCAGGTTGAAAAAATCGAACATTTCATAGATAAAACAACCGTAGCTAATTTGGAGCTTCTTACAGAAAAGATGCGGGCAGAGCGGGAGGCATCCTTTTCTCGTCCGTATTCGCTTCCAGATTAAACCGCGAAAACAGCCGTAACGCAGGCGCCGCCCTCTTTCCTGTTCGCCACCGAAAGATATCCGCCATGTTTGATACACAGGATTTTACAGATATTGAGTCCGATTCCCATATGCGAATCGCCAAATTCCTGCTTTTCCCGGTAAAAAGGCGCCGTCGCCTGCTCCAGTCCGGCGCAGGAGAAGCCCGCTCCGTCGTCGGAAACCTCAATGCAGAAAAATTGCGCGGAGGTTCGGAACGTAATCTCGACTTTTTGCTCCGCATAGCGGACCGCGTTTGAAAGAAGATTTTCAAAAACCTGGGAAACTGCTTCCTCGTCGAGCCGAAACGATCCTCCCTCCACAGTATCGTAGGAAAGCAGCGTTTTATCTCCGCAGAGAATCCCGGCGGTTTCTTGGAGCGCGCCGATCAGTTCTGCGGCGTCGACCGCTTCCCTGCGGATCTCAATATCCTCCAGCCGCTGCAGCTGCGTCATAGCCTCCACGTATTTTTCCAGGCGGCTGATATGTGCAGCCATCGTACGGACTTCCCCGATCACTTCCTCCTGCGGAAGGGAGTGCTGCGGCAGAGAAGAAAGCAGCATGGACGCATGCCCCTTGAGTACGGTCAGGGGCGTCCTCAGATCATGAGAAAAAGCGGCGTTCAGGCGTTTTCTCTCTTCCATCTGACGCCACATTTCTCTGTTATTTTCATTCAGGCTGCTTCGCATCTTCTCAAACGCTTCACACAGTCTTCCCATTTCATCCATACTGTCATAGCGCAGTACAAAGTCAAGATCATTCTCCGCCACCTTCCGGTAAGCTTCCGCTAAAAGCTCGATTGGCTTTTTCAGCTTCCTCCGGTAGAACAGGAAGGCGCATACGATCATGCTGCCGCAGAATACCACAGGGATCGTAAGAATCTGAAGAATTTCAAGAATCGTCTCCAGCGTCTCGTCTTCCTCCGAATACACGGGAGGCACGGAAAGGCATTCGATCTCATCGGGGTTTTCTGCATCGAAAACGGTTTCGACACGTTCGCGGTACGACACCGTAAACGTATTTACCTGCAAGCCGTCCTCGTTATAAATGTCGTAAACTGCGCCCTCATCCATATAAGTTATTTCAACGAAGCCGTTTTCCGGTACATTATAGATTCGCGACAGGCTGCTGTATTTGAAATAAATGTTCATTCTTTTGCGCTCAAGCAGATTTATCAGGATAGAACAGATCAGGAGCGCGACTACCAGCGCAAGCAGCGCGTATATTACAAAAGAAGCGCGAACCGGCAGGCTGCGCAGCTTTCTGGTTATCTGGCCCACTGATATCCGCACCCCCACACCGTCTCGATATACGATCCGGCTCCTGCGGCGGAAAATTTGGCCCTGATTCTCCGGATATGTTCCGTTATGACGGAGCTTTCCCCCTCGCTGTCATAGCTCCACACACGCTCGTAGATCGTTTCCTTGTCGAATACCTGTCCCGGATGCTGCGACAGATATTCAATAATATCAAATTCTTTTTTGGCAAAGAGGAGTTCTTTTCCCTGATAAAATATGCGGCGTGCGCTGTAGTCGATCACAAGATTTTCATCAAAGCGCACCTCCGACCCGCCGGAGCGCCGCAGCTCTCTGCGCAGGTGCGCGGCGACTCTAGCGCCCAGCTCATCCATAGAAAACGGCTTGATTACGTAATCGTCTCCGCCTGCGGCAAAGCCCCTGATTTTATCTCCGTCCTCAATACGCGCTGTCAGAAAAATAATCGGACAGGATACGAAATCTCTGATTTTTTCACAGATGGACAGCCCGTCTAAATCCGGCAGATTGATATCAAGCAGGATCAGATCCGGCTTTTTTTCTGCAAATTTCAGCGCGTCTTTGCCGTTCTGCGCCGTGATCACGCGATAGCCCTGCTTTGTAAAGTAATATTTCAGCATTTCAGCGATATCCTTCTCGTCATCTACCGCCAATATCGTCTGTGCCATTTCGTGTCCCTCCTTCGGCAACCAGATGATCCGCTCCAAGCTTGATCACTGCGGGGGCTCCCTTGACCTGCTCCAGCGTCACAGCCGCTTTGTGCTCGATCGGTTTCCAGCCCACCCTCCTGAACATCGCGGCAATTGTGATAGGAATATAAGTTATCATAAAAATCGGGAACGTAAAAGCCGATAAAATTTTTCTGATTTTTTTCGTATAAATCTTCTTCCACTCCGTAATCAGCGGAATCAGGCCCAAGCCAAACAAGAACAGATAGCTGCTGAAAAAGGATTTCACCAGTTCGATCGCCAGAATACCGATTCCCCGGCCTTGTATCAGGCCCGCCGTCCCCAGGACGAGATTTGCTGCGAGTCCGAGCGAGGACAGCAGGAACGCCGGCATGATCGCCATGATCATGTCAAAGCACGCAAACCCTTTTTTCCGGAAAATGCCGCGGAACAGCCGCAGGCCGTATTTGCGGAGCACTTGCAGATAGCCTCTGGCCCACCGCAGCCGCTGTCGGCAGGACTGGGAAAATTTTACGGGCTGCTCGTCATAAAGCACCGCGTCGCGGCAGTACCCGATGCGTTCCCCGTTCACAACGTTATGTACCGTAAACTCAATATCCTCCGTCAGAAGATAAAATTTCCAGCCGCCGCACTCCTGCAAAATGTCGCTGCTCATTAAAAAACCGGTTCCTGATACGGCGCAGCTTGTGCCGAGCGTCATTCGCGCCTGATTGAGATATTTCGATTCCCGCAGGAACCACAGCGCATACCCTGCGGAAATCCAGTTATCGCCGTAATTTTTGGAATTCCGGTAGCTCGTTACGATCTGGAAGCCATCGGAAAAGACCCTATTCATTTCCGTGATATAATTCTCCGCAAGCAGATTGTCCGCGTCAAACACGAAAAAGCCGTCGAAGTATTCTTTTCCGTAATCACCGTAAATATTCTGGAGCAGGAATTCCAGGGCATAGCCCTTCCCGATCCGCGTCCTGTGGAAGCGCTGGTAAACATGCGCGCCGCAGTTGGCGGCCGCCGCGGCGGTTTCATCGGTGCAATTATCTGCGACGACAAAAATCTCAATCAGCTCTCCGGGATAATCCTGCTTCCGGATGCTTTCGATGAGATGCGGCAGTACCTCCTCTTCGTTCCGCGCCGCAATCAGTACAGCGTATCTATGGTATTTTGCGGGCCCGTGCGTCCGTCTGCCGGAGAAGAACGGTACCAGGATATAAAAAAGCTGGTACGCATAGCAGCAGCAGAATAATGCGGAAATGATAAGATTAACATATTTAATCGTCACTGGAATGTTCATGCGCTTTTCCCTCGTGTCTTTTGCAAATAATACGGTAAATCAGGATTCCTGCGGCACTGATCAGCATTGTCGCAGCAAATACGATGATTGCGAACAGATAGTTTTTCATGCCGAGCGCATTTCCGCCAATTGTGGAAGTAATCACAGACGGAATTCTGGCAACGGAAATAATCAGCATCCAATTGGCGAACCGCATTTCCGTAAGCCCGACAAAATAGCAAAGCAGATCCTTCGGCGTACCGGGAATTGCAAAAATAATGAATACCCATAAATTCAGCTTCTTTTGGTTTTGGAGAAAACGCAGGGAACGGATTTTTTCCCTGGAAAAGAAGACCTCCACCGCCTTGATTCCGAAACGACGGACAAACAGGAATACAAGCGCGCTTCCAATCAGCGCTCCAGCCATGCAAAGCAGCGTTCCCTCCCACATACCGAACGCATATCCCGCTCCGATTTCAAGCGGTTCTCCAGGAATAATAGCGATAAATACCTGAAGCACCATCATGCCTATAAAAGCAAGCCTTCCATAAATTCCATGCCCGTCTACCCAGGCGCGGAATTTCTCCGGCTCCGATACAAATTTCAGCATTGGTCTTCCCACAAACCAGCAAATCAAAGCAGAAAAGAGAAGAAACACCGCGATACAGGAAACAGAAATGATTTTCTTTTGTTTTGGCGTGAAATCAAACTGCATTTTGTTCTTCCTCTCCTGGTTTCTCCGGTGCGACGGATTCCGGGCAATGAATTAGCGGAAGGGTGATACACGGCCCGTCCGCAAATTAATTTACAGCAAAAAAATCAATTTTTTCTCAACAGTCGAAAGAAAAATCCGTGCCTCTTTCCTGCATATCTTCGTTCTGCCGGAAACCCGGGTTCATTGTAGCGGAACGCTTACAGCTTGTCAACGATGGAAGAGCTGTCAAAAATTGTACACCTTTGCGGTCTTTTCGATTCCCCGCTTTCCTGCTCCCTGCAGACAGTGAGAGCGCCCGGCCTTTGCCGGGCGCTCTCGTTTGTCAAGGGGGAAAATTTTATATAGGAATGTCTGCAGCTATTTCTTGTGGCATGCACAGGAGGACGGGCAATGCTCGCAGCCGCAGCTGCAGGAGGACTTCCCATTTTTCCTGTTTTTAAATAACTTTATAATAATTCCGATGACGATTGCCGCAAGCACGGCTCCGATCACGATCGTTCCCCAATAATCTGCAAGAAAACGCAGCATCGTCAGATCCCCTCCTTTCAAAATGGTTATACCTTTACTTTTGCCGTCAGCCTGCTGCTTTCTTTATACGGGCGGAAGAGCAGGTACAGCATCCCGGCCGTAAGCGCAAGGGCGATAATGGTCCCCGCAATATTGGCGTTTCCGGTAAACAGCATGCCGAGCTGGTATACAATAAAGGAAATCACATAGGCAAATACGCACTGATAGCCGATTGCAAACCAGGTCCACTTTGCGCTGTTCATTTCGCGCTTAATGGCGCCGATTGCGGCAAAGCAGGGGGCGCAGAGCAGGTTGAAGATCAGGAAGGAGTAAGCGGCAAGCTTTGTCATTCCTTCGAAATCAAGCACGCCGAACACGCCGACCACCTCTTCTTTTGCAACCAGTCCCATGATCGTTGCAATCGCCGCTTTGATGTTTCCGAAGCCGAGCGGCGCAAAGATCCATTTGATTCCCTCTCCGATTTTGCCGAGTATGCTCGCTTCAAGCTCCATTTCCAGGCTGAACGTAAAGCCTCCATCCACAAATCCAAAGCAGGAGCCTGCCCAGATTATAATAGAGGAAAGCAGGATGATCGTTCCGGCCTTGCGCATAAACGAGCTTCCTCGCTCCCACATGCTGCGCATGATATTTCCAAAGGTGGGCCAGTGATACGCCGGCAGCTCCATAACGAAGGGCGCGGGATCTCCGGAGAACATCTTGGTCTTTTTCAGAATAATTCCCGACACGATGATTGCCGCCACTCCGAGGAAATATGCGCTCGGCGCGACCCACCATGCTCCGCCGAACAGCGCCGAGGCAATCAGCGCGATAATCGGGAGCTTCGCTCCGCACGGAATAAAGGTCGTTGTCATAATCGTCATTTTCCGGTCGCGGTCGTTTTCAATGGTACGCGACGCCATGATTCCGGGAACACCGCATCCCGTTCCGATCAGCATCGGGATAAAGGATTTTCCCGAAAGGCCGAATTTCCGGAAAATACGGTCCATGACGAACGCAATCCGCGCCATGTATCCGCAGGACTCCAGGAAAGCAAGGAAAATGAAAAGGACCAGCATCTGCGGAACAAAGCCAAGAACTGCTCCTACGCCGCCGATTATACCGTCAAGGATCAAGCCCTTCAGCCAGTCGGTGCAGTGCAGGGCATCCAGTCCTTTTTCCGCAAGAACAGGGATACCGGGAACCCATACGCCGTATTCGGACGTATCCGGCGCATTCTCCATCGCCGCGTCTACGATTCCCGAAATGTCATAATTTTTTTCTGCCAGCGCGTCTGCATACGTGCCGTAAGCCTCGTCGAACGCGCCGAAGTCCTGATCCTCGATCGCACTCATCATTTCGTCTGCGCCTACGACGCCTGCTTCCCCGGCATTTCTTACAATGGCAGTGAGCTCGTCAGTCCAGATGTTTTCCTCCGCATATTCCGTCATGTCTTCGTCAAATGCAGAGGATCCGATTCCGAAAAGATGCCAGCCGTCGCCGAATACGCCGTCATTTGCCCAGTCCGTGGCCCAGGTTCCGACGGTTGTTACCGAAATATAGTATACGATAAACATTACGACTGCGAAAATCGGGAGCGCCGCCCACCGGTTCGTAACGACTTTATCGATCTTATCGGAGGTCGTAAGCTTTCCGGCGCTTTTTTTCTGAATGCAGCCCTGGATAATCGAAGCGATGTAAATATAGCGTTCGTTTGTGATAATGCTTTCCGCGTCGTCATCCAGCTCTGCCTCCGCGGCTTTTATGTCTTCTTCTATGTGATTCATTACTGACGGATCAAGCTTCAGCTGTTCCAGAACCTTTTCGTCGCGTTCAAAAATCTTGATCGCATACCAGCGCTGCTGTTCCGCAGGCAAATGATGCACGGCGGCTTCTTCGATATGCGCGATTGCGTGTTCGACCGCGCCGCTGAAGCTGTGCTGCGGGACTGTTTTCGTTCCCTCCGCCGCCTCGATTGCCGCTTCCGCTGCTTCCATAATCCCGGTTCCCTTCAGCGCCGAAATTTCAACGACCTTGCAGCCGAGCGCGCGGGACATTTCTGCCGTATTGATTTTGTCTCCGTTCTTTTTAACGATATCCATCATATTGACGGCAATCACAACGGGAATTCCGAGCTCCGTAAGCTGCGTCGTCAGATACAGATTTCGTTCCAGGTTTGTTCCGTCCACGATATTTAAAATCGCATCGGGACGTTCGTTGATCAGATAATTCCGTGCCACTACCTCCTCCAACGTATACGGAGAGAGCGAATAGATTCCCGGAAGGTCGGTAATAATTACGTCGTTATGCTTTTTCAGCTTACCTTCCTTTTTCTCTACCGTTACGCCCGGCCAGTTTCCTACAAACTGGTTGGATCCGGTCAGCGCGTTGAACAATGTCGTTTTTCCGCTGTTCGGGTTTCCCGCGAGGGCAATTCTAATACTCATTGCATTTCTTCCTTCCTCTCGTAATTAGTTTTAGCTAACACCAGTGCAAAAATTATTTTACCTCGATCATTTCCGCATCCGCTTTCCGGATTGAAAGCTCATACCCCCGGACCGTTACTTCGATTGGATCCCCTAAAGGAGCGACCTTCCGCACGTGAACCTCCACGCCCTTTGTAATGCCCATGTCCATGATTCGGCGTTTCACCGCGCCTTCTCCATGGAGCTTGAGCACGGTGACCGTATCGCCGATCCTTGCCTCTTTCAATGTTTTCATTTGATTTCCTCCTCTTCTGCCAAAATCCCTTATACCATTATTTTATTGGCCATTTCGCGGCTGATCGCAATGCGGGAATCCTTTACGCTGACGATCAGGTTTCCTCCTATTGTTGAAATCACCGTGACGATTCCCCCGGCTACAAAGCCCAGATTTTCCAGATGCGCCCGCACTTCCGGTTTCCCTCCGATTTTCCGGATTATGTTTTCCTCTCCGACTGCCGCAAGCGTTAACGGCATCATTATTATCCATCGCCTTTCAGTAAGTTTAAACTAACTTGCTCGCAAAAATTTCGGTTAGATTTCTCTAACCGCGTTCATGTTACCATCCGGCAACAGCAATGTCAATCCCCTTGCAGAAAAATTCCTTATCTTTCGATAAGGAATCCAACAGCGCCAATGGAAAGCAAACGTTCTGATTTTATCCGTTCTGTTTTCCGGCTTTTCTCCGTTTTACCACAATTGGAATCGTGATTGCAGCGCAGATCAGAACGACGGCAGCCGCAGCAATGCCCAAAATCAGTCTCACAGAAGAAGTGGCGCGATCCGGAGCATATATGATCTCATCCGTCGTGAAGCGGAACGCAAATCTCCCGCCGGGAGCCACATCGCCGCTCAGATAGAAATCCATGATATCTCCCTCCACTCCGTCTACTGGCTGCATATTATCCGACCATTTAAAATTAAAATTCAGAGTATTTCCCGTAAGGCCGAGCGCTTCTCTCGGAATCGCCAGCTGAAATACGTTATCCTGTATAGAATACGGAACCTGGCAGACCGTCTCCCAGTTCCAGCCGCCCGTGCTTCGTTCAAGATATGCGCCGTATGGGTCCGGGTTCTGACGGTTGACGACAAATTCAAATTCCTCCCAGTCTGTAGAATCTGCCGTGGCCGCCCCCGTGTCGATAAACAGACGCATCCATGCGGGATCGCTCGACGGCGTCAGCGTCTCAGCCGTTTCCACATAAAAATAAATGTTGTCGTCGTCATACGCTGCCTTTGTTTTTATGATATCGTTTCGCATCGTATCACTTTCATAATGCAAGCTTCCGAAGCCCTTCGCGTCCCGCGCCGGCGTGTTATTTGCATAATGGTTATAGGTATAAATGGAATCCCACTGGCTGAGATCGCCGTTAATATCAATGGTATGCTTTTCGTTCTGTCGTACCGGCTGGCCGCTTCCCTTAAATTTTCTGATGTTGGAAACGAGCTGATAATAGTAGAAATCCTTCAGATCCCCTTTAGACGGCTCGCAGTCGCGTGAATATTCGTCATTGAACTGATCGGGGAAAGCGTTCGGAGAATCCTGCCACGTTTCAAAGCGGCCCATCGTCCATTCGTTCCATCCCGTCACAAAAATAAACGTCGGATCCGTTTCCAGAGCGTAGTCCCACTGCTGCTGAAAATTCACGCCGTAATAATGCGCGTTTTCCATATCGGAATCGACCGTTATGTCAGAATCCCTGTACGTGTAAGTGTAGGAATATTTTCCGTCGATATCCGAGGAATACGCTCTTCCGTATACACCGCCCCTGTAGTCGTTCATGGCAACCAGGCCGTGCTCGCTTGCATTCTGCGCTACGCCCACTGTCATCTGTTCCACCGTCCCATCCGGTCTCAGATATTTCGCCTGCGGATATACGGACAGCCAGCCCCAATACTCGGAGGACTGATCTCCGTCAAAATATCCGGCCCAATTCTTCCGGAAGGTGAAGAAGTCCAGAATTTCTTTTTCTCTTTCGCTTTCCGGAGACAGGTTATCCGGATGCGCCATGATCAGAGGCTTTCCCTCCCAGTAGAACCAGAGGTCCTGGTATTTCTCTTTGCTGTAAAATCTTTTATAAAGATTGTTCAGCGACTGCTTACTGTCGCTGTTTGCCGCGAACGGAAGCATGAAGCAAACGCGGGGTGCGTTGATTCCGTCTTCCCTCGCTTCAAGAATCACTTCGAACAGCGCATAGCAGCTTTGCTCCCACAAAAAGGTGCCGTTTGTGCAGTCAAAAAAAAGAACATCCACTCCCGCATCTGCCAGAAGCTCCATTTGTTTTCTCAGAACATATTTATCCGTGCTGGAATAATACCCGTAAATCGATTCGTTCCACCAGCACTGGCCGCTTTCCGTCTTCCAGATTTCCGCATTGTAATCATGCAGCGCCTCCGGATGCTCCTTAATTACATTGTTGACATTGACGGCTTTATTACCCGCAAAATTATAATGCCACGTCCAGTAAAAAATTCCAACGTACCGGTCCTGCCGCGGCGCACCCGTGTCCTCGTAAGTCGCCACCGTCCGGCCCAGATCATCTACCGCTACCCACTGTGTCGGATCAATCGCTTCGTTCTGTTCTGCCGGGGCGGCCTCCGCATATGCAGCCCGCGGCTTCGGAGCCAGAACGACCATCAGAAGCACAACAGCGCCTGCCAGCAGGCACAGTACTTTTCTGTAGGAAACATCATTTGTCATCTTGCAAAACTCCTATATATGTTTTTTTACAACAACTTTTAGGCTTTCATTATAATCGGAGCCGGATTATTTTACAATCTTTTTTTGGAGGAAGAAATGTCGGAGGATTGCCTGCTTTTCCCGATCGCCGCATGCCCTTTTTTCATTGCAATAAAAAGCGTTATTCCTGCTGCCGCTGCAATCAGCTCCGCTGCGGGAAACGCACACCACACGCCGCGGATTCCCCATATTCTGGAAAGCAAAAATACAGGAAGCATAACGAGAAACCCGCGAAGAATGGAAATAAGATGCGCAGGCCTCGGATGCTCCGAGGAAGTAAAATACATTGATAGAACGATATTAAAGCCAGCAAATGGGCAGGCGGAAAAGTACAGACGCAGCCCCTCTTCTGCGATGCCCTGCAGCACCGCATCGTGCTCCCTGTTAAAAATGCCTGCGATCTGCGGCGCGCCGAAAAGCACTCCAAGATAAATCAGAACAGAAAAAACAAGCATGGCAATCATGGCGTACCGCAGGACGGCCCTGATGCCCGCGTTGTTCTTTCTGCCGTAATCCCGACTGATCAAAGGCTGGATTCCCTGTGCGATTCCCGTATAAACGGCGATAACCACCAAAGACAGATTTGCAATTACGCCGTATGCAGCCACGCCTGGATTGCCCTCCAATTTCAGGATAATAGCGTTAAATACGATCATGACAATGCCGGAGGATGCTTCCGTAACCAATGACGGAACGCCTCTGGACAGGATACCGGCCAGCCTTTTTCCCACCAGTCTGCATTTGACAGGGCGGAATCCGTTTCTTTTCCTGAAGAAGTGCGGGGACAGGATCAGCATGCTGATCAGCGGCGCCAGTCCCGTTGCGAAGGCAGCGCCGAAAATCCCCATTTGAAGCGGGAAAATGAAAAGCCAGTCCAGCGCGACATTGGACAGACTGCCGCCGATCATCGCCGCCATGGATCGCTGCGGCGCTCCGTCGTTGCGGACAAAGCACAGCAGCACGTTATTCAGCAGGAACGCAGGAGCAAACAGCAGAATGACACGCAGATATGTTTCGGACATTACAAATACGTTTTCATCCGCACCAAGCAGCGAAACGATCGCGCCCGGGCAGAAAATTCCAATCAGAAGGAAAAACGCGGCAAATACGGCGGCAAGAGCGACCGCTTCGGTAAAGGTACGGTTTGCTTCCACAGGATCACTGCAGCTTTTCAGAATGGAATACCGCGTACCGCCGCCCATGCCGATCATCAGTCCGCTTCCATGAATAAAGCTGTAAACGGGGATGGCCAGATTCAGCGCTGTCAGACCGTTTGTGCCAAGGCCCTGCGATACGAAGAATGTGTCTGCCAAAATATAGCACGATAGTCCTATCATGCCCATTACATTAAGCGACGCATATTTGATAAAGCTGCGGAAGGAATCCGATTTTTTCATAATATCTATACCTCCATAAAAAAACGGCAGGCCTGCGTTGTGCTGCGCAGGCCTACCGCACAATCAAAAGCCCCGGCGGGCTTTCCTTTTACCCGTTATTTTGTCTGCTGCCTTGCTCTTACCAGTTCAATGGCTTCTTTTCCGGTGATATGCTCCGCCGTCATCTCCAGCATGCACAGAGGCTCCCACTCGCGTTCAATCATATTCTGTCTGTTCGCGGCGCTGTCGTCGGGAGCATATTTCAAGGCAAGCCTTTCAATCGCCGTCCGTTTCTCCTCATCCGTTTCCAGAATCCGAATGTTTCCGAAGACAATGACGCTTCTGTAATACGATGTATATTCCTGCGGCACGACCTGGTCTTGATCGACCACGCAAAAAGACGCCCTGGAATTTCGGCGAATGGCATCGAGCTTATGCCCGCTTTGCGCGCAGTGAAAATACAGACGCGCGCCATCGTATCCATAGCTGAGCGGAACGGCATAGGGGTAACCGCCGTCTCCCGAGAGCGCAAGAACACCGGAAGTTCCGCGATTCAGAATTGCGGCGCATTCCTCCGGAGACAGCGCTTGTTTTTTTCTGCGCATTTCACGAAACATCATACAGCCTTCCTTTTTCGTTTGCCCGCCAGGCGGAGGACGAACCAGATTTCAGTCCGCATCATTGTAGAGGATCGGCGCACGCCTGTCAAGGGCGGGCAAACCAGGCCTTCATCGTGTCCAGCACCTGCACAAGCTCCTCTTCTTTTATAATGTAAGGAACCATCGCATACAGGTATTTTAAAAACGGCCTGCTGAATACGCCTCTTTCAAAGGCAAACTGCTGATACCCCCTGAGCGCGCCCGGATCGTGGACCTCCATGCAGACGCAGGCTCCCATAATCCGGATTTCCTTCACCCGCGGATCGGAAAAGCCATCCATTTCCCGCCGTGTAATTTCCTCAATTTTCCGGATCTTAGACATGTAATCGTGCCGTTCGAAAAGCTCGATGGATTTCAGCGCCGCGCTGCAGGCAAGCGCGTTTCCCATAAAAGTCGGCCCATGCATCAGTGCATGCTCCGGATTGTCATCATAAAAGCCATCGTAAACCCGTTTGCTCGCTGCCGTTACCGCATGGCCAATATATCCTCCCGTCAGCGCTTTCCCCAGAACCAGGATATCCGGCTGTACCAGGTCCGCCACAAACCGGTTTCCCGTACGGCCGAAGCCCGTTGCAACCTCGTCAAAGATAAGCAGCACGCCATATTGATCGCAAAGCTCCCGCGCACGCTTCAGGAAAGAGATATCGTACATCCGCATCCCTCCTGCGCACTGGAGCAGCGGCTCCGCAAGAAAACAGTTCAGCCGGTTATGATATTGTAGGAACGCCGCCTCCAGCGCGCTCCTTTCGGTAGGGATATGAACGACAGATCGGCTCGGTCCACAGGCTTTCAGAATAAAATGATAATCCTCGTCGTCTCCGGCTTCCATCGTTTTGAATGTGTCCCCGTGATACGCATGTTCCAGAGCAAGGACCATGGTGCGCTGTGATTCGCCGCGATTTAAGTAAAATTGCAGCGCCATTTTCAGCGCGACCTCCACTGCAACGCTTCCCGAATCAGAAAAAAAGCAGTAATCTAAATCTCCCGGAAGCCAGCTTTGCAATCGATCGGAAAGCCGCTGTACGGGTTCATGCGTCAGTCCGCCGAGCATTACGTGGGAAAAACGCTCGACCTGCTCGCAAATTGCTTTGTTCAGCTCCGGATGCTTGTATCCGTGAATCACGCTCCACCAGGAGGATACGGAATCGATCAGCTTTTGAGAGGCCGTATATAAATAAACCCCCTCCGCGTCGATGACTTGATATGGCTTTTTCATCGTCTTCATCTGTTCATACGGATACCAGATCATTCTTCGGCGCCTCCGTTTCTTCATAAAGTGCTTTCAATTGTCCGGACGGGATTTCCAGCTCCGCTGCGCCGTCGCGTACGCAGGCCACGACCCGGACGCCTGCGACAGCTTCACATTGTTTCAAATTATCCTCATGCAGCCGATTTCCTGGCTGAAACCGGTTCAGAATGATTCCTTTTAGCGGAATTCCCCTTGCTTTCATATAAAACGCCGTCAATCCGACATCGTTGATCGTTCCGAGTCCGGCTCCGGCAACGAGAAGGCAGCCGAGCCCGCAGGCCTTGATCACGTCCGCAAGCAGAAGCATTCTGCCCCCGGCACAGCAAATCGGGCAGAGAATGCCGCCGGAGCCTTCCATGGTCACATATTCATACTTCCGGCAAAGCGCATGAAACTTTTCCAGCACGCGCTCCATGCGAACGGGATTTCCTTCAAGGCGGGCCGCCAGATGCGGCGCGGCCGCATACTCGTAAACGTAAGGGCACATTTCTTCCAGCGGCTGTTCGATTCCGGAAATCTCCTTGACGTACACGGCATCGCCGGGGACCGGTTTTCCGTCCGTACCGGGCCGGTTTCCGCTCATGGCGGCTTTATAGTATGCGGCGCATGCCCCGCTCTGCTTCAGCTTTTTCAGAATCAGACCGGTAACAAAGGTTTTTCCGACGTCCGTGCCGGTGCCGGCGATAAACAAATTTCTACTCATCGTCCCGCCTCACCTGATATCCGAGCTCCTTTAACATCTGAAGGTCTTTTTCGACCGTGATGCCGGAGGTCGTCAGCATATCTCCTGAAATGGCAGCGTTTGCCCCGGACAGGAAGCAGCTCCGCCCTTTATCCGGCAATTGTCCTCTTCCGCCCGCAAGGCGAATGGAGGCGTCGGGAAGAAGGAAACGGTACACCGCAGTAATCCGGCATAAAGCCTCCGCAGTCAGCCTTTGGTTCCGTGCCAGCGGAGTGCCGGGGATCGGATTCAGCACATTCAGCGGAACGCTTTTCACCCCAAGCGCACGTAATGTCAGCGCCAGATCAATTCTGTCCTCCGGCGTCTCTCCAAGTCCCATGATTCCCCCGCTGCATACGGACAGCCCCGCTGCCTGCGCCGCACGCACCGCATTGATTTTGTCGTCAAACGTGTGTGTCGTACAAATATTCGGGAAATAGCGGCGGGAGGTTTCGAGATTGCTATGAACTCTTGAGACGCCGGCTTCCTTCAGCTTTCTGTACTGCGCTTCGGAAAGCAGTCCGAACGAAATGCAGACGCCGAGCCTTGTCTGCGCTCTGATTTGGCGGACGGCATCGCACATTCTGTCCACCTCCCGGTCCGGCAGGCGCTTCCCGGATGTAACAATCGAATAACGCAGCACGCCCCGCGCGTCATTCGCCCTGGCCTGTACGGTAAGCGCTTCCGCAGAAAGCAGCGGATATTCCGGCGCAGCCGTATGATGGCGGGCAGACTGCGCGCAGAAACGGCAGTCTTCAGAGCATCTGCCGCTTTTTCCGTTCACGATCGTACAGAGATCAAACCCATCAGAGCAGAATGTTCTCCGAATTTCATCGGCCTGCCGGCACAATTCCGGAAGCGGCTGTTCCTGCAGGCGGATCGCTTCCTGCCTTGTAATTTGTTCTCCCGCGTAAATTTTTTCCTTTAACAGCGTAATAAAACCCAACTCCGCATTACCTCCTGAGCTTCTTGAGCAGGGGGATGAGCCGCTTTCCCAGAACGGCCCCCACGCCGCACAATACGATATCGCCGGGGACCGTCAGAAGAAAGCTGTAGAGAAAAAGCGCCCGCAGGCCGATCGGCGTTTCAAGATAAAAATTGCTGATGAAATAGCAGTAAACCATTCCGAACAGATATACGATTCCGAGGCCAAGGAAATTTGCCGCAAGCAGACGCCGGTATCCCGGGTTTTCCGTCCGGTTCGCGATGCTCCCCGTAGCAAAGGCGCCGACGGCAAACCCAATCATATAGCCAAAGCTCGGCTGAAGAATGTAGCCGATGCCGCCTCCCGACGCAAAAATCGGAAGTCCGGCCAAACCCAGGACAATATAAACGCAGACGGCAAGCAGGCCGTATTTGCCGCCGAGCAGAAGCCCCGCCAGCATGGTGAAAAGGTACTGGAGCGTAAACGGCACGACCGGCCCCGGGATTCTGATCCATGCGCCCGCCGCAATCAGCGCCACAAACATGGCGCATAAAATCATTTTAGTTGTTTTATTGTTTTTCAAACCGATTCTCCTGTTTCTGTAAGCCTGATGCTGATTTCACCGGAAGACAGACAGTCCGTTTTGCCGTCCTCATATTTTACGATGAGCCGGCACTCCTCATCGACATCCAGCGCCGTCGCCCTTCTGGAGCCGCCGTGGGAATGCACCTGTATTTCTTTGCCGACCGCCAGACTGCGCCTTCGGTATTCACCTGCATAGTCTGCGTTTTCCGGATCGGAGTAATAGAACATAAAACGGTTTAAAAATTCAGCGGCCAGATGATTTTTCCCGTCGCTCCGCGCTTTGGGAAGCACAGCGCCGGCAATCTGCCGCAGCTCCTCCGGGAAGCCGTTTCCGGGCGGATATACGTTGATTCCGATCCCCAGCACCACGTAATCCAGAAAATCGTTTTCCAGTCCGAGCGAGGCCTCCGTAAGAATGCCGCCGACCTTTCTTCCGTTCAGATAAAGGTCGTTTACCCATTTAATCTGCGCCTTCTCTCCCGTTGCCGCTTCGATGGCCTCACACCCGGCAACGGCGGCCATTGTAGTAAGCTTCACTGCCCGCTGCGAGGAACCGTGAGCCGGGCGGAGAATCAGGCTCATGTAAATTCCCGTTTCGGCGGGAGAGAAAAAGCTGCGTCCGAATCTTCCTTTTCCGTTCGTCTGGCAGGCTGCGATTACGGTATCCCCTTCTTTCGCCCCGGCAGCCGCCCGCTCGCGGGCAATCGCATTTGTGGAGCCTGCCGTCTGTAAGACGGTCAGCTTCACGCCAGCGCAGGCCGGTTCAAGATATTTCCGGATTCCCTGCGCGGAAAGAATATCTGTCTGCGAGGAGAGGCTGTAGCCTTTATTCGGAACGGCGTCGATCTCGTAGCCTTCCCTGCGCAGGCTTTGCACAGCCTTCCATACCGCCGCTCTGGACACGGACAGCGCAGCGGCAATCTCTTCGCCTGAAAAATAAGTTCCTTTATTCTTTTCAAAGAGCGCAAGCAAATGTTCCTTCGTCTTCACACGGTTCACCTCCCGATCGAAACCATCATAGCATGAGAAGCTTCTATTGTAAACCTTTATTTTAAACAGGTTTACAATAGGCGTTCAGGACTTCGCGATTTGCTTGCAAAAACGGCGCGCCGTCTGATACGCCTCTCTCCGGAACGCAAAAGCTCCTTCGCATGGGAAGTATTTTGTTCGCAGGCAGCGTCAAGCTTCTTTTATTTTTATTTGCTTTTTATTCATTATTACGCTATACTTCAGACAGTAATTGGAGGTTGAAAATCAAATATGAAAAAGTTTCTGATCTGTATCGTGCTTTTGTTATGCGCTTTTCATCTGCCGGTGTCAGCCGATGGATTGAGGGAAAATGAAATCATAA
>UQSG01000016.1 GCA_900543695.1 uncultured Clostridium sp. | reverse complement strand
CTTTTGGGACATTTTCCCTTGTGGTTTATTGAGACATTATCACAAATGGTTTATAACATAAATAATTCACATTCCCCGGAATTGACAATTTAGGGAATTACAGATATAATGAAGAATTGAAAATCAAACAAGGAGGAGCGCCGAATGGGGATGCTTCGAAGACATGCAAATGTCTACGAAAACGGCAGGTTCGCCGTGAAAGAAATTTTCATAACGGAAAACGACCGCGGCGGCAGGGGCGGACTATTTTCTTTATTTCCCTCGGACGAGTTCTTTTCTTTACAAGCTACGGATCATTATTTTTATTCGGCCGACAGATGCAAAACAGATCCCTTTCGTGAATTATTTATTTTACCCGGTTTCGTTGATGTACATGTTCATCTCAGAGAACCGGGTTTTTCATATAAAGAAACGATCGAATCCGGAACGGAGGCGGCCGCGGCCGGCGGATTTACCGCCGTATGCAGCATGCCGAATCTTGATCCCCCGCCGGACTGTATCGCCGGCTTGAAGCGGCAGACCGAAATCATAGAAAAAACGGCAAAGATTCCTGTTTATCCCTACGGCTGTATTACAAAAGGTTCCCGCGGAAACGAGCTTGCCGACTTAGACGCGCTCGCGGAAAACGTAATCGCTTTTACAGACGATGGAAAGGGCGTGCAAAGTGAGGACATGATGCGCACCGCCATGCGGAAGGCGGCCTCCCTTAATAAAATCATCGCTGCCCATTGCGAAGACGAACGCCGCGGCAGCACCCCGGAAAGCGAGTACCTGCAGCTTAAGAGAGATCTGGCCCTCGTAAGCGAAACCGGCTGCCAATATCACATGTGCCATGCTTCGACCAAAGAAAGCGTCCGGCTCATCCGGGAGGCGAAAAAAGCCGGACTGCCCGTCAGCGCAGAAACCGCTCCGCACTATTTGCTTTTTACAGAGAAAGACGTCCGGGACAGCGGCGATTATAAAATGAATCCGCCGATCCGCGGCGAGGCCGATCGGGACGCGCTGATCGAGGCCGTCTGCGACGGCACGATCGATGTGATCGCCACCGATCACGCGCCGCATTCTTACGAGGAAAAAAGCGGAGGCTTTCAAAAAAGCCTGAACGGAATTGTCGGACTCGAAACTGCATTTGCGTTAATCTATACAAATTTTGTGAAAAAGGGCATTTTCCCGATGGAGCGCCTTGCGGAGCTGATGATCGACCGTCCGCGCAAAATTTTCGGAATTCCCGCAAAGCCGGGAGACGGAATCATAGCAGATACCGGCGAGCGTTTCACCGTAAACAGGAAGGAATTCCGTTCCAGGGGAAAAAGCATGCCCTACGAAGGAATGGAGCTTTACGGGAAATGTCTTGCAACAATGATAAACGGGAGGATCGTACGATGAACGGCAACAGAAAAATCGTACTGCAGGACGGCAGAGAGCTGTACGGGAAAAGCTTCGGAGCGGAACGGGACACCGTCTGCGAGCTTGTATTCAACACCTCCATGGTAGGATATCAGGAGATCGTTTCCGATCCGTCCTATACGGATCAGCTCGTTGTGATGACATATCCGGTGATCGGAAATTACGGCATCACGGATGAAGATTACGAGACGAAGATCCCGACAATCGGAGGCCTTGCGGTGCGGGATTACAATGATATTCCGAGTAATTTCAGATACACCGAAACGCTGTCCGAAATTCTGAACGAATATAATATTCCGGCAATCAGCGGAATCGACACTAGGATGCTGACCAGGATTATCCGCGACGAGGGCAGTCAGAGAGCGTTCCTGACAGCAGCGGAATGTCCTCTGGAAGAAGCGCTTGCCGTGCTCCGGGCGGACAGGCCGAGGACGGATGCCGTCTCTCGCGTAAGCTGTAAGAAAAAATGGTATTCCAGAACGGCAAATCCGCGTTACAACGTCGTTGCCATCGACTGCGGCATCAAGCATAATATCATCCGTCATCTCAACAGGCGCGGCTGCAACGTGACGATCGTGCCGTACGATACAAGACCGGAAGAAATCCTGGCGCTGCGCCCGGACGGGCTTTTCATTTCGAACGGTCCCGGGAATCCGGAAGACGCCGCGCCCGTGATTCATACGGTTAAAATTTTAAAAGGCCGTCTTCCCATCTTCGGAATCTGTCTCGGCCATCAGATCATCGCGCTCGCTTACGGAGCCAAAACGTATAAAATGAAATTCGGCCACAGGGGCGGAAATCACCCCGTCAAAAATCTGCTTACGGATAAAATCGAAATTACAAGCCAAAACCACAGCTATGCCGTACTGGCCTCCTCGATAGAGGGAACGGGACTGAAAATCACCCATATCAATCTGCTGGATCACACCGTGGAGGGCCTTTCCGACGAAACAAACAGGCTGTTCAGCGTGCAGTATCATCCGGAAAGCGCGCCCGGGCCGCAGGACAGCACGTATTTGTTCGGAGCATTCATTGAAATGCTGGAAACGGAGGTCAGAAGCCATGCCTAAAAGAACGGACATCAAAAAGATTATGGTAATCGGCTCCGGTCCGATCGTTATCGGACAGGCTGCGGAGTTTGACTACGCCGGCACGCAGGCCTGCCTTGCATTAAAGGAAGAAGGCTACGAAGTCGTACTTGCGAATTCGAACCCCGCTACAATTATGACGGATACTACCATTGCCGATAAAGTATACATGGAGCCGCTCACGCTTGAATATATCGCCAAAATCCTGCGTTACGAGAGGCCCGACGCCATTCTGCCCGGAATCGGCGGACAAACCGGCCTCAATCTTGCGATGCAGCTGTATAAAAAAGGAATCCTGGAGGAATGCCAGGTTGAGCTGCTCGGCACGAGCTTTGAAAGCATTGAAAAAGCGGAGGATCGAGAAAAATTCAAGGAGCTGTGTATCGAGCTTGGCGAACCCGTTCTGCCTTCGGAAATTGCAGAAAGCATCGAGCAGGCAAAAGAAGCCGCAAACGAAATCGGTTACCCGGTCGTGCTCCGGCCGGCATTTACACTGGGAGGGACCGGAGGCGGTTTTGCCGATAACGAGCAGCAGCTTCTTGAGATTGCGAAAAACGCGCTCGCCCTTTCCCCGGTTCATCAGGTATTAGTCGAAAAAAGCATTAAAGGCTTTAAAGAAATTGAATACGAGGTAATGCGGGACGCGAATGATACGGCAATCACTGTGTGCAATATGGAAAACATCGATCCGGTAGGCATTCACACCGGTGACTCCATCGTGGTGGCACCGAGTCAGACGCTGACCAACAAGGAATATCAGCTGCTCCGCGACAGTGCGCTTAAAATGATCCGCGCGCTTAAAATCGAAGGAGGCTGCAACGTCCAATTCGCGCTTGATCCGTTTTCCTTCAAATATTATTTAATAGAAGTGAATCCGCGCGTTTCACGTTCTTCGGCGCTTGCTTCTAAAGCAAGCGGTTATCCGATTGCGCGCGTTTCGGCCAAGATTTCCGTAGGCATGCGCCTGGACGAGATTCCGCTTGCAAATACGCCGGCCTGCTTCGAGCCCTCTCTGGACTATGTAGTAACGAAAATCGCACGTTTTCCATTTGATAAATTCGCCACCGCATCCAATAAGCTCAGTACGCAGATGAAAGCGACAGGAGAGGTCATGAGCATCGGCCGCACCATCGAGGAAAGCCTTCTGAAAGCGATCCGTTCTCTGGAAATCGGCGCCTACCATCTGCATCTCCCGAAATTCGACAACTGTACGACAGAAGAGCTGATCGGCTACATCAGCGACGGGCATGACGACAGACTCTTCGCGATCGCGCAGCTGATCCGCAGCAATGTGGATCTGGGCCTGATCCATAATCACACAAAAATCGACATGCTGTTTCTTGACAAATTTAAAAACATCATTGATTTTGAAAAAGTTCTTTCTGCGCATCCCAGGGAGCTTTCCGTGCTCCGAGAAGCAAAGCGGCTCGGAATCAGCGATAAATATATTGCGCGCGTCTGGAATATGGCGGAATCGGAAATCTTTCTGCTCAGAAAAGAGAACGGCATTTTACCGGTCTATAAAATGATCGATACCTGCGCGAGCGAATTCGACAGCTACGTCCCGTACTTCTACTCTACTTACGAAACGGAAAACGAATCGGCAGTAAGCCAGAAGCGAAAAATTCTTGTGCTCGGCTCCGGGCCGATCCGTATCGGGCAGGGCGTTGAATTCGATTATTCCACCGTTCACGCCGTACAAACCATCAAAAGCAGCGGCTATGACGCAATCATTATCAATAACAATCCGGAAACCGTTTCCACGGATTATACCACGAGCGATAAGCTTTATTTCGAACCTTTGACCGTGGAGGACGTAATGAACGTCGTAACGCTCGAGCAGCCAGAGGGCGTCATCGCTTCTCTGGGCGGTCAGACCGCGATCAATCTTGCCGACAAACTTGGCGCGCTCGGCGTCAGAATCATCGGAACGGACGTCGCGGCAATCGAAAAGGCGGAGAATCGCGACTGCTTTGAAAAAATTATGGAAGAGCTCCAAATTCCGCAGCCGAAGGGCCGGGCTGTCACGAATATCGAGGCCGGAATCGCGGCCGCCGCTGAGATCGGATACCCTGTTCTCGTCCGGCCCAGTTATGTGCTCGGCGGACGTGCCATGCAGATTGTACAAAACGAAAAAGCGCTGAAGGTCTATCTTCGCTCCGCAGTGGAGGTCGACGAAAAGCAGCCGGTGCTTGTAGACAAATACATTTCCGGAAAGGAACTGGAGGTTGATGCGATCTGCGACGGAAAAGACGTATTCATCCCCGGCATTATGGAGCACGTCGAACGGACAGGCATCCATTCCGGCGACAGCATCAGCGTATATCCGACCTTCAGCGTGGACGAATCCGTAAAGCAGACGATTATTGATTATACCATCCGTCTGGGGCTCGGAATTGGAATTATCGGCCTGTACAATATTCAATTTATCGTAGATAAGAATAATGCTGTATATGTGATCGAGGTCAATCCGCGTTCTTCCCGGACCGTGCCGTTCCTTTCCAAAGCCACGGGATACTCCATGGCCGATATTGCAACGCACGTAATCCTGGGGCGCAGCCTGAAGGAGCAGGGATATGATACGGTATATCCCAAAGAAAAGGAACGCTGGTATGTAAAGGTTCCTGCCTTCTCCTTCTCCAAGCTGGACGATCTCGACGCGTATCTTTCTCCGGAAATGAAATCTACCGGTGAGGCGATCGGGTACGATAAAAAGCTGACGCGGGCAATGTATAAAGCGCTTCTCGCCTCGGGGATGCATGTCGTCAATTATGGTACAATCTTTGTTACAATTGCAGATAAGGATAAGGAAGAAGCGCTTCCGCTGATCCGGCGGTTCTACCAGCTGGGCTTCAATATCGAGGCTACGGAAGGCACCGCTAACTTCCTTCGCAGCAATGGAATCAAAACGCGCATTAAGAAAAAGCTCAGCTCCGGCAGCACGGAGATTCTGGACTCCATTCGTCAGGGGCATGTCAATTACGTCATCAGCACGCGGGATATCGACATTGCTTCTCAGAAAACGGATGGGTATAAGATCCGGCGCTGCGCGGTCGAAAACAGCGTGACGATGTTTACGGCGCTCGATACGGTAAAAATTCTGCTTGACGTACTGGAGGAAACCACGATGTGCGTTTCCACGATCGACGCGGAATAAGCGCGGCGCTTTTGAAAGGAAGACAGATGGAACAGCATAACCTAATAATTACGGAAAACACGCGCATTCTAACGGATGTGTTTCGAATGACACTGAAAGGAGACGGCTTAGATGGCCATAAGCCAGGTCAGTTTGTCAATCTTAAAATTGACGGCTGTTTTCTGCGGCGGCCGATCTCCGTTTACGATGCAGGAAAGGATTTTGTTACAATTCTGTATAAAATCGTGGGAAAGGGCACGAAGCTTCTGGCCGCCGCCGTTCCGGGCAGCAGGCTCGACGTACTGACGCATCTCGGAAACGGGTTTGACCCCGGAGTCCGTTGCAAAAGGCCGCTTCTGATCGGAGGCGGAATCGGCTGCCCTCCCCTGTATTTGCTGGCAAAGGAATTACGGGCCTCCGGAAAAACCCCGGCGGTTCTGCTGGGCTTCAACGCACCGTCTGAGGTTCTTCTGGAGCAGGAATTTAAAGCGCTTGTTCCGGAAGTTACTGTTGTAACACAGGGGTATGTAACGGATTCGCCCGTTTTTACCAGCGGCGCGTATGACTATCTCTATACATGCGGACCGCTCCCGATGCTGAAGGCGGTCTATTCCGGCAGCCGATGCGGCGGACAGTATTCCTTTGAAGAACGCATGGGCTGCGGCTTCGGCGCATGCATGGGATGCAGCTGCCGGACGAAATACGGCAGCAAACGGATCTGCAAGGACGGCCCAGTGCTGTACAGGGAGGAAATCGTATGGTAAGTAAATATTACAACGAACGGCTCGCAGTCGAGCTATGCGGTCTCCGTCTGGATAATCCTATCATTCCCGCGAGCGGCTGCTTCGGCTACGGAAAAGAATTTGCAGAGCTGTACGATATCAATATGCTCGGTTCGTTTTCTTTTAAAGGAACGACGAAGGAGCCTCGCTTCGGCAACGAAACGCCTCGGATCGCAGAAGCGCCGGCCGGAATGCTGAATTCCGTCGGCCTGCAGAATCCAGGAATTGAGCACGTCATTGCGCACGAGCTTCCGGAGCTGCAGAAATATTTTTACAAAAAGGTTATAGCAAACATCAGCGGTTTTTCGGAGGAAGAATACGTCTACTGTGCCCGGCGTCTGGACACACAGGACTGCGTGGGAATCCTGGAGGTTAACATCAGCTGTCCGAACGTTCACGGCGGCGGGATGAGCTTCGGCACCGATCCAAAATCGGCTGCGGCGGTTACGGCGGCCGTAAAGAAAGTGACCAAAAAACCAGTTTTCATTAAATTGTCTCCAAATGTAACGGATATCCGGGAAATTGCGCTCGCCTGCGAAGCGGCCGGCGCCGATGGTCTCAGTTTGATCAATACGCTGCTGGGCATGCGGATCGATCCTGGAAAAAGACGTCCCGTTCTGGCCAATACATTCGGAGGACTCTCCGGGGAAGCGGTTTTCCCGATTGCCCTCAGAATGGTATATCAGGTCTGCAGCGCCGTAAAGATCCCGGTCATTGGCATGGGAGGCATTTCGTCTGCGGAGGGCGTTCTCGAGATGATGGAAGCAGGCGCATCCGCCGTGCAGATCGGGGCGGCAAATCTGATCGATCCTTACGTCTGCAGAAATATCATCCGCGATCTGCCGGCTGTAATGGACCGGTATCATATACAGAATTTAAGCGATATTATCGGAGGTGCTCTTTAAAAATGGCAAAAGACGTGATTATTGCGTGCGACTTCTCCTCGGAGGAAGAAACGCTCGACTTTTTAAAAAAGCTTGGCAGCCGCAGGCCGTTTCTTAAAATCGGCATGGAGCTTTTCTACAGCGCCGGGCCTCAGCTGGTACGGCGGATTGCAGCGCAGGGCAGCAAAATTTTTCTGGATCTGAAGCTGCACGATATTCCCAATACCGTTCGGAAGGCGATGACAAATCTCGCCGGGCTTGGCGTTCATATGTGCAACGTCCACGCGGCCGGAGGAATCAAAATGATGCAGGCCGCGCGCGAGGGGCTTCTGGAGGGCGCGGCGCGCACCGGAGGAGCTGTTCCGCTGCTGATTGCAGTGACGCAGCTTACCTCCACGGACGACGCGATGCTCAGAGACGAGCTTCTGATCCAGTCCCCGATGAACGATACCATATTAAAATACGCAGAAAATGCGTATGCCGCATCCCTCGACGGCGTCGTATGCTCGCCGCTTGAAAGCGGTATGCTGCGCAGGCATTTTACTGAGAAGGGCGCTGCGTTCCTGACGGTCACTCCAGGGATCCGCTTCCGCGGAGCCGAAGCGGACGACCAGAAACGGATCACGACGCCGAGGCAGGCGCGAACGCTTGGTTCGGACTATATCGTCGTGGGCAGACCCGTTACTGCGGCCGCCGATCCGGCCGCCGCCTACGACAGATGCGTCAATGACTTTCTAACCGACGAACCGGAAGGAGAATGAAAAGTATGGAAAACAGGAAAAAACAAATTGCCGCCGATTTATTGTCGATCAAGGCCGTTTTTCTGAGGCCGGACGAGCCTTTTATCTGGGCCAGCGGCATCAAGAGCCCGATCTATTGCGACAACCGGCTGACACTGACCTCCCCCGAGGTGCGCAGCGATATTGAAAATGGGTTATGTGAACTGATCCGAGAGTATTATCCGGATGCAGAGGTTCTGATGGGAACCAGCACCGCAGGCATTGCGCACGCAGCGATCTGCGGCCATATTCTGAACCTGCCGATGGGATATGTCCGTTCCGGCGCAAAGGATCACGGCAGAAACAACAGAATTGAAGGACGCCTCCTTCCCGGCCAGAAAGTCGTAATCGTAGAAGACCTGATTTCTACGGGCGGCAGCGTTATTGAAGTTGCGGAGGCGCTTCGCGAGGCGGGCGCAGAGGTGCTCGGCGCAGTCAGCATTTTTACATACGGCATGAAAAAGGGCCTGGAGCGGCTTGCGGAAGCGCAGCTCCGAAATATTAGCCTGACGGATTTCGACGCAGTGATACAGGCTGCCGCAGCGACAGGGTATATTTCGGAAAACGACATCCCGCGTCTGGCAGCATTCCGCGATAATCCATCCGACGAAAGCTGGATCAAAGGGAGGCCATAATAATGAAGCACGTTTTGGATATCACAGATCTTTCTGTAGAAGAAATCGGCCGCCTCATCACTGTCGCCGAAGATATCATTCGAAATGCCGAGCAATATCAGGACATCTGCAAAAGGAAGAAGCTTGCCGCTTTATTTTTCGAGCCGAGCACACGCACAAGGCTCAGCTTTGAGGCGGCGATGCTGGAGCTTGGCGGCTCGGTGATCGGATTTTCTTCCGCCGCAAGCAGCTCCTCCGCGAAGGGCGAATCCGTTTCCGATACGGTAAAAGTCGTAAGCTATTACGCCGACATCATTGCCATGCGTCATCCCAAAGAAGGCGCTCCGGTCGCGGCGGCGGCCGTTTCGGATGTCCCGATCATTAATGCCGGAGACGGCGGCCATAACCATCCGACGCAGACGCTTGCCGATCTGCTGACGATCCATCGCGAGAAAGGCCGCTTTAACGACATTACTGTAGGCTTCTGCGGAGATTTGAAGTTCGGACGCACCGTGCATTCTCTCGTCAGCGCCCTGTCCCGTTATACCAGGATCCGCCTTGTTTTTATTTCACCGGAAGAATTGAAAATCCCTCACTATATCAAAACGGATATCGTTGAAAAAAATCATATGCCATACGAGGAAACGCGTACCATGGAGAGCGTGCTGCCGGAGCTGGATATTCTTTATATGACAAGAGTGCAGGGAGAACGCTTTTTCAACGAAGCAGACTACATCCGCCTGCGCGACTGCTACATTCTCACGCCCGACAAGCTTGCCGCTGCGAAAAAGGATCTTTGCATCCTGCATCCCCTGCCCCGCGTAAACGAAATTTCGCGCAGCATCGACAGGGATCCGCGCGCCTGTTACTTCAAGCAGGTAGAGAACGGAAAATATATGCGCATGGCGCTCATCATGATGCTGCTCGGCCTTTTGCCGTAATGTCAGGAGGGGTTATATATGGTAATCGATAAAATTGAAAACGGTATCGTGCTGGATCACATCAGAGCCGGGAACGCGATGGTTCTGTACCGTTATCTGAAGCTCGACGAGCTGGATTGCTGCGTGGCGATCATAAAAAATGTAAAGAGCCAGAAAATGGGGCGTAAGGATATCATTAAAATCGACTCTCTGATTGATATTAATCTGGACGTGCTCGGCTATTTTGACGAAAGCATCACGGTCAATATTATCCGGAACGGCGAAAAGGTTGCAAAAAAGCATCTGTCTCTGCCCGAGCGCATCGTCAATATTGTAAAATGTAAAAATCCGCGCTGCATCACATCTACAGAGCAGGAGCTGGATCAGGTTTTCCGCCTGACCGACCGCGAGCATCGCATATACCGCTGCATATACTGCGATTCCAGCAGCAGCGTTCTCCCGTGACGGTGGTGACGCAGGCAAGCAGGCAAACGGCGCATTCTCCTTTTTGCGCCGTTTGCTTTTTCTTTACAGCTTTAATTCATAAATCAGCCATTCGCCGTCGATTTTCCTCAGCGTCATCTGGTAGTCCATCTGATCCGTCCCGGAAACGGTTTCCTGCCAGTACGCCGTAAGCAGGAACTGCACGCGGCAGGACAGAGCGTCATCGCCTTCCCGTTTCCAGTTCGTAATCTGCCACTGGCTGAGCTCGTAAGAGGTCAGATGAATATAATATTCGTTTACAAAATTGCTCAGCGTTTTCTTTGTGGCTGTGCCATCCGCAAAAAAATGTGCAATCTCGTGAAAATCTTTTTCCCCTGAAATAAATGCGGCAATTTCTTCTGAAACCGTCCGGACATGCCCCTCCGTTTGCGCAAAAAGGGGATCCACTGTCGGAGACGGCGTTGGAGCGGTGGTCGGTGTCGGCGTCGGAGGAGATTCGGTCGGCGTCGGCAGCGGTGTCGGAGTGGGAGACGGCGGTGCAGAGGTCTTAAAAGGAGGCTCCGAAGCCGCGGAAACCTGCAGCGATTCGCGAAGCGTTTCCGTCTCCTGATATTCCCTTAGCGTCATACCCAGCCAAATCAGAAAGCAGGCGCCGCATACAAGCAATACGGAAAGCACGATCCCATAAACAAACCAGAACGGATCTCTGCGCCGCTTTTTATCCATTGGAAGCCCTCCCTTCCGGAGCCTCCATGACAATCACCGCCGTAGGGAGCTTGCGCAGCCGTAAAATTTGATTTACAATTTCTCCTTTATAGTACATTCCTGTAGAGGTCCCTCCGTCAAGGTTGGCCGCGTTCACCGCGCCGAAATCCCAGAGAATCGACGCCAGGTCGCTGTAGGTCGCTCCGAGGGAAGAAAGCTGTCTTCCGTTGATAACGAGCAGTAAAATAGCGCCGTCCTTGCGCTGACCGATTGCCGTTCTCGGATTAACGCCGCTTCCGTAGCCGCTCATTTCAACCTTTTCTCCGTTCACAATTAAGGTCGGCCCGTAGCAAAGCGCGTCGCGGATTCCCATTTCCAGCGCTTTGCTGCCGCTCATATAACCGACAACCAGCACATTATTCTCTGTAAAACCGACGAGCTCATATTTGTATTCGGGCACTCCCCATTTCATTTTGCCGTTCGAAATCACCAGCCCGTACGGCGCGCTTCCCGTTCCCATACCGCCGTCGTCTTCAAAGCCTCCCCCGTTAACCGCCGCTACAGCGTCATACCGCTGTGCGATTTCGGGAAGCGTGCGGCCCGGCTTATCGTAGCTGTATTCATCATGGCTCATACCGATTGTAACGCGAGAGGGATCATGGATAATCATCAAATTTCCATTGTACAATTGCGTTTTGATTTCGTACAGCTCAATGCCGTCTTCTTCAGAAAGCTTAAAAGCGCCATAAGCGCGTTCTTCCACAGGCGCAGGGCTTGGCGACGGCGTCGGAACCGGAGAGGCCTCCGCCGCCATGCTGCCTGTCGGAGCGGGCGGTCCCGACGGCGCGGCGGAAGGCTTTGGAGCTTCTGTCGGCCGTGCAAATTCAATCAGCTCTGGATTCGTAATTTCCTCCGTGCGTATCACGCGGTTCTTTCCCGTAATTTCCTGGACGCGGCTCCTGCTGAAATAAAGATACGGCACAAATTTGGCTGCGCTCGTTTCCAGCATGGAATTTACAAAAAGATCGCGCGCTTTTTCGGATGGGCCGTAGCAGCATAAAGCGCCGCAAAGATATGTAATGACAAGAACATAAAGCAGCAACGTCCCAGCGCAGACCAGAACCCGTCGAAAAATTTTTAAAAAATTTTTTCTTGTTTTCGATTCCATTTTGTTTTTGCTCCTTCCTCAATAGATCCGAACAGCGATCCGGGAAACGCTTATTTTCTCTTAGTATGCCGCACGGCGCGGACGGTGCAGAGCGCGCCGGAAAGACACAAAGCACTTGAAGCGGCCGCTCCGGACAGCCGCTGCGGATTTGTCGGACCGTGTGTTTCTGAAGCCGCAGGCGAAAATTCCGGACAGGGAGACGCCGCCGTTTCAGCCGCAGCAGTTGGCACAGCCGTCGGCTCCGCCGTGAGTTCCAGCGTCGGCTCTGGCGTCGGCTCCGACTCAAGCCGGATGTTTTCAAATAAATCGTTTTTCTGTACGTCGGCGCCGACCGTACTCCGGTACAGTCCAAAACAGCGGCAGTCGCCATACCCGTCCGTCCGGACGGCAAAAGACCAGTGCTGCTGGGAAAGATGGCAGCGATACCCCTCGCGCGCCATTTCAAGCGCTGTTCTTCCGCCAAAGGCGGACAGCTTCAGATTTTCCCAGTCCAGATACAGCGTGTTTTCCTCATACAAATGAATATACAATTTGGGCGTATCCCAGACTCCGTATTCCGCGGCAGATTCTGGATATTGCGCGGCGTCCGCCGCAGCCGGCACAGCCTTTGCAAGCATGCGCGCATTCAGCATGTGGGCCCCGTGACCATACTCTCCGTCAAAGTCGTGTCCGACGATCACGGACGGCCGAAAGCGCCGGATCGTTTCCACCTGCCAGGCGGCAACCGCCTCTTTTTCATAAATTCGCTCAGCCTCCTCCAGGCTGCCTGCGTAAACGTCCGGAAAATCCGAAAATACCGGATAAGCGCGCACCCCGACGGTCCACAAACCGTCGAGAATTTCATGAACGCGGTGTTTTTCGGTGAATTTATGATTTGTTAAATATGCAACCTGAACCTTGAGGCCTAGTTCTCCGGCATAATATGGCATGATCCCGCCGAAAAAAAGATGCTCGTCATCCCCGTGCGTAGGAAAAAGGAGCAGATCTGCCTGCGCGCACGGCGGTTCCCAGATCTGAACGGAATCAGGCAGCCGCCCATCCGTATAAAGGGCGATTTCGCATACGGCAGAACCTGGCGGCAGCTCCAGGAAAAATTCATTCTGCGTTCCGCTTAGCGGGATATACTCATGAAGCACGGCGTTCCGGCCGCAGGGAAGCCGCCTGCCGCCTTCCGTCAGCGTCCATGCTCCGGGAAGATCGTCCCAGATGACGTAAAGCCCTTCCGCCGGCCGCTCCGTTTCAATTCGAATCGTATCGCCCGTTTCGACGAACAGCACAGTAGAAACCTGACCGTCCGCAGCAGAGCCAGGATCTGCGCCAGAGGAGAGGCGAAGCTTCGCGGAAGGGATCAGATTTTCCGCAGCAGACTCCGTTCTAACCTCCGCGGCGGCCGGAAGCCGCCGGAAAAGACCATACGGCAAAATAAAAAGCGACAACAATACGATAAAAATCACGGCATATCTGAAGCCGGTCTTACAGAACATATCCAAATATACTGCCTTTCATAAAAAGTGAACATATTTTATCATATCGCCGGCAAAAAGGCAAATATCAGAAATACGGAATCGTATGACGTATGGTATTTTTTTCAAGTTTAAAAACAATCGGCGCGGCAATACTCAATATAAAGACTAATACAGTGAATGACAGTTCTCATTCGGAGGTAGGGTTATGTTGATGAACAAAGTTGAAATCTGCGGGGTAAATACAAGTAAGCTTCCGGTATTGTCAGCCGATGAGAAAAAGGCTCTGTTTGACAGGATTCTGAAGGGAGACGAAAAAGCGCGGGAAGAATTCATACGAGGAAATCTTCGGCTGGTGCTCAGCGTAATTCAGCGTTTCAACAACCGCGGAGAAATGGTAGACGATTTGTTTCAGGTCGGCTGCATCGGCCTGATCAAGGCAATCGATAACTTCGACGTGACACAGGAGGTTCAATTTTCCACCTACGCCGTGCCCATGATAATCGGTGAAATCCGCCGATATCTCAGAGATAACAATGCGATCCGCGTAAGCCGTTCGCTGCGGGATCTGGCCTACAAAGCCATACAGGTGCGCGAGCGGCTTTTCAATGAAAATAACAGAGAGCCCTCCGTCAGTGAAATTGCAAAAGAGCTTGACGTGGAATGCGAAGAGCTCGTCATGGCAATTGATTCCATCCAGGATACGGTATCGATGTTCGAACCAATTTTTCAGGACGGAACAGACACCGTTTGCGTCATGGATCAGATCCGCGACGAGCAAAACACGGACAGTGCCTGGGAACAAACGATTACAATTAATGAAGCAATGAAAAAGCTCTCCGACCGAGAGCAGATGATCATCAATCTGCGCTTTTTCGAGGGACGGACGCAAACGGAAATCGCAGACGAAATCGGCATCAGCCAGGCGCAGATTTCGCGCCTGGAAAAAAATGCCTTAAAACATCTCAGGAAATATGTATAAGCTTTACATCCCGCTTTTTACAAGTTCTTTCCGCAGTCTGCCGATGATGCGTTTCTCCAATCTGGAAATATAGGATTGTGAAATTCCGAGCATATCGGCGACTTCTTTCTGCGTAAGCTCCTCTCCGCCGGAAAAACCGAAGCGAAGATCCATAATTTTCCGCTCACGCGGAGACAGCTTGCTTAAGGCCGCGTAAAGCGTCTCCATATCCGATTCGTCTTCGATATCCCGCGATACGAGATCGTCCTCACTGCTGAGCACATCGGACAGAAGGAGCTCATTGCCATCCCAATCGGCCTTCAGCGGCTCGTCAATTGACACTTCGGCCTTCTGGCGGCTGCTTTTTCTCAAATACATCAGAATTTCATTTTCAATGCAGCGCGAAGCATACGTTGCCAGCTTGATATTTTTGTTGGGGACAAACGTATTGATCGACTTGATCAGCCCGATTGTACCAATCGAAATCAGATCCTCCACATTTACATTGGTATTTTCAAATTTTTTTGCAATATACACCACGAGTCTGAGATTGTGCTCGATCAGAATGGAGCGTACGTCAAGGGTGCAATCGTCAAAATGCTTCATCAGATAGTTTTCTTCTTCGGCCGACAGCGGCGGCGGGAGCGTTTCCGGTCCCCCGATATAAAATACGCTGCCTGTGCAGCCCAGTCCCAGCCGGCGAACAAGCTTCAGCCATTTCAGGCGCAAAAACAATGTAAAATTTGAAAAACTCATAAAACCATTCCTCCCATTTTGATCATGCTATCATATCAGGGGCCAGAAGCACCCTGTATTGTTCATCTTCCGAAAGCGCCTTTTCATAAAGGCATACAACAACGTCGTTCAGCTCAGCGCCTTCTCCCCCGTCCTCGCTGACGCGTACGACGTCCGCTTTAAAGCCAGGCAAAATCCCGTTTTCGTGGCCTACGGAATGATACGGAATCAGACGAAAGCGCCGTTCCCAGCCCTTCGCCGTACAGACCGCAGAAGCGCTGTTCAGAATATCTCCCGTGCCGTTTTCCCGAATGGATTCGGAAACCTCCTCCGGCAGCAGCGCCGCAAGCGCTTCCAGCTCCGCAACGATTACGGAGGTGCCGGTAAAAGGGTCACGAAGCGAATTTCCCGTATCGATCATTGCAGGAAGCCAAACGCCGTTGTCCGCGGTCCGTTCAAATTGTATGAATACCTTGGCTGCAGACTGTTCCGCATGGCGATGTCTTTGGATGCATCGGGCAATGACCAGCACCAGCAGATAGCCAATGCATACCGTTACAAGAATGTTGCTGGCAGATTTTACTCTTCCTGTCAGAAGAATTCCAAAAGAAATCCCCGCAAATAAAAACGTCACCCCATAGAAAATGGCTGACAGACGCAGGAAATCCTTGAATTTTTTGGGAAAGTACGCGACAAGCACCATCAGAGCAGAAAGCAGAATCTTTCCCAGAAGCGCATGCAAAAATGCGCTGAGCCACAGCGAAAGGATTGCATACACCGTACCGATCGCAGCGCCGGCCAGGAGGCGGTACCAACGGGAGCAGCGGGAGGCCGTCAGCGAGGTAATATGTAAAATGACGTAATTCATAATCATATTTTCGAATATGAGAACATCAAGATAGACATCGTTCACGAACAGACCTCCCGCATCAATTTATGTTTATAAATTATATGTTATCGGAAGGTCGAAATATGACTGTTTTGGTTTATAAAAAATTTAGTTTTATTTTAGTGATAGGCCGGGCCCGCCTTCGCGTATAATAAAATAAAGCGTTGCTTCGGGCGTGCCGGTGTTTCTATGGGACGAATGAGTTTATTTCGTAATAATGAGGTGGTTAATTTATCAGATGGCCGGAGGCTTGGCTACGTATGCGACGCCGATGTCAATTTTGAAACGGGGCGCCTTGAGGCGATTATGGTCGCCGGGACGGGAAAGCTGTTTGGCTGCGCGGCCAAAGACGCCGAGCTCATCATACCGTTTGAAAAAATACGTAAAATTGGTGATGACGTTATCATCGTAGAAATCGAAGAACGAGTTCTGCGTTATCTGTTCAAGACATAAAAAGCGGCCTGCACCATCTCGTGCAGGCCGCCGTACCATCCTGGTCCGATTATTTTCTGTTTTGCAGGAAAGTAGGAACATCAAAGTCATCATCGACTCTTGCCCTTCTTCTTCTCGACGGTTCCGCTTCCTCAACGGACGCCGCCGCGGTAAGCGTCGCTTTCGTATCGAGATCCATCGCATCTCCGATTTCCTGATCGTCAAAGCCTGCGGCAATGACCGTAATCTTCATTTCATCATTCATGTCGTCTTTTGCTTCCATTGCGCCGAAAATGATCTGCGCATCCGCATCGACTTCTTCATGAACCTCATTATTAACAAGCGTCAGCTCCATCATGTTGATATTGTCTCCGCAGTAATATACAAGGACGGACTTTGCGCCGCGAATACTCGTTTCCAGCAGCGGATTTTCAATGGCCATTTTCAGAGCTTCTTCTGCACGGTTCTTGCCGGAGGCACGTCCGACGCCCATGTGTACGATTCCCTTGTTGGACATCGTCGTCTTCACGTCTGCAAAATCTACGTTTACGTCGGCAACATCCGTAATGATATCACAGATTCCCTGTACGGAATTGCTGAGAACTTCATCTACGAGCTTGAAGGCGTTCTGGATGGTTACCTTTTCATCCACAATCTTCATAATATTGTCGTTCGGAATGATTACCAGCGAATCTACGTTTTCTTCCAGCTTCTCGATCCCCTTAAGCGCCGCCATCATTTTGCGTCTGCCTTCAAAAGCAAACGGCTTCGTGACGACCGCCACGGTCAGAATTCCCAGGCTCTTTGCGATTTCGGCCACGACCGGCGCTGCGCCGGTTCCCGTTCCGCCCCCCATACCTGCCGTGATAAAGACCATATCGACACCGTTCAGAAGATTCGTAATCTCATCGCGGTTTTCCGCCGCCGCCTTTTCTCCGATCTCCGGATTTGCTCCCGCGCCCAGGCCTCTTGTCAGTTTCTCTCCAAGCTGTATTTTCGTTCCCGCTTTTGATTTTAAAAGAACGTGCTTGTCCGTGTTCATTGCGATAAAATCCACGGTCGTCATTCCCGACTCTATCATTCTGTCAACAGCGTTGTTGCCGCCGCCGCCGATCCCGATTACGATAATCTTGGCATCCTTGCCTGCTTCACTGTCATATTCGATACTCAAGTTAAGCCCTCCTTAAATTTCATCTTCTGTCTGCTTTGTTCCCTAAAATTCAAGATATTTTCTATCTATATTACTATACATCATCGGAGTTTGTTATGCAATAGCATATTTTTAAAAAAGCTCCGTGAATTCCAGTATTTCTTTCATTTTACAGTATTTTGTACGCTTTTTACTCCCGGAACCTCGCAATCCAGCCGCGCACCTTTTCTTTTGCCCCGGAAAGGATGCCGCTGCCCTGTTCTTGCTGAGGCTCTGATAAAAAGGACTTTTTCTCAATACGGGAATCCATTCTTCCTAATGGCAGCAGACCGGAGATATACATTACCATTCCGCTTGTATAGGTGTAGCAGCCCTTCATGCCCGTGACCCTGGAAAAATCGACGGACAGATATGGGGCATTGAAAATCTCATTGCACAGGATATCCAGGCCGTTGAAGGAAGCAAGACCGTCGCCGCTGAAAATAATCCGGTCGATTTTCTCCGGGCAGATGTCCTCTTGCTCCAGTCTATCCGCAATGATGTTGAGCAGTCCAACAATTCTCGCCTCCATAATTTCCACAATATCTCGGATTTTGACGAGCTGCTGCATACCCTTCTCCAGATCGAACACGGCAACGTCTACGTTATTTGTGACAAGCTCGGTTGTTGCAATCGCGTAATCACGTTTAATGGTTTCCGCTTCTTCCGGGCTGATTTTCAGTACCGCCGCGACGTCATTCGTAATATGGTCGCCGCCGACGGGAATAGATGAAGAAAAAAACGGGTAATTTTTGAAGTACACAGAAAACTCGGTAACGCTTCCGCCGACATCGATCAGCAGCGTGCTGCCGCTTTCCTGCTCATAATCCGGAAGCAGCCCCATCATGGCCGCTGAGAATGGAATAAACCCGTCGACCTCCAGGCCGGCGGCGTTCAGACATCCCGTAATCCGATGTACCGCGTCTTCGCTTGCCGTTACGACATCGGCTTCCACACGCAGCGATCCCGCCTCTGCGCCATACGGATCCGTTGTCGCCGTTGTATCGTCTATGATATATTTAATCGGAATGACATCAATCAGATGCTCGTCTTCATACAGCTCGATATCCGACGTCTTGTCCAGGAGATCGGCGATGATCCCCGCCGTTACGCTCCCATTCTCCGTGTCAATCACAGCCGTATTCCTTACATATCCGACGTAAGCCCCCTGTACGCTGACATAAGCTGATTTTACAATAATATCTGTCTGTTCCTCTATTTTCTTCAGAAGCTTCCGGACACCCGAGATCAGCTCCTGTTCATCCTCTATTTGAAATTTCCTGACGCCTCTGCAGACAACCGTCGATTTTGCAATAATATGCGTGCTTCCGGAATCTGTAATTTTTCCTACAAGCATCCGGAGTCCGGTCGTTCCGATGTCAAGCGCCGCTACATATTTGACCATTGTTCATACCTGCCTTCTTCCTAGTAATATTGTCTTTTGTAAAATCAATGTAAGTCTTTCTTTTTGGAATATTTGCTGATCAGCAGCCTTCTGATCGTTGCAAAATTCTCAAACAGCCTCGTCCCGAACGCAAAGATCGCCGCCATATAAAGAGGAATCCCCATTTTGTCGCCGATAAAAGCAAGGATCACGGCCAAAAAGGCATTGCCGATAAAGCCGGATATAAATATTTTCAAGTCAAAGCGTCCCTGGAGCGAGGCGACTCCTCCGCCCAGCACGCTGTCTATCATGGCAAGAATCCCGACCGCGACATATGTGGAATATTCCGCCGGAATTTCGCCCGGCAGGAATATTCCCGCAATCAACCCTATGATCAGTCCCAAAATCGGAATCATATTTGTTCCTTCCCTTCACTGCGCGGTTTCCGGAGCCTGCGGCGTTTCAAGAGCCTCCTGCGCCGGTTCGTTGTTTGTAAACACCGGATTTCCTCCCGCAGACAGATCCAGTGTTCCGTTCGAATTCCCATCATATCCGCTGTCAATTATCCCTTTAATATAGGAAAGTTTTCTGCCGATATCGTCTGCGCTGCCGAATTTTATGGATAAGGAAGGCGCACAGTACATCCAGATTTCATTATAATCCGAAACGTCAATAATATCAATATAGGAAAGCATCGAAAGTTGTTTCATCGTGCTGCAAATTTTAATTGCGTCATCCGTGGCGCGATCTTTTCCGCCCGCAACTGATGTTCCAATCTTATAGTCCGAGATACGGATTCCCCGGATCACGGGCATATCCAGCAGATCTGCCTGCGTATAGGTACCGAGCAGATACCCTTCAGAATCGATATGCAGATACATGCCGTCGGATTCGGTTACCATAACGGGAGTCCGCTCCTCGATTTCCACCACGATTGTATCAGGCAAGTCATATCGAACGACAATATTTTTTATAAGCGGATAGTCGAACAGCAGGCTCTCTTCTTTACTGCCAAGGCGTAATCGGAAAAGATCGTCCAAATCAGAAAAGGACGTGCTCTGAAGAAGAGAAAGAAAGCCGTTTTTTCCTTTCAGGCCGTCGAAAGAGGACAGAAGCTCCTCGCTCGAATATAAGGAAACGGCGCTGATCCGGATTTCTGAAATGCTGAAAATGGGAGACAGCAAAAGAATGACGGTAATTGCAACCGCCGCAAAAACAATCAGAAGAATCCTCTTCCTCACGGAAAATTTCTTCTTTTCTCTCCTCTGATATACGTTTTGACTCTGCCCGTCCTCTCGGTTCCGGGACAGACGGCGGGCCGACGCGCGATCCCCGCTCTTCTCTGCCGCTCTGTATTGTGTGCCCATAACCGCGTTCCTCTGCCGCATAACGGCATTTTATCCTTTGTACACAGTAGAAACATGCACTTTATGTATTATGCCACAATGCGTCCGTTTTCGCAAGCAAATCATTTTGTAAAGGCTATGATCAGCTCGTTCAGCACGTTCATTTGACGCTGTGTAAGGCCCGATCCTTTTTTGCGGAACTGAAACTCCAGCGCCAGCATATTCAAAATCGTAATCTGCTCCTGTGTCAGACGATCCGTAATAACCGGTCTCTTCGTTGCGATTCCTGCCAGATAATCCAGAGAGGTTTCCAACAGCACGGAAAGCTCGATTAAATTATGAAGCGTAGGGGATTTATAATTATTCTCCCATCGTAAAACGGTATTCTGTGATACATTCAATTTGGCTGCAAGGTTTTTTTGCGAATACCCCTTTTCCTTGCGCAGGCCTTTCAGCCTTTCTCCAAAATCAAACATTTTTATTCTCCTTTCAAAAATTCGTCGAGAAGTCTGCAAATAATATCTTTCTTTGTGCGGCTAAGCCCTTTGCTTTTCTCCGGATTTGAAAATTCATGCACGATGTCGAGCATCAGCTGCCGCTGCGATTCTGACAGACGGCCAATCGAGAGAACGGATTCTTCCTGCAATCCGGCAATCGTATTCAGCGATACATTGAATAGAACGGCTAAGCCGACCATGTGCTCCAGAGAAGGCGTCTTATAGTTGTTTTCCCACCGTCCGACCGTCACAGCAGATATATTCAGGGCATAGGCGACCTGTTCCTGCGTCATTTTTTGAAGCATTCTTTGTTCTTTTATTACTTTTCCCATGTCATACATATTAGATCTCCTCCTTAAAATTAATTTTAACAATCTTGACATTACCTTTAGGTAATATTATTATTTATTTTTATAACCCTATAGGTATTTTTTTATTTATTAATTGAAAAGAGGAAATTATCTATGAAAATTATTCCATTTCTCGACGCAGAGCATGCGAATGTTCTGGTAATGCTTTGTTATGAAGATATTTCTTTTATTTCAGAAACGGAAGGTCTGCGCTGCCGCAGAATTGTCAAATTAAAAAAAGAGGCGCTTCTGTGTCTGCGCGCAGCATGCGGAGAAGTTTATAAAAGGGATATATTAGTCGATCCATTTCATGCCCTGAATTATATGTCCATTCGCTGCAGATTAAATATCAAAAATATAACATTAAAGATAGATCATTATATTGCAGAATATATGGATCGATGGGAAAGTGAATATTGGGGAAAAATTCCTAAAAAAGGGAAACTGCTTACCGCAGCGGAGCTGCTTTCCTTTCTATATGCAAATTACGATTGCGAGCTTCCATTATTGCCATACGGATTCATTTTCTGACGGATCTGCGCAGAGCGCGGCTCTTCTCCCTTTTATAGGCGGCCCCCGAAAATTTTTATTGACAGGATGCCGGATTTGTTGTATCCTAATGACGAAATTACGGCTCATTGGTCAAGCGGCTAAGACACCGCCCTCTCACGGCGGAAACAGGGGTTCGATTCCCCTATGAGTCACCAGACGGAACTGCAGAAATATGCAGTTCCGTCTTTTACATTTTTCCAAAAGAATCGTTTTCAGAGAGGCCGGCGTCTGCCGCGGAAGCACAGGAGTGTGAAAAGAATGCAGTATACCGATACTTACCGTTCGCCGCTTGGCGGCATAACCTTAGCGGGAACCGAAGAGGCTCTGACCGGCCTGTGGTTTAACGGACAGAAATATTACCCCGCTGCGCTTGCGCCGGAAAGGGCGGAAAAGGAGCTGCCTGTATTTCGGTTGACAAAAAAATGGCTTGATCTCTATTTTCAGGGAAAAATTCCAGATTTTACGCCGCCTCTGCGCCCTGTGGGCTCTGCCTTCCGTCTTTCCGTGTGGGAAATTCTGAAGCAGATTCCATACGGTGCGGTTACAACCTACGGAGCCATCGCGCGTCAGATTGCCGCACGGAATCAGATCGAATCCATGTCTGCGCAGGCGGTAGGCGGCGCGGTCGCTCATAATCCGATTTCGATTCTGATCCCATGCCACAGGGTTGTCGGAAGCGGAGGAAGCCTGACAGGCTATGCGGGCGGGATCGACAAAAAGCTGTATTTGCTGAAGCTGGAAAAAGTCGATACCACAAAATTTACAATTCCCGCTAAATAAAAAAAGCGAGGAGGACTTCGAAAGATTTCCTCCCCGCCGGTAAAAAGCGACGTTCTCAGCGATTGGTATCAAAGACCGCATGCTCCTGCATGCTCGTAATCGGCTCCGCACCCAGCTGTTCCATCCATGCGCGGACCTCCAGCGTTTTCCAGGGACCGCTTCCGGTCTTCCAGCCATGCGGCGTATTCGTCCAGAGCCAGTCCGGCGTCGGCCAGAATGCATAACGCGGCGCGATCGCCTCATATACAGGAAGCTCTACGCCGTTTTGTCCGTGGTGCGCCATCTGTACCGCATCCGCCTTCAGCGCAGAACGATCCTCCGCATATAAAGCAAGCAGCTCTTCTCCCCCCTGTCTGCCAAGATCACCCAGAAAAATCATTTTAAAAGTTTTTTCTCCCGGAAGACGTTCCGTAATCCGAAACACGACGGAAAGATTGTTGATAAAATCTTCTTTCAGCGATTCGTTCACGACGCGCAGCACATCGATTCTGACGTTGTCCGTTTCAAAGGCTTCCCCCGCCTTCAGGATATGAACCGGATACGGCGTGATCTGAAGCGCCGAGCGAAAGCGAATAATGTCGTTAATGGTCTGATCCTTGTCAAGAACCATAAAATCCTCCGGCGCAGGACTGTAGCACACAAGGTCCGCCGTGATATCCGCTTCGGGATGCTCGGAAAGCGTGACAAAAACATCGTGATGATCATGATGGGGATGTGTCAGGAACCAGAAATCAATATGTCCTCCGTGTTCGCGCACAAGCCGTTTAAACTCGGGCGCATCGCCCTCCGTGCCCCCGTCCACTGCGATGAGCTTTCCGCCGTCCGTCACCAGCAGAAATCCCATCATCTGGCTTGGAGTGCTGTTATGCAGCTGTATGATTTTCACAGAATCATCTCCTTATATAAAAAAATGCTTTTCAATATTATACTTTGGTAATATAATAAAAGCAATTGCAAACTTAACCGGGAGGACGATTTGAATGCACAGAATACTGGAACTGCTGGAAAAAAACAGTACGCTCACCGTCAGCGATCTGGCCGTTATGCTTGACAAAAGTGAAGAAGAAATTTCCGCTGCCATCGAGCAGTTCAAGAAAGACGGAATTATCATCGGCAGCAAGCTCCTTGTGGACTGGCAGAAAACCTCCAGAGAATTTGTCACGGCGTTCATTGAGGTAAAAGTCACGCCGCAGTTCGGAAAAGGCTTCGACCAGATTGCAGAAAGATTCTACCAGTACGAGCAGGTAAAAACAGTCTATCTGATGTCGGGAGCTTATGATCTTGCTCTGATTATAGAAGGAAAAACGCTGAACGAGGTTGCGCTTTTCGTTGCAGAGCAGCTTTCTCCCATGGATACCGTCATCAGCACGGCAACGCACTTCGTACTGAAAAAATATAAGCAGGACGGCGTATTATTTGAAAAGCCGCAGGATGACGAAAGATTGGTGATGATGGTTTGAATTTCAGCCAGCTGTTTAACCAGACGCTTACTGAACTGCCGCCGTCCGGAATCCGGAAGCTCTTTGATATTGCGGCTACAATGGATGACGTTATCTCGCTGGGCATAGGAGAGCCGGATTTTCCGACGCCCTGGCACGTCCGAAATGCCGCAATCCAGACGTTGGAGAAAAGCAGAACAAAATATACTGCAAACGCAGGGATGGCCGAGCTCCGCGAGGAAATCTCGGCGTATCTGAAACGTCGTTTCCAGCTATCCTATCATCCGGGCAGGGAAATTCTCGTTACCGTCGGAGGCAGCGAAGCCATTGATCTTGCCATGCGTACCTTTATTCGTCCGGGCGACGAGGTAATCGTACCGCTCCCAAGCTTCGTATGCTATGGCCCCCTGGCCGCGCTCTGCGGGGCAAAAGTGGTAACAATCGACATGCGCGCGGAGGATCATTTCAAGCTGACGCCGGAGCTTTTGAAGAATGCGATAACAGCCAGAACGAAGCTTTTGGTGCTGCCCTTTCCGAATAATCCGACCGGCTCAATTCTGGAACGCGAAGAGCTGGAAGCCCTGGCCGCAGTTCTGCGGGAAACCGACATCATGGTTATTTCTGATGAAATTTACAGCGAGCTGACCTACACTGGCAGGCGTCACACTTCCATCGCAGAGCTTCCCGGAATGAAGGAACGTACAATTCTTGTAAACGGCTTTTCCAAAACGTATTCTATGACTGGCTGGCGTCTTGGCTACGCGTGCGCCGAGCCGGAGGTCATCGCGAATATGACAAAGCTCCATCAATATGCAATCATGTGCGCCCCCACGACAAGCCAGTTCGCCGCAATTGAAGCGCTCCGGAACGGAGACGACGACGTAAGCGCAATGCGTCAGGAATACGATTACAGGAGAAAATTCATCGTAAACGGCTTTAATAAGCTGGGGCTGACCTGCTTCGAGCCGCTCGGAGCGTTTTACTGTTTTCCGTCCATTCAAAGTACTGGCCTGTCCTCCGAACGCTTCTGTGACGAGCTGCTCCGCAGAGAAAAGGTCGCTATTGTGCCGGGCTGTGCGTTCGGTCAAAGCGGCGAGGGCTTCGTAAGGGTTTCTTATGCGTATTCGATTGATCATATAAAAAAAGCGCTTAGCGCGATCAGCCGTTTTTTGGAAACGGCAGTGAAATAGCAGACGTGGGGGAGGAAATTGCATGCAGCAGCTTTCGGAAGGCAGCAGATGGATCTGGGGGAAGAATTCCCCCTTTCAGGAAAATTGTTATTGTCAGTTTTTGGAAAAATTTACCGTCGCAGAAGCAGGGCTGCCTGTATTGGTACATATCAGTGCAGACAGTCAGTACGCGCTTTGGGTAAACGGACAGTTTGTAGATTTCGGCCAATATGCCGATTATCCAGAATACAAGGTTTTTGATGAAATTGCTATCACAGCCTTCGTTACGGAAGGCACAAACGAGCTGCTCATTCTTGCCTATTATCAGGGCACAGATACCTCAACCTACAGAAGAGGTACTGCGGGCGTTATTTTCGATGTCACAAGCGGTGGTCAAACGCTTGCGGTCAGCGGTCCGCAGACGCGCTCCCGAGCTGCCTCAGGATTCCGGAACGGTCCGATGGAGCTTGTCAGCGGTCAGCTGGGGTATTCCTTTGAATACAACGCAGCGGAGGATGGAAAAAACGAATGGCTCGCTTCCGTTCCTGTAAGCGGGCCTTCCAAGCTGTATCCTCGTCCTGTGCCGAAGCTGCGCATCGGCGGCCGTGCGCCGGCTTCTGTTGTGGCGCAGGGCTTTTTTATGCTTCATCCTGCATATAAGGAGCAAACGACTGCGGTTAAAATGCAGCGCGCATTTCTGTCCGCCGCAGGCCTTTCAGAAATTTCCAGGCAAAATTGCGCGGCGCCCTACGTTCTCGCGGAGGGACATCCGCTGCGCTGCGCTGCGGATTCTCTTTCGCCGGTTCATGCGGGCGAGAACGGAATCTATATCATAATCGATCTCGGAGCCGAGGAGTCCGGCTGCTTCGAGCTGGATCTGGAGGCTGCCGCCGGTACGGTCGTAAATATCGGATACGGAGAGCATCTGGACGATTTGCGCGTTCGTACCAGCGTCGGCGGAAGATGCTTCGCCGCAAAATACACCTGCCGTAAAGGCCGAAACAAATACACGCATTTCAACAAGCGCTTCGGATGCAGATATATCGCGCTGTACATCGAGGCGTTTCATTTTACGCTTTATTACGCCGGCATCAGGCCGTGCGAATATCCCTTCCGCGAGGCGGGAAAGTTTTCCTGCTCCGATTCGCTTCATAATAAAATTTATGAAGTCTGTCTGAGGACGCTGCGTCTCAGTGCGCATGAGCATTATGAGGACTGTCCATGGAGGGAACAGGCGCTGTATTCCATGGATTCCCGCAACCAGATCTTATGCGGATATTATGCGTTTGGAGAATATGCGCTGCCGCGGGAAAGCATCCGTCTGCTCGGCATGGGCCTTCGTCCGGACGGTTTACTCGAGCTCTGCGCGCCTGCCCGGGTTTCCTGTGTCATTCCCTCCTTTTCATTGATCTGGATCCTGGAGCTGTATGAATACGTCTTATATTCGGGCGATCTCACGTTTGCCGGAGAAATGTGGCCGTGCGCGGAAACCATTCTCCGGACGTTCTGGCGCAGCGCAAGAGGCCGCGACCTGCAGGGACCGATGCAGGGGCCGGGATACTGGAATTTTTATGAATGGGCACAGGGGCTTTCCGATGGATTCCCGGAAAATCTGCGTGATAAAAACGAGTATAGAAATTACGACGGACCGCTGAGCGTTTTTTACATTCTGGCGCTTTCCTGCATGATCAAAATTGCAAAGCTCCTGCATTCCGGACGAATCTCCGTACATGCCGGCAGCGCTCCGGAGTCGCAGGAAATTGATTTTCTGGAAAAAATTTCCTGGTGCGAATTATTATATTCCGGCGCCGTTCATTCCTTTCATGACGCCTTCTGGGACAGCGACGCGGAGGCATACTGCACCTACGTTGTAAATGGGGAAAAAGTCCATTTCTCTGAGCTGATGAACGCGCTCGCTTTATACGCCGGGCTTGTTCCGCAGAATCGTGTCCGGAGAGTGGCGGATCTGCTTTCCCGCAGAGCCTCGTGTACGCCGCCGCTTGTTCCGATTACGCTGAGCTACGCGATTTTTAAATACGAAGCGCTTCTGTCGGCTGGCAGCGCATATACCGATTTCGTATTTGAAGACGTCGCACAGAAATGGGGCTCCATGCTGTTCCGTAACGCAACGTCTTTCTGGGAAACGATTGACGGCGCCTGGGCGTTTGATAACGCGGGAAGTCTTTGCCACGGCTGGTCCGCGACGCCGGTGGTCCTGTATTATAAATATTTGCTCGGCATTTCACCAAAAGAGTGCGGTTTTGCCGACTACCGTTTTCAGCCGGTAAAATTAAAGGCGCCGATCACGGCAGCCGGGGAGATTCCCCGCGCCGATCACGCGCCATTACACGTTGAAATTACGCACAACGGGTTTAATCTGTCATAGCTTTACGGTCTCTTCCCACCTCAGCCCGCTGTTTTCTTTCCCGAAGTGCCCGTAATTCGTAGTTTTTGCATAAATCGGCTTCCGCAGATCAAGATATTTTATGATTGCGGCAGGCCGAAGATCGAATCGCGCCAAAATGCGTTCCTCAATTTCCGAAACAGGGATTTTTTCAGTGCCGAACGTCTCTACCCGAACGGAAACGGGCTGCGCCACGCCGATTGCATACGCAAGCTGAAGCTCGCAGCGGTCCGCAAGGCCGGAGGCCACCACGCTTTTGGCGATATGCCTGGCCATATAGGCGGCGCTCCGATCCACCTTCGTAGGATCTTTTCCGCTGAAGCTGCCCCCGCCGTGCCGTCCGGCGCCCCCGTAAGTATCCACGATAATTTTACGCCCCGTGAGTCCCGAATCCCCGCACGGTCCGCCGATCACAAAACGTCCCGTAGGATTTACATAAATTTTTGTATGCTCGTCCATATATTCTGCCGGGATCACGGGAAGGATCACATGCGCGCGGATGCCCTCCCGTACTGTTTCGATATCGGTATCAGCGGAATGCTGCGAGGATATGACAATCGTATCAACCCGCAAGGGCTTTCCCTCCGAATCATATTCCACCGTAACCTGGCTCTTTCCGTCAGGCCGCAGATACGGCAAAATGCCGTTTTTCCGTACATCAGTCAGACGCGCAGTAAGCTTATGCGCCAGACTGATCGGCAGGGGCATCAGTTCTTTTGTTTCGCTGCACGCATAGCCGAACATCATTCCCTGGTCGCCGGCCCCATTTTCGTTTTCCGCAGCTTCCCCTCCCGACTGCTTTGCCTCCATCGATTTGTCCACTCCCAGGGCAATATCGGGAGACTGCTCATGAACGCAGCTGATCACCGCACATGTATTTCCATCAAAACCCATTTCAGAGCTCGTATACCCAATGTCCAGAATCGTTTTCCGCGCGATTGCGGCAAAGTCGACATACGTTTCCGTAGTGATCTCTCCCATAATAAAAATCTGTCCCGTCGCCGCGGTCACTTCGCAGGCGACGCGCGCCATCGGATCCTCCTGAAGAATCGCGTCCAGGATTCTGTCCGCAATCTGGTCGCAGATTTTATCGGGATGTCCTTCAGTTACGGATTCTGAAGTAAAAAGATTTCTTGCCATGTTTTCCGATTAACTCCTTTTCTGAAATTACAAGTAAAACCTGATCTGTAAACGCATTAACAGTATATCATAATTCGCCACGTATACAAATCAAAATTTTACGCAAAATATCCGTGAAAGGGTGGTTAGCATGATTTCCAAAACAGGAAACGAACTTCCGATCGGATTTGCCATGGAGCTTGCTTCAGATCTCGACGCCATGGATATCTTCGCTGAAATGAGCGAAAATGACCAGCAGGTCTGGATCGACGGCGCAAGAAGAATGAATACAAAAGACGAGATGCGCCGCTACGTTCATTCCATTGCAGATCAAATAAAGCAGAAAAAAAATCATAAATTAAAGCAGGATCTTTAATAAAATCGAAAGCGCGGCGGCCGGGTGCTTTTATGTACAAGTCCCAACCGCCGACTTTATTTTCTTCACGCTGTTTATTTATATAGCTTCAATGCGATGACGTCTAAAATTCTGTCATGACATTTTCCGCATCCTGTTGAACAGTTTGTGATTTTCTGTACGTCTTCGAATGCGCTTTCAAGGTCCCTGAATGTTTTTGCCTCGGCCAGCGCTGCATCAATGTCTGCCAGGGTAACATGCTTGCAAAAGCAGATTGTTTCGTTTGCCTCCATAACGACACACCTCCATTTTTCTGTATTATTGCACAGTATATGCCAAAAAGCAAGTCTCGGTTTGACTGCCGGAAGTGTCGGAATGTAGTGCTGCAATACAAATTGGACAGAAGAGGGAGGAAAAAAGCAGAGGAGCAGTGTAATACAAGACACGCGCTGTCCGGGAGCATATCCGGAGCAAAGCGCCTATTCTTACGCTGATTTTCTGGAGAAGATGGCGGCAGGGTTCAAACGCCGCGGCATACAAGTAGAGTGCGTGCAGACGGATAACGGATTTGCGTTTACCAATCGCTTTTCCAACAGCAAGAAAGATTTGCCCACCCACTTTGAGTTGACCGCTGCACGCCTTGTGATCGTCACAAACTCATCCGCCCTGATACGCCTCGTCACAACGGCAAGGTGGAACGCAGCCACCGGGAGGATCAAAAGCGTTTCTACGACTCGCACCGCTTCTTCTCTCTTGCCGATTTTAGTGTGCAGCTCGCCGCACATCAAAATCGCTCCAATAACTTACCTATGCGCCCTCTTGCCTGGCTCTCTCCTAAAGAAAAACTGCTTTTCTCTCTCTGTACAAGATGTACGATAATTACATTAATGTTTGCGAAGATATTTTGTGCGATGGTACGAATGGAGGATATCGATTTCGCAGCAGGTGCAATCCAAGACGGATATATTGTGAAAAAGCAGGATGGATGTTTTTTCGTAACGCTTCCTTTCTTCACTATAGAACAAAAAACTGAATTTGATGCCATAGCAGATAAATATCTTGCGCCTCTTCTGCCGGAGTATTCTGAAATAATCAACAAATTTATCTCAGGCTATAAGGAATTGTTCCCTAAGCACTTAAAGGATGACGCCGATCGTATGTGCCATAATATGTTTATGGGGATATATGCGGTAATGATCGATTATGCACAAAGAACCGAAATCATTACAATGCCTTCACCGAATTGTTATTGTGATGTTTTAATTCAATTCAAACAAGCTTAATCAATATCACCGGAAACGAAAGTCTTCGGCGATATTTTCGTATTTGCATGATGTTCAAGAAAATTTTAATAAAATATGTTATAACATCTCTAATCCCACCTAACAAATCGATTTTTTCACAGACTATATAGGTGAAAGCATTGATCAATCGCTTGGAGTGAAACCATGAAAAGACAAGAACTGCTGAGACAATTTGATGATGACCTGTTGGACAAGCTATTTGGGTTTTGTTATGTGCGTACCAACGACAGTTACGAAGCGCAAGAACTGTGTTCGGACATAGTCTTCGCCTTGGTTAGAGCAGTTCATACAGACGGAGAAATAACAAATTTGTATTCGTTTATTTGGAGAGTTGCCCGAAATGTGTATGCCGATTTTTCAAACAATCGCAGAAAATATGTAGATACATTCTATGACGGCGATGCAGATGAAGTCTTGCAATTTGTCGCTGACGAAGAGCAAGAGGAGGATAGTGATGAGTTGCTCAACTCAGTTTATCGACGCATTGCATTCTTAACCAAAGCATATCGCGAAGTAATGATTATGTACTACATAGATGGTTTATCTACTGCAGAAATAGCAAAGCTGCAAAATACCAGTGAGGGCGCCGTTCGTCAAAGATTGTTTTCAGCCAGACAAAAAATTAAAAGAGAGGTGGAAGAAATGGCAGAAATCTATAATAGACCTTTGACTCTTGACAAAATTGATTACGTTATTTGGGGAACCGGAAATCCTGGTTGGGGTGATCCTCGTACCGTTTGTTCCAGAATGTTTTCCAAGCATATCGTATGGCTTTGCCATAAAAAGCCGATGAGTGCATCTGAGATCGCTGAAGAACTAAATGTGCCTACCGTTTACGTCGAGGAAGAGCTGGAAATCCTTCGCAAAGGTGAAAACGGAGAGTACGGTTTTCTCCGTCGCTTGGATAACGGAAAATATGCAATTAACTTTATTCTGCTTGATAAAGATGTAATCGAAAAAGCAAATGCGCTTTACACGGAACAGTTGCCCAAAATTTGCGATATCATATCCAACTATATTGAAGAGCATAAAGCGGAATATCTTGCTTTTCCATATCTCAACAAGAAAGTTGATATGAATCTTATTCTGTGGCAACAGGTATCTAATATATCTTGGGCGTTTTCCGAGAACGTTGAAAGAATTTTGAAGGAGAAATATTTTTCGGATGTCGCCGATGTAAAGCGCCCGTTCAGCGTATTTGGATACGTTGACAACGGAAAATATTATGGTGGTGGTTGGGATGGTGTTGACGCACAAAATGTTTGCGGTTTCTCCAACGTCCATCTTGATAATATCTATATCACTCGCATCAAGAAACACTTTAGTTGCGGACTCAACGTATCAAAGGATCCGCAGATACAGCTTGCTCTTCGTTCTATCGAAGGTCTTGATATCACTGCATTATCTGAACAGGAAAAGGAACATGCAGCAAAAGCAATTGAGTGCGGGTATTTGTATCGTGACGGAGATATGCTATATACGAAGATTCTTGTATGTTCCATGAAGGACTCTGATCGTCTCTTTGAAATCAGCAATGGCCTGTGCAAAGGTTTCTTTGAGGAAGATGCGAAGATCGTTGCAGAAAAAATTGCAGCTCTGATCAAAAAGGTCGTTCCGGAATACTTGCTGGGAGAATGGAGACTTGCAAATAGTCTTGCAAATATGCCCGTCCTTGACGCCGTTGTGGAGGTGCTTATTGATAAAGGCATTCTTACACCTCCGGAAAATGGTATTGGCGCAGAAGGTTGCTGGATGAGCGTTATGAAATAATTTATACCGCCGAGAGCAGTGAGTTCTTGGCGGTTTTCATAACAAAATCCGTTAGTATTCCATGTGTTCGAATGAATCGACCAAAATTTACGTATTTGGCAAAAAACTATTTACAAACATATGTTCTTTATGATATAGGGAATTTTCTTTTTATGAGGGACTACAACTGAATATGATGTCTTGGTAGAGGTATAGCCAGGTACAAGTCCGCTATACCGGCGGTATTCTCCTTTCGGAGCGTACCGTGATTCGCCACCGTTGTTTTTTGTACTGTTTAAGGCGGAGTTGAGCCGACGCAAACAGTATGGTCTTTTGAAACATTCAAAGCCGTCACATATGAGCATCTGATTTGAAGTGAGAGCTAAGCTTTCGCCGATGATTCGTGTCGATATGTGGCGGCTTTATATTTTTCTCGTTGTACTTAACAACGAAATGACCGTCCGAATGGGATATGACTGTGCGATGACCTCCCTGTCGGGAGCGAGCCTGGCCACGCTACGGTGAGATTCCGAGGCAGGAACGACATTTGGGTAGAACGGCAAAAAAGCTCTTGAGCCGTAAAAGTCGGGATCTATCCAACAGAAAAGATTCTAACGATGTCCGCTTCGTTCGGGGCATTTCTATCAAAAAACAGGAGCCGCATAGCTCATAGAGATCCATCCCAGATCCGTTCGTCCCCACAGGCTTCCGCTCTCGGTCTGATACGTTTCATATACCGAAACGATCTCGTTTTGATAATATAGGCCATACACGCTTCCTGTAACAGGATAGCTGCGCACGTTCAGCGCGCTGGCAGTAATCTTATAGCTCCCTGCCGCCGCCGTAAAAACGGCAGTATTCTGCAGAATTTCAAACGGATCCATATTCAGCGCCGTATAGCCGTCGTCCTGAAAAATCACGAGCTTATAAGAGCCCGCCGGAAGAGCGGTTGTAGGAAAATACGCGGTTCCGCCTGCGCTGCTCACATACTGCCACAGCAAAGAAGGATTTTCCGCCTGATATACATTCTGTAAAATCGGATAAATTCCGATCCATGCCGTATCCGTCAGGCTTCCTCCGCCGTACGAGATCTTCATCGTTTCCCCTTTTATATAAGAAGCTGCGTTTGAAGAAACAACCGCCGTATTGGCGGAGGATACGACTGTAAAGGCCAGTTTATCGCTGAGCGCAATATAGGCATCGTCCCCGATCGTACAGAACAGGCGCGCATAGTAGCTTCCCGCCGGCAAAACGTATGAATTTCCCTTGTCCGATTGATTTTGATTCGGAAACGTCATAACGGCGTTTCCGCTTTCGTCTGCGATGGCGTCCGCCCACAGAACGGAAACGGCGCCCTGCACATCCTCAGAGCGGTCGCTGTCGGCCGCGTTATAAATCCCGAGCCACACGCCCGTATAGGCAGGATGGACGATGTCATATGCCGTTACGATCAGTTTGCTTCCCTGAATGTAGCTCTCACTCATGGAAATCGTTTTTTTATACGGAACGCAATACGGCGTCGTCAGATCAGCCGAGGACACCATTGCAAGCCAGCCGCCGTCCGTACGCCCCCATCTCTGCGTCCCGCCCGGCACTTGAAGGTCACAGATTTCGTAAACAGGAATCACGGCTCCCGCATCGAGCGTTTTCACAACAGCGCCGGTTTGCGGAACAGCGCGCACATTGATAGTCGTAACATTCGATATCGTATACAGATCTGCGTCTCTGACATATGTCTGCGTTCCCTCCGTGATCGTAAAGAAAACGGGATCGCTGATTTTTACATATGCGGAAAGACCGCCGCTGCAATAGGCGCGCACATAATAGCTTCCTGCGGCGAGAGAAGACGAATCAAAGGTCACGGAGCTGTTGCTTCCCACATATTCGTATACTCTTGCCTCAACGCCTCCCGCAGTATAGGGATCCTCGACCTCTCCCTGCCGGTAAAGGCCGATCCACGCCTCGGGATAATTGCCTGTGTTCCCCGTATATACCGTGATCGGTGCACCTTTTTCATAAGTCTGTGCATCGATCGAAATCGTTTCGTATCTGCGCGAAACGTAATTCATAGAAATCCAGCCGTCATCCGTTCGTCCCCAGGAGCCGTCCGTCAGATATTCATAAATGGTTACAATCGAGCCGTTCGGATAAGAGCCCGTCTTTGCCGAGGAAGCGGTCGGATACTGCCGGATATTCAGCGCGGATGCAGTCACTGTGTAGGTTCCGATATCCCACGTTGTCTCATAAGACGGCGCCGTGCCGCCGCCCGCGCCATTCATTACGCCGTAATATACGATTTGGGAGGAGGTAAGCGCATAGGACCTTCGGAGCACCTGATTGCTCGCATTCCCCTCAATTGTATGTACATACCCGCCGCTGACAGATTCTACAATCCCCACATGCTGTCCGGATGCCGTTCCGGAAGAAGAAAAGAAGATCATATCGCCGGCCTGCGGGGTATAAGTATCTTTTGTCTTTTTCTCGATATGGAACGCATAGCTCCCGGAAAGCGACGGGTTGCCGCTGCAGGTCGCCATGCTGGAATTGTTAATCATACTTTCCGGAATTCCCGCCTGTCTTGCACACCAGCTGATAAACATCGCGCACCATGCATACCAGAAATTGCTGTCGCCGCGTACGCGCGGGCCGAACCAATATGCATATTCCGTATAATTTGCGGTGCCGGATGTGTTTCCGCCGCCGAGCTCGCTTCTGCTGTTCCCCTCGTGATAGCCGACCTGGGACGCCGCGACAAGCACGAGATCTGTTTTGGGATTTCCAGTAAGCGCGACACCCGTAAGCCGCGAATAGTATACGCTGGAACGGTAATAAGAGGACGGCTCATACGTCATCGTTAAAGCCTGAACGTTTTCCATACGCAGCGGAAGCAGTCCCGCCGCAATCGCAAACGTCAATACCGCAGAAAAAATGCGTCTTGTAAATTTCTTCAAATCAAAACCCTCCGTTCGAAATAAATTTTATATGTTTACAGATCTTTCTGTTAGAATAGTATAAACGTCAACATTTGTAAACATATTTTTATGTATCGAACGATATTTTCAGCATGGTTCGCACTTTATCTGCCGATAGATAGGCTCGCTCCGAGCATTTCGCAGATCCGTCGATATCTGTTCAGAACCGCTTCCCTTCTTCCGGATGTGCGGATCGCTTTGATCATAAGGTTTTTTGGCGTGTCGATAGGAGAAATATATTCCAGCATGGAAACGTCGTAGCCATGGCCTTCCAGATACATCGCGCGCAGTCCGTCCGTCAGACTGTCCGCGATACGGGCTTTCAGTATGCCGTATTTTAAAATATCCTCAAAGCCGTCCAGATGGTACTGTGCATTCAGCTCCTTATGACAGCAGGGAACGCAGAGGATCCCGGGGATTTTATGGTTCAGCGCAAACGACAGCGCCTTGTCCGTAGCCGTATCGCAAGCATGCAGCGTAAGCAGCAGGTCGTATCCGGCGTCCGGCTCATAAGCGGCGATATCGGTCTCGATAAATTTCATATTGGCATAGCGCAGCTTGTCCGCGATGCGCTTAGACTCCGCAATCACGCCGGCGTTACGGTCCAGTCCCGTAAAATAACAGGGCTTTCCCAGTATTTCCTTGATATAAAAATTAAGCGCAAAAGACAAGTAGGATTTTCCGCAGCCGCAGTCAATGATCCGAAGCGCTTTTTTCCCGGTGGAAAGCCTTCGAAGCAACGGATCTGCCAGCTCGATAAAATGATCGATTTGATTATATTTTCGAATCTTATCGTTTCGGATTTTTCCGTTCTTTCCGAGGATTCCGATGGCTTCCAGCAGCGCCGCAGCCCGGTCGGGCTTGATATAATACTCCCTGCTGCTCATTGCAGGTCCCGCTGCGGCCGGTTCCGCCGGCTCCGAGGCGTTTTTGCTTTCTGAGGATACGTTTTTCGCATCGGCGTATATATGAATCTTTTTCCCTCGTTCTATATAAGTAAAACGCATTTCGTCAAATTCCGGGATCTGCGTTTTTAGAAACGCCCGGAATGCCGCAAAATCCGTCCGATAGCTGTTTCCCATAAAGCGATACGAAAGCGCGTCCCCGTCCGCTTCCGCTTTCAGCTCGTACGTTTTGTTCCCCGAGGAAAATTCGGCCTGTATCCCGAGAAAAAAGTCTCTTTCGTTTTCGTAGCGTCCCTGCAGGCCGGAAAGAAACAGATCCGCCTTTTCCGCGATTTGTCTATTCATGAATGATACGCTCCTTTTCTTCCTCCGTCATTTCACGGTATTCCCCCGGCGCGAGCGACGCGTCGAGACAAACGCCGCCGATCCGGACTCGTTTCAACGCAAGCACTTTATTGGCTCTGGCAGCAAACATCCGTTTGACCTGGTGAAATTTTCCTTCCTGTATCGTTACAAAGGCCGAGGGCCCCGGCGCGTCCCGGCCGGGAACGCCCCGTTCCAGTACGGCGGGCCGGCAGAGAAACCCGTCCGCCAGCAGGATGCCGTTTTCAAACGCCGCGATATCTGCCTCGCTGATTTCATGCTCCAGACTGCAAAAATACCGCTTGCTCACATGCTTTGCCGGAGAAATCACCTGGTGAATATAATCGCCGTCGTTTGTCAGAATCAAAAAGCCCTCGCTGTCCTTATCCAGGCGTCCCGCCGGGGAAACGCGATAATGCGCATATTCCCCCGCTACAAGATCCGCCGCCGTAACAGCGCCTCCCCGGTCCTCTGAGGCGGAGAGGACGCCGGAGGGCTTATTCATCATGAGATAGACGAACGGCCGGTAAAAAACGCGCTCCGAGCAGACGAAGACCTGATCGTTTTGTTCGTCTACAGCCATAGCGCAATCCGCCGCGGGTATTCCGTTTACTGTCACGGCACCCTCTGAAATCATTTTTTTCACTTCCTTGCGGGTGCCGCGTCCCATATTGGAAAGAAATCGGTCCAAACGGATCAAAGCATACGCCTCCAGCCTTTAGGATATAAATTTTTCAGGGTGCCTCCGCTGAGGATTCCCATGCCGATCACGTGGCGGCCTACGCAGATCGCCGACCATCCGTCCTCGGCTTCGATTCCAGTCAGCGTTTCTCCGCGCAAATAACGCTTTAAAGCCTCGTCCTGCCAGGGAAAGCTGATTTTCCTGCGAAAAAATCCGCCGTACGACGTTGCGAACTGCTGATAGGGTTTAAATTTACCGTAATTCAGGTCTCCAAGCCGCAAACCGATTTTAGGCGCCTTGATTCCGTCTAAGACCGGAGGCAGACAAGGCAGATAATACAGCGCGCTTCCGGCGGTATAATAGAATCCCTCCGGAATCTCTCCATATAGATTCTTTTTCCAAAACGCCGCAAATTCCGCAGGTACTTCCCGGCAGATCTGGTAGCTTTGCGTTTTTGCCATGCGGGCATCTTCAGAACGCGCTTCGTATTCCGAAGGCTGTTTTTCTAGCAAGGCGGCAAAATGCCCTTCTCCGTTCAATTTATGAGGCCACAGGCGTGCCGCCTCCCGCATCCCGTTCAGACCGTCCTCCACGCCGCCCGGCTTGACAAGCGGGACGAGAAAATATTCCGGATGGCGGCTCATGAACGAGCGGATCATCTCCTCGTCCTCTCTCGGATCAAATGTGCAGGTCGAATACAGCAGGCGGCCGCCGGGCTTGATCAGCCGGTGCGCGGCCTCCAGGATTTCCTGCTGAAGCTTCATACAGAGCTCCGTTTTGAATTTTCCCCAGCTTTTGACGGCCTCCGCATCCTTTCGGAACATTCCTTCGCCGGAGCAGGGCGCGTCTATGAGGATTTTATCAAAATACCCGGAAAAATTCGGCCAGAGCCGTTCCGGCGGTTCGTTCGTCACGACCGCATTCCGTATGCCTGCGAGCTCAAGATTATAAATCAGCGCCTTTACCCGTTCCTCGCTGACATCGTTGGCGACCAGCAATCCCGCTCCCTTTAGCTTCGCGGCAAGCTTCGTGCTCTTCCCGCCCGGCGCTGCGCACAGGTCCAAAACCTTGTCTCCCGGTTTTACGTCAAGCTGCTCGGCAGGATACATTGCGCTCGGTTCCTGAAGATAATACAGGCCGGCATGATAAAACGGCAGCTTTCCCGGCTGTTCCGCACCTTTTCCGTCAAATGGATCGTAATAAAATCCGTCCGATGTCCAGGGGATCCTCTCGCCGATTCCAATGCATTCGCCAAGCTCCTCGATAAATTCGTCCGTCGTTATCTTCAGCGTATTGACGCGGATTCCAAAAGCGCGCGCCGAATCCAGCGCCTGCCGGTAGCGCGCAAATTCTTCTTTCCCGAGAAGCTCGGTCATTTTATTTGTATACTCCAGAGGCAGCTCCAATGCTCCAAATCCTTTCAATATTTCAGAAAACGCAGAAGATTCAGTGCGTACTGCAGAAATCCCATGTCGTTCGGATGGGCATGATCCGTGAAATATTCCGGAACATGCGGCATGATTTTCAGTCCGTCGATCGTATTGCATCCTGCCTTATCCGATTCCTTCATCGTTTTGCGATAGATCTGCATAAATAATTTGTATTTGTTGCGTTCCTCTTCCGTATCAAAGCGTTCGAGATCCGTCTGCCAGATCGTGGAAATCACATTGACCGGAATGTTCGGATAGACCTCGCGCAGCCTGGCAAAAAAATCCTCTATATTTTTCTTGATCTTTTTGTAATCCCCCACGAACGGAAGATCGTTCGTCCCCAGCGCTACGATCACAGCCGTCGGAGTGAACGGAAGCGAGGGATCGATCATATTTTTATCAAACAGATCTCCTCCAACGCTTAAATTCAAATAATCTGCGCCGATCACGTCGCTGATCAGAGGCACGTAGCTCATATACGGATGGCTTCCCATCAGGCCCTGCGAGATGGAATCTCCGTAAACGAGAAGCTTGTTTCTGCGCCGGTCGCGCGTCGTTTTGTAATCACCGAAGCGAATCTCCGAGATATGCGTTTCCCCGTTATACGGCAGATAAATCCGTATTCTGACAGTTCCGGGCGTTTTCTTCCGGTATACGACGCGGCCCTCTTTCGAGTCGTCCGGCTCCCTGACAAACGCCATATATGTATCGTTTTCGAAGATATCAAAGACGACCGAGGAAAAAAACAGCTGCGAGAAGTAATAATCAAATGAAATTTCTTCCGCAGCCGTTACGAATTCCATAAAAACACCCGCGGTGCAATACGGATAGATGCACCACGGCATTTTTGTATATCTTTCAAACTGTTCCGGAGTAAAACGCTTTGCGAGATACCCCTTTCCCCGTTTTTCCACGTCAATGCAGCCGTGAAAAAGCATTTTATTCTGATCGGTCACTTTTAAAACCGCACCTCCAGGTTCTGGCCGGTTTCATCCGTATCTACCGTCAGACATGCGTTGATGCTGAGATCATGCGACAAAATCGTTCTCGCCAGCATCGTTTCGACATGGCTCTGCAGATACCGCTTCAGCGGTCTTGCGCCGTAAACGGGATCAAAGCCGTGCTCGATGATGAAATCCTTGGCCCGGTCCGTGATTTCAAGACGCAGCGATTTGTCCGCCAAGCGCGCTTTCAGCCGCTCGATCAGGATATCAATGATCTTGCCCATGTCTTCCTTCCGCAGAGGCCTGTAAAATACGATCTCGTCCAGTCGGTTCAGGAATTCCGGCCTGAAGCTCTTTTTCAGAAGCGTCATGACGCTTTCTTTCGCTTCTTCAGAAATATAACCTGCCGGCGTGATTCCGTCAAGTAAAAATTGCGATCCCAGATTGCTCGTCAGTATGATGACCGTATTTTTAAAGTCCACGGTACGCCCCTGCGAGTCCGTGATCCGTCCGTCGTCCAGGACCTGAAGCAGGATATTAAATACATCGGGATGCGCTTTTTCCACCTCGTCGAACAGAACGACCGAATACGGCCTCCTGCGGACCGCCTCTGTAAGCTGACCGCCCTCGTCATATCCGACATATCCCGGAGGTGCTCCGATCAGTCTGGAAACGGAAAATTTTTCCATATATTCTGTCATATCGATTCGAACCATGTTGTGCTCATCGTCGAAAAGGCACTCCGCCAGCGCCTTTGCAAGCTCCGTCTTTCCGACGCCGGTGGGGCCAAGGAACAGGAAGGAGCCGATCGGTCGGTTTGGATCGCCGATGCCGGCTCTGGAACGGAGGATCGCCTCCGTCACCTTTGTGACGGCCTCATCCTGTCCGACGACGCGCCGGTGCAGGATTTCGTCCAGGTGGAGAATTTTCTCCCGTTCTCCCTCCATCAGCTTCGATACGGGGATTCCCGTCCATCTTGCCACGATCCCGGCAATTTCTTCCTCTGTTACGGTATCGCGCACGAGCGTTCCCGTATTTCCCGTTTTCCGGGCGCGTTCCTCGCTTTTCTTCTGCGCCTCCTCCAGCTTTTTTTCAAGCTCCGGCAGTGTGGAATATCTGAGCTTTGCCGCCTTTTCATATTCATAATTTCGCTGCGCCGCTTCGATCTCGCCGTTCACGCGGTCAATTTCTTCTTTTGTATTTTTGACTGCGTCAATTTCCTGCTTCTCCGATTCCCATCTGGATTTCATTTCGTTGAATTGATCGCGCAGCTCCGCAAGCTCCTTGCCGATCTTTTCGGTGCGCTCCCTGGAAAGCGTATCCGTTTCCTTTTTCAGCGCCATTTCCTCGATTTCCAGCTGCATGATCTTACGCCGGATATCGTCGATTTCAGACGGCATGGAGTCGATTTCCGTCCGAATCTGAGCGCACGCCTCATCCACCAGATCGATCGCCTTGTCCGGCAGGAAGCGATCCGTAATATACCGGTGCGACAGCGTCGCAGCGGCAACCAGCGCACTGTCGTGAATCTGTACGCCGTGGAAAATCTCGTATTTCTCCTTGAGCCCTCTTAAAATGGAAATGGTATCCTCCACTGTAGGCTCATCGATCTGCACCGGCTGGAATCTCCGTTCCAGAGCGGCGTCCTTTTCAATATACTGGCGGTATTCATCCAGCGTAGTGGCACCGATGCAATGCAGCTCTCCCCTTGCGAGCATCGGCTTCAGCAGGTTGCCCGCATCCATTGCGCCGTCCGTCTTGCCCGCTCCTACAATGGTATGAAGCTCGTCTATAAAAAGCAGGATTTTCCCTTCCGCCGCCTTGACTTCATTCAGCACGGCTTTCAGGCGTTCTTCAAATTCTCCGCGGAATTTTGCGCCCGCAATAAGCGCTCCCATATCCAGCGCAAAGATGGTTTTATCCTTTAAGCCCTCCGGTACGTCTCCCCGCACGATCCGCTGGGCAAGCCCTTCCGCGATCGCGGTTTTGCCGACGCCCGGCTCGCCGATCAGAACCGGATTGTTTTTTGTTTTTCTGGAAAGGATCCGGATGACGTTCCGGATTTCACTGTCACGTCCGATTACGGGGTCAAGCTTTCCTTCCTTCGCGCGCTCCACAAGGTCGAAGCCATATTTGTTCAGCGCGTCATAGGTGCTTTCCGGGTTGTCTCCGGTCACGCGGTTTGTCTTGACTCTGCTCAGCTCCGCGGAAAATCCATCCTTCGTAATATTATATTGCCGAAATATTTCCTTCAGCTTCGGCGTCGGAAACGTCAGGGCCGCAAGCATCAGGTGCTCCACAGAAACATATTCATCCTGCGCCTTTTTGGCAGCCTTTTCGGCCTCCGACAGAATTTTCTCCGTTTCTCTTGAGATATAGACCTTGTCCGGTTCCCGCCCGCTTCCGCTCACCTTCGGCAGATTTGCGACCGCGTCATCCACGGACGCCAGAAACCGGTCGGTATCCACGCCCATTTTCCCAAGCAGACTTCCGATCAGACCGCCGTCCTGATCGGCAAGCGCATAGACAAGATGCTCAGGCGCAATCTGCATATTTTCGTTTTCAATTGCCATTCCCTGCGCGCTTTGCAGCGCCTCTAATGTTTTTTGTGTAAATTTATCCGTCATATTAATCCTGCCCCCTTGTTAAAATACTCTAAATAGATCCGTTCAAGCTCCTGCGGACCGTATTCTCCGCTCACGTAGCCCTTCAGCAGTCTGTCAAACAGCTGAATATAAGAGGAAATATGATTCCCGATCTCTTCGTTCGTATGATTCCGATCGGGAGAAGCCTGGATGGTACGTGTGAACTTGCCCTCATAGAGCGCGTAACGAATCCCTTCCCCCTGCTTATAGATGGATTCGAGCCGTGTCCAAAGACGGAAAAACTCTGTCATGGCGCGGATCAGCGCCGGCGACTGCGTCCTAAATACAACGCTCAGCTCTCCGATTGCGTTTCCGTCCGGGATTCTGTAAAGCGCCACCTCGTACCGGATTGTCGGCCTGTATTTATATTCCAGGCTGCTCTTGAGCGACATCGTCATCTGATTTGGCACAACATGCGGAACGATTCCCAGTCCGCACTCATTGATCAGCGCTTCGATATTTTTAAAAATATTGCCGATCCGTTTTTCCGGCGTCATCAGCGACACATATTCCGCCAGGATCTGATTAATAAAATTAGAACGATTTGTATTCTGCTGAAGAGCCAGTCTGTCGATTTCGCGAACGACATCGTCCATCAGCATGAGACTGTACAAGCTTTTCTGCAACATCAGCGCCTCCTTGTAAAGGATTTTCTTTCTGAATCATGTACCTTTACGAGGCATATTATACCCTCTTGTTCAGCTTTCGTCAATAAATTTATATAAATTTTTGAACAAATTTTAGATCTACAGATTCCAGTTCGGCGTCAGCTTCATGTGCAGCACGCCGAGGATTTCTCTTACCCAGTATTCCCCAAGAAGCGGCCAATAGAGATCGGAACTGATATTATATGCCCGGTAGCCGTTTTCCTCCGCAAATAAAAATGCGCGGTAGGAATGATAGGCGTCGGTGATAATATACATTGTCTCCGGGAGACCGTTCTCCTCTATGATTTCTCCCGAGAAGCGGATATTTTCCTCCGTGCTTTCGGAACGGTCCTCCATAAGGATTCTTTCTTCCGCAATCCCGCGGCTGACAAGGTATTTTTTCATGACATATGCCTCCGGGACGGTCTCGTCTTCCCCCTGTCCGCCTGCGACGATCGCTTTGCTGCCTTCATGGGAGGCAAGATATTCATATGCCGCATCCAGTCTTCCGCGCAGAGATACAGAAGGAGTTTCCCCGTAAACCTGGCAGCCAAGTACAATGGCGGTTCCGCCGCTGCCATCCGTGTCCGCGGCCGGAGGCTCGTGAAAAAAAGCATATTTTACCATAAAGCAGGAAATGACTGCGCCCACCAGGAAGCACACCGCCAGGAGCGCAGAAAGAACGAGGCGGATCCAGAAAATCAGCTTCGGCAGCAGCGCTTCGCTTCTGCGGTTCCCTCTGATAAAAAGAACCGCGCCCAGAAGAAAAGCATAACATAGCAGCGCCAAATTTCCGTGGTTGAAATGTCCGTACAAGACGAGGGGAACGGCTCCGCAAAGCAGACACAGCAGCGCAAACGCGCCGCACAGCGTTTTTCCTGTAATAGCAGCTATTTTTTTAATCTGTGAAAAAGCCATTCTGTTTCCTCATCGAGATACTCAGCAGCACGCCGATTGCCATAAAATTTGTAACCATCGAGCTTCCTCCCTTGCTGATAAAAGGAAGCGGCAGTCCGGTGATGGGCATGATTCCGATATTCATCCCGATATTTTCAATGATGTTAAACGCGAACATCGCAAAAATACCGGCAGCGACACATTTTCCAAAGGTTTCGCGAGCCCGGAAAGAAATGTGGATCATTCTGGCAAGCAAAATAGTCATCAGCAGAATGACAAACACGCAGCCGATAAAGCCCGTTTCCTCCCCGATTACTGCAAAAATGGAATCCGACATTTTAACCGGTATCATTTTTCCGTTATTCATAGTACCGTTTCCCAGTCCTTCGCCCGTCAGCTGTCCGGAGCCGATTGCCGTAACGGTCCGCCTGAGCTGATAGGAATAATCCAGATATTTTTCCGGATCGATGAAAGACAGCAGGCGGCCTCTTCTGGCGTCGTTCATGCCAAATTTCCATACAAATGGCAGCGCAAGCATCCCGGCGCCGATCAAGGAAAGGAGAAACCATTTATTGATGCCGCCAACAAACAGCGTTACCATAAACACAAAAATGAATACCATGGCCTGTCCGATATCTTTCTGCAGGAAGACAAGGCCGAGCGGCAGCAGGAAAGAGCCAATTATAATCGCCGCCCTTTTAAAAGTCAGCGCCCCATCCCGCTCAATATACTCGATCTGCTGGGCGATCACGAGCACCATCGCAAGCTTCATCAGCTCTGAGGGCTGATACGTCGTTACAGAAAGGTCGATCCAGGCACGGCTGCCGTACTGATCGACTCCGAGCGGAGTAAAAACGGACAGCATCAGCAGTACGTTGGCAGCGTAAAACGGCCAGCTGAACAGCCGGAATAAGTAATAATCTGTAAAGGATAACGCAGCGGCGATCACGGCTCCGGCTACGAGTCCTAAAATCTGTACCATCATGGCGCTTTTCCCGCCGTCCTGATACATGTTCCTCATAGCGCTTTCCAGAAAAACCAAGCCGATCAGGGAAATCAGCAGAACCGTTCCCATCAGAAAATAATCGAATTTCGCCAGATAATCCAGCTTTCCGTTCTGCTCGATCTGCATATAGGGGCGTCTTATGGAAAGACCGCCGCGCTGCGTATCATTGTACTTCATCATCCGTATCGTCCGCGTTCTTCATTTTCTCAACAACGTTTTCAAGGCCGCCCTCTTCGGCGGAATCCGCACTTTCGTACTGGGCAAGCTTCCATTTTCGCCTGATGTCGATAAACAGGGCAATTCCCGCTACAACCAGAACGCCGGAAAGCAACTGAGAGACGCGAATCCCCGTATTGCCTATGTACAGGCTGTCAGTACGCAGGCCCTCCACGATCATCCTTTCCAGGCCGTACAATATCATATAAAGGCAGAGGCTTTCTCCCTCCGTCTTCTCCCACTTTCTGCGGTAAATCATCATGAATACGAATACAAGCAGACACCAGAACGATTCATAGAAAAAAGTCGGATGCACAAGCGTGCCCAATTCATAGCCTGCGACGCCCGCATTAGCCTGAGACGCAACGAACTCCTCGATTTTGTCGCCGGTCATTCCCCACGGCAGATCCGTAGGACCGCCGAACGCCTCCTGATTGAAAAAATTGCCCCATCGGCCGATCGCCTGCCCCAAAATAATATACGGCGCCGCGAAGCCGGCAATCTTAATAAACGACTGTTTTTTATAAAGGGAAACGAAAAAGGCGGCAAGGAGCGCGGCGATCACGCCTCCGTAAACAGCAAGCCCGCCTTCCCAGTAATCAAAAATAGATTTCCAGTCGTCTTTGTAATTGTCAAGATTGAAGAGCACATAATAAGCCCGCGCTCCGATGATCGCGGAGGGAATCGCAAACAAAATATAATCAAGCAGATCGTCCTGTTTGATCCCATGCTTCTCGCATGCATGGAGCGCAAGCGAAATGCAGAGAATCACCGCTGCGCAGATCAGAATGCCGTACCATTTCACCTCAAAGCCGCCGATCGTAAACGCCGTATCGTTTATAGGGATGCGAATTCCCTTGTCTCCGAACAGATTTGGGAATTCCACCCAACCGCTCGCCAATTTCACAGCTGCGCCGGCAAAAAAATTCATTTTGATCAGTCCAACCTTTCGATCACGGAAACGGCCATGTCTCCGCTTAATAAATCGGCAATCACGTGATTGACATCCTCCTCAGTTATTGTACCACAGGACAGGAAATAGTCAAACGCATCGACGCCCTGAAGATAAAGCTGCCCGAAGATCCTGCCGATGAAGGAAACCGAATCAAAGCCTCTGAGCAGGCTGCCGTTCATGGCATTTTTCAGAACAGCAAACGCATGCGAGCCGATCCCGTTTCCACGGAGCCGTTCCACATAATCCATAATATATTCCTGCACGAGGTCGATCTGCTCGGAAACGCCGGAGATGCTGAACATGGCATAGTCGCGTTCGATTTCATAGGAGGCGTAAAAATCGTAATTGATATATCCGTTCTCGTACAGTTTCTCGTACAGCTCGGAGGAGGTTCCAAGCAGCAGCTCCTTTACCATGCTTCCCGCCAGCCGCCGCCGCATCCGTTCCTTCCCCTGATAGCGCTCCGGCCTGTCTTTAAAACCGAAATTAAAAATCGGCAAGGGCGTATCCATTCTGCGCTCCGAGCGCGTTCCGGCGAGCTGCGCCGGTTCGTCCGGCAGCAGCTTTTCAATTTTATCTGAGGCATTCTGCGGCAATTCCGCACGATCCACCGCGCGGTAAACCGTCTCCCGGTCGAAATCGCCTACTACGGTAAGGCACATGTTCCGCGGCCTGTAGAATGCGGCGTGGCTCTGGTACAGGATCTCCGGAGTAATCTGCCGCACCGACGCCTCCGTGCCCGCGATGTCCTTTTTCACGGGATTCTTCTGATAAAGCAGTCCCAGCAAATCCATTTCGCAGACATAATACGGATCATCCAGATACATGTTGATTTCCTGAATAATGATTCCCTTTTCTTTTTCTACATTTTGCTCCGTAAAATACGGATGGAATACATGCCGAAGCAGCAGATCCAGACATTGCTCAAAATTTTCGGTACAGCTGAAATAATAATACGTTTTGGAATATCCTGTCGCCGCGTTGCAGTCTGCGCCCAGCGCCGCAAACTGGTTCATTACGTCGCCCTCGGGCTGCTCATATAATTTGTGCTCCAGAAAATGCGCGCTGCCGTCCGGAATCTGAATCCGTTTTTCTCCGATTCTGTATTCCGTGTTGATCGAGCCGAAGTCCGTTGTCAGAACCGCAAATTTTTTTCGATACCCTCTTTTCGGGATGATTTGAATATGAAGCTCCGAGGGATGGTCGTATTCATAGATTCTTTCATTCAGCGCGTCATAGACGCGCTCTGTGACAATTCTTTCCCTTTCGTTTCTCATGCCTCATCCTCCGAAGTCAGAAAATAAACCGTATCGAGCGTCATGCGTCCGGCTGCTTTTACAATGTCCTCAACGGATACTTCCGCGATATGACGCGCATATTCATCGGGATCCGCAATCTGCTCCATAAAGGTCTGGCCGAAATAATATTGGAGCAGCTGGCTCTGGCTGTCTCCATAGGATGCCAGATCATTTCTGAGCAGCTTAACTGCCGCCTCGTATTCTTCCGTGGTAATTTCTCCATTCCTGATGGCAGCTACCTGTTCCCGAATCAGCGCTTCGGCCACGGCTCTGTCCTTCGGATCGATTGCGCAGAATGCAAATAGGATTCCCTTCATTTTGTTGGTATATGCCGCCGCATAATATGCCAGGCTGTGCTTTTCTCTAATATTGACAAAAAGCTTTGACTGGGTGCCCTGTCCCAGGATAACGCCGCAAAGCGCGGCAGCGTAATAATCGGAGGACTCCGGCGGCGTATTCGTCCGGTAGCCCAGGAACAGCTTACCCTGCGTAACATTCATTTTCTCTTCCGCATACTTAATATTCGTCTCAGGGATTTCACGCTTTTCCACATAGGCCCTGTGCAGCGTCACGCGTCCCCCCGCCGGGAACCGTTTCTGTGCGTACGCTGTCAGCTCCTCCGGATACGTTTCTCCGCAGAAAAATATTTTTACTCTGGATTTCGCAAGATATTCCTTCCGGTAATAGTCGTACAGACCGGAGGGCGTAAGGCCGTCTCCGTCTCCCGCGCCGCCCAGCTGATATACCGCGTAGGGCTCCCCCTCGCACATAATTTCGGTGCAGCGGCGCTGTGCATAGGCATGCTTGTCGTTGATCAGAGAACGAATCTGATGATCGCGGTTTGTCCGCTCGCGTTCAAACACACTGCCGACAAAGCCCTTTCTGCCGTTATATTCCTCAGTTACCGGATTCGTAATCAGTTCGAACAGAAACGCTATGACGTCTCGTTCCAGTTCGGGATAATCCGCCGCATATTTTCGAGCAGTATATTCGATCAGGAACTCAGAATACTGGATCTCACCGAGCGACGACGTTCCCACGGTAAGGCCGGCGCCGTACAGCTCCTGGAGGCGGCCGGAAATCTGTCTCATCGTAGGATACTTTTCGCAGCCCGCATTTAAAATTGCAGGGATCAGCGCATTCTGGTACGCGTGCTCTTTCGAAAGGTTGTCGCACAGCAGAATCCGCACGACTGATGTTTTAAACTTATCGGCAGGGATATGATAAATTTCCACGCCTCCCTTTTCGTAAACCTTTTTCATTCCTTCACTCATGGTTTTCCTTTCATCCAAATCATGCCGCAGCTGGCGCATCAATTCCTCTGCTGAAGGGAACGCAATCTCACCGCGCATTTTTTTAATAAATTCCACTTCTATATCATGCCCGTAAAGATCGCCTTTAAACCCGATAATATGTGTCTCTATCGTTACGGCGGTAATATTCTGAAACGTCGGATTGTTGCCGACGTTCGTAATGCTGCGGTACGTCTTGCCCCCGGCTTTGGTGATCGTAGCGTAGACGCCGAAGCACGGCAGCGCAAACCCTTCCTTTGGAATAATATTGGCCGTAGGGAAGCCGAGCGTCTTTCCCACGTTCCGTCCCTGAATCACGCGTCCCGGAATCGTATAATACCGGCCTGTCAGAGCGCGGAAATCATGCATCTTTCCCTCCTGGATCAGCTTTCTTAGGATCGTGCTTGAAACGGTGACAAGCTCGCCAGAGCAGGGCAGCAGCCTTCGCACGGGAGGAACGACAAACACGGTAAAGCCGTATTTTTCTCCATACGCCACAAGCTCTTCGGAGGTTCCGCGCCCGCGATCTCCGTATGTGTAGTCGTATCCTACGACGACAATTTTTGCGTGCAGCCTGCCGACCAGTATTTTTTTAACAAACTCCTCCGGAGCCGTGTGTGCGTATTCCTCGTCGAAATACTCCAGAAACAGCTCGTCCACGCCGGTTTCCTCAAGGGTTTTGATTTTCCGTTCCTCAGACAGAATCAGCGGCGTTGGTTTATCTTTACAGATAACGTGGTTGGGATGGTTTTCAAAGGTATAAATCATGGAGCGCAAATCTCTTTTTGCGCATTCCAGGATCAGCTTTTCGATCAGCGCCGCATGTCCGGCATGGATCCCGTCGAAATTCCCGAGTCCTACGCCGCGGCCGGCATCAGCATCTTCAGCATTTTCAAAGCGTCCTCTATATACGTTCATTTTTCGCACCTGTCGCAATCCCCGTGACAGCCGCCGCAGTCTTGCTTCTTCCTGTTTTTAAAATGTTTTATGAGCGAGTATGCGCCCCAGGCGAGCACCGCAGCCGCCAGTAAATACGGTATTACCTTCATTCGTTTCACCCTCGTTCCTTACAGAATGAGCAGCCCGATCCGGTATGCCAGCACAGACATCACGTATGCAATTCCGATCTGATACGCAGCGCTGCCGAGCGCCCATTTCCAGCCGCCGAGTTCCCGTTTCATCGTTGCAAAGGCAGCGACGCACGGTATGTACAGCAGTGTAAAAATGAGAAATGCATACGCCGCGGCCGGCGTTCCAAACGTTCCGGCCAAGATTCCCGCCGCCTCTGCTCCGGCGGTGGACGAAATGCCGTAAAACAGGCACATTGAGGAAACCACCGCTTCCTTGGCCACAAAGCCGGTCAGCAAAGACACCGCAGCCTGCCACGTTCCAAAGCCCGCAGGTTTGAAAACCGGCGCCAGAAAGCTTCCGATCACCCCAAGCATACTGCTTTCGCTATCCGCTGTAAAATGCATCGTAAAATCAAAGCTTTGCAGGAACCACAGCAATACGCTCATTCCGAAAATCAGCGTGGCTGCTTTTTTGATAAAATGCTCTATTTTATCCCAGACATGGCGCAGCGTGCTCTGGAGTCCGGGCATTCTGTACGGAGGAAGCTCAAGTACGAACGGCGCGTCGGCGCCGCGGAACAGCGTTTTTTTGAACAGAATTCCTGACAAAATTCCGCATACGATCCCGATCAGATACAGGCTGAACACGACGAGTCCTCTGTATTTTGCAAAAAAGATCTGAGAAATGAAGCCGTAAATCGGCAGCTTTGCGGAGCACGACATGAAAGGCACCAGCATGATCGTCATGCGCCGATCTTTCATGTTTTCCATTGTACGCGCCGCCATGACCGCCGGCACAGAGCAGCCGAAGCCCATCAGCATCGGAATAAACGCTTTGCCGGAGAGTCCGAATTTCCGCAGCAGCCGGTCCATGATAAAAGCGATGCGCGACATATATCCGCTGTCCTCCAAAAGAGAAAGAAGACAAAACAGAATTGCGATCTGCGGCAGAAAGGTCAGAACGCCGCCCACACCGCCGATGACGCCGTCCACAAGGAGGCTCTCGATCCATACGGGAGAATCCGCAGCTTCAAGCAAGCTCGAAACGAAAGGTGAAAAGATGTCGCCGATAAGCGTTGACACTCCATCCTGCAGCAGGGCGCCAAGCGTGGAAAACGTCAGCGTAAAAATCAGAAACATGATCAGCAGGAAAATCGGAATCGCAAAAATTTTATGCGTGACCACGGCGTCAATTTTCTCCGTTGCCGTTTTCTTTCCAAGGCTCGATTTCACGACGGCCTTCGCAACAATTTTTTCTATGTATTTATAGCGGCTGTCCGCCACCATGGTTTCCCTGTCCCCTAATTTGCTGGAGCTTTCATATTCGCGGGCTATTTTCTCTATTTGTTCAAAGGGCTCCTCCGGAATTTCCAGATTTTTTTTCAGGAGCTCGTCACCCTCCAGCATCTTGATCGAGGTCCAATGCACCGGAAGGCCTGCGCGTTTTGCGTACGGATATACAATGCTGTCGATTCTGTGATGAATTTGATGCGTATAATCGTCGTACAAATCATCCGGCTCTATCACAAAGCCGCGTTCCGCCTGGCGCACGGCTTCGCGGATCAGCTCCTTGGTTCCTTCTCCGGTCTTCGCTGTGATGGGAACGACCGGAATATTCAGAAGCTTTGAAAGCATTGGGGCATTGATGGAGTCCCCTCTGGCGTAGACCTCGTCCATCATATTCAGCGCGATCACAACGGGACGCTCCATTTCGATCAGCTGGATGCTCAGGTACAGGTTCCGTTCTATATTCGTAGCGTCCACAATATTGATCACAACGTCGGGCTTTTCTTTTGTCACATAATCCCTCGCAACAATTTCCTCCATGGAATATGGCGACAAAGAATAAATACCCGGAAGATCGACCAGTGTAATGCTGCAGCCAAGCTCTTCCGCCTGCTTAACACTGCCTTCTTTTTTTTCTACCGTTACGCCGGGCCAGTTGCCGACATATTGGTTGCTGCCCGTCATATGGTTGAACAGCGTCGTTTTTCCGCTGTTCGGATTGCCGACGAGCGCCATTCTGAGATTCCTGCTGCTTGTTTTTTCCGATATACGTTCTGCCATCATAGTCCCTTATCGTCTTCGCATAAATAAATTTTTGCCGCATCGTCTCTGCGCAGAGAAAGCTCATATCCGCGCAGAATCACTTTGATCGGATCTCCCAGAGGAGCGATCGTCTTGATCTGGATCCGTGTGCCGGGAGTAACTCCCATATCGATCAGCCGCCTTCTGAGCGCGCCCGTGCCCTCCAGCCGTTCCACGATTCCCGACTGGCCTGTTTTGAGATCCTTCAGTGTCATATCTATTCGCCTCCAGGAAATATTATATTTATGAATGCCTCATATTTATACATTCTCAGTCAATATAATCCTTAAGCTTTTTACTGCGGCTCGGATGCCGTAATTTACGAAGCGCCTTTGCTTCGATCTGACGAATGCGCTCTCTGGTGACGTGAAATTCTCTTCCGACCTCTTCCAGTGTTCTCTGGCAGCCGTCGTCAAGGCCGAAGCGAAGCTTCAATACTTTCTGCTCCCGGGGCGTCAGCGTCTCCAATACCTCCATCAGCTGCTCCCGCAGTAAAATCGCCGCAGCACTTTCTGAAGGCGCCGGCGCATCCTCGTCTGGTATAAAATCACCGATATGGCTGTCCTCTTCTTCTCCGACCGGCGTTTCCAGCGATACGGGATCCTGTGAAATTTTCATAATCTCGCGTACCTTATCAACCGGCATATTCATTTCCTGCGCAATCTGCTCCGGCGTCGGATCCTTCCCCAGCTCCTGAGAGAGCTGCCTCGAAACACGTCCGAGCTTATGAATGGTCTCCACCATATGCACAGGAATCCGAATGGTACGCGCCTGGTCCGCAATGGCGCGCGTGATTGCCTGACGGATCCACCAAGTAGCATAAGTACTGAATTTATAGCCTTTCCGGTAATCAAATTTCTCTACCGCTTTCAAAAGGCCAAGATTCCCCTCCTGAATCAAATCCAGGAACTGCATTCCCTTTCCGACGTAGCGCTTTGCAATGCTGACGACCAGTCTCAGATTCGCCTCGTTCAGCCTGTCCTTTGCAGCCTCGTCGCCGTTTTCAATCCGGATCGCAAGCTCCACCTCTTCTTCCGCGGTCAGAAGCGGCACCTTTCCAATTTCCTTCAGGTACATCCGCACATGGTCCTCCAGACCGACGCCCTCCGCCAGCGACTCCAGGTCCTCCGCGTATTGCTTGCCCGTTTCTTCCGGCACGCCGTCAAAATCTCCGACGATATTAATTCCAACGCGTTCCGCGACTTCATATACCTTGTCGATGATATCGGATTCCAGATCCGACTCGTCCAGTACCGAATTGATTTCGTCAAACGTTAAAGCGCCCTTCATTTTCCCGCGTTCGAACAGTCCGATAATCAGGGGATTATCATTAAACAGCGCTTTATCCTCCTTGGACAGCAGCGTACTGCTTCCGTTATATTCGCCGTCTTCATAATGGAGGATCTGATTATCAAAGGACGCGGGAACCGGCTCGCTGAATTCATCGATTTCTTCCTCCGCAATTGCCTCCACTGCATCTACGTCCACATCGAAGTCAAGCGGTTCTTCGATACCGTCCAGATTTTCCGGTTCCTCTATTTCAAAAACATCCGGTTCCTCGGAATCCTCGGATAGCTCGTCATCGAAACCGTCTTCCTCCTCTTCTTCAAATGCATCCGTAAATTTTTCGTTAAAATCGAAATCGTCTGCTGCGTTCTTGCCGTCTGTCTCATGTCTGCCGCTCATTTTTAAAGTTCTTCCTTTCTTCGATAATTGCCGCTGTTTCTTTTAAAAGAGCGGCTCTGTCAGCTTCATTTATTTCTGCATTTTCCAGCATCTCGTTGATGCATGCGATTTTCCGGTCGCAGTTCAGGATCCCGCACGTTCGAATGAGTGCCTCGCACGCGGCTTCCGGATCCGGAGGCCGCAGCCATTTTCCGATCAGATCCGTCAGGAGACTCACATCCGCTTCCGGCGCGTCGGCCGCATCTGAAAGAACCGCCTCCGGTCCCGTCCTTCCTCCGCTGTCAAAACGATTTTTGAGTTTTTCCAAAAGGACTTTATTTCTTTCGCAATAAAGCAGGCTCCGGACCTTTTCATAATACCGTTCCATGGTATGCGAATCGTCGCTCATCAGCAGGATCAATGTTTTTTCCAGCTTGTCCAATTTCAATTTTTCCGCGGAATGAATGGTTTCCTCCTCCGTATTATTACCGATTTCTCTGGTTTTTATATTTTTTATGACTCGCCGGCTTTCCTGCATTTCCGCCATCGAAGACGCGCCGCCGCGCCGGAGACGTTCAAGCTCCGCCAGCAAGGCGTCCTTTGAGATCCGATACGTGCCGGAAAACCATTCCGCGTACAAATCGCGCTCTGCTTCACCCCTGATGCCAGCCAGGAGCTTGGTCGAAGCTCTGAGAAACATCGCTTTTGATTCCAGGGATGAGGGCGGATATTTCTCCGAAATCTTCTGGATTTTATATTCGATTAATGATTTAGAGGCATCGACCGCCTTCAGCAGGTCTTCCGCGCTGTGTCTGCGCAGAAACTCATCGGGGTCTTTTACACCTGCATCGGCCTCGGACAGGGAAAGAACGCGCACGCGAAATCCCGCCTGCGCCAGGATATCCAGCCCCCGCAGGGTTGCCTTCTGTCCCGCACCGTCTGCATCATATCCAATGATCGCCTCGGTAAAATATTTCTTCAGCAGCCGCGCCTGCGCCTGCGTCAGCGCCGTTCCCAAAGAAGCGACGGCCCAGGAGATACCGGCTTTATGCAGGGCAATGCAGTCCATATAACCCTCTACGATAAGAACACGCTCAGACTGAGACCTTTTGGCCAGATTCAGCCCGTACAGATGGCTGCCCTTGCTGTAGGCGGGGGTTTCGGGCGAGTTCAGATATTTCGGAAGCGAATCGTCCAGAACGCGCCCCCCAAACGCGATAACATTTCCCGAAACATCGAGTATGGGAAACATGATCCTGTTCCGGAATTTGTCATAATATCCTGAGCCGTCCTTTCGCGCCGTAATCAGCCCGGCTTTTTCCAGAAGCGCAGGATCGGGCGCGGCGCCGCTTTGCGTAAAATGCCGGTATAGCGCATCCCAGCTGTCGGGTGCAAAGCCCAGACCGAACTGCTTGACCGTCTCCGCCCGAAGGCCCCGGTCGTACAGATATTTCTGGGCGGGCGGAGCGTGCTTCAGCGTCTCGTAAAAAAATCTTGCCGCAACGCGGTTAACGGAATAAATGTCGTTCCGGAGCCGGCTCCTCTCTTCCTGATCCCGGCTGACAGCGCGCTCCAGACGAATCCCGGCCCGTTTCGCCAGGAATTCAAGCGCCTCCGGATAATTAAGATTCTCGGCCAGCATGATGAAATTTACTACGTTGCCGCCTTTGCCGCACCCAAAGCATTTAAAAATCTGCTTGCCCTCATGCACGGAGAAAGACGGTGTTTTTTCATTGTGAAACGGGCACAGCCCGCTGTAGCCGCTGCCTTTTCGTTCGAGCTTCACATACTCGCCGATTACTTCGCCGATATCGTTTTTTTCAATAATTTCGTCGATTTGCTGCTGCGAAATCATGCCCTGCGCACCTTTCCTGAAATAAGTAATACAGCGGCGACCTTTTGTCTCCGCTGTATTATACGACGCAAAACAAAAAAATCCTTTTTATTTCTGTCAGCAATAAGCAAGCAAATCCTCCGCACTCCGCACGAGCACGATGTATGCCTGATCATCGATCAGCCGCAGCGCCCGAATCATTTTACTTTCCGGAATTGAAATGCAGCCGGCTGAATAAAGAGAGCCGGGATGGGTACAATGCAGAAAAATTGCGGAGCCTTTTCCCTTTATTGTGGGATTTACATTGTAGTTCACCATAGCGGCATAATTATAAGAATATTTATAATCTATAAGATGCTCGGATGCGGCGGCGTTCCAGCTGTCCGGCATTTCGCTGCCTCTGACATGCTGATTGTACGTATCCGAATTTCTGTCCCCGTCCCAGTAATCGTCCTCGTCGACTTTCTTATACTCCCGCTGAAGTCCTCCGGGATCGTCCTGGATTCCAAACAGCATGCCAAAAGAATATACGCCGGCCGGAGAAGTCCCGTCGCCCTCAACACGATTTGCCGCATCTGCGATTCCGCTTCGTCCCACGTATCCGGCAACTTTAAATTCCTCCTTCCACTCGCCGTCTTTTTTTATATATGCATAAAACCGGCATGTCGTCGTATCTCCGGGATCCTGTATGGTTAAAAACAGCGTTGCTGCTTCTTCCGCAATTTTCAAATTTGATACCACGGCTGTATAGTCATCTCTGCTTTTTGCGATCTTAATTTCTTCCAGTCCAGACATTTTGTACCAATCCTCCGGTTCTTCGTAATTGATTATATTTTTCGTCATTTCCGCTTCGACTGCGGCCTCGGCGTAATCCTCCTTCACGGACTCTGCGACCACACTGCTCGTTTCCCAGGTAAAATATTCCTCACACATCGCAACATATACATGATCCGTATCGTATACGACGGTTTTAGCCCCTGCGGAGGTTCCCGTATCATGGATGAATTCATAAAAAAGATTGTCCGAATCATTTAGATATACCGTGACCTGCCCGCTGGAATCTCCCTCGCTCTGCCGATCGGATTCTCCGCCTGCTACGGCAAGCAGATCCTCGATCGTATTCAGCCGACTGCACAGCGCCTCCGCCTCAGCGACAACGCTCTGGTTCCCGGCGTTGCCGCCGCCCGGATCCAGCTGATAAGAAATATATCGAAGAATGACGAAATCGTATGCCTCTTTGTTGGATTCATAATAGTTTTTGATTTCGTTTTCGTCAAGATTCCCATCCTGCAGCGTTTTCTGAAGCAGGTCGGCAAAGCATTTTTCCGTCAAGGACTCGCACATGCGCAGCATTTTATATTGTTCAAAGGAAATTCCAAAAAGCTCCTGCGCCGCTGAATCAGGCGTATACGCCTCGTCGCGGCCAAGCTCGTCATACTGCATTTTCAGATAGCTCTCTGCGTTTGCAGCAATTTCAGCTTTCTCCTCCTCGTTAAGATAGTAATCCTTCTCAATTGCGTAAAACAGCTTTGTTTTCATGAGAACCGTATCGCGGTATGCCGCTTCGCGGTCCCCCGTCTTGTAATAAAAATAAACGCACTCATATGTATAGATATTGTTCAGAGTATCCCCGAACAGCTCCATGTTTTCCTCATAATGCGCTCCCTTAGCTGCCGGAGAAGGAAGCGGCGAAGTTAATCCGGCGACTACCTGGCCGCTTTCCTGCGGCGCTTCAGTTTTTTCCTCTGCGCACGCGGAAAAAAGCAAAAGTGCTGACAGCAGCGCGGCGGCAAATACAGGAAATTTACAAGCTGTGTTTTTTTTCATTGCGCTCCCTCCCTTTCGGATTTAATACTCGAAAACGGAAAATACCATATGATATAATATATTCTGAACTGCGCTGCTGTACTGCCGGAAGGAAGCCTCCGTTCCCTCCACCTGTATCACATAATATGCCATGGCGCGCGCCGCTACATACAGCTCTCCAGACATTGTGACGCCATCCTGAATATAACTGTATGGCAGAACGACAAATTCGATCGTTTCCGCGTTATATCCCTTCTTCGCAGAATATCCGTATCCCTCTGGTTCATGAGCCTTTTGAAATTCTTCAAAAACATAGTCCGCAATGATTTCTAAATCCATCGGGGGCTCTTTCTGCTCCGGCGATCCAGAAGCCGGGCTTCCTGCGGCCTCTGCGGACGGCGTTGCTGCAGGCGTCGGCGTCGCGGTCTGCGCCTCCGGAGATGCTGGGAGCAGCGTTTCGATATATTCGTACAGCGCATCATATTCTTTATAATAAAAAGACATTGTAAGCTCCGGATTGCGTTCCATTCCGGCTCTGGGATCTACCGTTGCGGAAGCAGTGGGCGTTCCCGACGCAGGCGTCGGGCTGGCCGTTGTGGCTGGAGAGGAAGAAGCGGAAATTTTCTTCAGAGGAAAAAGCTCCAGAACAAGACCTTCTTCATTCATCAGAAAGCCGTACGGATCAGCACTGACATCCCAATCATCCGGATAAAAAACCCGGAAGAAATATCGCGACGCATTATACATGGAATCGTACGGCGCCTGCTCTTCTTCTTCGTCAATGATATCAGCTTTAAAAAAGCTGACGAACGAAACAGCCAGCACCAGGATCATGACGATCACAATACACAGAAGAATTGTCTTTTTTTTATCGGACCATACGTTTTGCTTTGTTTTCATTACAGCTTCTCCGTATCAATTTTCAGGCATTCTCCCTGACGCAGCAGCAGGTAATTGACGCCCAGCTTTTCTGCCTCCTGCTGAAATACGCGCGGATTCCCGCCGTGCTCTGCAAAATTCCAGAAATGACTGGGAATTACAGTTCCCGCCTGCAGATTTTTGGCCAGGAAGGCTGCCTCTGTTTCATTCAGATTTCCAAACGCGCCGTTGATTGGCAGAATTACAAGATCCGCGCCTATCGTTTTTTCATGAATCAGCGCGTCTCGGTATGCGGAATCGCCGACTGCATAAATGCGCTTTTTCCCCACGGTAAACAGCGTTCCGACGGCATACGGCGCTTCGTCCCCATGGTCGCAGTATACAAAATCGCAGGTAATGCAATGTCCAAGCGCGAGATGATCCCCTGTTCGGATCAGATGAACGCGATCTGAGATCAGAGAGCGCTTGCGGAGTTCCTCCAGGCCGCACTGCGTCACATACATCTGCGTTCTGGGGCCTGCCAGAAAGGCTTCGGCCGAATCGATGTCCAGATGATCGTAATGGCCATGGCTGCACAGCACCGCATCGAAAGCAAGCTCATCGGCTCCGAGCAGATGCGGCATCAGGCGCTTGAACCCAAACTCCCGCTCGCAGCAGTCGGAAAGATAAAGATCATACGCCAGCAGAAACCCGTCGGAGTCCTGCAGGATAAAGCCCGCCTGGCCCATAAAATAGAAATGTACAAAGCCCCTCTCCGGTATGTCCCTTTTGATAAATTCCGCAAATTCTTTCATACTCAAAAATCCCTCGCGTAGCCGCACGTCCAGCCGCCGTCTACTGTAAGCACGGCTCCCGTAAGATAGGATGCGTCTTTGTCAGAGCCCACATACAGCGCAGCATTCGCAATATCGGCCGGCGCTCCCGGTCTGTGCTGGGGGATGTGGGAAAGCATCGCTTCAGCACGTTCTTTATCTTCATAAAACAATGCCTTCGTTCCCTCAAACAAAATAGAGCCCGGCGCAATCACGTTGACGCGGATTCCCACCGGCGCGAGCTCCAGAGCCATCGCTTTTGAAAAATTGATAACGCCTGCCTTTGCCGCCGTAAATGCGCACTGATTCCGGAATGGAACGATTCCGACAACAGAACTGATATTGATAATATTTCCGCCGCCTGCCTTGATCAGATACGGTATAAAAATCTTAGAGCAGCGGTAGGTTCCGTCCAGATCCACCTCTACGATCCAGGACCATTTTTCGTCACTGAATTCATGAATCGGTTTCCGATCCTCCGGTCCGACGTTAACGCCGGCGTTATTAATCAGCACATGGATCGCGCCGAATTTCGCCTCGATTTCGGCCGCCGCCGTTTTCAAGCCGGCCGGATCGGTTACTTCCATGGAAAATACCTCGGCCGTCCCTCCGGCTTTCCGGATTCGTTCTGCAAGCTCCCGGCCTTTTCCCAGATTTCTGCATCCGATCGCCACGTTGGCGCCGTTTGCGGCGAAGGCCTCTGCCATTGCGCTGCCGATGGCTCCCGACGCGCCCGTTATTACAACCGTCCTGCCTCTGTAATCCACTCTCATGCTGCGTTCATCACTCATACTGCTTATCCTCCTAAATAAGTTTGCGTCCGGCGAAAGCCTACAGAATCCAGCCTACCGTTTCCGCCGCCGGTTTTTTGTCCGCCGCTGCCGGTTTTTCTTCTGCGTAGCCAAGTGCCGCCATTCCCCATACAATGTGATTTTCGGGAATCTTCAGCTTGGTAAGCACTGCGCGGACCGCCGGTTCGTCGCAGATCCCGTTCAGCTGGTTGATCCAGACGGAGCCAATTCCAAGCGCATGCGCCGCCAGAAAAATATTTTCCAGCGCGCAGGCGCAGTCCGCCTGCCCGTGTGGATTGTCTTTTGCATTCGAGGCCAGGATCAATGCGTCCGGCCCATAAAAATTATATTGATAATCTCTTCCCAGAGAGTCGGAAATCCGGTGCGCCAGCTCCGTCATGAGTTCTTTGTTTTTAAGTACTGTAAATTTCCAAAGCTGCCGGTTCATTCCCGAGGGCGCCATGCGCGCCGCGTTCGTGATGGTTTCAAGATCTTCCAGAGAGATCCTCCTGTCCGTAAATCGCCGGACGCTTCTTCGCGTCATCAGATTTTCAATTGCATCCATAATACCGTTTCCTCCTTGCAAGCTTGATTATAACTTAACACGGTTTCCGAAAAAAAGCAAATCAGTCCGTTCCGAGCACAACGTCCCATTCTGCAAGGTACTGCAAAAGCAGCGCAGCATCCTTACCGGTAACGGCTCCGTCCGCATCGGCATCGGCTGCAAGCACATTCAGGGGAACGTCCCGTTCTGCAAGGT
>UQSG01000015.1 GCA_900543695.1 uncultured Clostridium sp. | reverse complement strand
TTGCACCTCATTGAAAGCTTTCACCCATATAGACACGCGAATCTGAAAAGGTTGGTTAGTTTTTGAAGAACTTATTTAGATGTAAAAAAACGATTATCTAAATACCATTTCATGCTTCATTATATTTTCCAACCCTTGAACATATAAAATACTTCAGTACCTCATATCGAAACTGCATGTCATTCCACATTTCAAAATCACAGGCAATAAACGGATGAGCCATTGTGCCTCCGTTTTTGCCCCGCTTGGATTCAAGTCCGATAGCATTGACCGTTTCAATCCATCTCTTTGGAGTCAGCGTATAGGATGGCGACCGAACATCTTTCAGCAACTTTTGAAATGCTTTCTCATTCGGCAATTGCTCTCTTTTAAGCTTTCTACGGCTTCAAATATCTCGTGGCTAACGATTCTTTTTCCGGTACAAAATACGGAAAATCGTGAGTTTCATATGGCCTGTTAAAATGTTTTTCAAACATTTTTCACCCCCCCTTAATGACATATATAATATTAAAAACAAAAAGCACAACACAAGAGTTTAACTCTACAATGTTGTGCTTCTTATCTGTGAGAGCCACATAAAAAAGATATTTTCGGCATTTCGGCGGTGGGATTTGAACTCTCGAAGAAAAATATTTGCTTATTTTGTACAATATCGGATAAAACATGAAAATATCAGTTCAGTATTTAACTCTCTACAAAGATCTGCGAGGGTACTCTCATCATTTTTATTAGACCATGTACTCTTTTCGACGATTTCAATCTTCGAATAGCCCAATTCGTCAAAGATATTTAATGAATCCCAAAAGGCTGTTGGATATCTTTCTTTTATAATTTCACGTGCTGTTTTGGGCATCCGACTATAATATTCTTCCGTAACAAAAATATAATCAAATACAAACAAACCGCCTGGTTTAAGTACACGATAAATTTCTTTAAGAGCCCTATCCCTGTTTCCTTCAATATTAATAATAGCACCTCTCCCGGAGATAACATCCAGGCTATTATCAACAAAAGGCATATCGCAAACATCAAAAACCGCATATTCTATGTTTGGTGGGGGATTTTCCATGTTTTGAAAAAGTTTATACCATTCTTTTACAACAGTTGGGCATAAATCACTTAGCATGATATTAGCGTTATAGTTTTTCATTAAAGTGGCGAGTGCAAAACCAGCACCGGGTCCAGCACATATTTCAAGATTCAATCCGCCATGAGCCGTTATTTTTTCAGCGGTTTCTTCATTTCTTTTCCAACCGCCACGTTCTACATCTTCTCTCCATCGATAATACACCCATTTTTCATCAACTATCCGTTTGGCGTAGTCGACATTATAATCCAATTCTTTTTCCGGTACAAAATACGGAAAATCGTGAGTTTCATATGACCTGTTAAAATGTTTTTCAAACATTTTTTCATCCCCCTTAATGACATTATATAATATTAAAAATAAAAGCACAACACGAAAGTTTAACTCTTCCATGTTGTGCTTTTCTTGTATAGGGGCTATAAAAAAGATATTTATATGATTTTGGATGAGTGATTCGAACCTTCGCGCCAGACGAGATACATAAACAAAGAACTGGATTATTTCAACAGACAAATTGCTTTAAAGCCGCAATTAAATGAGGCAATGAGGTTCAAAAGATAAAATTTTCCTTTTCAAATTTTGGTGCCGGAAATTATTTTTTATATAATCCAAAAATCATCTCGTTTTTTCTTACATGCTTGACTACATAAAAAAACATATAGATATCTGTATGGCTTCCATAGCAGGACATTATCAACAAAAATACAAAGAAGAGTCTCCATATGCCATTTGATAGAAACACTGCGAAAGTTAATATAGCTCCCAAAAATAAAAACGGTAAAATCAAACAAATAAGATACTGTGTACGGGAGCAGTGTTCGTTGTATAAAGCTGAAACGGCTTTTATATTAATTGAGATTATACATTTATCATCCAGTTTTCCTTTGGATAGTGAAAGTAGGTGAAGGATTTCATGCAATGGCGTAATAATGATAAGCCATATAACAATAGCGGAAAATATTCCAACAAACGTGGAGGTAATTCCATAAATATTTAACTGCTCACGAAAAAGGAATGCGCCAACAGTGAGTGTAAACCATATAATCAGATTCATGATATTAGTGTGTTTTTTGACGGTGTTCCAATCATACCATTTCGTATAACCGTTTGCTTCAGAAATTTCGTGACCGGTATAATCGTATTCGGCGTTTAATTGGAATTTCATTGACGGCCATTCTCTCCTTTCGCTGCTGATTCTCCCAATAGGTATTCGGCGAATAAAATCGCAATCGTGAATCAAAACGCATCTACTGCACCAAGCACAACAAAGCCAACGGCCATATTAAATATATCATGCGAAGTAAAAAAGCACAACATGGGAGTTCAACTCCTCAATGCTGTGCTTTTCTGGCTAAGGACTATAAAAAAGATATTTTCGGCTTTTGGGAAATGGGATTCGAACTCTCTATCAAAAGGTTTATCGCGGGTTTCACTATTTACTTATTCTTTTTAACAGGTCTTTACATGTTTGAATATGAATGCAGTTCCTTTACAAAGGTGTATCCTTTTCGCTTTAAGCCATCACCTGTTGTGCATTCATCGTGTTCCGTAATGGTATATCCACATTTCTTATATAAATTTTGTGCTGGGGTATTGTCATCGGTCGTATGAATGCCAATTTTTAAAAAGCCTTTTGAACGGATAAAATCTTCTGCAAATTTTACAGCATATGTGCCAATACCCTGATGCTGCATTTTCGGTTCTACTGCAAGCATACTAATCCAAGCGGTATCTGTGTTTTGTAAGCCGTTGATTTTCAGCCATGCGCAAGGCATAGCTCCTTTGTGTATTAAAAAATGTGCTTCATCCGGATCATTTTTAGATAACAATTTTTCCCACTCATCAAAAATAATCGTGTTGCCATGAAGAATATCCTTATTCTTTCCGTAAATCATAGTTATAAAGCGAGCGTCATTTGCCGTTGCAGGGAACACAGAATATACTGACAACTCTTTTTCAAGCATAAGCTCTCCTTCGTTCAATAAATTATCAAATACTTCATACGGCTTTTCAGAGAACCCGAAAGAGGCTTGTAATTTCAGAGAGGCAATATTTTCAGGTTCTACATAGGTGCGTAAAACGGAGCATCCTCTGCTTATCAGAGATTCAATCGCTGCAGCAAGCATTTTACTTGCAATATGCTGCCTGCGATATTCCGGACAAACGGCTAGGTCTCCATAATACCACAGGCTAGGTTGCAACTGATTCTTTAGACAAAACATCCGACCGATTACTTCTCCGACAGCGTTAATTGCGATAACATTAAAGCAATCGCTGTGTGTTTTTCCGTCATAAATCAGATGCTTAACGGAATTTGTAAACTGCGGTTCGCTTGAATGCCATTGCATAAGTGTAATCTTTTCTACCAGTTGATTGGAAAGAAAATCACTGATTGTAATCGTAATAATTTCTTTTGGATTTTCTACTGCTTTCTCATAAATCATTAGTCTGTTTTCGGGCGAAATTTCTCCTGTGGCGACAAATCCAAGAGTTTCCCAAAACGGTTTTCCTGTTACCGGATCCGCTGTCAAATACATCTGTTTTGTCCCATGTGATGCAAACAGTTGCTCCAACCGTTGAAACATGGCTTTTCCGTATCCCATGCGGCGGTATTCGGCCTTAACATATAATTCCATAATATAACCATATTCATGCTTGATAAAACCTTTATGTTCTTTGTGATCCACTTTCCCATATAGAAAACCAATAAGAATATTTCCATCATAACAAAGCTCAAGATGCCGATCTGATGCTCCTTGCATATTTACCATGCCGCGGGTAATTTTTTGAATAAATTCTCTTGGAGTTTGCCGGTTGTGATGACAATCAATTTCAATGTTGTAGGGAATCATCAGACTTTCAAGCAAATGGTAATGTTCTTCGTTGTCTTTTAGCAATTGAATAAAATTAAGTTTTTTCATTTGACTACCTCTTTCATTATAATTTTGGATACAAAAATCGCCTCTGATTAAATCAGCGGCGACAATTTAATCCGTATGAAAAAAGATAGGCTGAATAAATCAGTTCTTAATTAGCGGACAAAACGGCATTTGATTTTATCAGTACAATATTTGTCATTTTGTCCACCTCACTTTCACTCCAAAGTAATTGTAGTGTACCATAAACGAGATTAATTGTAAAGATATTTTAGTAACATTGATTTATTTTTTGTATAAAAATTCTGATAGTATCTGCATAATCAGGGTATTCTAAATAAAAGGTATTGTTAATTGCTTTGCGCAGGAAGTTTAGTGAGTATTTTTAAATTAGACATGTGAGTTAGAATCTGTCTGCCGCTAGATTTTTACACTATGCGCTTCACAATAATAAAAGTAAATATTAGTGGTTTTGCAACTCTGTTCGGCTTTTTATTGATAGCCATAACCCGCAAATTAGTATATTTAAAATTTGTTATATAAACGAACAAAATAAAAAACGACCTGATTTTCATTAAAATCAAGCCGTTATCAATGCCATTATTCTATTTTTCACCTATTTGAGGATAAAAGAAGAGACAAACCTGCTCTAAAACAAGTTTGTCTCTTTTTGGCGGAGAAGGAGGGATTCGAACCCTCGAACCGCTTATGACGATTACACGATTTCCAGTCGTGCGCCCTCGACCGGACTAGGCGACTTCTCCATCGTTAAGACTGGTGTATTATAAAACATCGGACCACCTTTGTCAAATATTATTTTGGCGAACAAAGAAGCGATATATTCCGGAATATCTGTGTTTGCGAGAGGAAAGCAGAGCGTCATCCTCTGGCAGAGCCGATCGCCGCTCCTGCCCAGCTGGCGCGCTCCTGGGACGTAAACCGCGGAAAAAATTTTCCCGCTGCTCTTGACCGGATTTGCGTTTTATGGTATTCTTTTGTAAGTTAGATATACCTAACAACGGGACAGAGCGAAAGCGCTGCTGTTTTTTTGAACATGAGTTAGCTTAAACTAACTAAAGGCAAAAAGAGATCAATATTTTGATCATGGTTTCTTTCGGAAGGGGAGTGCTTGCATGATCGTAAAAGAATCCGCTGAGGATTATCTGGAGACCGTTTTGATTTTGAAAAACAGAAAAGGAACGGTGCGCTCTGTAGATATTGCGGCAGAGCTTGGCGTCTCGAAAGCAAGCGTCTGCATCGCAATGCGCAATCTGCGGGAGGGCGGGTATCTTTCCATGAATCACGATTATGAAATCACGCTGACCGAATCGGGGCAGGAGATTGCCGAGACGATGTACGAACGGCATCTTCTTTTCTCACAGCTGCTTATGAATCTGGGCGTGAATCAGAAGCAGGCCGTACGCGACGCATGCCGGATGGAACACGTGATCAGCGCCGAAAGCTTTCAAGCGCTGAAAGAATATCTGCTGCGCCGCGGCTTTCAATCGGCGGAGGAAGCGGATCAAAAAGAAAGGATGGCAAAATGAGTGTAGTAATTGTCGGAGGCAATGAGGGAATGGCCTGTCAGTATGCGGATATCTGTAAATGCTATGGCTGTAAAGCAAAAGTATTTACGAAGGAAAATGGCTCCTTAAAGAAAAAAATGGGATGCCCGGATCTGCTGATCCTGCTCACGAATACGGTTTCGCATAAGATGGTAATCAGCGCTTCCCAGGAGGCAAAGCGAAATAATATCTCTGTCGTCAGGGTACACGGAAGCAGTGCCGCCGCATTGCATACCGTATTGGCAGAGCACTGTTCTGCTCTGCAGAAAAGGAATATCTGCCATGCTTGAGAAATATCTGATCGAACATTGTTCGCCTACGCTGGCATCTTTAAAGACAGCGAATCTTTTTACTTACGCATACGACGGTGAAGCCGAATTTCAAGAGGAGTACCGGATGTGGGCGGCACGCTTTCGGGAGAAAGGCGTTTCTTTAATGGTTCTGCGCAGAAGACGAAACACTGCGCTCTTGTATGTTTGCAGAAAGGAGCGCCTGAAAAAAGATTTGCAGCAGCCGGGCGTAGCGCCTTTTCTTGCCGCCTGCGGCTATCCCGCCGCGGAGCCGGAAGCGGCGCTGGAACGGCTGCGCTGCCGCCTTGCGGATAACGCTGCATTTCCTCATGAGATCGGCGTGTTTTTGGGATACCCGCTGGGAGATGTGATGGGTTTTATCCGAAGCGGGGGACGGAATTGCAGACATGCCGGCTGCTGGAAGGTTTACTGCAATGAAGCGGAAACGCTGCGGCTGTTTGAAAAATTTAAGAAATGCAGAGACGTATATCTGCGTCTCTGGAATCAGGGAAGGAGTGTTTTGCAGCTCACCGTAGCTGCCTGACATAAATATTAATAAAGAAAGAGGGTTTTACATATGAGTAAAATTGCGGTTGTTTATTGGAGCGGTACGGGAAATACGGAAATGATGGCGCTGAAGGTTGCCGAGGGAGCCAAAGCAGCGGGGGCCGAGGCTGCGCTGTTCAATGCCGCGGAGTTCAGCCCTGCGGCGATGGACCAATTTGACGCGATTGCGTTCGGCTGCCCCTCCATGGGTGCGGAGCAGCTGGAGGAGACCACCTTTGCGCCGATGTTTGCAGCGTGCGAACCGAAGCTGAAGGGCAAGAAAATCGCGCTGTTCGGCTCGTACGGCTGGGGCGATGGCGAGTGGATGCGCACGTGGGAGGAAACCTGCAGCGCGGCGGGCGCGGTTTTTGCATGCGACAGCGTAATCTGCAACGAAGCGCCGGATGCGGAGGCGGATGCTGCGTGCCTTTCTCTGGGGAAAGCGCTGAGCTGAAGCAGCGGAGAGTAGGGTGCGGGCCATGCGGGCGATTTTATGGGCGGTGACGGGGACCGGGTTTACCTTTCTGATGACGGCGCTGGGAGCGTCGCTGGTCTTCTTTTTCCGTAAAAGGATCGGAGATACGGTGAACCGTATTTTTCTCGGCTTCGCGGCAGGCGTCATGATCGCGGCTTCCGTGTGGAGCCTCCTGATCCCTGCGATCGAAGAAGCAGAAGCCGCCGGCCAGACTGGATGGATCCCAGCCGCCGGCGGACTGGTACTGGGGATCCTGTTTATCATGATGCTGGACGTGCTGCTTCCGCATCTCCATATCAATGCGGAACGGCCCGAAGGCCTGCGCTCGGCCTGGAAACGGAGAACGCTGCTGATGCTGGCCGTTACGCTGCATAATATTCCGGAAGGAATGGCGGTGGGCCTGTCTTTTGCCTTGGCAGCGCAGCACAGCGATTCTTCCTCTCTATCCGCGGCGCTGGCATTGGCGCTCGGGATCGGCATTCAAAATTTTCCGGAAGGAGCTGCAATTTCGCTGCCGCTCAGACAGGAAGGCCTGTCTCCCGGCAGATCGTTTCTTTACGGCGCGGCAAGCGGCGTTGTGGAACCTGTATTCGGGCTCCTGGTCGTACTGGCTGCCGGCGCAATTCAGCCGCTTATGCCGTGGCTGCTTTCTTTTGCTGCCGGCGCGATGCTTTACGTTGTGGTCGAAGAACTGATTCCGGAGGCGCATCTGGGAGAGCATTCAAATATCGGAACGCTTGGCGTTATGGCCGGTTTTCTGATTATGATGGTTTTGGACGTTGCGCTCGGCTGAAACGCCTGTATTGCGACGCTTCTCCAGAAGAGACAATCCGGCAGGTGACTAAATCCGGCGGTTTGGAATATAATAATGATAGTTATTATGAAAGGAAGGCGCCGAATTGAATTCTGTTTTACATTATTTTATCAGCTCCGATGTTCCGCGGGCGGTTTCTTATTATGATTCTAATTTTGCACCGCTGCGCCGTACGATTCGTCTCAGCGGTTATCCGCATCCCGTTCTGGAGGAGGTGCTGTCCGCCGTCTGCCGGCGTGCAGAGGAGGAAAACACGCCGCTGCATTGTATTCATCACTGTCTGGATGATTCCCTGTGCGGCGTAATCCTGCCGGACCATTCGGCCGGCGTGTATGGCTTTGACGTTTACGACGAAGCGGAGCCCAATTTTCTGGCAGCCACGCGTTCTGAAACGCTAAGTCTGCTGCGCGCAAACCTGGAAACAGCCAGATACTTATTTACCGAGGCCAGGCGCATTCATGACGAGCAGGAAAAAATTTATATCGGAAGCATGGATTTTGCAGCCGCGGATCGTCTCACGGAAGATACGATCCGCATGCTTTTCGGTGGATTGCCGCGTAAAAAAAATGGCACGGAGGTACACCGGTTTTTCGGCGCGGCGACCGTAAACGGAAATGTCAACTATATTCCGGAAGTAACGCGGGACATTCCGAAACGCTATTTGATTAAGGGTCGCCCAGGTACGGGAAAATCGACGTTTCTCAAAAAAATCGCACAGGCGGCCGCAGCCTCCGGCTGTCATACCGAGCTGTATCATTGCTCGCTCGATCCCAAAAGCCTGGATCTTGTAGCTGTACGTGAGCTGGGCTTTTGTCTGTTTGACAGCACGCCGCCCCACGAATATTTCCCTAGCCGTGCCGGCGACGAAACCATAGATCTCTATGCAACCTGCGTAACGCCCGGCACGGATGAAAAATACCAAAATGAGCTTCAAGCCTTGAATACGGAATACAAAAACAGAATTTCGGCCGCCGCGGCGTATCTGAAGGAGATAAAAAAAGCTGCAGAGGCCTTTGACGCATCGCTGCCGCAGCCCGATCCGGCCGCGCTTGCAGCCGCCGCGTCCTGTATAATGGAAAGGCTTTTCGCTGATTGACAATCTGTTCCCCGATTTGTATAATAACGCCAATCCTTTGGGAGGCATGCAGAGAAAAAAACGGCTGAAACGGGGGCTTCAGCCGTTTTTCGTTTACACACAAAAAAGGAGGCGCGCCAGATGGATCAGACGACGAAAGAAATCAGAGATTATTATAATGCGAACGTAAAGGAAGAATGGAGCCGAATCGCAGGACGGCCGGAATTCCTGATTACCTGCCGCTATCTGGATCGCTATATTCGCCCTGGCGATTCGGTTCTGGATATCGGAGGCGGTCCTGGCAGATACTCCCTTTATCTGTCTGAAAAGGGATGCGACGTAACGCTGCTTGACCTTTCCGAGGAAAATGTAAAATTTGCCGCGGAACAGGCGAAAAACAGCAATCTGAAACTTTGCTGCGTTTCCGGCGACGCCCGGACGGCCGACCGTCTGTTTGCGGAACCGTTCGATCATATCCTGCTGATGGGACCGATGTACCATCTTCTGGAAGCCTCCGAGCGGGCAAAGGCCGTCTGGGCGGCCTTAAAGCTTTTAAAACCGGGCGGGACGATTTTCATCTCGTTTATTAATCTGTATGCCGGTATGATTTACGCGATGAAATTTGAGCCGGATATCATCGCAGATCCGCAGGAACGCGGTTTCTATCAGGCATTCCTCGAGAACCGAAGCTTTGCGGGAGAGGCCTTTACGCGGGCATATTATGCACGGCAGGATGAAATTCTGCCGTTTCTGGAGCAGTTTCCGATCGACCGGTTTCATTTGATCGGACAGGAAAGTATTTCCTCTCCCTGTGAGGAGAATATCATGAGCCAAAGGAAAGAGCTCGTAGATTTATGGCTCGATTTTTGCGTACAGCTTTGCGAGCGGGAAGAGCTGCTGAGCTGGTCTGAGCATCTGCTTTATATCGGACGAAAGAGGAATCAGGAATGAATTTCATTCGATAACTCTGTTGTCCGCAAGGATTTCCGGTTTGTATTTCATGCTGTCGCGCTCCGTCAGCATTCGGATTACCCGGCAAGGATTTCCAGCCGCGAACGAGAGCGGAGGAATGTCTCTTGTCACGACGCTTCCAGCTCCGATCACACAGCCGTCCCCGACCGTGACGCCAGAACAGACAACGACGTTTGCCCCCAGCCAGCAGTTGCTGCCGATCTGTACCGGCTTTGCATAGCATAAATGCTTTCTGTTTCCTTCTGCATCCAGCATTGCCTCTCTCTCCTGCGGCAGCATGGGATGAACCGGCGTTACGATTGTGACATTTGGACCAAAATTACAATGATCGCCGATCGTTACGGGAGCGTCATCCTGAACGGTAAAATTAAAATTAGCGAAAAAATTTTTCCCGATTTTTGTATGCTTTCCGTAATGAAAATAGATTGGTCCCTGCAGGAAGAAATCTGCTCCGATTTCTCCGACTATCTGCAGAATGAGCTCCCGGCGCTTCTCCGTTTCGTCCTCGTAAGCGGAATTATAATCTTGATTTAATTTATGCGTGCGCAATTTTATCTGCTTCAGCTCAGGATCTGCCGGACAGAATAAAACTCCTGCCATGATTTTTTCTTCCTCTTGCATTTTCTCCTCCATGAAACCATTTATTTTGTTCAGCATACTTTGTTTCTTCTGTTTCGTCAAGCCTCCGGCTGCGGCCAGCTGAAATGCGCCAGATCGGCTTTCCCGTTCGGAAGGAATCGAACGCCCTCCCGGAGTAGCAGATCGGCCTGCAGATTTCTGCCTCCTGATTCAAATGCCTGGCAAAGCGTTCCGTCTTTATGCAGGACGCGGTGACACGGCACTGTCTCGTCGCGGCAGGCGCGCATGGCGTACCCCACTATGCGCGCCCATCTTGGATTTCCTGCGAGGCGCGCAATCCCCCCGTATGTGCAGACGCGTCCTTTTGGAATCTGGCGCACGATTTCATAAATTACGTCAAAGGCTTTTTCCATAGGAAGCTTCCTCCTTTCTTTAACAGTATAGCATTTTCCAAGGGGAAAAAGTGCCGAATCGCGAACGAAAAAAGAATATGGAAATATTTGTAAAAACAGAAATGACATGTTATTATATATAATAAGTTTTGAAAATAAATATTGGCATTTTTAATAAACTGGGAGAGGGGAAGAATGAATCGGATTTTCAAGGCGTATATCAAAGAACACCCAGAGGAATATCAGACGCTGAAAGAAGGCGGCGTGAAAATCTCCGATCCTTTTGAAATGCTTTCTATCGTGCCGGGCATTCCGCTCACTGCAGTTTCGGCACGAGTTGGGAAAAGCCGGAATTTATGGGAATAAAAACGATTTGCTCCGTCAGCATGCGGCGGATGATTTCAGCAACGGGATAAGGAGTACGTTCTATAGAAAAAAGAGGTGAGAAAGGGATGAGCTATGGGTTTAAAATCATCATCGAAGGAGATTATGCCTGTTTTACCAGACCGGAGCTGAAGGTAGAACGGGTAAGCTACGATGTTCCTACGCCAGGCGCTCTGGAGGGGTTGCTGAAGAGTATATATTGGAAACCGTCAATTTGTTATGAAATTAACCGGATCATTGTGTTCAACGCTATCGATTTCATAAATATCCGCAGAAATGAGGTCAAGGATAAGGTGCGGCTGGGCGCGGTCAAGAACCGGATGAACGGCGGAGACGGCGATCCCTGTATTTATACGGATGAGAACAGAAGCCAGAGATCCTCCCTGGTTTTGAAAAACGTGAAATACGGCGTAGAATTCCAATTTAAACTGACGGGACAGAAAAACGACCGGGAAAAGAATGAGGAAAATAAGCATTTCAGTATCCTTAAAAGGCGGCTGGAGCGGGGGCAGTATTTCCGCAGGCCCTGTCTGGGCTGCAGCGAGTTTCCGGCCACCAGAGTTGCGATTGTGAGCCGGTTTGACGAAAAACAGATCAGCAGCACGATCCTCGGAATGGGAGACGTGGATCTGGGCTTTATGAGCTATAAAGTTCTTTTCGAAGACGGCGGCAGGCCGATGAATCAGGACTGGAACAATCCGCAGTTTTCCAATCGAGCCACAACGGTTTATTACAGGCCCCATATGATAAACGGAGTAATAGACGTAAAGAAATACAGGGAGGAATTGAAATGCTGATACAGGCCTTGTGTGATTATTACGATATTCTTGCAGAGGAAGGAAAGGTGCTTCCGGAAGAATATTCTGAAGTAAACATACATTATCTGGTCTGTCTCAACGAAGACGGCGGTATCAATGAAATCCTCGATGTTCAGCGCAGGGAGATAATTACGCGCCCAAAAGGAAAAATTCAGGAAAGACTCATTCCGAAAACTGCAGTTATGCCACGCAGAACAGAAAAAACTGGGATTGACAGCAATATTATAGAACACAGGCCGCTATATCTTTTTGGCCTGAATTATGCAGAAAACAGACTGAATCCAGATGATCGGACGGGAAAAGCAAAAAAATCGCATGATGCATTCGTTGAAAAAAATCTGCAGTTTATCGAAGGGATGGATTCGCCCGTTATTAATGCATATCGAAATTTTTTACGGAGCTGGAAGCCGGCCGAAGAAACAGAAAACGCTGAACTGTTAAAGCTGGGAATGGAATATGAAAAATCGGCGTTTGCGTTCTGTCTGACAGGTTATCCGAACCGTCTGCTTCATGAGGAGCCGCAGATTAGAGAAAAATGGAGGCGATCTGCTGCAGAAGCGGAGGACCGGGATACACAGGGCCTGGTTTCACAGTGCGCGGTAAGCGGAAGAGCTGCACCGATCGCACGGATCCACAATAAAATCAGGGGCGTTGCCGGAGGTCTGCCGACAGGCTCCGTTCTGATCGGCTTCAATAATCCGTCAGAAAATTCCTACGGCAGGGAACAGTCATATAACAGCAGCATTTCTTTCTACGCTATGCAGAAATATACGGCTGCGCTGAATTATTTGCTGGGAAGCGCAGAGCATAAATTTTTCCTGGAGGACATGACAATCGTTTTCTGGGCGATGAATCCAAATCCGATTTATGAAGAGCTGATTATGGCGATGCTTTTCGGAAAAAGAAAAAATCCGGATGTAGGAATGGCAGAAGGGCTGCTGAAGCGCATCCTGCCCGACGTAAAAAGCGGAGGATTTACGGAGGAACAGCTGCAGTCCCTGGATCTGATGCCAAACGTTAATTTTTATATGCTGGGGCTAAAACCAAACACGTCTCGTCTTGCGGTGAAATTCATATATAAAAATCGGTTCGCATCGCTTTTTCTGAATGCGGCGAAATTTCAAAGCGACCTGCAGATTTCGAAAAAGCCTCGTTTGGTTTCCTTCGCTGCGATTGGGCAGGAGCTCGCCTTGACGAGATCTCAGCCAAAGCAGATCAATCCCGCGCTGCTCGGCAAGCTGCTTGAAGCTGTGATATATGGCCGCGATTATCCCGCTTTACTGCTTGAAACGGCCGTTAGAAGGAGCAAAACGGATTGTGACGAAATCAACGCCATCGGCATGAGGACACGGATGGGAATGATTAAGGCCTGCCTTAACAGAAACGAAAAAAAGGAGGAACTAAAAGTGTCGTTAGACAAAGGAAACTACGGACAAGCCTATTTATGCGGAAGACTGTTTGCGGTTCTGGAACGGCTCCAGCAGTCCACCGCAAAAATTCTCCTTAACAGAACGATTCGGGACACCTATTTTGCGTCTGCTTCATCGAAGCCTGCAATGACATTCCCAAAGCTTCTCCGGCTGGCACAGTATCATATGAGCAAGCTGAAAAATCCGATCTTTTACAACAGACTGATCTGTGAAATCACAGATCAGATCGACGGAGAATTTCCGGAAACATTTTCTCTGCAGGATCAGGGGAGGTTTATGATCGGATATTATCAGCAGTATCAAAGCTTTTTAGAAAAAAAGCAAAATGGAAGCGAAAATGAAATGGAGGAAAACGCAGATGGCAATTGAAAACAGATATGATTTTGTAATGCTTTTTGATGTGGAAAACGGAAATCCGAACGGAGATCCGGATGCCGGAAACACGCCGCGCATAGACGCAGAAACGGGATATGGCTATATTACGGACGTATGCCTAAAGAGAAAAATCAGAAATTACGTTGCGCTTTCCAGAGGCAATGAAAAAGGCTATCAAATTTTGATCAAGCCGGACAAATCTCTGAACGAAAAATTTGCGGACGCCTATCGGGAGGAAGGCCTGACTGCCAATAAGGGAAAAGAAATGGATGACGTAATCAGGCGCGCGCGCGACTTCATGTGCAGGAATTATTACGACGTACGCGTTTTCGGAGCGGTCATGTCGACCGGAGACAATCCGTGCGGCATTGTAAAAGGCCCGGTGCAGATCAGTTTTGCCAGAAGCCTCTCCCCTGTCAGCATTCAGGACGTAACCATTACGCGCCTGGCACGAACCACGGAAAAGAGGAGAGAAGAGGGAAAAATAGAAATTGGAAGAAAAAGCATCCTTCCATATGCACTTTACAGGGCAGAAGGATATGTATCGGCAGCGCTCGCAAATAAAACAACGAATCTTTCAGAGGAGGATCTCGAGCTTTTGTGGGAGGCCATTATCAATCTGTTTGAACACGACCGCAGCGCGGCGCGGGGAAAAATGTGCATGAGAAAGCTTTACGTTTTTAAACACAGCAGTATTTTCGGAAAATGCCCATCGCATATTCTGTTCGATAAAATTGCTGTGACACTGAAACAGAATCTTCCCCCTCGCAGCTTCCGCGATTATGACATTAAGCTCGATCCCGGAATGCCGGACGGCGTTGAGCTGATTGAGAAATTATGAATTCCGGGGACTGAACCGTTTTTCTGAGGGTTGCGCAAGGCTGCCAGTGTCTGACGCATCATGCCTGGACTGATTTTGTTGACAATGAAAAGAAGAGGAAGTAAAATTTCCCCGATAACTTTTTCAGGGAGTGAACCATATGACGGATCTATTTATAGACTGCAATCAAATTGTCGGAAAAATCAAACCGCTTCACGGCGTCAATAACGGACCGGTATCCTATCATTTCTGGATCGATACCAGTCGGTATTATAAAGAGATCGGCGTTCCGTATATCCGCCTCCATGATACGGATCATCCCTCCCAGAGAATGGTAGATGTCCGGTATATTTTTAAAAATTTCGAGGCGGACGAAAACGATCCTGCAAATTACGATTTTGCTTTTACGGATATTCTGATGAGAAAAATCAAAGAATGCGGCGCTGAAACCATATACAGACTTGGCGCCTCGATAGAACATACGGAGAAAAAGTATTTTGTGTTCCCGCCGGAGGATTTCGAAAAATATGCCAGAATTTGTCTGAACATTATCCGTCACTACAACAGCGGCTGGGCAAACGGTTTTCAATATGATCTGAAATATTTTGAGATCTGGAATGAACCGGATCTGTATGAAAAAATGTGGAACGGCGGCACGCCGGAACAATATTATGAATTTTACGAAATCCTTGCAAAGCTGATCAAGAAAGAATATCCGGAAAGTAAAATAGGCGGCTATGCAGGCTGCAACGCATACTGTGATGAATATTTTGACGGCTTTTTCGAGCATATCAAAAAAACCGGAGCTCCAATTGATTTTTTCACCTATCATATTTACGCCGACGATGTGCGTGACTTTGTAAAATTAAACGAGCACGTGAACAGAAAGCTGAACGCCCATGGCTATCCGCAGCTTCCCGTGTTTCTGGATGAATGGAACATTTTCACCGGAGAATTTTGGGAATCTATTATGGGCGAGGGCTTTGAGTACAACAGGAAATTTTTGTTTGAACGAATTAAAAATGAAGTTGGAGCCGCATTCTGCGGCGCGTCGCTCTCACTGTTTCAAAATCTTCGAATCGATGCGGCGATGTATTACGACGGGCAGCCGAAAATGTTCTGGTGCGGTCTTTTCGATCTCTATGGCGTCCCGCTGAAGCCGTATTATCCGTTTGTATATTTTGGCGACCTGTACCGGAAATCGAATGAGTGCTTCTGCATGGTCGGCGCTTCGCAAAAGTCCTCCGCCATGTCGTTCGGCGCAGAGCACGCCGACAGCCGGACGAAAGGAAGCGGAGAAAGCAGCGGGATTTTTGCGACCGCGGCCACGGATGGAAAAACAGCGGGAGTGCTGCTTTCCAACTACGAGGGTTTGGATACGCGTGTTTTACTGCATTTTAACGGAATGGAGAAAGTCCGTAATATCAGAATCCGTACCACGGACAGATTCAATACGGATCGCAGAGATTTTGTAGAGGAGGCAGGCTGTGTGCTTCCGGTCGCGACTCCAAAAAACAGCGTCATTTATCTGGAATTCGATGTGAACGAAAGCTGAAAGGTCAGCAGCCGCAGCGGGCCTGCTGCGTTCTTTTCTGTTTCAGGGCAGAAACGTTTTCCCGGGAAATAAGATTTTCTGGCGGCGGCATACGTCTCATATAATAATCGGGAAATATTGTCAAAGCTCACGGGAAGGCCCATAAGCGAAAGCTCGGGGCCTTTTTATTTGCCTGATGACAGGGATTGCCCTGCTGGAGCCGACGAAGGAGCATGGAAAATATCAAATTGCGCGGGGCCGGAAAGTGTGCTACAATATCACTGTATTTTGATCTGAGGGGCAAAAGATAATGTTGAATTTTCTGAAAAAGTTATTTCTTTCAAATAAATATTCTCTGCTTGTTTTATTGATATTGTCTCTGTGGCTGAAGCTTGTAAAGGACTATAATATTCTGCTTTCCTACCTCGTTCTGATTGTATTATATTTATTTGTCGGGATTATAGTGGAAATGGTTCTGGAAAGGTTTTTCCCTGGCTTTAACGCGCCTCGGCACGCGGAACGGAGGCATGAAGAAGCGGACGATGAAGAGCCTGCGCAAGAAGAGGCGCAAACAGCGAAACGTGCTCCCCGGCGTGAAATCCGGCAGAGCATGTCTGCGGAGAAGCCTGGAGAAACGGTCCGCACACGGCTTCCCGAGCGGCGCAGCTCTGTGGATCAAAGCGGAATACAGGAGCGCGCGAGGAAGCTTGGCGCGGAAGATACGCCCAAGGTTACGTCCTCATATATCAAAAACGCCGGAAGTATCCCGCGTGAGATGGAAAAGAAGCTGGTACGTACCGCTGCAGATTTCCATTCGATTAAACAGGCCTCTGATCATTTATACAGCGGAGAGAGGTCTGCAAGAAGCAGATACGCGAATACAGAAAAGCTTCTCGCAGATGAGAATCTGGAAGACCTATACAAAAACCGGAAACGAGAGACTCCTGAGACAGCTGCCGCCGGACAGAATGCAGCTGAGGAAACGGCAGAAAGCGTGGCCGCGTTTGAAGAAAAAACGGAGAATCGTGAAAAGTCCCGTCCCACCATGCAGGATATCAGCTTTGAACCGGCTGAAGATTACAGAACGGCTACCTCAGACGAACTGGATAAAATTTCCAACGACATCACCCGGGAGGTAGAACGAAGGGTAACTGCGCCGAGACCGGTACGCAGAACACGTCTGATTTTGTCGGACGATCTTTCCGCATCTGCGAGTGTGCCGCCAGCCAGACCGCGCAGTCAGGCTTCCTATGCTCCGCAGCAAAAGGAACCGGCTGCGGAGGAAGCGGCCGCAGAGCGTCCAGTGCGGCGGGAACGGGAAAAAGCGGACGACAAGGTTTCGGCGGATATGGAAAAAATTGACAGACTGTTTAATCGGAACCGCAGCGACTCAGAAGACGAGGAAGAGCCGCATAAAACCGGCATATGGGACCGGTTCAAAAAAAAAAGATGACCAGGAAATAGCGGATGGCCCGAAGGAAGCGGAAACGACCCCGCGCGAAGCGAAGCCGGTTCCTTCCGTCAGAAGAGCAAAGCGCTATGTAAAGCCTCCGATCGACCTGCTCCGAAGTGCGGCAGAGAGCGAGCAGGCGACAAAAGAACGGTATGATTACGAGCAAAACGGAAGAGCAAAGAAGCTGATCGATACGCTGGCAAGCTTCGGCGTTGGGGCAAAGGTATCGGCGGTTTTGCGCGGACCGGCGGTGACTCGCTATGAAGTCCAGCCGAATCCCGGTGTGAAGGTCAGTAAGATCGTTTCGCTTTCGGACGATATCGCATTAAACCTGGCGGCTACGGGAGTTCGCATTGAAGCGCCGATCCCCGGAAAAGAAGCGGTCGGCATTGAAGTGCCAAACAAGGAAGTGGAGATCGTATATCTGCGGGATGTGATCGGATCGAAGGAATACCGCGATTCGGCATCGAAACTGACGTTTGCGATTGGGAAAGATATCGCTGGAAAAAATATTGTTGCCGATATTGCAAAAATGCCGCACCTTTTAATCGCCGGAGCGACGGGTTCCGGTAAGAGCGTATGTATCAACACGATTATTGCGAGCATTTTGTATAAATCCGGCCCCGAGGATGTTCGCATGATTATGATCGATCCCAAGATTGTCGAGCTCGGAATCTACAATGGAATTCCGCATTTGCTGGTTCCTGTCGTTACGGATCCCCGAAAGGCTGCGGGCGCCCTGTCTTGGGCCGTAGCGGAAATGGAAAAACGGTACGCCGCTTTTTCTCAGCATAACGTCAGGGATTTAAAGTCCTATAATTTGACGGCGGAGCGCGGCGGTGCTGCGCGCATGCCGCAGATTGTGATCATCATTGACGAGCTTGCGGATTTGATGATGGTCGCTTCCAAGGAAATTGAAGAATCCGTGATCCGTCTGGCGCAAAAGGCCAGAGCGGCCGGTATTCATCTGATTATTGCAACGCAGCGCCCTTCTGTTGACGTCATTACGGGCCTGATCAAGGCGAATATTCCTTCCCGCATTGCATTTGCCGTAACCTCTCAGGTGGATTCGAGAACGATCCTGGACGGAGGCGGCGCGGAAAAGCTTTTGGGAAGAGGCGATATGCTGTTCCATCCGATCGGGATGTCGAAGCCGATGCGAGTTCAGGGGGCTTTTGTATCTGACGGAGAGATCGAGTCTCTTGTCGAATATATTAAAAATACGTACGGCACGGTCGAGTACAGCCGAGAAATAGAAACCTCGATCGAAAATGAAGCAAATAAAAAGAAAAACGGAAACGCTGGCGCTGCTTCAGGCTCCGCGGAAGAGGACGAGGATTTTACCGACGACGGCGATTCCGACGAGGCGTTGATTCGTGAGGCGGCCGATCTGGCATTTGAGTATAATCAGATTTCCACCTCTTTCCTGCAGCGGAAGCTGCGGCTCGGATACTCCCGCGCATCGAGAATCGTGGATTCCCTTGAAGAACGCGGTCTGATTTCCGCGGCGGACGGCAGTAAGCCGCGAAAGGTGATTCTTTCCCGGGAGGCCTGGGAAAGCTCTTTGAACACATAAGGCGAGTGGGAGGCCTGTATGGCGGACGGCGAGGAGCAAAGGAAAAACGGCGGCGAAAATCCCCTTCTCAATCAGATCAGGAACCGGACGTATTCGCTGCATCATCAGCAGTTTGCGGAAATATATATTGAAGAAAAACATCCGGCTCCCCGGGAATCCAGCGTTTCGGAGCCCATCCGCACACGCAGCCCAGAGGAAGAGAACATTTTTTTCCTGTTTCAGGAGCTGCGGCGGCTTTACCGATATCCGCCTTATGTTAATCCGCTTGGAGAGAATGAGTCCTTTTACAGACAGGCGAAAAAAATGGAGCATTTTGAAGACGATTATTCGGGAAATGCGCCTTTCTCCGCTTACTTTCCCGAGTATCAGATCATGAGCTATGAGCAGCTCCGGACTTATTTTACATGGCGCAGCTGCGTGCGCAGAGGAAGCGTAAAGAAAACGAGCTTTTCCTATGTGTTTCTTTATATTTATGAACTCATTAACAACATCGGTGTGACGGACGGACGCGAGGGGCTTTCACGCCTGCTTTCGATCTGGAGGGAATATGCTCCGTATGAAAGTAAGCTCGGCGCATACATGGCAGAATGGGTGAAGGACTATTACATCATAAACGCCTTTGAATTCCCGTTCTTTGATCTGGTACGCAGGGAACCGCTGCTGCAGGAATATTATCCGTTCCCGGAAGAAACCGACTTTTTCGGGATGTATGCGAAGCTTTCTTCCTATCCGTTTGAACGTTCTGCTTTTTATACCGCGGAAACGGAGCGCGATCTGAGGAACTGTTTTGAATTTGTTGTCGGAAGGCTTGACGGCTGGCTCCGCGAAAACGGCGCCTGCTTTGACGACCTGATCAATTATGACGGAAAACCCGCATTCTGGGTTCCGTTCCGAAAGGCCAGATATGCGCCGCAGTGTATGCCGCCTCCTGAAAGAAAGGAAGTCCGGATTTCCGGGGAAGAACGATATTGGTATGAAACCGGACGCTGGTTCCGCTCGGCGCGCCGAATCTGCCGGACGAGCGGCCGGCGGATCATCGGCTACCTTTTTAAGAGAATTGAGCAATTTTATCGGAAAGCGAGGAAATACAAGTATCGGTTAAATGCAGATAAAACGAAGCTTGATCTGTCCCAGCTCAGAGAATTTTTCCCGGAGCCCAATCTGTTTTTCGAGAAAATTGACGGCGCGATCCTGGAATTCCACAGGGAAGCGCATAAAAGATCTGTCAACGTAGATCCAGGCCGCCTGGAGAAGATTCGGGAAAGCGCTTCTGCCATTCAGGAAAAGCTTCTGGCTCCTTTGCAAGGATTGGCAGCCGGAGAGGAGGCGCTCCCGGAAGACGACGGGAACGGGCAGAATGCGGAATCGATTTCACAGGCTGCTGCCTCGCTTGAGAAAAATGCTTCAGACGAGACGGAACGGCCGTTTTCTGCGGCGGACGGCTGGGAAAAGCTTGCGCATTCTCTGACAGAAACAGAAAAGGAAGCGATTCGTTTGCTCCTGCGCGGCACGAGGCCGGGCGAATTCCAGGAATTCTGCAGAGCACGGTTGCTGATGCCGGAGGTTCTTGCAGAGAAAATCAACGAAAAGGCCGTAGAAGCTGTGGAGGATAATATCCTGGAGCTTGCAGATACGGCCTCGGTGTATGAGGAATATCGATGTGAATTGGAAAGGGTGGTTTTAAATGAAACAGAATAACCCTCCGAAACGGATTACCAGCACGATTATTAACGCTTTGAAGGGCGGCGTCGTCCCGAGAGTGGGCTTGGAGTATATCACCGTGGGGAGAGAACGGGAAATCAGTGCTCTGCTGCATGATATCGATATCATAGCAGACGGCGGAGCAGCGTTTCGTTTTATTGTGGGAAAATACGGAAGCGGCAAAAGCTTCTTACTGCAGACAATCAGAAACTATGCCGCAGAACGCGGGTTTGTGGTAGTGGACGCGGATCTGTCGCCGGAGCGCCGCTTCACCGGCTCAAAGGGCCAGGGACTTGCAACGTACAAAGAGCTGGTCAAAAACATGTCTACCAAGACGAAGCCAGACGGCGGCGCGCTTCCGCTGATTCTGGAACGCTGGATTTCCGGAATCAGAACGTCTGTGGCAGTAGAAGAAAATTTGTCTCCGGAGGATCCCGCCTTTGACCGGTCGGTAGAAAAAAGGATCCATACGGTTACCGCCAGTCTGGAGGGGATGGTCAACGGATTTGAATTTGCCAGAGCCGTCCTGCTCTATTACCATGCGTATCTGACGTCTGACGACCAGATAAAATCCAACGTGATCCGCTGGTTCCGAGGGGAATATCCGACAAGAACGGAGGCCCGGCAGGACTTGAATATCAATTTTATTGTCACGGACGAAAACTGGTATGATGTTTTGAAGCTTCTCTCAGCGTTTATCGTACATGCCGGCTATAAGGGGCTGCTGGTAATTGTGGACGAGCTGGTAAATATTTTCAAAATTCCGCAGTCTGCCGTAAGACAGAACAACTACGAAAAAATTCTTACCATGTACAACGATGTGCTGCAGGGAAAAGCGCGGAACATCGGCTTTTTCCTGGGAGGAACGCCGCAGTGTATCGAGGATAAGTATAAAGGCGTATTCAGCTATGAGGCGCTTCGCTCTAGGCTCTCGGAGGGCAGATTTGCGGAGGGCGGCGGAAGGGACATGCTTTCCCCGATCATCCGGCTCAATATGCTGAACGAGGAAGAGCTGTATGTATTGATCGAAAAGCTTGTGCAGATGCATGCGCAGCTTTTTGAATATTCTCCCAAAATTACGCACGAGGAGCTCGTTCGCTTCCTTCAGATCGAGTTCAACCGTGTCGGTGCGGAAAGCCATATTACGCCGAGAGAAATCATCCGCGATTTTATAGAGCTTTTAAATATTCTGTTTCAGTCTCCGGAACGCTCCGCCTCGGAGCTTCTGGAAGAGGAGCAGTTTTTGGGAAAGCCCTCCGAAGAAGAAGGCTCGTTGTTCCAGGAGTTTGAATTATGACGGATGTGTTCAGCCGCTTGGCGCCCTATATCCAGGATTATATTTATGCCAGCAGATGGACGGAGCTGCGCGACATCCAGATTTCCGCCTGCCGCGTTGTCTTTGACAGCGACGACAATCTGCTGCTTTCCTCGGGAACCGCCTCGGGAAAAACAGAGGCCGCATTTTTGCCCGTTCTGACGGAGCTGTACCGGAAGCCTTCCTCTTCGGTCGGCGTTTTATATATCAGTCCGCTGAAGGCACTGATCAACGATCAGTTCAAAAGACTGGAATATCTGCTGCAGGAATCCGGACTGCCCGTTTGCAAATGGCACGGGGATGCGTCCGCTGCGGACAAAAACCGCCTTTTGAAGCATCCCCAGGGAATTCTGCAGATTACGCCGGAGTCGCTGGAATCCCTGCTGATCCGTAAACGCGGCGCCTGTCTGAAGCTTTTCAGCGATCTTCGGTTTGTTATTATCGACGAGGTACATTATTTTATGCGCGATGTCCGCGGCGTGCAGGTGCTTTGCCTTTTAGAGCGTCTGCAGCGGATTACCGGGCAAATTCCTCGAAGGATCGGCCTTTCCGCGACATTAGGAGATCTGGAGGAAGCAAAAAAATGGCTGGATTCCGGCACCCAGAGAGCCTGCACGGCAGTGTCTGGAACGGGAGGCCGGCAGAAGATTCGTTTATTTGTAGAACGCTTTCAGAAAACGCAGGACGATCCCCAAGGCGGCTCGGAGAACTCCGGCGAGGCGGAGCATTTTAAATATCTTTATAAAATGACGCTCGATCAGAAAACGATTATTTTTACAAACTCCAGGGAAGAGACGGAATCCGTTCTTGCGCATCTGCGCCAGCTTGCGCTGAAATATAAAACTCCGGATGTGTACCGCGTCCATCACGGAAATATTTCTGCGGTCCTGCGGGAGCAGGCGGAGGACGAAATGAAAAATTCCGAGGAAAAGCTCGTAACCGGAGCGACGGTTACGCTGGAGCTCGGCATCGATATCGGTTCTCTGGATCAGGTAGTGCAGATCGGAGCCCCGGCAACCGTATCCAGCTTTGCCCAGCGCCTGGGCCGCTGCGGAAGGAGAGGACAGATTCCGCAGATCCTGTTTACGTTTGTCGACGACGTCCATACCACCGCCGCCGACAAGCTGGGACCGATGAACTGGAGCTTTCTGCGGATGATCGCCATAATAGAATTATATACAAAACAAAAATGGATCGAACCTCTGACGCCTGGCGCGTATCCGTATTCGCTGCTGTATCATCAGACGATGAGTTATCTGCTGTCTTCTGGCGAAACGCCCGCCAAAAAGCTTTTTGACGATATCTTAAGTCTGTCGCCCTTTCGGAAGATTCCCAAAGAAGATTATGCCCTGCTGCTTCGCCATTTGCTGGCGATCGGACAGCTTCAGAAAATGGAGGACGGAGGCCTGATCATCGGACCGGCAGGAGAAAAGGTCGTAAACGATTATCATTTTTTGTCCGTTTTTCTTGTCCCGGAGTATTATCTGGTAAAAGACGAAAACCGCGCGATTGGTACCGTGGATAAAATTTATCCGCCGGAAACGCGCTTCGCTCTGGCAGGAAGAACCTGGGAAACGGTGGAGGTTAATCAAAAAGCAAAAGTCATTTTTGTGAAGCTCGTTCCGGGCGTTTCTACTGTGGACTGGGACGTCGACTTTCAGGCTGAGCTTCACACAGTTCTTGTGAGAAAAATGAAACAGATTTTACAGAGCGGGGAAACCTTTCCGTATCTCAGCCAATCCTGTTGTGAAAGGCTCGCAGAGCTGCGTTATTTGGCGAAAAACGCCGGAATTCTCACGAATCGTGTCACACAGCTTTCGGAACTTAAATACGCTGTCTTCCCGTGGATCGGTACGCGCCAGCTGTATACGCTCCATTTTCTGCTGCGCCAAAGAGGCTTCCAAAGTAAAATTTTATGGAGAACCTGCGTCTATCTGGAAGTGACATTTTCGGCCAAGCAGAAAAATCCGGCCGCATATCTTGACGCGGCCATTCAGGAGATACTTGCCTCAGATCCCGACCTTTCCACACTTCCGCTGCCGGAAAAAGCCCAGCTGGAGCATAAATATAATGAATATATTCCGCAGGAGCTGCTGAGAAAGCAATTCCTATTTGATTTTTTGGATCCGGCGGGCTTAAAATCAGACATGCAGGAGCCGAATTCCCTGGATTTTAATTGCTGAAAAGATGCCTCGCTCCGCTTTTCGCGGAAACGAGGCGTTTTTTATATCTTCAGACAAGTGTTTTTATAAGCGCTCAGAAGTATTTCGGACTGCTGTTCAGCCGTTTTACGATTTCCAGAGCTTCCCCGAATCTTTGAAAATGCACAACCTCGCGTTCTCTCAGGAAGCGAAGCGGCTCGATCACATCGGGATCATCCGCCATGTTGATGAGATATTCGTACGTTTGCTTCGCTTTCTGTTCTGCAGCGAGGTCTTCGATTAAATCCGTCACAGGATCGCCCTTTGACTGCAGATATGCCGCGTTAAACGGCACGCCGGCTGCGTTCTGCGGATAGACGCCGATGCCGTGCTCCACGTAATCCGTATCATAGCCGCATTTTTTCAGCATTTCGCAGTCGGCTCCCTGCAGGAGCTGATGGCACATTGTACCGATCATTTCCAGATGCGCGAGCTCCTCCGAGCCAATATCATTTAAAGTCGCGCGCGTTTCGCCATTCGGCATGGAAAATCTTTGACTTAAATAGCGCAGAGAGGCCGCGAGCTCTCCGTCCGCGCCGCCGTACTGCGTGATGATCAGCTTTGCCATGCGCGGATCCGGCTTCTTGATGTTAATGGGAAATTGAAGCTTCTTTTCATATAGCCACATAAGTTTTACCTCCGATCGTCATAAATTTTACTTGCTCCATGGCCAGGGATCGTCGATCCAATCCCATGTCGATTCGGAACCGGAGTAGGTTTCGGCGACCAGAGGGCCGTAGAGGGACTGATACGTGTCAAACATTACTTTCCGCTTATCCACGATGGAATTGAACAGTTTGATGGATTCTGTGCAATCCGGATGCGTGTCAAGGTAAAGCTTGAGATCTGCAAGCGCAAAATCAAGAGCCATAATCTCATATTTTAATTTTTCTTTATCCACAGTCGCAGCCCTCCTTTGTCACTTTCTTACGGATCGTGCATACATAGGGCTGGTTCAGATCCGCAAAGATCGTCCCCTGGGAAAGGCCCTCGCAGGCGGAATACAGTTTGCCGGGAACCTGCCACGGCACGGTAATCGTTGCGTATACTCTATTTTCACTGTCAGAAGATGCATTTATAATCGACGGGTCGTCAAGCGGCGTCGTCACGAAAGGAGAAGTGCATAAATCATTCATATCATAACCTCCATGTTAAAAATTCCTTCCTTTAACATAGTATGTGCTCATAAAAAGAACTGTCCCTGGATGCGAAAATTTAATAAATTTTACAGTTGAAAAGAAAATGGGAAAGCAGTATAATTTTTTTAATATAAAGAAAGGGTGTGTAATATGAGAAAAAGATTTCTATCTTTGACGATTGCGCTCGTTTTATGTACGGCAATGCTGACGCTTAATCTTTCGGCGCCGATCCTCGGCGCGGGGGCCGTCTCGGGCGAATCGTCGCATACGCAGGAGGAAATCGTATATGACGGACAGAATACAGGCGTTTTGCATACGAATATCAAGCTGCCGGCAAGCAGCGAATACGGACTTAATGTGATCGACGTCATAGAATTTGACCTTTCCAATCGGAATCTTACGGTAGAGGCCATTAACAGCGGAACGTATCTCAACAGTCAGAAAACCGTAACATCCGCTGTCGGCGATTTCAACGACGCGCACGACGGGAAGACCGTACTTGCAGCAACGAATGGAGATCTTTGGATGACGGCGGTACACAGCAATTCCGCGGTCAATACGGGCGGCACGTTTGCGGTTCCGCGGGGAATGCTGATTATCGACGGAGAAATCTGGAGCACGCCTCAGATCGGCAATGAAAATCTGGAGGCAACAAATGATGAGAAGGGAAGCACGACGCCTCCGAAATATGCGTTCGGCATGACGGCCGATTATCAGCCGATCGTAGGAATTCCGAACGCCAGCATCGTAATCCGGAACACTTCGCAGAATAAGACGGTGACGGCGGACGGACTCAACCGGCTGCCGGCGGACAATTCTTTAATCGTATACAATTACCGCGTCGCCAACAGCCGGGCGCTTGCCGACGCCTGTGAGGTTGAAATCGAACTGGACAGCGACGTTTTCCGCCATGGAGCCACGCTCAGCGGTACCGTGAAAGCGGTCTATCCCTCCGGGCAGGGCGGAACGGCGGAAATTTCCAGAAACAGGATCGTTCTGACGGCACGCGGCACCAGATTAAGCACGATTAATTCTTTCCGGGTGGGAGATCAAATTTCAATCGATTGTTCCATTACCAGCACAAGCAATCAAGAGCTCTGGCAGAACTGTGTACAGGCGGTAGGCGGACACATGCCGATCCTCATCAACGGAGCCGTCAGCACACAGTTTACCGGAACGGGAAGGTGGCCGTATACGCTGATCGGATATACGAATGAAGGAACGGTAATGATGACGACGGTGGATGGCAGACAGTCCAGCTACAGCGTCGGAATCCAGGAACGCCATCTTGCGGATTTTTGCAGGGAACTCGGATATAATTCGGTATTTTGGTTTGACGGCGGCGGTTCCACGACGCTGGTGACGGTGGAAGACGATGGAGAATATGTCGTCCGGAACAGCCCGAGCGACGGCTCCCCGAGAGCGGTCATTAATTCGATTGCAGTTTGCTGGAACGATACGCCAAGAGGAGCGCAGGGGGCTCTCGATTATATTATTGAGCCGGTATCGTTTAATCCGCTCAGTATGGATTTCCCCCAAGCAATGGCAGCTGCGTTTAATACTCCGAACGCCGCGTCCGCCTCGTTCCAGGAGGGAAACGTACTCCGCCTGACGTCTGTTACGAATACGAATGACGCATATATCAGTTTCGATTTTTCCACTGCCGAGAAAAAGGTGAACACGTCGGAATACAAATATATCGTGCTGCGCCTGCGGACGCCTGAGACTGTAAGATCGGGCGTGTTCCAAATGTTTTTGTGTGCAGGCGGCATTACGGCTCCCAATCCGAGTTATACGAAGAATTTTCAGATGACAAGGGACGGAGAATATCATACTTATATCCTGGATCTGACGAATCAGAGCGGATGGAGCGGAAATCTAAATTCTATCCGGCTTGACTTCTTTGACGGCAATTCCAATGCCGGCGATTATGTTGAGATCAGCCAGTTTGGCTTTGCAAAAACGGCTGCGGAGGCGGAAATGCTTAAGGCAAGCTATGAGAGCGGAAATACGCATCAGTGGGATGAAGGCATCGTTACAACGGAGCCGGGATATGGCAAGGAAGGCGTTAAGACTTACACCTGCACGCACTGCGGAGCCACAAAAACAGAAGCCGTTCCGGCGCTGCCGGGCTTGCTGGGCGACGTCAACGGCGACGGGATGATCAATGGCGTTGACAGCGGTCTGCTTCTGCAGTATCTGGCGGAGTGGGAAGTAGAAATCGATCAGACTGCGGCGGACGTCAACGGCGACGGGATGATCAATGGCATTGACAGCGGTCTGCTTCTGCAGTATCTGGCAGAATGGTTTGAAGAATTTCCTGCCGCTTGATTGCAGAACAAAAAAAGCTCAAATTTTATCCCCAAGCGGTTCAAGTAAACCGCTTGGGGATTTTTATACGCGAAGAGCAGGGAAAAAGCTCGTGCTCTTTTAATGACGCTCGCCCTCGCAGCTAAACGTCTCGCAGTATCGCGCGGAAAACGATGGCGCCTCACCGGCGCAGTATAAATGAGAAATATCTCCAAACGATGCGCAGCGAAAAATCGCCTTTCCTTTTTCCCGCTCCTCCGTGTTCAGTGTCGTAACGGAGCTCGGCGCCGCGGCGAAGCCGTGCGTCAGCGCAACAGGAGAAATATGCAGAAGATGAGAAAGCAAATAACATTCTAGCCCGAAATGGCAGAAAAAAACAATCGTATCACGATTTGCCGATAAAACATCATAAATTTTGCCGTCCCTTTTATAGCCATGCGATTCAAGAAGGTGGTCCAGTCCGTTCGTTACATGTCGGTAATACGTTCCGATCTCTGCCTCCTGCATAAAAGCAACCTTTTCCCACTTGACCGGATCGTACAGCTCCTCTATTTCAGAATAAAATCCCGGAAGAAAATCCCATGAAAGGTGCGGCGCATCAAGATATGGAAGCTTTACGGGATACGAAAATTCCCGAAGCCAGTCGAGCGTTTCCGCTTTTCTTCCCATGCGTTTCAGCGTATAGGAGGCGGTATCCTGCGCCCGTCCCAGCGGCGAAACGTAAAATGCCGCAATTTCCATACGGCACAGGCGGTCGGCCAGCAGCTCCGCTTCTCTGCGGCCCTTCTCGGTAAGGGAATCTATGGAATAATCGGGATCCGCGTGGCGTATGATCAGCAATTTCATATTTTTATACTCTCCTGTCCCTGCAAAAATTAAATCACTTTTTGATTATAACATAGAATGCGTAAAATGGTGTATTTTTCCAGCGTCTATTTCCCGGGGAATAGATGCTGGATTTGACAAGGGAGACAGCAAAAGAGTAGAATCAAAAGCATAAAAGAGGGGAGGTGATCGGTATGAAACATTTCCAGGGGAGAGGAGGTGTGACGATTGGAAAAACAAACGCAGAGCGAAGTGACGCGCAGCATCGATAACAGATTCGGAAGCATCAGCAAAACTGATCGCAGCAATATAGAAGTAAATATTATCCGTTGGAATAACGGACGTAAGAAGCTTGACATCAGAGTGTGGTCCTCCGACGGGAAATGTCCTAAGAAAGGCGTAACATTCAGCAGGGAAGAGTATTACCAGCTGATCCGAATCTTAACTGCAATTGATCCCCTGCTGATTGACAGCGGAAAGGCCGCCCGGACAGAACCCGAGAGCCGCCAGAAAGAACGCGCCGCCGCTGCTGAAGAGCAGCTGGCAGGATATCGGAGTACAATGGAAGCAGCATTTGCAGAAGAAGACGATTATGTCGAGCTGGACGGCGATGCAGAGCCGTCCGGCTCCGAAGAATCACAGCTGGAAAAGAATGTGCCGGAGACAGCCGAAGCGTCCGCAGCGGCTTCCTGAGCAGGCTCTGTTTAAAATGCCCGCAGAAAAGCCGGCTGGTTTTAAGCCGGCTTTTTATGCTTCATATTCGAAAAAATTTTCATTACAATATTTTAAATATCGCCGCAGGCGCCGGCCCGATATATCACATTGATTTTTTTTACTCTTTTTAGTAAAATATATAAGATAGAAATATGATTTACGGAGGCTGGAAGATGTTTGCATATAAAGGACCGATTGTTACAATCGTAATGGATGGAGTAGGGCTGCGGAGCAGTGAGGAAGGCAATGCCGTAAAGCTTGCCTATACGCCTGTATTGGACGGGCTGTTTCAAAATTATCAGTATACCTCACTGAAAGCGCACGGTACTGCAGTCGGACTCCCCTCCGATGACGATATGGGGAATTCCGAGGTTGGGCATAATGCGATCGGTGCCGGGGCGGTATACAGCCAGGGCGCTAAGCTGGTCAATGAATCCATTGAGTCCGGTGACATGTTTCGGGCAAAGGGATGGACGGAAATCGTAAGGAATGTCAAAGAGAACCGTTCCGTCCTGCATTTTATCGGACTTTTTTCGGACGGAAATGTACATTCTCATATCGATCATTTGAAGGCGATGATCCGGCAGGCCAAGAAAGAGGGGATCGCCAAGGTTCGTGTCCATATTTTATTGGACGGAAGGGACGTCGGAGAAACCTCGGCGCTGGATTATGTGCTGCCTTTTGAAGCGTTTCTGGACGAGCTGCGCGACAATACATTCGACGTGAGGATTGCAAGCGGCGGCGGCAGAATGAATATTACTATGGACCGCTACGAAGCAGACTGGTCGATGGTTGAACGCGGCTGGAATACGCATGTGCTGGGAGAGGGACGCCGTTTTTCCTCTGCGGAAGAGGCGATAGAAACCTATCGAAGGGAAACGGGCTGCATCGACCAGGATCTGCCGCCGTTTGTGATTGCGGATGAAAATGGCCCCGTAGGAAAAATCCATGACGGCGATTCCGTCATTTTCTTCAATTTCCGCGGAGACCGCGCTCTGGAAATCAGCCGCGCCTTTGAAGACAAAACACTTTGTACCTTTGACCGGAAATATCTGCCGAAGGTATGCTATGCCGGAATGCTGCAATATGACGGAGACCTGAATATTCCGTCGCGTTTTCTGGTCGAACCGCCCGCGATTCACAACACGATGGGAGAGCTTCTGGCGAAAAACGGAATCACTCAGCTGGCGATTGCGGAAACGCAGAAATTCGGCCATGTAACGTATTTCTGGAATGGCAATAAAAGCGGAAAGTTTGATGAAAAGCTTGAAACGTATATAGAAATCAAGTCCGATGTCGTGCCGTTTGAACAGAGACCCTGGATGAAGGCGGCCGAGGTTACGGACGCGCTGATCGAATCGCTCAAAACGGGAAAGTACCGATATGCGCGAGTCAATTTTGCCAACGGAGACATGGTGGGGCATACCGGAAATCTGGCCGCCGCGAGAATCGCAGTCGAAACGGTCGACCTTTGCCTTTCCAGGATTCTTCCCGTAATTGACGAGCTGGGCGGTATGGCGATTATTACGGCGGATCACGGCAATGCGGACGAAATGTATGAGACGAAGAAAGGAAAAGTCGTATATAACGCGGAAGGCAAACCAAAGGCGAAAACGGCGCATACGCTGAATCCTGTTCCCTGCATTTTCTACGACAATACGGAGAACCGCGGAAAATATAAAGTGAAGGACGGCAAATTCGGCCTTTCCAACATAGCAGCTTCCGCTGTTTATCTGCTGGATTTGAAAAAGCCTGCCGGCTGGGACGAAAGCATAATCGAATAAAATGAACCTTTCTTGATGTTTTACGAAGATTCGTGTAAAATGGCACCGTAGTTGGGAGGTTGTCCGATGCCAGGCGGCGATAGGAATCAAAAGGAAGAGCCGGAGCAAAAGCTTCCGGAGGCTGAAAACGACGTGCAGAGTACGCAGGACGTAGAAGACGATATGTCTGATCTGTTCGAAGACAGCGATAACATGATGATTACCGATGAAGCGATTGCGGTAATGGCCGGAGTTGCTGCCTCGGAGGTCAAGGGTGTCGCCAGCATGAGCGGCGGCTTTGCCGGCGGGATTGCCGAAGTATTCGGACGCAGAAATCTTTCCAAGGGCGTAAAGGTTGTTACCAAAAACGATGTGACAACAGTCGATTTATACGTCATTGTGAAATATGGCTACCGAATTCCCGACCTTGCCTATGAAATACAGGAAAATGTAAAGGCTACGATCGAATCGCTGTCCGGAATTTCCGTAGATGCTGTGAATATTCACATACAGGGCGTAGATTACAGCGAAAGCGAAAGCATAATAAATGAAAGCGAGAGTGATAAGGAATGAATATATTTTACAGGATACTGGTCGCCGTCTATGCCTTTATATCGACGATTCTCTGTGGAATTATAATGCTTTCCCCGTTTTCGGACAAAACGATCATGGCGGCGGTGCTGGATTATATCGATGTGACGTTTTACCGTTCCAATCAGTACGACGCGATGCTCTTTGTATTTGGAATCGTTTTCCTGGCGCTGAACGTTGCCGTTCTGACCTCGGGGATTAAAGGAAAACGGTCGAACAGCTATTATTGCACAAACAACGAAACGGGAATGATCCGTATTTCTGCAAATTCCATAGAAAATATCGCTCTTGGCCTGTCTAAACGCTTCAATGGCGTTAAGGATGCAAAATCAAAAGTAAAATTCACGAAACGCGGCGTAGAGATCAACGTACGTTTGTCTGTGTTTCCTGACGTGCATGTCCCAAATCTCTGCAAAAGCGTACAGGAAAGAATTAAAGAGTCGGTAGAAAGTACGATGGAAATAGGTGTCGCTTTGGTCGACGTAAGCGTAGACGGAGTATATGCTGCCACGAAAACGGAGGAATAAGGTATGCTGAGAAGAATATACAAATTTTACAGACAGCATTTTTATGCAATCAACGGAGCACTGATCGGTTTGGTCATCGGATTTTCCTTTGTGAAGCTGGGGATTCTTCAGACGCTTTTTATAGCCCTTTGTGTGATCGCTGGTTTTTTGCTTGGGAAGCAGCTGCAGAAGGACAAAATGTTCCTGAAAAATCTTCTGGATAAAATCTTGCCGCCGGGATCTTACAGATAACGAAATGCTTTTAGGAGAACCGAAATTATGAGCAGACGCGATTCGAGAGAAGCGGCAGTAAAAATTATTTTTCAGAATATGTTCACTGACAGCCGGCTTGGCGTTGCGGGCTCCGGCACCGCCGCTGCCGAAAAGATCTGCGCACCGGACTGCGCGCAGATGATCGAGGCATATTTTGAATGCGCGCCGGAAGAAGATTGCGGCGAACTGGATAAAGTATATATCAGCAGCATTTTAGAGGGCGTTATGAAAGAGGCGCCGTCGATCGATCAATATATTGTTAAGAATTCAAAGGATTGGACAATCGACAGGATGTCGCGCATTGATTTGGCGATCATGAGAGTAGCCATCTTTGAAATCCTGTATCGGGAAGATATTCCGGCAAGCGTTTCGATCAACGAAGCTGTAGAACTGGCGAAAAAATACAGCCACGAAGACGCAGGAAGCTTTATAAACGGTATTTTGGGGAGTATTTACAGTGAATCGCGTGCCTGATGCCAAACAAGCTCTTACGGTGTCGAATGTCAATCAATATATAAAGGCTCTCATTACATCCGATTATAATTTGTCAGGGATTTGTGTCAGTGGAGAGCTCTCTAATTTTAAAAAATACAGCTCTGGTCATGCGTATTTCAGTCTGAAGGACGCCGGGGGAGTGCTCAAATGTGTGATGTTTTCCAGCCGTATCGCAACGGGCCTGAAATTCATTCCGAGCGACGGAATGCGCGTGCTGGCCTATGGCAGCATTTCCGTATACGAACGGGACGGCGTTTATCAGCTTTATACGGAACGGATGCAGCCCGACGGCGTAGGAACTCTGTACATGGCGTATGAAGCTCTTAAGAGCAGGCTGGCAGAGGAGGGACTGTTTGATCCTGCAAAAAAACGCCCGATTCCGAAGCTTCCCTCGTGCGTCGGTGTCGTTACTTCTGCATCAGGCGCTGTAATCCGGGATATTCAAAACGTGATCGAAAGACGTTTCCCAACAATGAATCTGAAGCTGTTCCCCGTATCTGTGCAGGGGGAGAATGCATCTCCGGAAATCGTACGTGCCCTTCAATATATCAGCAGGACGAAATGCTGTGATGTAGTCATTGTGGGCCGCGGCGGCGGTTCTATCGAGGATTTGTGGGCATTCAATGAGGAGGCTACCGTCCGCGCCGTCGCAGCCTGCGGCGTGCCTGTAATCTCTGCCGTGGGTCATGAGACGGATTATACGCTGACTGATTTCGCCGCCGATTTGCGGGCGCCGACGCCTTCCGCAGCGGCGGAGCTGGCAGTTCCGGTTCTTCAGGAGCTGCGCGAGCGGGTGGAAGGCTACAGAAGAAAAATTGCCTCCATTCCCCTTACTAACTGCCATATCAAGCAGATGGAGCTGGACCGTCTGAAAAGCAGCCGCCCTCTGGCAAAACCTTTTGAACGGATCGAAAATGAGAGTATTTCGCTGGATCGGGACTATGCACACGCAGAAGAGCAAATAAGCCGCAGGATTCTGGAAAATCAGGAAAGAATTACAAGCCTTTCCTCACATCTGTCGGCGCTGGATCCGAATGCCGTCCTGAAACGCGGCTACAGCATCGTCTACAAAGAAAACGGAACGGCCGTTACGGAAGCAAGCCAGGTCGCGGAGGGCGAACGGATCGGGATACAGACTGCAAATGGACGCTTCGCCGCGATCCGAGAGAACATAGAAGCATAAGGAGGCGGAACGAATGGAAAAAGAAATGACCTTTGAAGAAGCCAGAGAAAAGATCGAGCAAATGATACAGAATATGGAAGCGGGAAATCTGCCTTTGGAGGAATCCATAACACAGTTTGAAAAAGCTGCCGAACTCGTCAAATATTGTCAGGCGAAGCTGGACGGTTATCGAAAAAAAATTGAAACAATTACAATGGAAGCGGATGATCAGCATGAATAACAGGTTTTCAGATGTCCTGCATCAAAAGGCGGATTTGGTAAACGCCTATCTGGACAGTAAAGTCAGTCAAAAGGACAATCTGCAGGGAATCGTATACGAGGCGATGCGCTACAGTCTTCTTGCCGGCGGCAAACGAATCCGCCCTGTACTGGCGCTTGCTGCGGGACAGGTATTGGGGGAGCAAGAGGCGTGTATTTTGCCTTTTGCCTGCGCCATTGAAATGATACATACCTATTCGCTGATCCATGACGACCTGCCGGCCATGGACGACGATGATTACCGGAGAGGCCGATATTCCTGCCATAAGAAGTTTGGAGAGGCCACGGCCATTCTTGCCGGGGATGCGCTGCTGACGATGGCGTTTGAAATCGCGGCGGAAGGAGCGTTGGCACTGGAAAATCCGAAGCGCGGCTTGAGGGCGATCCGCCATATCGCGCTCAGCGCAGGAACGGAGGGCATGATCGGCGGACAAATCGTGGATCTGGACGCGGAAACGCGTGCTATTTCTGAAAGCGAGCTGCGTTATCTCTGCGAAAGGAAAACGGGAGCGCTGCTTCGGGCTCCTGTTCTTGCGGCAGCCGCCGTCGCCGGCGCAGAAGAGACGAGGTCTGCAGCGCTGCTGCTGGAATATGCGGATACGATCGGCCTTGCCTTCCAGATCAAAGACGATATTCTGGACGTTGAAGGCGATATCAGTGTTTTGGGAAAAGCGACAGGCAGTGATGCAAAAGACGGAAAGACGACTTTTGTAACGCTTTACGGAATACAGCGGAGCAAAACGCTTCTGGAAGATCTTACGAACCGGGCGCTTGCCGCCTGCGACCGGCTTATCAGCCTGCAAGCGAGCGCTCAGGCGCAGGACGCGTGCGTCTTTTTGAAAGAGCTTGCATTATTTCTTTTGGAGCGAACGTATTAATGCTGGAACGGATTCATTCTCCGGAAGACCTTAAAAAACTCACGCAAAAAGAAAAAAAACTGCTCGCAGAAGAAATCCGAAGCCGTCTTGTTTCCGTCATTTTAAAAAATGGCGGACATCTGGCCTCAAATCTCGGTGTGACCGAGCTGACGATTGCGCTTTACAGTGTTTTGGATCCCTTCCGTGATAAAGTCATTTGGGACGTCGGACACCAGTCCTATGTGCATAAAATTTTAACAGGAAGAAACGCAGAATTCGACACGCTCCGGGAATTGGATGGAATCAGCGGATTCCCAAAGCGGGAGGAAAGTGAAGCGGACTGCTTCGATACGGGACACAGCTCCACTTCCGTATCCGCAGCAGTCGGCATGGCGCGCGCGCGGGATATAAAAGGAGAGCAGTATCGGGTGGCCGCTGTAATTGGAGACGGCGCATTCACAAACGGCATGGTCTATGAGGCCTTGAACGATGCGGGAAGAATGTTCAGCAGCGTCGTATTCATATTGAATGACAACGGCATGTCGATTTCTCGAAATGTCGGCGGTATTTCAAAATATCTTGGAAAAATACGCACTGGTAAATCCTACATCAGAATTAAGAAAAACGTGAAACGGATTATCGGAAAAATCCCGCTGATCGGAAATTTTCTCGTTCGCAAAATCCAGCTCTTGAAAGCGGCCTTCCGTCTGCTTGCCATCCCCGGAGAATGGTTTGAAGCGCTTGGCGTCAAATATATCGGACCGGTCGATGGGCACAATATTCCGGAAATAGAAAAGGCTCTCAACAAAGCGTTTTATATGAATTGCCCCGTGCTGCTGCACGTGATTACGAAAAAAGGACATGGCTATGCAAACGCCGAAGCAAACCCAAGCTTTTACCACGGTGTGTCTGCGCGTTCGGATCAGGCGGGAAAGGGACAAAGCTACTCCGCAGTGATGGCGGAGGAGCTGAGCCTATTGGCAGAACAGGATCCCGACATTGTAGCCGTCACGGCGGCGATGCCTTCCGGGACGGGCCTGGAATCATTCGGAAAACGCTATCCGGGACGCTTTTTCGACGTCGGGATTGCAGAAGAGCATGCGGTGACAATGGCCGCTGGAATGGCCGCGGCAGGAATCAAACCGTACGTGGCAATCTATTCGACCTTTATGCAAAGAGCCTATGATCAGCTGCTGCATGACTGCGCGCTCCAGAAGCTGCGCGTTGTGATTGTATTGGACCGGGCGGGAATCTCGGGACGAGACGGGAGAACGCATCACGGGGTTTATGATATCGCATATTTGAATTCCATCCCGAATTTATCTGTTTGTGCGCCATGCTGTGCCGAGGAGCTGCGCGAGATGCTGCGGATTTCCGCTGGTTCTTTTCCGGCGGGCCCCTTTGTAATCCGCTATCCGGCGCAGGACCGTTTCTCCGGAGATTTGCAGGCGGTTCTTAGGAATCCCGTAATTTACGGAAAGGGCGCGGTATTATTTGAAACGCAGGTGAATACGGCGCAGGCCAACGTTCTGATTGTTTCTCTGGGCCAGATCACGGATCAATGCATCCGTGCCGCGCAGCTTGTCAGAAAACAGTGTAACGTAACGATTTTTCATGCTCGATTTCTGAAGCCGCTTGATGAAGCAGGAATTTTAAAGTGTATTGCGGATCGGAAGCCGGATGCGATTTATTCTGCGGAGGACGGCGTGACGGATGCGGGCTTTGGTTCCCGCATTGCAATGCTTTTAGAATCCCAAGGCATCGCTTTGCATTTTGAGGCGATCGGCGTCCCTGCGGAGCCGCTGGATCATGGAAGCGTAGCGGAATTATATCAAAAGGCCGGAATAGATCCTGAGGGGATCGCGGCGCGGATCCTGCGCGGCACAGAGCTTTTGCGGAAAGAGCAGAGGGTATGAGACTAGATCTGTATCTTGCACAGCAGCATCTTTACGACAGCAGAGTCCGTGCGGTCCGTGCGGTAAAAGAGGGCTGCGTCCGGGTGAATGGAAAAATCATTACAAAGCCGTCTTACGAAATTTGCCTGGAATCGGATACGGTTGCCTGTGACGCGGATCCGGTGCCATATGTTGGCAGAGGCGCATTGAAGCTAGCGTATGTATTGGATAAATATACAATAAATGTGCATAATATGACCGCAATCGATATCGGAGCTTCTACGGGAGGCTTCGCGGATGTATTGCTGCAAAGCGGCGCTTCTCACGTTGCGTGTGTCGACGTTGGGCACGGACAGCTTGCAGAAAAAATACGGCAGGATGTCAGAACGGCGGTTTATGAGGATACGGATATTCGAGACTTCAAAATCGGAGAGGGAACATACGATATTGCCTGCGCGGACGTATCCTTTATCTCGATTCGGCTCATTATTCCGCATATTTACAGACTCCTGAAAGAAGGCGGCACTGCGGTCTGCCTCATAAAGCCGCAGTTTGAGGTCGGAAGGAAAAACTTAAATAAAAAAGGAATCGTCAAAGATTCTGAGACAGCACGAAGAGCGGCAGAGGAAACGGCAGAGTTCATTGCACGCTCAGGCTTTGCCGTGACGGGCATATGTCCTTCCCCGATAAAAGGGGGCGATGGGAATACGGAATATTTCTGCGTCTGTAGACGAACCTTGAAAATTGATGTATAATGCATGCATAAAATGTTTTTCGGCGGTGCGTCATGACAGTTGGTCTTTTATACAATAAAAATAAAAAAGAAAGCGTTCACTATGTAAAGCTTCTGACCGAAGCGATTGTGGAAATCAGCAGACGGGAATCGGCAGGAAGAGAGATCTGGAACGTGATCGACAGCGCGGATTATCGCCAGGATTCCGCCGCGGCTTCCGCTGACCTTCTGATCAGCATCGGAGGAGACGGAACCTTTTTGAAAACCGCCGCAATTGCAATTCTCCGCGATCTCCCCGTACTCGGTTTTCATCTGGGAACGCTCGGTCTGCTGACGGAATTTGAGAAAAATGATCTGGAGAAGACTGTACTGCGCCTTGTGAAGGGCGAATATGTCATTGAAGAAAGAATGACGCTTCGCATTACAGTAGATGACGGAGAGAAAAACGTTTTTGACAAATCGGCGATCAACGATTGCGTCCTTTCGCGCGGAACGCTTTCCAAGGTTGCATATATTGACTTATACATCAACGGAGCGTTTGTGGATACCTATCCTTGCGACGGAATTATCGTTTCCACTCAGACCGGATCTACGGCATATTCGCTTTCCGCCGGAGGGCCGATTGTGGAACCGGGGAATGATGTGATCGTGATCACGCCAATTTGCGCGCATTATACGGACGGTCGTTCCATTATCGCCAGAAGCACGAGTAAGATAGAAATGTGCCTTTGCAGGCCGCACCGCCAGATGTATGTCACGGCCGACGGTTATGCAAGCATGCAAATTGCCCCTGACGCAAAAGTAATATGCGAAAGAGGAGCGGACAAGCTCCGGATCATCCGGATCGATCCGCCTAACTTCTACGAGGCGCTTCGAAGAAAGACTTCGGAAAGGAGAGCGCGGATTCACAATGAAGAATAAGAGGCAGGGCGCGATCTTGGAGATCATAGCGTCTGGAGAAATTGAGACACAGGAGGAGCTGATTGAACGGTTGGCCGAGAGAGGCTTTCATGTCACGCAGGCAACCGTTTCCCGCGACATCAAGGAGCTGAAGCTTGTGAAGGTTGCTGCGAAAAGCCGTAAAACAAAATACGCACCGCTTGCAGGACAGGCTCTTACGATTCCCGAGCAGCTTATGCCCGTCTTTACACACGGTTTTGTTTCTGCTGATTCTGTGAACAATCTGGTATTGATCAAGACGCTGCCGGGAATGGCTCAGGCTGTCGCTTCCGCAATCGATTCCCTGAAGCTGTCCGAAACGCTCGGAACCATTGCGGGTGACGATGCGCTTTTGATTGTATGCCGTACGGATGCCTGTGCAGAAGACGTAGTCCTGACGCTGAAGGGGTTCGCAAAATGATAATCGGGAGGTGAACCTGATGCTGATGCAGCTGCGCATCCGGAATATCGCGCTGATCGATGAATTAACCGTAGATTTTACGGATGGAATGAATTGTCTGACCGGAGAAACCGGCGCTGGAAAATCGATTCTGATTGATTCCATCCAATGTATGCTTGGCTTCAGGACTTCGAAGGAGCTGATTCGAACGGGCTGTGAATCGGCCTATACGGAGGGTGTGTTTTTCATAGACGATCCTGAAGTATCATCTTTTTTAAGTGAAATCGGAATGGAAGAGGAAGAGGATCATACGCTGATTCTGCAAAGAGAGCTTTCTGCATCAGGAAGAAACGTATGCCGAATCAACGGCAGGCTCGCCGCCGTATCTACCTTGCGGCAGCTGGGAACCCTTTTGATTGATATTCACGGGCAGAACGAAAACCAATCTTTGGCAAAAGCTGAAACGCATGTCAAGCTTTTGGATGCATATGGCGGTACGGAAATTGAAGCCTTAAAGCACACCTATCACATTGATTTAAAAGAATTCAAGGAACGATATCGTTCCCTGGAAAAGTATTCCGGAGATCCGAAGGAGCGCGAACGCCTTGCAGATCTCTATACCTATCAGATCGAAGAAATCGAAGGAGCCGGTCTTTCCGTAGGGGAGGATGAGGCGCTGAATGAGAAACGGGCCGTGCTCGCAAACAGTGAAAAAATTACGGAAGCCCTGGAAGCCTCCAGAATGATTTTGAACGGCGGGGAATTTGGAAGCGATCCTTCCGTATCGGATCAACTGGGCGCCGTCAGATCTTATTTGTCAACGATTGCCGGATATGCCGGCGAATATCAGGAGCTTTTATCTCGGATCGATGAAGTTTCGTATTTGCTTGAAGACATTGCGGCAGATCTGCGTACCTGTGCGGACGGTGTCACCTTTGATAAAAACGAGCTGGAAGAAACGCAGGAGCGTATTCATACCATTGATAAACTGAAGCGGAAATACGGCTCCACCATAGAAGAAATCCTTCAATATGCCGCCGATACGCAGAAACTGCTGGACGAGCTGCTTGCAGGGGAGGAAACGGTCAACAAAATTCTCAAACAGCTTGCGGAACGAAACGAAGCGCTGCACGCTTTGTGTGAGGATTTGAATTTTACTCGCGTAAAAGCGGCAAAACGACTCAGCGAGCAGGTTATGGCGGAGCTGGAAAGCCTGGAAATGAATCAGGCGAAATTTTCGGCCGAAATTCTTTTTCATGATGAAAAAGATAAAAATGGGTATTATAATTATACGAAGGAAGGCTTGGATACCGTGGAATTTTTAATTTCCGCGAATCCCGGAGAACCGCTGAAGCCGCTCGCAAAAATCGCTTCCGGAGGCGAGCTTTCCCGGATTATGCTTGCAATCAAGACGATTCTTGCAGATGCCGATCGAATTTCCACTTTGATTTTCGACGAAATCGACACGGGTATCAGCGGAAAGGCGGCCAAAAGCGTAGCGCAGAAGCTGAAATCAATTTCCAAAAATCACCAGGTAATTTGTGTCACGCATCATGCGCAAATTGCGGCGGCAGCAGATCATAATATATATATTCGGAAAAGCTTTGACGGAACTTCTACGCATACGACAGTCGAAACGCTCGACGAAGAAGCGAAAATCCGCGAGATTTCACGGCTTTTAGACGGAGATGCTGAATCGGAAATCACGGCGGTGCATGCAAGAGAACTCGTTGCCAAATTCCGGACTAATTGAATTTTGTAACAGTATATAAAAACAGCTTTGCGGACAACTTACAATACAGAGCGTGCGGCGGAAAAGCGCGCTGCATTCTCAAAATTTTGTAAGGGAGGTCAAATCATGAAAACACCTCAAAAGATCAGGGCTGTTGTAATTATTTTTCTTGCTGTATGCCTTTTCGGCAATTCCGGTGTTACTGCGCAGAGCAGCCGCGCCGGCAGCGGTGATAAGCCTTTATATGTGGTGGTTTGCGGTACACCCGTCGGAATCAGGCTGAAGTCCCACGGCGTCATCATAACGGGATTTATGGGCTTTATGACGGATGACAATTCGTATGCTTCTCCTGCAAAAGATTCCGGGTTCTCGGAAGGTGACAGAATAGTAGCGATTAACGGGATTCCTGTTAATTCGGTGGACGATATGCAGGCGGTGCTTGACAAGCTCAGCACGTCTTCTGCAAAAGTAACGATAGAAAACAGCGAAGGACGGTCGGAAAAAACGATTCGGCTTTGCCGTGATAGTGAAACGAAACATTATAGGATGGGTATCTGGGCAAAGGATACGGCCGCCGGGATTGGTACTTTGACATTTTACAGTGAAGAATGTCACATGTACGGCGCGTTGGGCCATGCAATCACGGATAACGGCACCAAGTATGAGATATCCGGCGGTTCGCTTCAAAAAGCGGAAATTACAGGCATAAAAAAAGGCGTTGCCGGCACACCTGGAGAACTGAGGGGCTATTTTAATGAATCCAGCGATGTGATCGGAAACGTATCCGTAAACTGCGAAACGGGCATTTACGGATCCCTTGAAGAAGGAACGTTCCTTGACGCTTCTACAGAATTCTGCAGACTTGCTGTTGCAAACAACTCGGAAATCCATAAGGGAAGCGCTTATATTATGACTTCTGCCATCGACGGAAAGCTGACGCAATATGATATCGAAATTACGCAGATCAACAAAGGCAGCAGCGACGGAACCAAAAGCTTTAATATCAAAATCGTAGATAAAAGGCTTTTAAGCGTAACGGGCGGAATCGTACAGGGGATGTCCGGAAGCCCGATCATACAAGACGGAAAATTCGCCGGAGCGGTAACGCATGTTATGATCAATGATCCTCAGATTGGCTACGGAATATTTGCAATGTCGATGATTGATACGATGTATAACAGTATGACAAGCGATATGCATGAAAATGCGGGAATAATAAAAGAAGCGGCCTGACGCCGCTTCTTTTTCTTCTGGTGCTACTGATCTAAACCGGAATTTACATATGCGTCATCAGCTACTGCCGCTCCGGAAGGGATTGAAACGCTTTCCAGCTTTGTACATCCGTTGAAGGCACGACTGCCAACAGAAGTAATTGTCCCGCGGAATATGACTTCCGAAAGATTTGTGCAACCGGAAAAGGCATAATCCGGAATGACGGTTACGGAAGCCGGCAGTGTGATCTGCTCGATACCGGCAGATTCAAAGGCGCCGCCGACAATGGATCGGATGGAAGAAGAAAGTGCAATGTTCTGTGATACGGGAGTAACCTTCAGAAGAATTCCATCTCCCACAATGAATTCGCTGTCCGTATTATAATGGAACCAATTCGTATTGGTGAACGCAAATTCACCGATGGAAGAAACGGAAGACGGAATGTTAATTTCCGCCAGCTCATAACAATCGTAAAACGCATATTTCCCGATCGATGTAAGATTAGACGGAAGTACGATTGCGGCCAAAGAGCTGCAGCCGTAGAAGGTATAATCTTTAATTTCCGTAATATTATTGGGGATATTAATAACCTTCAGATTTTTACAACCATAGAAAGCCTTTTCTCCAATATTTGTAACAGTATCCGAGATAAAGATGGTTTCCAGATTTTCACAGAAATAAAACGCGTAATCTCCTATAGAAGTCACTCCGTCCGGAATGGTGATGCTTTTCGGAAGCTTTGAATTGTAAAACTCGCGGTCATCGATCTGGCCCCAGCCGGTAAATGTGAAGGCGGCGATGGATTTGACGTTCTCCGGAATTACGATATTCGTATTATCGACAATATCCGCTTTGATCAGAATGCCGTCCCCGTAAATATGAAATTGATTTTCCGCAGGGGCTTCCTCGTAAACGCTGAGGTCGGCATACCATTTGGTATTGTCGAACGCCTGCACACCGACGTTGGCAAGCTTCAGCGGAATGACGAATTCCGCTGCGCTTTCGCAGTCTTTAAAAGCGTAATCACCCAAATCCGTAATGTTATCCGGCAGCGTAACGCTTGTAAGCGAACGGCAGCCCTGAAATGCAGCGTCCCCGATCGTCGTAATATCATCGGGAAGATATATGGACGTTAAGCTCGCACAGTTATAAAAAGCCTCGCTGCCGATCGACGTCAGCTTGCTGGATACGGTAAACGTCGTCAGATTCGTACAGCCGCTGAATACTTCGTCGTTGATGACCGTAACCTTGGAAGGAAGATCAAAGCGGCTCAGTCCTACGGCATTTTTAAAGGCGCCTTTACCGATGGTGACCATATTGCTGCCGGCAGTAAAGTTTACCGCTGAAATTTTGTCGATGCAGTGATCGAAGGCGCCGTCAGCAATTCCGTAAGCCTTCTCCGGAATATTCAGAGTAATGTTATTTCCATCCTCGCTGCTTTCGATATAATAAATAATGATGTCACGTCCTACAATTACATATTTGTTTTCGTCTTTATTGACTTCCTGCGGCTCCTCCGCAGGCGCGGCCGACCGCTGCGCTTCTATCTGCGCTTCAAACCATGCGGTATCGTTGAACGTCAGATAACCGATGCTTTCGAGGGCTCTTTCAAATGTGATATCGGAAAGAGAGGTACAGCCTTTGAATGCATAATCTCCGATCGATGTTGTTTTCGTTGGAAACTTGAACGCCGTGAGGCTTGTACAGCCGTCGAATGCGTGATCTCCGATTGCCGTGATGTCGTTATCGATCGTAACGTCGGTCAGAGAACTGCAGCCGTAAAATGTGTAATCAGGAATGGCTCCCATGGTTTTTGGAATAATGACCTTCTGAAGCGAAGTGCAGCCTTCAAAGATATGGGTTCCGACCGTCATAGGTTTGTTCTGGAGTTCCACTTCCGTAATTCCGGTACAGCCGGCGAACGCGGAATCTCCGATATATGCCAGGTTGGAAGGCGGCGTAAAAACGCCGGTAAGGCCGGTGCAGTTTTCAAAAGCTTTCTCGCCGATGGAAACAACGTCTTTCGTAAATTCGACGGAAGTCACGTCGGAACGGCCGCTGAATGCCATGTCGCCGATTGCAGTGACCTTTTCCGGAATTTTGACGTCTCCTCCGTCGCCAATATATTCCACAATTGTCGTGTCTACAATTTGAAATTCGTTTTCGTCATAAATGATATCGACAACCGGCTTGAACGTGCTTTGCACCGGAGTCGGAGTGGAAGGCGCCGCTGTGGCGGACGGTTCTTCCTCTTCCTGGCAGGAAGAGAGCGCGAACATCAATGCTGCCGCAGCACAGAGCGTTCCAAAGACTTTGATTACCGGGAATAAGCTTTTCTTCATAAAATGTCATCCTCCAAGTATCTGAGCAAACGATCAGTAATAATACATTAGCTCTTTAATTATAAGTCTCTTAGAGGATTAAGTCAATAAATTTTCCAGTGTCTTGAGGATCTCTCCGGCGATCTCCTTTCCGTATTCTTCACTCAGGCTTTCTACATAAACGTGGAAGGCCTGCCGCTCGTCGTCAGCGCAGATTCTGGCCGATGAATCCTGATCGCGGATGCAAATTCCGTCGTTGATTTCAAAGCCCCTGCGAGCCAGGTCGCTGTTGACAAATTTCCTTATAATATCAGCTTTATTTGCGTTTTTACATGGGATTTGAGTCTCCGATCTGTACAGTGGAATCCGAATCAGATTTTCGATTTCCGTATCGAGCTCTCCGGCAATGAATCCGTCGATACAGCAGAGTCCGAGATCGAATGCGAGGTCGTCAAAAAACATCAGATATTCTGCATACACCCCGTCTATATGCATAAATTTTTCCATTTCGGACATAATATCGCCGATTTTACTGCCGCAGCGAATGACATATCGGTCAAACTTTTCCGCAATTTTTTCCGCAGCCATTGATTCTGAAGCGGCCAGAAAGATCGGCGCATCAGGAAACAGCTTTATGGTAATATATGCTGCGGCTGCATAACGCTGACTTTTCGTAAAACGGCGGCCGATATAATTCAGATTTTTATGCGGACATTTGAAGATGTCGAGCAGCGCGGAAATATAATAATCTTCGGGGCTGCTGAGCTCCTCGAATACGGGAATGCTGTTTCTGTCCACGCGCGTAAAATCCTCCAGGTCATAAACGGATTTCAGCTTACGCCGTTCATTTTTGGAAAGATCATCGCCAAATTTGTTCAGAAAGTGAATATGACTTTCTCCGTTATCGGAAACGTAAATGGCTCCGTCGCAGATTCCGGAACGGCAGATCCAGCGTATGACAGGCATGGGGACTGTTTCTATGACTTTTACCTGGATTCCTGCGGATGCAAGCGCGGACTGCAGCCCGGCCGATATCATGCAGCTGCTCCCGCTGCCATCGGCACAAATCAGCGCAGAAGCATGCTGTCCGAGAAACGTGCCGAAGGCACGGCCTAACCGCAATACCATTTCGGGGGAATAGCTTGAGGCAGAGCCGCCGTATTCCCGGATCACCCCGTGAAGCATGCTTTCCGGGAGAATGTTGGCTCCATCCCAGATTTTTGTCCCTTTTTTGATTACAGTGGAATGTCCGATCGCCGCCTTTTCTCCGACGACGGCATCTTCCGCTGTCACGCCATCTTCTATGCTGACAGAAGAGCATAATACGCATTCCGCTATTTTACAATGCTTCCCGATTACCGTATTCGGCATGACCACGCTGTCGGAAATGACGGAGCCGGCGCCAACCCTGCAGCCGTGACAGATTACGCTGTTCCGAATATCCGCTTCGTCGGAAATGCTGCAATTTTCGCCGATGAAGCCGCCGCCTCTGAGATTGACGCTGCGATAGGAGCGGACGTCTCCGATATCGCACCAATAGGCTTCTGTCTGAAAGGCCGCAATATTGTGGCTTAAGTCGGGGATTTTCGTAAAAACATCTTTGGCAAAATCGCAAGCGCCTTCCTCGGGGCAAAATTCCATGAGCCTGCTTGTGACAATGTAAATGCCGGTATTAACGATATTGCTTACGGCTTCGCTCCAGACGGGCTTTTCAATGAAGCCCGTGACCATATTTTCCTTGTTGGTAAGCACCACGCCGAATTCTGTCGGAATATCGACGGCTTTCACTGCGATTGTTGCCATTTTTCCCTGCTTTTTATGAAAATCAATCATTTCACGGAGATTTATGTCCGTGATCGCATCGCCGCTGATCACCAGAAAATCTTCTTCCGAATTTTCGTAGCATTCAGAAATACAGTTTTTGACGCTGCCGGCCGTGCCAAGCGGCGACGTTTCTGTACAAAATCGAATGTCCGCTTTGATTTCACCGCGGTTAACGGCGCTTTCTACTATTTTTTTGAGCTCTCCGGGCAGGTATTTCAAAGTGATTGCGATATCGTATATGCCGTGCTGCTCGAGCAGTCCGATAATATGAAGAATCACAGGCTTGTCCTTTACCGGAACGGCAGGCTTTGGCATCCTGCAGGTGATTGGCCTGAGTCTCGTTCCTTCGCCGCCGGCCATAATAATAGCTTTCATCTTAAAGAACACTTCCTTTCGATTAAGGAATATTGTTCTGAAAAATGAAAGCTTTTATACCATGAAAAATCTGCCAGCCGGCTTTTATTCGCCGCTTTCGATGTGCAGAATTGCGCGCCGGACCATATCCAAAGCGTTTACGACGCTGAGCACGCGGATCCTGTCGCGGTTTCCGGTGAACTGAAATTCTTTTACATTTTGACAGCCCGGAGCCACAACTGCGATGCAGACCGTTCCGACCGGCTCGTTCCCTATACGCGGACCGGCATATCCCGTAATTGAAACCGCAACGTCGGTACCGGCGCGCTGAGCGATGCCCTTTACCATGGCAAGCGCCGTTTCCTTGCTTACGACGCCATAGCGGCTGATCAGATCCGGATCGACGCCGAGCAGATCAGTCTTGGCGTCTGTGCTATAGGTTACGGCAGCGCATCGGAAAACCTGTGAGGCGCCGGGAACGGCGGTCATCAGCTCGGAGAGCATCCCTCCGGTACAGGACTCCGCGCAGGAAAAGGTAAGATGGTTCTGCTTGAGCAGCTTCCAGACGGTGTATTCCAGATCCTCATTTTCATCCGTATAGATCGCGTCGCCTAATATAGAAGAAATTCTGCCGCAGGTGTCGGAAACGAGCAGGGAAGCGGGAATTCCGCCCTCGTCGTGCGCCGTGACACGGATTGTGACAATTCCGTCCTTCGCATAGGTTGCAATAGTCGGATTGACCTGACCGTCCACAAGCGACAGAAGCTTCTTTTCTACAAGCGATTCTCCGATTCCGACGACTCTCAAAAATTTGGAGGTCAGCGGCGCCTCGCTGCGTTCCTTAAAGAATTTGAGAATGTGCCTGTCGAACATCGGAATCAGCTCTTTCGGCGGACCGGGGAGAAGAATCACGATTTTACCGTCTTTCTGAATGATACAGCCGGGCGCCGTGCCTTCTTCGTTATCGAGAATCATGCTGTTCTCCGGAAAATACGCCTGACGCAGGTTGCTCTCTACCATCGTCCTTCCGGTGGCGGCAAAATACTTTTTTATAGCCTCCGCGCTTCGCTGATCCAGCACAAGCTTTCGCCCCAGCGCTTCCGCCACAACCTGCTTTGTAAGATCATCCTGCGTCGGGCCCAGACCTCCCGTCGTGATCACAATGTCGCTTCTTGAAAGCGCGTGATGCAGGCATTCAGTAAGCCGTTCCGGATTGTCTCCCACGACGCTGTGGTAAAATACGCCTAAGCCTACCTCCGGCAGCCTCTGGGAGATATACTGCGCGTTTGTATTTGCAATCTGTCCCATCAAAAGCTCCGTTCCAACAGATAGAATCTCAACTTTCTTGCCCATAACGGTAATCCTTCCATTTCTGTTATATTTCATTCTTTTATTATACAACCGCCGCGCCGTTCTGGCAAATCTCGGGCCGGCTCGCTTGCTTAATTTAGCAGATTAGTATAGAATGTACGGGAATGCCGGGGGTGGATATATTGTCTTCATTAAATACAAAAGAACAATCTATCGGAAAGGGCTTCGTAGTATTGTCAGCTGCGAATATTGCCGTAAAAGTGGTTTCGCTGCTGTTTGTCCCTTTTCTCAATAAAATCCTCGGCGGAGAGGCAGGATACAGCGTATATTATTCGGCAAACCAGGTTTTTGCCTTTGTCTATGTGCTGACGACGGCAGGCCTTCCGGTTGCCATTTCGAAGCTTGTTACGGAGCTTACGTCTACAGGCAACAGAAAGCAGGCGAAGCAGGCTTTCCGGATGGCACGAACGCTGATGGTGCTGCTCGGCGTTGCTCTTTCCGTAATTATGGCGATATTCGCGAAGCCAATCGCCCGCTATATGAATAACGAAGACAGCTGGATGGGAATTTTGACGCTGGCACCGACGGTCCTGATCTGTTCTCTTCTTTCCGCGTACAGAGGATATCTGCAGGGAATGAAAAATATGACGCCTACGGCCGTTTCTCAGGTAGTGGAGCAGATCGTCCATGTTGCGGTTTCCGTTGTACTGGTGCTGGGGCTGCGCAGCAGAGGCATCGTATGGGCGGTAGCCGGAGCCTCCATCGGCACTGCGGTCGGAGCTGCTGCGGCGCTTATTATCGTGATAAAATATTACGGACAATATCAGCAGGATCAGCGCGTGCTGCATGCGGGGGAGGATTTGCGCAGCGTCCCGAAGCTGACGAATCAAAAGCTGCTGAAGTTGATCCTATATTACAGTCTTCCGATTACCATCAATTCTGGAATCCAATACGGAGGAAACATGATCGATACCTCCATAATGAAGGGCCGTCTGATGGCGGCGGGGCTCAATGAATATGACAGCAGAACGCTCCATGGCATGATGGGTGTCACGCGTCAGCTTTTGAATGTCCCGACGGCTCTGGTTACATCGCTTTGCATCAGTCTGCTGCCCGTAATCGCAGGACTGTATGCGCAGAAAAAATATGCAGAAACGAGGCAAAAGGCGAATTATGCGTTTAAGCTGTGCTATATTATTGCCGTCCCGCTGTCCATTGCAATGTGCGTATACGCGGAGCCGCTTTATGTAATGCTGGGACTGGGCTCGGGGGCGAAGCTGCTGAGTTATATGTCCTTCAGCATCCTGCTGCTGGGAACCGTTCATTTGCAGAGCTCCGTTATGCAGAGCGTCAATGAGCTGTTCAGCGCGACGCTGTTCATGGGAATCGGCGTTTTGGTAAAGGCCGTATTGAATTATATTTTAATAGCAATTCCGTCTCTGAACATTTATGGAGCGGTTATTTCCACGTATGTTTCCTATATTATTCCGTTGATTCTGAATCATATCTGTCTTGTCAGAAAGCGGGGAGTACGGATAAAGATGTTTCAATTAACGATGATTCCTATGATCTGCGGCGGCCTGATGCTGGTCGGCAGCATGCCCGTATATCTTTTGTCGGATTTTCTGCTCGGAAAATTTGCGGGCACCTATGTGACGGAAACGTTCTCGCTTATATTGGCTGCGGCCGCAGGAATCGTTGTATATTTTTACGCCATGAAGAAAACCGGCGGGATGGACAGCAGTGATTTTTCGCTGATTCTGCCGGCTCATCTCAGAAAAAAGCTTAAATTGTGACGTGCCGGTGCTGCGTCTGATTTGAAAAAGGAGCGCGAAGCGATGAGCAAATTCAAAAAAATCAACAGAGGGCTGATTTTAACAGCAGCCGTGGTGCTGGCGGTTGCCGTTTACCTGGGACTGCTTACTGCGAAGGCAAGCCGTATGAAAACGGATGCGGAACGGCTGTTGAAAAATTTTCTTGCAGCGGATGCGGCGTGGAAGGTGATCCCCGAGGAGTATATGGAAAATTATGAGGGTTATATCGAGCTGCTGGAGCCTGAAATGCGAGACTATTTTGCCGACGACAGCGCATATCAATATTACATTGAAAACAATATTTATTCCCAGTACCGGGCGAATGTTTTCTATCGGACGTGCGACGTATCTCTGATTGAGCTTTTTTCTTCTGAATTTGATAACAACATTCTGTCGCTGCCGTGTATGATCAGCATAAGCGGGAAAACCAATTTGGAAGCGCAGGGGCAGGACTATGGATCCCCTTTATATTACAGCTTTTCTTTTAAAGAAGTAGACGGCGAACTGAAAATTTATTATTTAAATTATCGTTCGCAAAATTTCAGCGGCTACGATTTGACAGCCGGCTCTGTATATTGAGGAGGAATCTGCATGGAAGCGGTACTGCGCGTTAAAAATTTAAATAAAAGCTTTGGCTCACGGCCTGTCATCCGCGACGTGTCGTTTGATGTGTACAGCGGGGAAATATTTGGGTTCCTGGGACCGAACGGCGCGGGGAAAACAACGACGATTAAAATGATTCTGGGGTTCCTGTTTCCGGACAGCGGAGAAATTTCCATCTGTGGTCTGGACCTGAAAAAGCATTACGAAAAAGCCATGAATCTGGTCGGAGGAATCGTAGAAAATCCTGAGATGTACAAGGAAATGACAGGCTATGAAAATCTCCGCATGTATGCGCGCCTCCATGATGGCGTTACCGAGGAACGCATCCAAGAAGTCGTGCGGCTGGTCGGAATGCAGAACCGCGCGGGAGAAAAACTGAAAAAGTATTCTCTGGGCATGAAACAGAGAATCGGACTCGCGCAGGCGATTGTACACAGGCCGCGCCTTTTGATTCTTGATGAACCTACGAACGGGCTGGATCCCGCGGGAATCAAAGAACTCCGGGATATTTTAAAAAATTTGGCGCACGAGGAAAATACGGCCGTATTCGTATCAAGCCATATGCTCGCGGAAATGGAGCTGATGTGCGACCGAGTGGCCATCATCGACCGCGGCGCTGTACTCGATGTAAAACCGATTGCGGATATCCTGCACATGGCATCAAAGCAGGAAGCGTACCGTTTTGAAGTCAATCCGGAAAATATCGAGAAAGCTGCGGAACTGGCGGCGGAGCTGTTTGGCAAAGACGCGCTGTACGGCGGGGGCCAATTTACGGACGATCACTCCGTTCAGCTTACGATCCGAAAAGCTCAGATTCCGGACTTCAACCGCCTTCTGGTTGAAAACGGAATCGCCGTGTTTGGCATTTCCCAGATGGAAAATTCGCTGGAAGACGCGTTTATTGCAATTACGGGAGGAGGGATTTCCATTGCATAAATTAGGCGCCTTGTTTCACAATGAGATCATTAAAAGCAGAAAAAAGGTTTCGATTTATATTATTGTAATCGTTATGACGGTGGGAATGATCGGCTGCTCTACATTTATTAAGAGTACGGAATATCAGGACGTCATAGAAGGCAGCTCTGCCGCTTCATATGAGGAATATCTGAAATACGCGGAAGAACTGGAAAATCGGATCAGAGAATGCGAAGAAGCGCTTGCAGACGAAGCACTTTCGCCAAATGAGGCGTCCGAGCTTAAGGAACAGCTGCACAATTTGGAATTGGAATATATTTACTATGACATATACGGCAATTATGCAAAAGAGCAGAATATTGGAAATCTTTCTTACCGGTATGGGATCCTTGAAGATCTGGTAGCTGCGCGCCAGTCGCTCCTTGATATGGAGTATTCCGGCGTTTCTTCCTCCTCCGAGGAATATCAGGCGCTTCTGGAGCAGCTGAATGAGCTTGACGCTGCAATAAAGCAAAACGATTACCGCCAATATATTCAGGATCAGATAGAATGGATTGAGCAGGATCCGGCGATGAGCGACGCCCAGAAAGATGCGGCGATTTCTTATAATAATGCGCTTCTGGGAGTTTGCCCTACGGGTGAATACGCTTCTTATCGGGAAAAATCAAATGCGGAATCGCTTCTGAATCAGAAAGCGAGTATAGAAGCGTCTCTGCAGAATAACGTTGACCTGGAAAAAGGCGGGAATCTTACTCCAGAGCGCAGATCAGTGCTTGAGAAAAATCTGAAGCTGACGGAAGCAAAAATCCAAAAGGGATTTTTACAGGATGATCCGGACAATACGACGGCAGGCGGCGCTTATACGGTTGCCTCCAGCCTTGGAATGGTTTTCTCCGTGGTGATTCTTATCATCCTGGCGGGCTCCATGATGTCCCACGAGATGTCTACCGGTACGATTAAATCGCTGATTATTGCCCCGGTCAAAAGATGGAAAATTTATCTTGCAAAATACCTTTCTATGCTGGCGGTGATGCTTGTGCTGATTTTGTATACCTACGCGGTAGCGTCGCTTACAAACGGCCTTCTGTTTGGCTTCCGCTCCTTTGGAGAGAAGGTTTTTCTTGTATCGGGAGAAGCGGTAACGCTGAATTACTTTTTGTATCAGCTTTTCTCGGCGCTGTGCAGCATCGTTCCGTTTCTGGTTTTTACCACCTTTGCCTATACGCTTTCGATCGTTACGAAAAATACGGCGGCTTCCGTGTCCGTCTCTATGGGACTTTATCTCGGCGGAAGCTTCCTGCATCTTTTGCTGGTCTCAAATCTGGCCGGATACGGATATCTGATCCGATTCCTTCCGTTCAGCAATCTGAGCTTTTTTGAAAAGATTTTTTATTCTTCGTCGCCCGGCGGAACAATGGGAGGAATGCTGTTCGGGGGGATTTCCGAGACGGCTTCCACACCGCTTGTGTTTTCTATCTTTTATATTATAATAATTCTTGTATGTATGATCTCCGTCGGGCTCGATCATTTCTGCCGGAGAGATATTAAATAAATCGGAAGGATGTGGCTTTTATGGACAGTGTGAATAAGCAGATCGCAGATATTGCGGCAAGGCTCAGGGATCTCAGAGAAATAGCGGAGAAAACGCCGGAGACTACCGCCAGGGAGCTTGGGATCCCGCTTTCCGAATATTTAGTTTACGAAAGCGGAGAAGCGGATATCCCAATGAGTTTTATCTTTGAGTTTTCAAAGCTGTTTCATGTCGATATGGCGGATCTTCTTTCCGGGGGACAGCCGATGCTTCAGAATTTTACTTTTGTCAAAAAGGACAGAGGCATTCGTGTGGAACGCGTGGAGCATTATGTTTACCAGCATCTGGCGTATAATTTTGCGAATAAAAAAGCGGAGCCCTTCATGGTTACGGTAAACAGCAATGAGGATGAGAAAATCCATTTAAATGTGCATGAGGGACAGGAGTTCAATTATTGTGTGGAAGGCCGCCTGATGATTCTTTTAAACGGCCAGGAGGTTATTATGGAACCGGGCGACTCCCTGTATTTCAATTCTGAAATGCCCCATGGCATGCGGGCGCTGGACGGAAAACCGGCAAAATTTCTCGCAATTATCCTGGGAAATTGATCGTTTGCTATTGCAATTTCCATTTTGCTGTGATAGAATAGCAAAAGCGCTGCGGAAAGCAGCGTGGAAATGGGTTTTTGGAGGTGAATTGAATGCCGAATATTAAATCAGCCAAGAAGCGAGTGCTTGTATCCGAGAAGAAAGCGGCCAGAAATGCTTCTGCCAAGTCATCTCTCAGAACATCCGTAAAGAAAGCGAAGCTTGCGATTGCAGAGAAAAATGAGAATACCGCCGCAGTTGTGAAGGAAGCTTGCATTAGATTGGACAAAGCAGCGGCAAAGGGCCTGATCCCGAAGAACACAGCCGCTCGCAAGAAATCGAGAATAACCAAAGCGATGAATACGATGAATACCGCGAAAGCAGAATAATCGATTGATTCTTTTATCCGCAGACAGATTTCAACATCTGCTGCGGATTTTTACTATTTGCGAGAATGCTTTATGCAGAAAGGAGCCTGCACCTGTGCAAAAAGAAACATTTCACGTAAATGCAAAAGAGCAATACCGGCTGGATGTTTATATACAGGAGGAATCCCCGGAAATCACCTTATCGCATCTGCGGCCGTTCGTCCTGGTATGCCCGGGAGGCGGATATGTCGGAACCTCCGACCGGGAAGCAGATCCAATTGCATTTGCTTATCTTGCCGCCGGCTTTCATGCGGGCGTGTTAAGATATTCTGTCGGACCGGATGCGTCTTATCCAAATCCGAACACGGATCTTTCCGTAGCGCTTCGGATTATTCGCGAGAACGCACGGAGGTGGCATGCGGATCCCAATAAAGTGGCCGTTTGCGGGTTCTCGGCGGGAGGTCATCTTGCCGCGATGCAGGGCGTCCATTGGAACGATCCGGAGCTTATGCGTCTTTCCGGCTGCGTAAATGGAGAAAACCGTCCGGACGCACTGATCCTGGCCTATCCCGTGATTACTTCCGGGAAATATGCACATACGGATTCTATCGCAAATTTACTTAATAGATTCAGAAAGGCGGGAAAGCCAGAAGAATTGGAACGGATGCTGGATTTTGTTTCCTGCGAAAAGCATGTGGGCCCCCATACGCCGCCTGTGTTTCTTTTCCATACTCGGCTTGACAGCGGCGTTTCCGTATGCAATTCTCTGCTGTTTGCCGAAGCGCTTGCTGAAAATGGAATTGATTTTGAAATGCATATTTTCGAACGGGGGGATCATGGCCTTGCCATGAGCAACCGTACCACGGCTCGTACGGGAGCCGCGCTTGTAAACGAGGACGCGGAAGCATGGATGAAACTGAGCTGTAACTGGCTGTGGAATCATTTTGAATAAAAATTCTCATAAAGGAGGAGCTTATAGCATGAAAGTTGGAGCACAATTATATACTGTGCGGGATCTCTGCAAAACGGCAGAGGAATTTAGAGAAACATTACATAAGCTTTATGACATCGGCTATCGTGACGTACAGATTTCTGCCATTAATCTGCCGCCGAAGGAAATCCGGGCCATATGCGACGAGGTCGGCATGAAGATTATCATTACGCATTCGTCGCCGAACCGCATTTTAAACGATACGGCTGCCATCATCGAAGAGCATCGCCTGCTGGGATGCGATTATGTCGGGATCGGCGCGCTGCCGGGACAATATGAAAAAAGCAGAGACGGCATCAAACGCTTCGCCGAGGACTTCAGCAGGGCGGGCCGCATCCTGAAGGAAAACGGAATGACGTTCCATTACCATAATCATTCCTTTGAAATGGAAAAGACGGACGGAAAGATGTGGTTTGATATTATGATTGAGGAATCGGATCCGGAAGTATTTTTCTTTATTCTGGATGTTTATTGGCTTCAGCATGGCGGTCTTTCCCCGGTTGAATATATTAACAAGCTTGGAAAACGAATCAAGGTCCTGCATTATAAAGACATGGCGATCAGGAACTGGAAGCAGAGCTTTGCCTCCATCGGAAGCGGAAATCTGAACTGGAACGATATCCTGTCGGCGAGCCTTCAGAATGATATCCCATATGCCATGATCGAACAGGACTCTGATTTTGTTGACGATCCGATTTCAGAGCTGGAGAGAAGCTTCCTGTTTTTGAAGGGAAAATATTGATATGAAACAGTTTGTGCTTTCAGCGTTTGCAGATGAAGCAGGCAGCGGAATAGAAGAGCAGATTTCTGCGCTTGAGCGGAATCAGATCAGCATGATTGAAATCCGCAATATTGACGGAACGTGCGTAATCGATCTTGAACATGAGGAATTACGGCGGATCAGCACGCTTCTCGTATCGCACGGCATCTCCGTTTCGGCGATTGCTTCGCCGATCGGAAAAATTTCCATTGAAGAAGACTTCGAAGCGCACAGAAAACGATTTGAGAAAGCAATGGAAGCGGCAGAGCTGCTCGGAACAGCTTGCATCCGTATTTTCAGCTTTTTCATCCCGAAGGGTAAGAATGCCGAAGCGTATACCGATCCCGTCTTAAAACGCCTTTCCGTCTTGACGGAAAGCGCCGAAAAACGTGGCCTTTGTTTATGCCATGAGAATGAAAAGGAAATTTTCGGAGAACAGCCGGAATGCGTCAAAATTTTGACAGACGCCCTTCAGAGCGAATCGTTTTCGACAATTTTGGATCCTGCCAATTATATCCAGGCAAATGTTGATCCTATGGAAGCGTACCGGTTGACGAAAACGAGAATCCGATATTTTCATATTAAGGATGCGGAGAAAAATACTGGCGCCATTGTTCCTGCGGGCTTTGGAGATGGACAGATCGCAGCGATCCTGCGGGATGCCGCTGCCGACGAAGGCAGCGGGGAAGGGCCGATTTGCCTTACCATAGAACCGCATCTGGCGATTTTTGATGGATACGGTAATTTGTCCGATCATACGCAGCTTGGAACGGGAAAATTTCAATATAAGGATAATAACGAATCCTTTGATGCCGCGTGCGGCGCTTTGAAAGATCTGCTCAAGAGCGAGGGACTTTCTTTCTAAACTTTAATCATTTCCCGGCTTTGAAAGCTGAATTTTGAAAAGGCTGCGCAATCCGATTTTGGACTGCGCAGCCTTTTGCGATTGCGATTTTATAATTCATTAATATTCATTCAGCTTCGACCACGTCTCGTTGCACCTTGTTTCCAGATCGGCAAAGACGTCTTCCACGCTTGCTGTACCATTAATAATCCGTCCGAAGGCATTAATCATATTATTGTCAGAGAGAATCTCCGCAATCTCGGAGGGCGCTCTGGTAATAACCGTTGCCGGGGTACTGGCATCGGGATAGGAGACAAAGGCATCGAAGTTCTTATCGCTCCAGTCTGTACCGGGCATTCTCCAGAAATTTTCCTCTGAAAGTGATTTCAGAAGCGGAACATTTCCCCCGCTTGTGCTGTGATATGCTGTCTGCCCTTCTTCTGTAAGGAAGAACAGGGCGAGCGCCGCCGCGGTATCCGGATTTCTGGTTCTGTTATAAACGACATAGCCTGTTGCGCCGGTACCGACCTTGTGCGTGGGAAAGGCGGGGAAGGAGCAGAAATCCCATGCGATATTCGCATTGTCATATGCGTTGCCGTATCTGGTAATCCACTGCATATCTCCAAAGGTTCGAAAAACGTAGTCCAGATCCGAAATTTGCGAATATCTGGCTGCGTTTGCACCTGTATATTGAATAACGTCGTCCTTCATCCAGCCCTCGTTGCAGGCGTCGAACATTTCATTGATTCCCGCCATGACATTCGGATCAGATACAAACGTAACTCTCTTTTCAATGGTATTAACCCACTGGCCTCCCCAGCCTTCTGCAAAGGCCTGCCATACAGGGGACCACCAAAGCTTGAACCCGGCGCCGACCTGAGTATACGTATCGTTTTCCGACAGCGTCACACGCCGGCAGATATCCTTGAACTCATCCCATGTCATGGCGGTTCCGCCTGACGGGATTTCAATATTCGCCTGCGTCAGAGCGTCTTTATTATAAATCAAGACCTGCTGTCCAAGATTCCGGGGAACCATATAGAGCCGGCCGTCGATCATTCCGCCGACAAGCGCTCCGGAATAAATATTCTGGCGGTCAATGTTCAGCTTATCCATATAGTAATCAAGCATTAATAGCGCATTATGATTTTTCTTATAGTTGTTTGCATCGTTTTCATCAACCCAGAAAACGTCGCCGATTTCACCCGTCGAAATTCTCGTGGCGTATGTATTTCGATGTGCTTCGTCAACGGTTACCTTTACCTCCGGGTACTTCCGCATAAAAGCATCCGCAAAGGCCCTGGGAGCCGCAGCCTCAGAAGCGGCGCCGCTCTCGTTGCTGATGGTGAATACGACCTCGCCTTCAATCGTCAGCTCGTAATCGTCTGTAAGAATACCGCTCTTGGGCGGACCTTTTCTGTTACAGGCTGCGGCGCTGAGCAACAAAACGGACATGATCAAAATGATAATAATACGTTTTGCAAGACTGCCGGCCTGCCGGGAACTTTTCAACATAAATCCTTCACCTCATATTTTTTAATTGGCAAAATATATCATATCATATCTTTTGTTTTGACGCAATACCAGTTTACAGGGATCGTTTGAATGTCAGAAGACATTCTTTTTTATAAGAAATAAAATTGTATATATATAAATGAAACGGCCGTGTCTAAAACGGCCGCTCATATATCGCTTCTGCGGAGCTGCAATTATACTAAACTGTTAATTTGCTCCAGGTCTCGTTGCATCTCGTTTCCAGATCGGAAAATACAGTCTGGACATCCTTCTGGCCGTTTATGATGCTGCCGAATGCAGAAATCAGATTATCGTTTGATAAAATTTCAGAAATTTCCGAAGGCGCTCTGACGATAACAGAAGCGGGAATGTTCGCTTCGGGATAGGAAACGAACGCATCGAAATTTTTGTCTTCCCACTGTGTTCCCTGGAAGCGCCAGAAATCTGCCGACGCTTGAGATTTTAACAGAGGAACATTTCCGCCTGTCGCGCTGTGGTAGGCCTGCTGGCCTTCCTCTGTCAGGAAGAAAAGTGCAAACGCCGCCGCGGTATCGACATTTCTGGTTCTGTTATAAACAACGTAGCCGGTTGCACCTGCGCCGACCTTATGCGTGGGGAATGCAGGGAAGGAACAGAAATCCCAATCAATATCGGCATTATCATAGGAATTTCCGTAAGCTGTGATCCACTGCATATCACCGAAGGTCCGGAATACATAATCTAGATCTGTAAGCTTGGAGTAGCTCTGGCCCTTCTGACCGGTGTAATTAATATTGTCTCCTCTCAGCCAGCCCTCGTTGCAGGCGTCAACAATTTCGTTAATGCCTTTCATGACATTTTCATCGGAGACAAAGCTGACTTTCTTCTGAACTGTATCGATCCAGGTTCCGCCGTATCCCTCCGCAAATGCCTGCCACACGGGAGACCACCAGATTTTAAAGCTTGCGCCTACCTGCGTATAGGTGCCGTTTTCGTCCAGCGTCAGGCGCCGGCAGATATCTTTAAATTCCTCCCATGATATGGCGGTTCCATCCGAAGGAATTTCGATATTCGCTGCTCTTAGAGCGTCCTTGTTATAGATCAATACCTGCTGACCGATATTCCGCGGCACCATATAAAGGCGGCCGTCGATCATGCCGCTGGTAAGCGCGCCGGAAAATATATTTTGCGTGTCGATTCCCAGACGGTCTCTGTAGTAATCGAGCATCATCAGCGCATTATGATTCTTTTTATAGTTATGGGCGTCGTTGGCATCGCACCAGAAAACGTCGCCGATTTCTCCGGTAGAAATTCGCGTTGCATATGTAGTGCGGTTTGCATCGTCGATAATGATTTTAACATTCGGATATTTCCGCATAAAAGCGTTTGCAATTGCGTTCGGAGCCGCCGCCTCGGACGCGGTGCCGCTTTCATTGCTGATCGTAAACATGATTTCGCCGTCGATTTGCAGCTCCTCCTCGTCCTCGATGACACCGGTCTGCAGAGGGCCAGGCCCGGTGCATGCGAACGTTCCCAGCAGAAGGGCGGCTGTAAGGATCAGAATCGCGAGTCGTTTCCCATATTTTAAGGCGGAAATCTGACATTTGAACATAATTTCACCTCATACGATAAAAATATTTTAATAATAGTAACATATTAATTCGGCTAATACAATCATTTCGCCACAAAAATATCTAATTTTATAAAGAAGAAAAGGACGGGCACAATAAAAATTATGGTTGTCTTTTTTTGTATCATGGTGTAAAATAAACCGATCAATATTGTTATTTTATTTTTGGAGGTTAACACATGATTTCTGCAGGAGATTTCAGAAACGGGATTACATTTGAAATGGACGGAAACGTCTATCAAATTATAGAATTTCAGCACGTGAAGCCGGGAAAGGGCGCGGCTTTCGTACGGACAAAGATCAAAAACGTTATAACGGGGGCGACGATCGAGCGCTCCTTCAACCCTTCCGATAAATTGCCGAAGGCGCATATTGAAAGAAAAGATATGCAGTACAGCTATCAGGATGACAATCTGTATTACTTTATGGACCTGGAAACATTTGAGTTGATTCCCATCAGCGCCGAAACAGTCGGGGATTCACTGAAGTTTGTCAAAGAAAACGATATTTGCAAGATCCTTTCCTTTAAGGGGAATGTTTTTGGGATTGAGCCGCCCATTTTCGTGGAGCTTGAGGTAATCGATACGGAGCCGGGCTTTAAGGGGGATACGGCGACCGGGGCGTCTAAGCCCGCTGTCGTGGAGACGGGCGCAACCGTACGCGTGCCTCTTTTTGTAAATAAAGGCGACAAAATCCGGATTGACACCAGAACAGAGGAGTACATGGAGCGCGCCTGACAGACAGGCAGGAGCCGCTCGGAAAAGGAGGAATATTGAGATGGGATATTTATCAGAAAGAGTCAGTTATTTGAGAGGCGTTGCAGACGGTCTTAAAATAAACGAGGAAACCAGCGAGGGAAAATTACTGAAGCTGATCATCGACGTAATCGACGATATTGCCGTTTCCGTAGAAGATGCGGAAGACACACAGAATGAAATCCTTGATGCGGTAGATGAAATCGGGGACCGGCTGGACGAAGCGGAAGGCTGCATTTACAAGGAACAGAAAATGCAGACGCCTGACGAGGAGCTGGAATATGCGGAACTGGAATGTCCGAACTGCGGAGCGGAAATCGAGCTTGACAGAGCTGTGATTGAGGAAGACCGCAACGTCCTTGTCTGCCCGAATTGTAAAGAGGAAATCAAAATTGAATGGCTTGACGACTGCGAGGGAGATTGCTGCGGCTGCGGCTGCAGCTGCGGTGAAGAAGAAGCCGCCGAAGAAGACGGGGAAGAATAAGAAGTCTTGAAAAAAGAAAAAGCAGCAGACGCCGCGGTACTATTCCGCGGCGTCTTTTTTACATGGCATTGCATTCCGAAGCCCTTTCAGCAAAAGTCCGGAAGAGAGAGATAACGCTCGCCGGAATCCGGCAGAAGAGCAACGACGATTTTACCGGCGCTTTCGGGACGAAGTGCAATCCGGCGGGCAGCCAGCGCCGCGGCACCGGACGAAATGCCCACGAAAATTCCCTGCTTCCGGCAAAGTGCGCGGCACTCTGCATATGCGTCGTCGGAGGATATGGGAATGATTTCGTCGCAGATTGCGGCGTTCAGGATTTCAGGAACAAAGCCTGCGCCGATTCCCTGAATTTTGTGCGGACCTGCGGCGCCGCCCGACAAAACGGAGGATTCGGCCGGTTCTACAGCGACGATTTTAATCTGAGGATTTTGGCTCTTCAAATATTCTCCTGCTCCGGTAATTGTACCGCCGGTGCCGACACCGGCCACAAAAATATTGACCTTCCCGTCGGTATCGTTCCAGATTTCGGGCCCTGTTGATGCTCGGTGCGCGGCGGGATTCGCTGGATTTGTAAACTGACCAGCGACAAAGCTGCCGGGAGTGGTACTGCGGAGCTCCTCCGCTTTATCAATCGCGCCCTGCATCCCTTTTGCTCCGTCGGTCAGCACAATCTCAGCTCCATATGCGGCCATAAGCCTGCGCCGTTCGATACTCATGGTGTCGGGCATTACGATTATTGCACGGTATCCCTTTGCAGCAGCAACCGCACATAAGCCAATGCCCGTATTTCCGCTGGTAGGCTCTATGATGACAGAGTTTTCCTTTAAAATTCCACGCTGCTCCGCATCCTCTATCAATGCCAGGGCGACGCGGTCCTTCACGCTTCCTGCGGGATTAAAGCATTCCATTTTTCCGTATACCACGGAGCCGTTTCCGGTTTTTTCGGGACCGTATAATTCCAGAAGCGGCGTAGCGCCTATGAGCTCGGTCAGTTTACGGTATATTTTCATACAGGATTCCTCCATAATAGTTATTTTGGAAAAGTATAACAGGAAATCGCGGCGATGTAAACGGACACGGCTCCGGTTGACAGAGGTCTGCGAATCCGCTACAATCGCAGCAAATCATATAAAAAGGAGCATCATCCATGTTTGATGTTACGGCAATTGGAGAATTATTGATCGACTTTACGGAATGCGGCGTATCGGAAAACGGAATGCGTCTGTTTGAACAGAATCCCGGCGGCGCAGTAGCGAATGTAGCGGCTGCTGTTTCAAAATTAGGAGGCTCTGCGGCGTTTCTCGGTAAAATCGGAAAGGACATGCACGGGGAGTTCCTGCGCGGCACGCTGGAACAGGCCGGTGTAAATACGGACGGCCTGGTGGATACGGAGGATGCTTTTACTACCTTGGCATTTGTCGCGCTCCGTCCTGACGGAGAACGAATGTTTTCGTTTGCGAGAAAGCCGGGCGCAGATCTTCTGCTGTCGCCGGACGAGATTAACTATACCGTACTGGAGCATACGAGCATCCTTCATACGGGCTCTCTGGCTCTTTCTGACGAGCCATGCCGCAGCGCGGTGCTGTCTGTACTTGATTATGCCAGGCGCACACGCAAAACGGTCTCCTACGATCCCAATTACAGGGCCTCATTATGGAAAGGGGAGGAGGAGGCCGTAAAATATATGCGGCTGATCGCAGGCTACGCGGATCTCATTAAAATTTCAGAGGAAGAAATCAGCTTGATTACGGGCAAAAACGATCCGGAGGAGGCTGCCCGCGTTCTGCATGACGGCGGCGCGGCCTGCGTGGCGGTGACGCTTGGAAGCCGCGGCGCGCTGGTGTCGGCGCAGGGCAAAGCCAGACAGATTCCGCCGTTCCCCGTAGAAAAACCGACGGATACTACGGGCGCGGGAGATTCCTTTTGGGGAGCGTTTTTATACCGCTTTGTCAAAAGCGGAAAATCACCGCAGGAAATTACGGTGACGGACGCGGCGGATTTTGCCGCCTGGGGAAATGCGGCCGCATCGCTCTGTATCCGGAAACGGGGCGGAATCCCCGCGCTGCCTTCCCTGGAGGCCGTGGAAGCGCTTCTCAGCGGTTCAGAAACCACGTGCCGAAATTGAGGTACGCTGCAAAACAGAGCCAGAGCACGTAGGGAATCTGCAGATACGCCGCGCCATGCGATATTTTATCAAAAGCAAAATACATGAGAATTACGATCAGCAGCAGAAGGAAGAGCCAGATGAGCGCCAATAGCCGCAGTCTGCAAATTGCGGTCCCCAACGGCCGCTGGTGCGGTGGCCAGCGGCCACTGTGCGG
>UQSG01000014.1 GCA_900543695.1 uncultured Clostridium sp. | reverse complement strand
CCGACAGAGCCTTGGGATGGTTGCATAACCAGTCCAAGAAAATGTCCGCACCCCCGGCTCGAGAGGTGGCCTCAATCGCATTCAGTCTTCGGTAGTTTGTAATGTATTTGCAACAACTTTCCGTGTAATCCCTTGATTTTCCAGTATTTTCGGTTACCCAAACGTTAAGCAAGCGTTAATCGGGATTACCCAAGAGATATCTGCGGTTGTACCATACCTTTTATTTAAGAATTTTTTGGATAAAGCAATTAAAGAAAATCCGGAAAATATATTTGTGTTCAATTTGCTTGATCCTGCAAGCAGTGTTATATGTTTGCAGCGGTCTTTTGAAGAAAAGGTCTTTTAACATACAACAAGATATGGAGCCCTGGAAGGAGGTATTTTGGTGATTGATGTACAAGAAGTGATTACAGATAGTAGGATTTTGGGAAATAGATATATTTTACGCAATGGTTTTCCTTTTACAGCAATTACATATCCTGCAAATGTATATGATGCCATTGCAGTAAAATATCCGCAAGATGTTCCATGTTTCTCTCCAAGAATAAATGGTTCTTCTCACAGTCTGAAAGAACAGATTGAATTTATTAACAGGCATAGAATTGAAAAAGCCTTAATAATTGCTGAAAATATTAATTTTATTACAATGTGTCCTACTTTAAAGTATTTGCGGATTGTACCGGCAGACAACGCCGGTGAAGGATTTGATTACTCTCCATTATACAAAATGTCTCAAATAAAGAGCTTGCAATGTTCAACCGTATATGGTTTCAGAGAGGAGTTTTCAACCTGCATTGATTGTATCCAAATAAATGGACTTGAAGAGATCCACGTAACAGATTCCGGATATAAGAATTTTAATGCAGTTGAGACATTAAAGGGATTGGGTTTATCTAATTACGAAAAGAGGGATATGTCTGAAGCATTTAGCAGCTCAATATTAGATACTCTTTCAATATTCCAGAGCAAAATAATAACTTTAGAGGGAATACAAAAGTCACAAAAAATGCAATGTTTATATCTGTATTATAATCGCTCTCTGCAAGATATCAGTGCATTAAAAAAAGTTAAAAGAACGCTTAGGGCGCTCCGGATTGAAAACTGTCCCAAAATCAACGACTTTTCTGTATTAGGTGAACTCGAAAATCTAGAACTTCTAGAACTTTCCGGGAGCAATGAATTACCTAGCTTGAGTTTTCTTAAAAAAATGAAAAACCTTAAAACATTCCTATTTAATATGAATGTGAAGGACGGAGATTTAACTCCCTGCTTAGATTTATCATATGTGTATTCAGAAAAAAATCGTAAGCATTATAACCTAAAGGATTGCGAGCTTCCGAAAGGGAATTATACAAGGGGAAATGAAAATATTGAAGCATGGAGAAGACTGGAATAGCTTAGGGAAATGTCCCGACACCCGCCGTGGTATCATAATGGCAGCGCTTGCTTGGTATACAGCGGACGCCGTTGCCTGCTTGAAAATATTATGCGTAAATGCAAAAGCCAAGACTGCCCGTTTGCTAGCGAGTGCATTTCGGACGGTTCCAGAGCGTGCAGCGTTTTTGATCAGCCATTTTCTTGAAAGCTTCCGGGAAGCTCGCCCTTTAAAAAATCAGACGGCGCAAGGCAGGGCGCTTCCAGATGGTAGCCTTTGTGTTTTAATATGCGAAACTTAAAGTCCAGCAGCTCTGCGGGGATGTACAGCTCCCGGGAAATCCCGAAAAACGTCTTGTCTCTGTCGTTCAGCAGCCTCAAAAGCTCCTCGTCGGAAACAAGCAGCTCCGCGGCGAATAAATTGGCTTCGTACTCGGCGGGGACGGTCCTGTCGAAAAGCTCCAATTCGCGGAAGCCCCGCATTGCGGCAAGCTTTCCGTGCAGCACGGCATGTCCGAGCTCGTGCGCGCATAATACTTTTTGGACGATGCTGCCGGAACGGGAATTCAGAACAATGTTTTTGATCCTGGATTGATAGAAGTAATAAGCTTTTACCGCCGTTCCCAAATCCTTGTATCGTACTTGGATGCGGAGCTCTCTGCACAACGCAAGCGGATCTCTCGTATCATATTTTTTGATCAGCGCATCTGCTTTTTCCGATATGTAATAAATGGATGACATTCGTGCGGACACCTCCTGCCGTCTGCAGCCTGACCGGCCATCTTACGGCCCGTTTTTCTTTTTGCGGGCGCGTTTGGGGGTAAATTTGGCTCTGGCCTCTTCTTTGGATTCCAGATACACTTCCATAAGGGATTGAAAAAAAAGATCCTTGGCGGAATCGTCCAGCTCTCCGCCGGCAAACAGCGCCGAGGCGCGGGAAAGGATGTCGGCCGCTTCCTTTGCGCCCTTGCAGCCGTATTTGTTCCTGGCATTCGCAATAAAGATATCATGGTCGAGGTCTTTTTTTGTGTCCGTTTCCTCTTCGTCCAAAAGATATCCGACCGAAACGTTCAGTGCCTCCGCAAGCTTGAGGATATTTCCGCTTCTCGGCATGGTGCCGGTCTGCTCATAAGTATACAGAGAGCGTTCGGAAATACCGGTCTTTTCCGCAACCTCGCTTTGGGACAAATTCAGCGCCAGTCTTGCCTTTTTTATTTTTTCTCCGAAAGTCATAAAAGCACCTCAACGATTTTATTTTTACAAAAGTTCCGGTTATACATTGACAAACTTCCGATGCGGATGTATACTGAACCTGCAAATAACTTCTGATTAAATTCTATAGAAGAAATAACTTTCTGTCAAGGGCAAACGGAATTTTTTCGATTTTAGCGACGGAAGGAAACGAAGGGAGGGATTAAAATATGGAAGAGAAACCGGGATTCCTGTCAGGCTGCCCGATTTGCGGAAGAATACTTTTCCGCGGGACGCCGGAGTCGCATATAGAAGGAAGCTGCCCCAAATGCCTGGAATATTTGAGCATTACATATATGAAGCGGGGCGTTTATGTCGTTATAAAAGAAAAAGAAGACAAATAAAAAAATATAGTTGCTGAAGAGATACGTCGGACTTGTTAAGGAATCAAGAGGGACCTGGCAGACTGGATTGCGCGGGATACGCGCTTCCGTTTGCCGGGTTTCTTTTTTTTGTTTTTCGTTTTAAACAGGACAGCAGCTGTCCTGTTTACCCGTTAATCTATGCGCGGAAAGGAGGTGGAAAGATGCAGGGAACGGCCGAGCGGAGAGCCGAAATTATGAAAAAGCTTTGCCGCCGCAGAAAAGATACGATTGGGAATTTGGCTCATGAGCTTGGCGTTTCCGAGCGCACGGTCCGACGGGATCTGGAAGCTTTGAGCTTAAGCGAGCCGATTTATACGCAATCAGGGAGATATGGAGGCGGCGTATATGTCGACGAGGGCTACTCTCTATCGCGCATGTATATGACGGAGGAAGAACTGAACGTGTTGCATAAGCTCGCAGATTTTGCGGACAAGCAGGATCCATGTACGCTCAGCGAGGAGGAAAAAAACAGCTGAGAGCCATGATCGCTGTATATACAAAACCAAAAATAAATAGTAAAGGAGTATAAGTTTTAATGCAAAAGAAAGAAAAAGAATTATTCAAGCAGCTTTGCAGCTTTCAATCGGACAGGTTTGATAAGGAGCTGCTGCAGCATGCGTCACCGGCGGTTCTGGGGCATCTCTTTTTTAACCGTATGCAGGGCGCCGCTTACAGCGTGCTAAAGAAAAATGAATGCCTGGGCGCCGTAAACCGGGAATTCCGTAATTCGCTGAAAGGAGCGTATGAGCAAAATATCGAGAGAAACCGCAGCTTTTTCCAGTGTGTAAGGCTCCTGTCAGGACTGATTGCGCAGTGCGGCTGTTCTGCGGCAATGTTAAAAGGCGCGCTTCTTTGCAGGCTGTATCCGGAGGGCTGCCGTACCGCAAATGATATCGATTTGCTGGTACACCCACGGGATGTCGGCCTCCTGGGCAGAGCCCTGACGGAAGCAGGCTTCCGTCAGGGAAATATCCGAAATGGAGAGTTTATTCCCGCCGCCAGACGAGAAATTATTGAATCAAAGATGACGCGCGGGGAGACTGTTCCTTACATTTTGGAAATCGGACTTCCGTACATGCGATTTTTAGAAGTCGATATTAATTTTTCACTTGATTATAAAAACAGCGCTCCCGACGTACTGGAACGGATGCTGAACGATACCGTTGTAAACGAAGGCATAGTGACGCTGAACAGGAGCGATTTTCTGATCCATTTAGCCTGTCATCTATATAAAGAAGCGGCAACGCTGCCGTGGGTGAAAATGAAGCGCGATATGACGCTCTATAAATATGCGGATCTGTATCTGCTGCTTGATAGGATGAGCGATTCGGAAATTTCCGAATTTTTCAGACGCGCAGAAGAACGGGGGCTGGGAAAAATCTGCGCCTTTGCCGTCCTGCAGACGGCGGAGCTTTTTGACTTTAAAGCGCCGGCGCTCCTTACACAGGCAAAAGAAGCTCTGCTTGAGGAGAAGGATTTTCTGCACCGCGTTGTTTCACCCGGAGAAAAGAAAACGTATCTATATCGCACAAGGGATATCACGGAGCGCTTTTTTCTGGACGACCGCGTATCGGATCTGCAGGAGGAGGACGGGCGATGAAAGCACTGAATATGCGCCAAAATGAAAAAAAAGGCAAACTGATTACATTTTGCGGGCTGGACGGCTGCGGCAAAACGACAATGATCAACCGGCTGACGGCGGATTTAGAGAACGATTACGCTGTCTTTCTAACGAAGCAGCCTACCGATTTTGTCCGAAAGTCCGATATTTTCCGAACGTATATGGACTGCCCGGATCACGATGCCTACGATTATCGCAGTCTGTCTTTGCTTGCGGCAAGCGACCGGCTGCAGCATGTGAACAAAGTGATCGGGCCGGCGCTGGAGGAGGGCAAAATTGTGCTGAGCGACCGCTATTTTTACTCATGCCTCGCGAATTTGCGTGCAAGAGGCTTTCGATGCGACAAATGGATTTATGAGATTGCCGAATCGGTAACGAAACCGGATGCAGCGTTTTTCTTTGACGTGCCTGTCAGAGTGGCGGTAAAGCGTGTCCGGAGCCGCGCGGCAGAGAAGAATCGGTATATCGATATGGAGCTGCAATATAAGCTGAGAAAGGAATATGTCGAAATATGCAAAGCCAACGACGGAATCCTGATTTCTACGCAGGCGCCGGAGGAGCAATGCTATTCTATCGTAAAACAGACCGTGGAAAGGATGATAAACAAATGAAAACAAAAGAAAGGGTGTATGCAATTTTACGGGAACTCAGCCATACGGAAGCGCTCCGCGAGGAAGATGGCCTGCAGAGCGACCTGGGGCTTGACAGCCTCTTAATGGTGACACTGCTCGTAGAATTGGAGGAGGCTCTGCAAATTGAGCTTGACGAGTCGGATCTGAATCCGTTTGCTCTTGCAACGGTCGGGGACGTTGTCCGCCTCGCCGAAAAATACGGCGGTGACAGCAATGAATAAATTTGTTGAATTGCCGCTTGCAGAGCCGATGTATGCGACCTATCACTTTCAGGGGACATGCATGGCGCCTGCCGTGCAGAATCCTTCTATTCGCAACTGGGTATTAAACGAAGTCATGATCCTTGCGTGCAACAGAAGCTTTTTGGCGGGGAGAACGACGCCGGATATTAATGTCCTTAAGTCAGCCTGGCAGGATAATCCGTATTTGGAACATATCAGTTATCCTCCGGAATATGCGGGCGGATATATTAATCCGATTATCCGAAATCTTTTAGACCATGGCTATTACGTTTGCTTCGGCGGCGTTGACGATTACTATGTGAAAGGAAAAAGCTGGTATAAAGTAAGGCATTGCTGCCATGACGGCCTGATCTGCGGATATAATCGGATTGATAAAACATATTGTATCTACGCGTATGACAGCAATTGGCTGTACCGGAAATTTTGGACTCCGCAAAGCGCCTTTGACAGAGGACGGGAAGCAATTCTGAAGAATGGAGGGCACGGCGAAATCTATGGAATCCGAGCAAAATCTGAATGCGTGGTATTTTCTCCGGAAACGGCATACAAAAAGCTGCTAGAATATCTCAATTCCTCTTTAGAAAAGTATCCGATCAACGGAAATGGGAATGTATTCGGAATCATTGTACAGGAGTATATCGCTATGTACATCGCAAGATTGTATGACGGCTCTATCCCGTACGAGCGTATGGATCGCAGAGTACTCCGCCTGATTTGGGAGCACAAGAAAGTAATGCTTGAAAGAATTACGGCCATGGAACAGGCCCTTGGAATCCCTCCAGTGTTCAGCAGTGAATATCAGCCGCTGGCTGCTGAAGCGGATACGCTGCGCATGCTTTACGCTTCCCATTTTATGAAGCGGCGAGATGCCGTACTGCCTGTTATTCGCAGAAGATTGTCGGCCCTTATGGCGGCGGAGCGGGAAATTTTAACTGCTCTAACGAAGGAAGCAGAAAGGAGCTTGGAAAATGGAGCTATGGCGATTTCTGAGGGCTGAAATGCAGCGGAATTTGAAACAGAAAAGCTGCGAGAACGATGCGGAGCTGACCTTCGAGGAGCTGCTCATATTTGCTGAGGCGTTTGCCAAACGATTAAAGGGGATCCACTGCTGCGCGATTTTCTGTCAATCGGAAATGGCTGCGGGCATGGCTCTTCTGAGCTGCTTTGCCGCAGGCGTGACGGCGCTGCCGCTTTCTGAACGCTACGGTGAAATTCACTGCAATAAGATATTGGACGCGATCAGTCCGGATGCGGTTATTACAGACTACGGCGGTGCTTTCCAGATTGTTCGGATTGCGGATTCCCGGTACGTCGAGCCGGCGCGCAAACCTGCGCTGATTCTCTGCACCTCCGGGACCACGGGCGCGCCGAAGGGCGTGATGCTTACGGAGGAGAACGTCGTTACAAATGTGTCAGACATCGCGTCTTATTTTGGTCTCGGCACACAAGACACAATTCTTATTTCGAGACCGCTCTACCATTGCGCGGTGCTGACCGGAGAATTTCTTACAGGGCTTGTAAAGGGAGCGAAAATCCGCTTCTATTCGGAATCCTTCAATCCGCCGATCCTGCCGGCGCTGATTCAAAAATACGGCGTTACCGCTTTGGGCGGGACGCCGACGCTTTTCGGCCTGATGAGCCGGTTTATACGCAGCAAAGCAGAGCTTCCGCTGAAGCGTATTTGCATCAGCGGGGAATGTATGAGCAAAGAGTTGGGGCTTCGGATTGCCGACGCTTTTCCGAACGCCGATATTTATCATGTTTACGGTCTGACGGAGGCCTGCCCGAGAGTTGCGTTCCTTCCGCCCGAATTATTTCGAAAATACCCGGACTGTGTCGGAGTCCCGCTGCGATCGGTGGAGCTCCGCGTGGTGAATGCCCAGGGCGCATGCGCAGAAGCGGAGGAGGAAGGACTTTTGTATGTCAGGGGCGGCAGCGTGATGATGGGATATTATAACGACCCGGAGAAAACAAACGCTGTGCTGAAGGAGGGCTGGCTGTGTACGGGAGACATTGCTGCAGTCAATTCCGCGGGCCTGCTTAAAATCAAAGGTCGAAACGATGATCTGATTATCAAAGCGGGAATGAATATTTATCCGCAGGAAATAGAAAGCTGCCTGAAGGCTGACCGCCGGGTACGGGAGGCGCTGGCCTACGGATATCACGCTTTCGGCAGCATGCAGATCGGACTGAAAATAGCAGGAGATTTTGCAGGCCCCGAAGAGGTGAAGCAGCTTTGCACAAAGATCCTGCCGCCGTATCAGATGCCGGCGAAAATCGAGCTGCTCCCGGAGCTGGCCAAGAATGGATCGGGTAAAATAAAAAGAGGGGAAAGCAATGCTTGAATTTGAAAAAAAAGTGCTTCTTTCGGAGCCGGAATACCGTTTTTTAAAAGAAAACAGATACCGTGCGGGAAGAACTGCCGTACAGGTTAATCATTATTATGACACCGATGATTTTGAGCTGAGCAGACAAGGCATCACGTGCCGGATCAGGGAAAAGAACGGCGTCTGCACAGCGACCGTCAAAGCGCATCAGCAGACCTGGGCGGATTGCAGCGTGGAGCACTCCCGGAGCGTGAAGGACCGGTATGACGATCTTTTGTTTCGAGACATGAAGCTTCGGCATCAGGGCAGTCTTGAAACGGTTCGGACGATATATTTTCCGCATAAGGGGATTTCTGTGATGCTGGATAAAAACAGTTATCTTGGCACGACGGACTACGAATTGGAGCTTGAATACGTTCGGGATGCGGAGGTCCTAGCGCGAAAGGAGCTTGACGGCATAATTTCCGATCTGGTCAGAAGCAGGATTGCTGCAAATGAAAAAATGCTTCGACTGCGTATCGGGCAGGGAGGCAATAAATCGGCTCGCTTTTTCCGGAGAAAAGCGGAAGCGGCAGTCCAGAGGAGCGGCGCAGGACCTGCGATCCGCTCTGAATAAAGTTTATTAAATTGCGCGGCAAAAATAAAAAATGAATTGTCGGCAGCAATAAAACGCTGCCGAAATTAAACGAAAGGAGTTCATAAATGGAAAATACACAGATTGTTCTGGAACGGCACGAGCAGCGGATTCAGACTATGGAGCGCGAGCTTTCGGATCTGAAGGCAGTACAGACCGAGATCCGCTCGATGAATGAAACGCTGGTCATGCTGGCGACGGAGCTGAAACACACAAACGAACATCTTGCAAGGCACGAACGGAAGATCGACGAAATGGAAGGACAGCCCAAAGCGCGGCTGCAGCAAATTGTCACAGCAGTGATTGCGGCGCTGGCCGGGGGCCTGATCTCCGCGGGGATCGCTCAAATTCTTGCCTAGCGGAAAGGAGAAATTAAGCTATGAATTATCAGGAATATATCAAATCCGAGCTTCTGGTTCTGATTCCCGTCTTGTACTTTATCGGAATCGGACTGAAGAAAAGCAGACTGCCGGACAAATGGATTCCAGTCACGCTTGGCGCTGCCTCCGTACTTTTATCGGCAGCTTGGGTGCTTGCAACCTCTGAGATCGGTACGTGCAGGGAGCTTTTCTCTGCAATTTTTACGGCTGTAACCCAAGGCGTTCTGGCAGCTGGGGCCAGCGTATATGCAAATCAGTTATATACGCAGGCGAAGAAGAATGGATAAAAACAGTCAAAACAAAGAAAGGAACGATGCGCATGGAACATATTACGATTCTTTTTTTAACGGCAGTTGTCTTTCAGACTGCCAGTATCCTTTTGCTGATTTTTCAGCTCGCCGTCATAAAACAAATGAAAGTGCCCCGAGCCCCAAAGCTCTGCTGCGAAGACGCGGCTCCTCCAAGATTTTTTATTACGGGCGATAAGCACCGGGACTTTTCGGAAGTCAGACAGTTTTGCAGGGACAGAAATACCCGCAGAAAAGACGTGCTGATCATTCTTGGAGACAGCGGCTTCAATTATTATGAGGATGCCCGGGACGATAAACTGAAAGCCGAAATTTCCAGGCTTCAGATTACGCTGCTCTGCCTGCATGGAAATAAAGAATGCAGACCGGAACGGATCGGTACGTACGGCGTCCGCAACTTCTGCGGGGGCAGGGTATACTATGAGCCGAAATATCCGAATCTTTACTTTGCAATCGACGGCGAAATTTATACCTTCGAGGGGAAAAAATATATTACTGCCGGCGGCGCGCACAGCGTAGACAAGCTTCGCTGCCTTGAAAAAAAGCTTCCGTTTTGGGAGGACGAAATGCCGGACGAGGAAAGAAAGAAGCGCTTCGAGGAAAGGCTTGCGGCCGAACACAATAAAATTTTCGGTATTTTGACGCACACCTGCCCGATCCGCTACCTTCCGACTGAAATGTTCCTGTCCGTCAGACAGAATGCAGCAATCAAACAGAAGCCGAGAAGGGCAAAAGCCCAAAAGCCGTTCAAACCGGATATAGACCGTTCCACCGAGCAGTGGCTTGGAGAAATTGAAAAGAAAATGGACTATCATGTGTGGTACTGCGGGCACTACCATATTGATAAACAGATCGACAGGATTACGATGCTGCACAGAGAAATCCGCCCCCTGCACGGAGAGCTCATTCCGGAATAGGCGCCATCTGCGGAAGACGCCGGATACTCGCGCTATAAAATCGGTTCAATTACCGCTGAAAAGTATTCAGTAATTGTTTCCGGAGCCTCTTTCCTTTTACGGGCAACCCACCAGCTTACCGTTTCAACAAAAGCCGAGGAAATATGGTTTACAAGATAATCCTCCGGCAGCGCCGGGTTCCGGAGCCGTCCCTTTTCCGCATACTGCGAGATAATGAGCTTTCTGAGGCTGCTCTTAAAATATCCGAGAAACAGATCGTTATTCCGGGAGGAAAGCAGCTCTAGGATATTGCGGTCATTTTTCTCCAAATGCTGAAAAAGATGCAGAAACACCGGATCGGCTGCTTTTCCGTGGGATGCGTGGGCGTGGCCGTGGGGAAGTCCCATGGCAGTATCGATAATATGACCGAACAATTCTTCACACAGCTCCTTCAGCAGGAGGTCCTTCGTTTCAAAATGAGAATAAAAGGTCGTCCTTCCCACGTCGGCTTCCTCGATAATTTCCTGCACGGTGATCTGATCGTACTTTTTTTCTGAAAGAAGCCTGGTAAAGGCTTTAAAAATAGCCGCTCGTGTTTTTCTCTGACGTCTGTCCATACATTATGACCTCCGAACAAATCGGTCTGGATGTTCCGTAACGAACGCCGCGGGACATTTACTTATTGAAAAGGCGGCGGCAGATCCGTATTATAGGAAAAGAAACAGAACACGTTGTTTCTTAATAAATACATCTTACATTATTTTAGAATGATGTCAATCTGCGGGAGGAATGTAGATGCTGAAAAAAATCAATGATTTCCTTGCGGGAATTCCCGCAACGCTGGCGGGAGGCGTTTTTCTGGCGCTCAGCTTTATACTCCCCAGGGCGGGAGTCACGCTTCCCGCAGATCCTGCCTGGGTTACGATCGCCATCTGCGGAATTCCGCTTCTGTATCTTGCTGTCTGGAGGCTGATCTATAACCCTGGCATCAGTAAAATTTCCTCCGCTTTGCTGATTACAATCGCAATGCTTGCGGCGATTGTGATCGGGGACCTGTTTGCCGCGGGAGAGGTTGCTTTTATTATGGCAATTGGCGCGATTCTTGAAGAAATGACTACGAAACGGGCCAGAAAGGGTTTGAAAAAGCTGATCTGCCTTGCCCCGGCGCAGGGCAGAAGAATAACGGACGGCAGGGAAGAGCTGATTGCGGCAGAGGAAATCCGAACCGGTGATATTCTGCGGATTCTGCCGGGCGAAACGATCCCCGTGGACGGGACGATCATAAGCGGGGAATCCTCCGTCGATCAATCCGTGCTGACGGGGGAATCGCTGCCTGTGGAGAAAGCCGCCGGAGACGATGTATTCTGCGGTACCATCAATCGGTTTGGAGCAATTGACATTCAGGCAACCAGTGTCGGGGCAGACAGCTCTCTGCAGAAGCTCATCCGTATGGTGCAGGAGGCGGAGGACAAAAAGGCGCCTATGGCGAGAATTGCCGACAAATGCGCAAGCTGGCTTGTTCCCGCAGCATTGCTGATCGCTGTAATTACCGGCATTGCAACACAGGATATCGTGCGTGCCGTTACTGTTCTCGTTGTGTTCTGCCCCTGCGCGCTCGTTCTGGCAACGCCCACGGCAATTATGGCGGCCATCGGCCAGGCGACAAAGCGCGGAGTCATTATCAAGTCCGGAGAGGCGCTTGAGAAAATGGGCAAGGTCGACACGATTGCCTTTGACAAAACGGGGACGCTTACGTATGGCAGGCTGGAGGTCAGCGACCTTTTGCCCTTTGACGAGGCCCTCGATGAAAACGCGCTCCTGTCCCTTGCGGCGTCCGCCGAGGCGAAAAGCGAGCATCCTTTGGGAAAAGCCATTGTTTCCTGCGCAAAGGCGCGCAATGTTGCGCTCGGCGAATCTGAGACCTTTCAAATGACGGCCGGCAGGGGCGTAAGCGCGAATGTGTCTGGCAGGCAGCTTCTGTGCGGCAATGAAAGATATTTGAAGGAAAACGGCGTTGTCCTTACGGAGCCTGCTCGCGCCGCGCTCGCGCGGCTGCGGGAGCAGGGGAAGGCGCTCGTTCTGGCGGCAGAGGGCGCGCGCTGCATCGGCGTAATTGCCCTGTCCGACGCGCTGCGGCCCGAAGCCGCGAAAATGATTCGAAGATTGCATACAATGCGTACAAAGACCGTATTGCTGACGGGAGACCATCAAAAGACAGCCGAATATTTTGCAAGCCGCGTCGGAATTAAGGAAGTTCGCGCCGGGCTTTTGCCCGAGGAAAAAGTTGCAGCCATCGCAAGGCTGCAGTCTGAAAGCAGAACTGTCTGCATGATCGGCGACGGCATAAATGACGCGCCTGCTTTAAAATGTGCGGACGTCGGCGCCGCCATGGGCAGCATGGGAAGCGACATTGCCGTTGAAGCGGCTGATATTGCTCTGATGAATGATGACCTTTCCAATATTCCGTATCTTAAGCGGCTGTCCGACGCCGCAGTCCATACAATCAAGCTCAGCATATTGCTTTCCATGTGCATTAATTTTCTTGCCGTTGCGCTTTCCGTAATGGGCGTGCTGAATCCGACGACGGGGGCGCTGGTCCATAACGCGGGCTCCTGCCTCGTGGTCTTTATTGCTGCACTGCTGTATGACAGAAAATTTGACATGCCTCCGGACGCGGGCCCCGCTTGAAAAACAAGACGAAATCCGTTATAATACGCGCAGATTTTCCCTGCACAGGGAAATTTTTGATTTCAGATTATCAGGGAGGTTTGCTTGTGAAAATCAGAATCGGCATTGCAGGCTACGGAAACCTTGGACGCGGCGCAGAAAGCGCGCTGGCAAAAAGCAGCGACATGGAGCTGCGCGCGGTTTTTACCAGAAGGGCTCCGTCGTCCTTGAAAACACAAACGGGAGCGCCCGTATATTCCATGACGGAAGCGCCGAAGCTGCGCGGTGAAATCGATGTAATGATTCTCTGCGGAGGCAGCGCCAGCGACCTGCCGGAGCAAACGCCCGCTCTGGCGCGGTATTTTAACGTTGTGGACAGTTTTGATACGCATGCCAAAATTCCCGAGCATTTTGCGCGCGTGGACGCAGTTTGCAGGGAAAATCATACGGTCGGTATTATCTCGGCCGGATGGGATCCCGGCCTTTTTTCTCTGAATCGTTTATACGGTCAGGCCGTGCTTCCCGATGGTGCGGATTATACCTTCTGGGGGAAAGGCGTCAGTCAGGGACATTCAGATGCAATTCGCCGCATTCCAGGCGTGAAGGATGCAAAGCAGTATACGATTCCGGTCCCCTCTGCGCTCGAACGTGTGCGGAATGGTGAAAATCCCGTTCTTACGACAAGGGAGAAGCATACGCGGGAATGCTTCGTAGTAGCGGAAGAAGGAGCCGATCGCTCCGCCATCGAAACAGCGATCAAAACGATGCCAAACTATTTTTCTGATTATGATACGACCGTCCATTTTATCGATGAAGAGGAGCTGCGGAAAAATCATTCCGGAATTCCTCACGGCGGCGTGGTTTTCCGTACCGGAAAGACGGGTCTTGCCGGAGAACACCGGCATGTCATGGAATACCGGCTGCAGCTGGATTCCAACCCTGAATTTACATCGAGCGTATTGACCGCTTACGCGCGCGCCGCCTGGCGCCTTTCACGGGAGGGCTGCTGCGGCTGCAAAACAGTTCTGGATATTGCGCCTGCGCTTTTGCATCCGGAAACGCCGGAGGAGCTCAGAAAGAAGCTGCTGTGACGTGCCGCGGCAGTGCAGATTGTAAACGACACCCAAATTTATTATAATCGCCCCTGCGGTCCGGGCGCGCTGCGCCGACGCAGGAAGGAACCGAAAGGAGCAGACATATGAAACAGGATATGATCCTTATTCTTGACCTTGGAAGCGATAAAAACACCCAGATTGCCCGTGAAATCCGCGCGCTGGGCGTTTATACGGAAATCCATGCCCATGATTTATCGGCCGCGGAGCTGGCGGCGCTCCCCAATGTAAAAGGAATTCTTTTAAACGGCGGACCAAACCGTATTGTGAACGGCGCGGCAATCGATGCGTCGCAGGCGGTATACGCCTTTGGCTGCCCGATTCTTGCCGCCGATCACAAGGGCGCGCCGGCGCTTCCGGAGGACGCGGCCGCTCGTAAAGCGCGGCTGTCTGAGTTTGTGTTCGGAACGTGCGGGGCAAAACCAAACTGGAATATGAAGCATTTTATCGATGACCAGGTAGAGCGGATCCGCAGCCAGGTAGGCGATAAAAAAGTATTGCTTGCGCTGTCGGGCGGCGTGGATTCCTCTGTCGTAGCCGCGCTGCTGATCAAGGCGATCGGCCGGCAGCTCACCTGCGTGCATGTGAACCACGGTCTGCTCCGCAAGGGCGAGCCGGAGCAGGTGGTTGAGGTGTTCCGCAATCAGATGAATGCTAATTTAATCTATGTGGATGCTGCGGACCGCTTTCTGGACAAGCTGTCCGGCGTATCGGATCCCGAGGAGAAGCGGAAAATTATTGGCGCCGAGTTTATTCGTGTTTTTGAAGAAGAGGCGCGGAAGCTGCATGGAATTCACTTCCTGGCGCAGGGCACGATTTATCCGGATATCATCGAATCCGGAACGAAGACCGTAAAAGCCGTCAAAAGTCATCATAATGTGGGCGGCCTGCCGGCGGATCTTGATTTCCAGCTCGTGGAGCCGCTGAAAATGCTGTTTAAAGATGAGGTTCGCGCGTGCGGGACGGCGCTTGGACTGCCGGACAGTATGGTTTACCGCCAGCCGTTCCCCGGGCCCGGCCTGGGCGTGCGCTGCCTGGGAGCGATTACGCGCGATCGCCTGGAGGCGGTTCGGGAATCGGATGCGATTTTGCGGGAAGAATTTGCAAAAGCGGGGCTGGAAGGCCAGGTTTGGCAATATTTTACGGTCATTCCGAATTTTAAATCCGTGGGCGTTCGGGAAAATGTCCGTACGTTCGAATGGCCGGTGATCCTCCGCGCGGTTAATACGGTGGATGCGATGACTGCTTCCGTTGCGGATGTGCCGTTTTCCCTGCTGCAAAAAATTACGGCGCGGATTACTTCGGAGGTGAAGGGTGTCAACCGCGTTCTTTACGATCTGACGCCGAAGCCGACGGGGACGATAGAATTCGAATAAAACGAAACGCCGCAAAACCCCAGTATTTATGCGGATTTGCGTCGTTCGGAGAAGTCTTTTGATAACAATTTGATAACAGCCATACAAGAGCCAATATTCTTGCAGCCCGGCGGTTTATGGAATGATAAAAGGCGGCTTGCGTGGCGAAAGAAATCCATATTACAAAGCTCTTAGCTGTGGGTAATGATTCCATAGCTAAGGGCTTTTCGTCGTTATAAGTTGATAAAATTGGAAGTTATAGATATCCTCGCCGCCCTGCTTCTTCAATCAATTTGGGCTGGATTAACGGATATGTCCATTCTGATGGGAGTTCATCAAATATGAATACCTTTTCTATCTCACTATGCAATTCTGCCTCGAATTTTGCTATTTTCGCAAAATACAGCATTCCATACATTTCTTCTCCCGTATCATTTACCCTATTCTTTCCAATGACAGAGTATACACACACGGGTTCTATCATAAAGTCTACTGCTCCAGTTTCCTCGTGTAATTCCCTTTTTGCAGTATCAATAATAGACTCTCCCATCTCGCTGTGGCCACCAGGCACTTCAAAGGGCTGCCTTTCCTTATGTTTGCAAAATACCCATTTATCTCCAAACTTTGAAATGATAACTGCAAATTTAATCAAGGCATCATCTACAGTATCGAAAAAATTTAACTTCCATTTATAGTATTGCCTCCATAATCTCCGAGCCGCATCAATCTTTGGCTCTATTCTTGAATGCTTTGACCATGGTGTCACCTGACTCCTGCGAAGGGACTTTCGCCCAGAGCTGCGTGGTATCGTAGCGATGAAATCCATTTGCTGCTGGCGGCAGACCAACGCTCGGTGAATCTTTTATTTTCCGCTGCCGCCATAAACGGCTGTTCAAGAAAATTCTGTATTGTTCTCAGGACGGTACTGTAATCGTCCGTCTTGGTATTGATCTTGCGGACAAAGGCGTTCCATTTCTTCTGCATGGCAGTATCATCGCCAAAGCTCATAACCTGCTTGAATTGCTCCAGCGAGAAGCTGTGCTCACGGTTTGAAAAGGTCTTTCTGAGTGCTTCAGTGAGCACTCCGCCATCAAAATCAAGCTTGTTGGCAATATAATAAATATCGTAGTAGTCCTTCATCCGGCTGGAAAACTCCATCAGGCTCAAAATGGCGTCAAGCTTTTCCGCAATGGTGGTTTCAACAGAGTATGTATTTACCGTTGGTGATTCAAACTCTGGAAGCTGTGTTGGTATCTGGCGCTTTTCCTGTTTCGGTACAATGACATCTCCCACACCGAAATCAATACTGAACGGTGTTTTGGTGTTTTTAATGCGGGCGACCACCGATGCGCCGATTCCTGCATACTTTTTAGCAACGGCGATAGGAGCAACATCTTTAATCTCAAAAGTGACAAAGTCGTTTCCGGTAGGTGTTGCAATAATTTCCTCCAACACGGTTTTTAACTGCTCCGGCGTGTTTGGTACTTGCCGAAGCAAAAAGTCCACATCCACCGTTACCCGACTGTCAAAGTCAGTCAAGGAATAAAGAAACAGCCCGCCTTTCAACACGAGATTTTCAGCATATTTGGATTTCTCCAAACGACGGAGAAATTCTTCCTGACAAAAAAGCTGCAAGCAGAGCTGATAGCTCCTGCCGCTTTCGGCAGCTTTATTTTTCAGCCGTGCAAGCACGGAAGCAGCAATATCAGCCATTCAGCAGCACCTCCATCACATCCATCAATTTTTTATAAACCCGCATTTTTTTTGCGTAACTTGAAAGATTGCTCAGGTTTTTCTTTTTATCGGCAGCATAGGCATTGAGCGCCTTATTAAACATTTCGCTGTCCAGCTTTGTGCGGTATTTGAAACAGTCGCAAATGGTGCGGTCCCGATCATAAACAGCAAGCCGCACTCCATTAAAATCTCCGCTTATTTTTCCAATTTCAAACAAGGCAGGCTGTACAAAATATACCTTTGTCGCCAGAGAACCGATATGCAGCCTTGTCCGTGAGAAGGTACGGGAGACGGCAATTGACCATTGCCGGGGTGAAAAATCACTGTAGCCGTAATAAAACAGCGCCGATTCCACGCAGATAATGCTTTCGGGAAGGAGAGAGGCAAGCACCTGCTCTTCCTTTATATCTTCCTGCTCGGCAAGCTGGTAATAGCCATGTCTGATGCGCTCAAGGTAACCCTCTTTGTATAGATTGGCTACATCATAGTTGGTAAGCCCTTCGGCAACAAAATCAGCGGTTTTCGCAATACCGTTATTGTTATTTATTATGTTTTTTATGGTTTCCTTTTTGTCCATTAGTTCACCAACTTTCAAGCCACAGCGTATTGATTCTGTGTTCTAAAAATATTATACCATAGAAGCGCTCCGATATCGACAATTTTTAAAACGCAAATATAAGAGATTGTGGAATTAAAATTTGAAATCTGCTGCAATATCTCGGACAAGCTGGTATTGCTTCACGCTGCGAGAGGCGAGTGTTATCAACCCCGATAACAAACTGATAACATTAGCCCATATAGGCAGGATAATATGGATACATCAAATAATCAAAAGCACCACGAATACGACAGAGAATAATCTCTAAACAAAATTGATTAGGCTTTGTCGAGTGGGAATAAAATTATTTATTTACGGATCTGAAATATTTAATATCACACACTAAATAGTTATATTAATAGCATAAGGAAAGCCCTGCTGATTTTCAGATATGGAAACTGAATACCGGCAGGGATTTTGTATGCTGTCACAATGCATGGAGGGCAGAATTACTTTGCGGGAGCTGCCTTGCATATCGTGGGGAGGGAAACTACAGCTTCTTCTGCTGGATTCTTGTATTTTGCGCGATATTTTGCCGGTGTCATATGATAAACGGATTTAAACGCCTTATAGAAGTTTTTTGTGTCCTGATAGCCCACAAACCGCATCACTTCGCATACATTCATGTTTGTCGTCCGCAGATGCAGAGCGGCTGCCTCGAGACGGATGCTTCGAATAAATACGGAAATGTTGATGCCGACTTTTTCCTTAAATACTTTTGCAAGATAGTCGGGGTGCATGTAAACGCGCTGCGCGATATCCTCCAGGCGGATTTTTTTGAATGAGGAGGTGTGCCTGAAATAGTCCAAAACAATCTGAATCAATTCCTGTCCCGGTGATTTTGCGATGACATGGCTTATCTGCATATAGGCTCTTCCGATTTTAATCAGTATGTTAGCAAGCTGGTTTTTAAAAAGAATGCGGTATCCGGGAAGCCCCTTATAATATTCGTCCGTCAAAGACTTAAAATCGTATTCGAATGTATCTGTAATTTGAAATAAGTGAATCTGAGGGAGTTTCTTTGCCTTGAACTCCAGATCTGCAAAATAGGGGATCTGGAAAAGATCCTCCAGATAAGGCGAGGCTTGATAGGATTCATCAAAGATTTGCGGGCGGAACAGCACATTCGTATAAGTAAAATCGCGGGAGCATGCTTCGAAAGTATGGCAGCAGCCATAGGATAGCAGAAAAAGATCTCCGGCGGATACGGAAATCTTAGAACCGTTCAGCACATGAATGGCATGTCCCTTGCGAATATAGGATAATTCAATAAAATCATGAGTATGCAGAGAGATAACAGGATCAGAAACAATAGATTCATTGAGACAGAACAGCTCGTCTGGCCTGGCATAGCGATGCAGCCTTTCTTCAATCATATCTGACAGACCTTTCATATATGTTTTTCTTCAGTATAGCACAGTACGTCTGCAGAAACAACTTGTGTCGGAAAACCCTAAAAATATACATCGCCGTTTCCTATATACGAAGCACGAATGATTCATTACAATACTCTCAGACTTTGAGCAGCGTGTATATACAAATATAAGTAAGATACAGGCAAAATCCCTCTATTGGGAAATACAGCAATAGTCTTCGGAAATATAAGCGGCCGGTTATATGTTTCAAACAAAAAATTTAGGTTTATCGGAGAAAAGAGACGAGGAGGTTTTTATGAATGAGGTTAAAAAACGGTTTTGCTTGCATACTGTCGGCTCTTATGATTTGCGCGGCAGTCGGCTGCGGCAGACGTACGGATTCCGGGGATAAGTCAGAAGTTAAAGGCGGTGAACATGTGAAAAGCGGTATTCAATATCAAAAGGCACCTGTTCTGACAGGAAGCAGCGAGGTTTACAGTGTCATGGATTTCGGAGCGGTTGGAAATGGCAGAGCTGACGATACTCAGGCAATACAGAATGCAATTGATTATGCAGCTGCCCAGGGGGGAGGGACCGTTTATTTCCCGGAAGGAAAATATAAAATCCATGAGACGATTCGGATATCGGCCGAGGGCTCCGGTACGGTTACGCTGGCAGGAGATCCGAACCGTATGCGGGAAACGGTCCTTCAGTCTGGACCGGTTGTCGGCGGCGATCTGCTTGCTGTTGAGAGACCGGATGTACATATTTCTTATTTAACAATAAAAAATAACGCCTCCGAGGGCTCCGTTCTGGAGCTGGCCTCTCAAAGAAGTGTCATAACGGAGTGCAGCTTTCTTCAAGGCAATCCCAAAAACCAGGATACTGCCGTCGTTGTGAGCGGCTCTGAAAATTATATCGGAAGCTGCTATTTCGGTCCGGGGACAACAAATGGTTATATAATAAATTTTAGAAAAAAGGCAGGCAGGGAAATGAAAGCCAACACGCTTGCGGATTCCTACTTCGGCGGTGATCTTCCGAAGTCCGTTTTAATTGACAGTGAGGAATCCGAAGCCTGTCCTCAGGAAATTTATATTCTGAGAAACGTCTTCCTCTTCCCGGCAGCAGGCCAGATCCATGTTAAATCCGTGAACGGACTGACAATTCATAACAATATGCTTGATGCCGCTACGACGGCAATTCTTCTGAATCCCGATGAAAACGGAATTCAAAACGTAGACATTCGCTACAATTATATGGGATCAAAAAATGAAAATATTACAGGCTACGAGGACAGAACCGACATGCCAGGAGGGGTTGTGACAGATACCTCAGAGGGCGGAAGCATCTGCGGCGTTATGATTACAGACAACTATTTCTGGGGATATTACGGGGTGCGAATTACCTCGGACCGTTTTACGGATTTTTCCATAATTAATAATTATTTTGTAGAAAGCAATGGTGGTTCAATTTATATTACTGATTCCGTACGTAATAGAATTGAGGGCAATATTATTTACTGCGGAGGAGGCGCGCGGTATTCCCTATATATCGGCGCCATAGATGAAGAAACGGTGCTTCGATACAACATAGTCAGCGGAAAATGTAAAATTCCAAATAAAAATAATTACCAGGAGGATAACTTTTTCTGATGATACGATTCAGAATTCAGGAGGGCTGCTTTCTATGAAACGGAATAAGCATTTTGGCAGCGTACCAATACGCTGCGTCAAAGGAATGGTTTTGAGCATCATCGTATTTCTCCCGGTGCTGCTGTGCGGATTTACGGAAATCCACACTTTGGAAAATACAAGGGGAGGCGAAAGGGCGCGAACGCTCTCCTCTACGTCTTCAAGGAATCAAAGAAATGAGGGTGAAATTATGCAAAATGACGAAGCGTCCGCGGTCAAAAAGGTACGTCTTTCGGAAATAGATAGTTCTTATGTCAATGTAATGGAATATGGTGCGGCCGGGGATGGTACATCGGATGATACTGCGGCCATACGCAAAGCTGTGAACGCGGCGTATGAAAACAGCGGAACGGTCTATTTTCCTTCCGGGAGCTATCGGATTTCCGAAACGATCGAGCTTCCCAAAAATGACGCGCGGATGGTTGTACTGAAGGGTGACGGGGATTCAACCATTTTCGGGGCAGAAACGATGACAGAGGACATGTTTCGGATTTCCATGAAATATAATTTTCAAATGATTGACCTGAAACTGGAGCACCGCGGTACTTCTGGAAGTATTGTATCCGCCTTATATTTGCGTGCGTTTAATTGCTCCTTTCTTTCCGGCAGTGAAAATCCGTCGAATGTTGTCGCTTTCCATGGATCAGACAGTAAAATTGATCGATGTACATTTACGGTTTCTAATCCGGAGGCATATGCAATTTATTATTCCATGCTTGACCAGGAAATTTCAATCAACAATTTTATTGTGGACAATGTATTTTCCGGAGCAGGGCGCGGCATTTTGGTGGGAGATGGAAAATTTACAGACTCCGGACGGTGCGAGGGCCTGAAAATCAATGGAAACATTTTTGAAAATACAGGAGATGCTCAGATCGTGATTCAGGAAATTCTTCATGTCGATATTGCGGGGAATAAAATGTCCGGAAGCACCGGGAGCGCGATTGTTTTGCGCAGCGTCGGACATGGTCCCGACGGCGTTTTTATCAACTGCAATGAAATATCGGCGGCTTTTTCAGGGATTCGGACAGAGGGCGCTTCGGATGCATATATTTCGATGGTATCAGTGAGCGACAATCGCTTTGTCGGCGGACAATACGGATTTTATGACACGATCGGTGTTAATAAAGGCTTCCTTCGCGATAATGTGTTTGATGGACAGCAGGAAGCGGGGATCTATCTCGAAGAAACGGAAAATATGATGATTCTTTCAAATCTTTTTACTGTTTTAAACGAGGCGTTTTCACTTAATGTCTCCGGAAACGGCTGTACGGTGATCGATGGAAATACGCTCGGCAAAAAAAACCGGATTCAATTAAGCGGATCGACGATTGTTCAGAAAATATAAAAAAACGGAGGTTTCAATTATGAAAAAGAAAAATGCTAAAATTTTCCTTTCTGTCTGCATTGTCGCAGCATTACTTCTTTCGGCATGTGCATGCGCACAAGACGAAGGCCGCGTGCAAGAGTCGCCGGGAACGAATACCGCCAGCACAAAAACACCGAGCCCTGCGCCTACTGAGCAGCCGACACCGCCTCCTACGCAAGATGCTGCTACGCAAGCGCCGACAGAGAGGCCTTCTCCTGCGGCAACCCCGAAGGTCGAGATCGTATCAGAGGACCCTGTTACTGCAGCCCTTTACAGGGAAGAGGCGGCAGCTATAAAGAGCGCACAAATGCTTTCTGAGTCAATTGCGATTCAGTTCTATGCTACTGCTCCGTTCAACTCCCTGCAGCTGACGTGCCCAAGCTGGTCTAATTCGATTGGAACATTAGTGTTTGATCTGTATAAATGGGAAGGCAGCTTCCAGGATTCCTTCAACACCACGCTGGCTACGCAGGAATTTGAAAATTATCCGGATAACAATAATAATACAATGACATTTTCAGAGCAACCTGCGGGTGAGTATATTTTGTATCTTACGACACCGGATCCGAGCGAAGAGGTTGGCTGCTACATTGCCGATGAACCGTACGAGGGATCGGCGGTTTATTTGGACGACGTGCTTCAGGAAGATTATTCAGTTGTTTATCTTAATGTTTGTTATACAAAAACCCCTGATGTTTTGTCGGGAGCCGTCCATCCTGAGGGATAAAATAGGAGGTGCTTATAACCATGCAACTACGGAAGAAATGGACGTTCATGTTGATCTTTGCAGTAACCGGAGTGCTTTTGGGAATAATAACGGCAGCCGCGAAGACTTCGGAGCCGGTCAATTTGACATGGCAGTACAACAATTGGTGGTTCCAACAGACAGAGGATTTTTTCGGAACATTCAATGAAAATCCTGGAGCAAAATTTGCTTTTTCAGATCAGAAATTAGACGGCAGCCGTTCGTTCGAGTATAAACTGACGTTTACGGCGGATGTGACGGACAAAAATGTCCAATCCTTCGGATGGGATAAACTGGATTTGTATCTCGGACTGCAAGGTGCTCCCGATACGAATTTGGAAGGCTTTGACTACCCGGGCTATATGGACGGTGAGAAGCAGATCTTTTATGATACGCTCTGTATCCGTATTAAGCGGTATTCCGATACTTCTGCGACAGTTTGCCGGATGAAGAACCAGGAGGAGCAGATTTTGGGCTCTGTACAACTGAGTCCGGAGCAGCGTGAAAACGGGCATACGTTTAACGTACTTGTTTCCTATACGTATGAAGATGAAGCCAATCAGTCACTTACAATTACACTGGATGGAACGGAGCTTTTAAAAATAACGGGGGCAAAAGCATTGGTCAATGAAGGCCGTCTGGGCTTTGAGGCGTCTCATATGACGCTGCGCGTTATGGATGCGGAGCTTTCCTATTTAGATACAGCGGAAGAAAAACCTTCTCCTTCTCCGTCGGCAGAGCCTACAGCAAAGCCTACGGCAGAGCCGGGGGATGAAAACGTGCCGAATACGGATGATTCTTCTGCAATTATTCTGGCGATGATTGTTATTTTCGCGGCATGCACGGCAGCCGGATCGGCTGCATACAGCAGAAAAACAAGGATAACCCGCTAAACAGGAACTCTCCTTTTGAACAAATACCGCCCCGGGACATGCTTCCGGGCGGATAAGGCAGTATCCGGAAAACACACAAGAGCCGGCATTGCAGGGAAAAAACAAGAGTACGAATCGAAAGGCTCGTACTCTTGTTCTGTATATGCCGATAAAACTGCAATCGGCACATTGGTTTTTTCTAAAAATCATCTGTATAACGAAAGCACCACAAAACACAGGAGATTTTTACGATGAAAAACATTTATGAAGAAGCAGGCGGCACACATCAAAGACAAGGCGATTATGAGCGGCTTAAACTGAAAGCCCCAACCGAAAGAGAAGCTGAAATCGGTGTATGGAGACAGTACAACCTACTAACTGCCGGAGCCCTGAATGAACAGCCGGCGCAGAGGAACAGCAGAAAATCACATCAAGAAAATCCCAATTGCCAAGCTGCTTTTCTGCCGCATCGTTGAATGGGGCTGGAAAAAAAGTCCGCTCACTGACGCACCATGCAATAACATTTTCAAAATTCTTACTCGCCGAAAGAAAACAGACCTGTCGGCGTATTGAAATAATATCATAACATCTGCTTTCATTCATAAGCAGCTTCATCACTTAACGGTAAGACTTGACAGGCAGCTCGCTTTTTATTACAATACAGTCAATAAATTGACTGTAAAGAAATGTACTGCAGCACAGGCGGTGAATTATGACAAAGGAAGATAAGAAAAACGCATATCTGTATTGCAAATTCAGAGATGAGCAGCTTGCTTTATATGACGAGTATGCAAAACGCCACGGTATGCTGATGAAAACGCTTCTTGTGGTCAATGTTCTCTTTTACGCAAGGGATGGAATGACACAGACAGAAATCTGCAGGCGGACGTTTCAATCCAAGCAGACCGTAAATTTAATCATTAAAAATCTGCTGTCCGACCGATATGTTACGGTTGCCGAAGCGCCGGGAAACAAACGCAATAAAATTGTCCGCATGACAGAAGCGGGCAAAGCTTACTGTGAAAAGGTCGTCCGCCACATTACATGGGCGGAGGACACAGCAATGTCCATGTTTTCGGCAGAGGAGCAGAAACAGTTTATTGATCTCTCAAGGACATTTACCAAAAATCTGACAGAGCTTATCAATCAGGAAACGAAGGATTGAAGGATGGAATTTTACAAAGTCATCAACCAAAGGAGAACGACAAGGGAATTTTTAGAAAAGGAAGTCGATTTCGAGGTCATCAAAAGAATTTTGGAGGCAGGAAACAAAGCGCCTGCCTGGGATCATAACCGTAATTGGCAGTTTATCGTTTTAAGAACCGATGAAGAAAAGGAATACGCTTTTTCCGAAGCCAAAGCGATTGCGGATCAATTCAACGCCGACAGGTATCTGAATATGCCCCGACCTTATCCGATTACATTGGGGCAGAAAATGTACGGCTACGCCATGCCCAGGCAGTACACCATGCTGAAAGAAGCGCCGTATGTCATTATTCCTGTATTCAGGTGTAAGGAACTGAACGGCGAGTATGTTTCAAAATGAAACCCCTTTGCCACGATTTAGTGCGTGATAGAAAACATCCTTTTAGCGGCAACGGCAGAAGGACTGTCCTGCTCCATGCGGATCCCGCTGAATAAAGAACACGACATCGTTAAGAAAAAACTGAAAGTACCGCCGACCTATATGCTGCCCGTATTTATCGGCATTGGCTACGCAAATCCGGAAGAGCCGCAATTAGAGCAATATCAGCCCGATATAGACAAACAAATACGCTTTGGAAGATGGAAATGAGGATAAAAGAAATTAAAGTAAAAAATGTAATCACAAAATCTAATCTGCCCGTTTGCGAGTATTCGGTCAATCCCTATGTCGGCTGCACCCATGCCTGCAAATACTGTTACGCCTCTTTTATGAAGCGGTTTACCAACCACCCGGAGCCGTGGGGCGAGTTTATAGATGTAAAGTATTGGGATACAATCAAAAACCCGAAAAAATATGAGGGCAAGGAACTGTTTATCGGCTCGGTGACAGATCCGTACAATCCGCAGGAAGAACTCTACGGGCGTACGAGAGCGCTGCTGACGGAACTGCAAGGCAGCGGAGCAAAGCTCTCTATTGCTACAAAATCGGATTTGATTTTACGGGATTTAGATTTGATCAAGACATTCCCTGACGCCCGTGTGTCATGGTCGATCAACACGCTTGACGAAGCGTTCAAGGACGATATGGATAAAGCGGTATCTATTAAACGCAGACTTGCCGCTATGAAAGCGTTTCATCAAGCGGGCGTTCGTACGACCTGCTTTATCTCTCCGATTTTTCCCGGCATTGCCGATGTCAAGGCGATTATGGAACGGGCAAAAGAGCAATGCAGCCTGATTTGGCTGGAAAACCTCAATCTGCGTGGCAGCTATAAGGCGGTCATTATGGAGTATATAAAAGAGAACTATCCTGCTCTCCTGCCGCTGTATCAAGATATTTATAACCGAAACGACCGCAGCTATTGGGAGAGGCTGGACGCAGAGCTGAAAGAGTATGCTTCTGAAATCGCTCTTGATTATGTGACGAATGACGACAGTATGAGCCGTCCTTTCGGCGCTCCGCCTGTTGTCGTCAACTATTTTTATCACAGCGAAATCAAAAAATCGGCGGTCAAAAAGCATAGGAATTGTAATCTATAGGAGGATAAATATTATATGGCTTCATTACTTATTGCAGTAATCTATCTTACTTTTGTAAGTCTCGGTCTGCCGGATTCGTTGCTTGGTTCAGCCTGGCCGACTATGCAGAATGCTTTTGAGGTGCCTTCGTCCTATGCCGGATACATTTCAATGACAATCAGCTTTATGACCATTTTATCCTCCCTCGCCGGGCCGGGACTGATCAAAAGGTTTCACACAAAATGGATTGTAATAGGCTGCACTTTTTTGACCGTTATGGGGCTTTTTGGCTTTTCCTTTGCAACACAATATTGGATGCTGATTTTAATTGCCATTCCCTATGGCATGGGTGCAGGTGCGATTGACGCCGCAATCAATCATTATGTGGCAAATCATTATTCTTCATCCGTAATGAACTTTCTGCATTGCTTTTACGGACTCGGTGCAATCATCAGCCCGAACATCATGGCGCTGGCACTGAGATATGCAAATTGGAGCGAAGGCTACCGCTGGACGGCATACATACAGATAGGAATTCTTTTTGTCTGTGTTGCATCCCTTCCTCTCTGGAAAAACAGTGAAAAAGGGGCGCGGGAAATGGAAGAAAGTGTTGGAATAAAGGAGGCCTTAAAAGCTCCGGGCGTTATTCTGACACTGCTCGCGTTTTTTTCTTACTGTGCGGGAGAGGTAACTTGTTTTTTATGGACATCAAGTTACTTTGCGGGAACCAAGCAGGGCATGAGTCCGGAGCTTATCGCTGCATTTGGTTCGCTTATCTTCGGCGGGCTAATGCTCGGACGACTGATTTCCGGTTTTATTTCAAACCGGCTTGGGGATCGTTTACTGATACGCCTTGGAATTGCATTAGAGCTTATAGGGATTTTGCTTATTGCACTGCCATTTAGCAGTTATATCCCTGCCGCTGCAGGCTTTCTGATTGCCGGTACAGGCATGGGGCCGATTTATCCCTCGATCCAGCATATGGCTCCTGCTAATTTCGGAAAAAAGTACAGTGCGGCAGTAATCGGATTGCAAATGGCGGCCGCCTATCTCGGCAGTACCTTTATGCCAACGATATTCGGCAAGCTTCAGCAGGCAGTCGGCATAAGTGTTATGCCTCTGTATTTAACATTGTTTGCCTTTCTGAATATTGTTTTCTTGGAGCTGGCTTATCGTAAAATCAAAAGAAAAGGTAGTGAAATCAATGCCTGAATTACCTGAAATTGAGACAATCAAAGGTGTGATTGAGCCGCAGGTCAAGGGGCTTACTATCGGAAGCATCACCGTCAATCGCCCGGAGATTATCTCACGCCCGACAGCAGATGAATTTTGTAAAGCCGTTACGGGACAAACGATATCTTCTATGGAACGCAGAGGAAAGTTTTTAATCATCCATTTGAAAAATGGAAGTCGAATCATTCTGCATTTGCGAATGACCGGCTGCTTGCTTGTTGCGCCGCCTGACTACCCGAGGGAAAAGCACACGCATATGATTCTGCAATTCAGTAATGGAATGGAGCTGCGTTTTTCCGACACCCGCCGTTTCGGGCGCTTTTGGCTGATACAATTCGGTGAAGAAGATACATACAGCGGAATCGGTAAATTGGGCTTAGAGCCGCTGTCTGCCGAGTGCAACGCCGAATATCTGCAAGGCAAATTTGCAAAACGGAAAAAGACAATCAAAGAGTGCTTGCTCGACCAAAGCGTTGTTGCGGGCATCGGCAATATCTATTCCGATGAAATTCTGTTTCGGGTAAAGATCATTCCTGCTCGCCCGGCAAACAGCTTAACATCGGAGGAATGGCAGCGCCTTGCTGCGGAAATTCCCGAATGTCTGTCCTATTTTATTGATAAAAATTACATTACACCAAAAGATTATTTGCAAACCAAAGGACAGGACTATCGCAATACGCCTTTCTTGCAGGTATACGGTCATGCCGGAGAACCTTGTCGAAATTGCGGAACCATGCTTGTCCGCACCGTTATCGGCGGCAGAAGCAGCGTATATTGCCCACACTGTCAAGGACATGGAGATAAGAACGGATTGGATACTTTGCCCTGCCCGCGGCAGAAAGACGCACAATAAAAACCGAGAAGATACGGAAACGAAAAACCTTCCTCTGGAATGGAGGCGCAAAAGAAGCGGGTGCGGAGCGGACGACGGTTTTTCGTGATTTGAAAGGAGTTTTTTCTATGCGGCAGCATATTGTTGTAACAGAGTATTCCCCGGAATGGGCGGCCGAATTTGAGAGAGAATCAGAAATGATAAAAAACATTTTGAAAGATAACTGCGTTGCCATTCATCATATCGGCAGCACAGCGGTAGCGGGCCTGAAAGCAAAGCCGATTATCGATATGATGCCGATCGTCGCGGACCTTCGGAAAGTCGATGCGCTGGCATCGGAATTTGAAAAAATCGGCTATGAATATCTGGGGGAATTCGGAATTGCGGGCAGACGGTATCTTCGAAAGGGCGGAGCGGAAAGAACGCACCAAATACACATTTTTGAGGCAACGAACCACGCGGATATCGAAAGGCATCTTGCCGTTCGCGATTATCTGCGCGCTCATAACGAAGCCGCGGAGGAATATGGGAATCTGAAGGAAACGCTTGCCAGTAAATTCCCTTATGATATTGACGCATACTGCGACGGAAAAGAAGAATTTGTGAAAAAGCTGGAGAAAACAGCCCTGGAATGGAAAAAGCGGCAGCTCTGACAATGCGTACATAGACAGGAAGCCTGGAAGGCTTGCCGACAACGGGATCCGCATTGCATTTTTTACAAAAAAAATATATAATAACCGCGTATGCAAGTAATACTGGAATGGAGCAATGCGTGTGAAGGTTTATTGTTTTATCCCTGCGGAAGAAGCGGAAGAAGTGATAGAATGCGGACTGAAGTTAAACAGCAGGCTGACGAAAACCATAATGATCTGCGGCGCACAGGTTCCCTGCTTTGAAGCGTATCTGCATCCGAAGGACGGCGCCGGGACCGGACCCGACGACGTGCTCGTTAAAATCACACTCCCGGAGGGACGCGCCTATATTGCGGACAACTCGCTTCTGGGCGAGCTCGGCGGCCTCTACAACAGGAGCATTATTCCGGCGGACCGATATAAACTGGGAAAATACCGCAAGCCGTGCTGTCTGATCTCCTGCACCATTTTGCCGGAGATGATCGAACGGTATAATCCCGATCTGGATGAGCCGCTGCTGTACCAGTCCTCCGAACAGCTCTACAGGGACAGCCTGTTTTATAAAACGGATGATTTGGCGCAAAGCTTTAAGGACGTTGCGCTGAACGCATATTATAATTTGAAAGCGGCCGCGGGAGAGTATACGGTGCAGTTTAACGACGAATACGCCGCTTATACGGACAGCGCCACGGGCGAAGTGATTGCGATCGTCAAAACAAAATTCACTCAGGAGAAAGGATAAATTTATGGCACAGGAAAACGCTTCCGCAAATGCGGGTAATAACGGAAACAACGGCAGCCATCCGAACCGGCAGAGACACGGAAATAATAAAAGGTACGGATATAACAGTAAAACGTATCAGCAGCATCCGCCCAGAGAAAATCGGCCCCAGCCGCAGGCTTCGCAGCAGGGAACGGTCGAACGCAGGACGGAATCCTCGCCTGCCAGAGCACAGGCGGAAACTGCAGGAGCCAGTCCCGGCGCCGGCCAGCCCGTTAAGAAAAACAATAATTTCCGCGGCGGACGGCGCGAAAAACAGAATATTAAGCCGGAAGAGACGGTTGAGGATATCCGGAACGATTTAAAGCGCATTGAGAAAGAAATCGCGCTTGAAATCAAAGAGATCGGCGCTCTAAAGCTCGGTCTGTAATGCGAAAGGGCGCTTCCCGATGAAACGCTGGCAGCTTCCTGGCACGCAGCTTTCCATTTTTCCCTTGATCCTGGGAACTGACTATTATGGAAAAACAGTTCCCGAGGATTCCGCATACCTCCTGATGGATACGTTCTGTGAGCAGGGCGGAAATCTCCTTGACACGGCGCACGTCTATTCCGACTATCTGCCTGGCGAAAAGCACATGAGCGAGAAGGTGATCGGCAGGTGGCTGAGAAAAAGCGGAATGGACAAGGCTCTGGGGTCTTCTTTTTATATTGCGACAAAAGGCGGCTTTCCAAAGGTGGGTGACATGCATGCTTCGCGGATTTCATTTCAGGAAATCCAGGGCGATCTTGAGGAAAGCCTGGAGTGCCTGGGCATCGGCAGCATTGACCTTTACTGGCTGCATCGCGATAATCCTGCCGTTCCGGTTGAGGAAATTACGGAGTGGATGAACGTATTTCTCCGTCAGGGGAAAATTAAGAGCTATGGATATTCCAACTGGACCTCGGAACGCATCGCCGCGTCTTTAAAATATGCGGAGCGCCGCGGGCTCGCAGCTCCGGCCGCCTCGCAGATCAGATGGAGCCTCGCTGTTACTTCTGAGGGAGTTGCGGATGACGATACGCTTGTAGAAATGACGCCGAAAGAATATGCCTGGTATGCGCAGCAGCGCTTCCCGGTTTTTGCATTTTCTTCGCAGGCAAAAGGCTTTTTCTCCAAGCTCCGCCGCGAGGATGGAAAATATCTTCTGCCAGATGGAAAAGCGGGAGCGCGCTATTCCAATCCGGTTAATCTGAGCACGTATGAAAAGCTTCTGAAAATCAGCGCAAAATATGGTATTACGATTGCGCAGGCCGCGCTGGCCTGGATTTTATACGCGCCGTTTCCGGCCTTTCCCATTATAGGCTGCAAAACAGCAGAGCAGCTTCGGGAAAGCATGAAAGCGGCAGAATATTCCGATGTTGAAGAGTTTTCACAGCAGAGCAAAATATTTCAGCATTGATTTTTTCGGATCATTCGGTATAATAATCTTATATATGATACGGACTAAAAACGTATTTTATTGAGACAGGAGGAATCGGTATGAAACTGATTATTGCGATAGTTCATGACGACGATGCATCGCGCGTCATGGAAGAGTTAAACAATCAAGGTTTTCGCGTTACGCGGATGTGCTCTTCGGGAGGCTTCCTGAAAGCCGGAAATACCACGCTGCTGATCGGCGTCGATGAAGAGGGGATTGACAAGGTTCTGTCCATTATAGAAAGCAAATCGAAAACAAGAAAAGAAACGGTAAATACTGCGATGACCTCTGCCGCCTCGATGGGATATATGTCATACCCGATTGAAGTGACGGTGGGAGGCGCAACGGTATTCGTTATTGACATCGAACGATTTGTAAAGTATTGATTGAGAATGACATTTCAGGATTTAATAGGACAGCAGCAGGTGAAAGAGCTCCTGTCTGAAAGCATCCGGACGGGGAGAGTCGGACAGGCGTATCTGTTTAACGGGCCGGAGGGAATCGGCAGGAAAACGATGGCGCTCTGCTTTGCGGAAGCGCTGACCTGTGAGCACGGCGGCCCGCTTCCCTGCGGAAGTTGCCGCGCCTGCACCTTGAACAGGAGCGGTACGAATCCGGATATTATATGGATTCGTGCCAAAGAAGGGCGCTCTACGGTCGGAGTCGAGGATGTGCGTTCCGTTCAGGAAGAAATCTCCACTGCGCCCCGCTTCGGGAAATATAAAATAATTCTGTTCGAACATGCCGAGAAAATGACGGTACAGGCGCAGAATGCATTACTGAAAACATTGGAGGAGCCCCCTCCTTATATTATTATGATTTTGATTTCATCCAACTCTGTGACGCTGCTCGATACTGTAAAATCAAGGTCTGTCCAGATCGACTTCAAACGATATACGGAGGAAGAAATTGTCTGCGCTTTCGAGCGGGCGCATGGGGACGGAGGGATAGACAGGCATATATTATGCGAATATGCCGATGGGATAATCGGAAGAGCGCTTCTTATGGCCAACTCTGCGCAATACGAAAGTCTCTGCAGGCGCATTCTGGAATGTCTCGGCGCCCTGCGGGACGGGGGCGGCGCGGCGCTCTGCGCTATGGAAGAGCTGCTTGCTGAATATGCGCCGCAAAAAGAGATTTTCTTCTTTACTCTGTATTCCGTATTCCGGGATCTTGCGCTTTCCTCCCGATACGGGGAAGAAATTCCGCTTCAGAACGTCCTTGCCGCGGGTGAAATTCGAAAGCTGAGCGAAAAAATCGGATATCACGATGCAATGGATTGTATCGGACGAATTGGCCGCGCCTGGCGTCTGATCGGGCAGAATGTCAATTACAGACTTGCGGCCGACGCATTGGCAATCCGCATACAGGAGGTTATTTGTCATGATTGAAGTAGTGGGCGTACGTTTTAAAAATACAGGGAAAATGTATTATTTTAATCCGAATGGATTTGCCATCGAGTCGGGTATGCAGGTGATCGTTGAAACGGCACGGGGGCTTGAATTTGGAGAGGCGATGTCTCCCATCCGGGAAATAGAGGACGCAGACGCGTTTCTGCCGCTTAAAAATGTAATCCGTATTGCGACGGAGGAAGACATCCGGCTTCATAACGAAAATACAATAAAAGAGAAAGACGCATTCCGAATCTGCTGCGAAAAAATCGAAAAGCATGGCCTGCAAATGAAGCTGATCGACGTAGAGTATACCTTTGACGGCAACAAAATTCTTTTTTATTTTATTGCAGATACCAGAATCGATTTCCGGGATCTAGTCAAAGACCTTGCTTCTGTCTTCAAGACAAGAATTGAGCTCCGCCAGGTAGGCGTGCGGGACCAGGCGAAAGCTGTTGGCGGAATCGGGATCTGCGGACGCGTCATATGCTGTGCATCCGCAACAGGAGAATTTCAGCCGGTATCGATTAAAATGGCAAAAGAGCAAAGCCTCTCTTTAAGTCCCACCAAAATATCCGGGACGTGCGGAAGATTGATGTGCTGCCTGAAATATGAGCAGGAAGCTTATGAAGACGCGATCCGCAGACTTCCCGGGGCGGGCTCCGTCGTAGATACGCCGGAAGGCAGGGGCGTTATTACGGATGTCAATCTTCTTCGGGAGACGGTTAGAGTCCGGCTTGACAAAGAAACGGAAACGGATTTGGCGACGTTTCGTGCCGACGAGGTCAAAGTCCTCCAGAAAAAGAAAACCGCGTCTTCCTCGAAACGCGACCAGGGGACAGATTCGAAAGAAATGCGGGATGCATTAGAATGATTTAGACGCCGCATATGCGCTTGGAGCACCGAAGCCGCCTGACTTGTAAAGCAGGCGGCTGTTTCTGGGTGAAATTCCCACTTAAATATCATTATATATAAATAATAAATGAAATTTGATTAGAAAATAACGCGAAAGTATAATTATTTATTTTATTAATTACAAATTATTTTGAAAAAACAGAATAAAAAAGATTGACATATTTTTACATTTAAGATAAACTAAAAATAAGCTGATTGAACGTGCTGCGATAAAGGCGGACTATGAATGCTTTCGGGAAAAACATGGGAGCGAGGCAAACAGGAACGGCAAGCTGATTTGGATGGAAGGCATCGTGCCTTAAGACCTGACAAGATAGGGAATGCTCCGGCTTTCTTGCTTTCAATGAATTTAACCGTGGAAAAAGGAGCTGATTTTATGCAGAAATTATTGAATTCGCTGTTTGTGATGGCACCTGAAAGTTACCTCTCTCTTGACGGTGAGAACGTGATTGCCAGCATCGGAGAAAAAGTGGCAGGCTGTTTCCCTTTGTATTCTTTTGAATCGATTTTGTACTTCGGCCAAAAAGGCGTCTCGCCCTCTCTGATGGGCGCGTGTGCCGCGCGGGGCATCAATCTGAGCTTTTTTTCTCCCTCCGGCGAATTTCTGGCAGGCATACAGGGTAAATCGGGCGCAAACAGGGCGCTCCGGGAGAACCTCTACAAAATTTCCTCCGACGAAGCGGCAAGTCTTACCGTCGCAAAGGGATTTGTCAGCAGCAAAATATATAATACCCGATGGATTGTCGAACGGACGGCGCGGGAATATCCCGAACGCGTGGATGCGGTAAAGCTGAAAATCGCCGGAGCATTCCTGAAACGAACGTATCAGATGCTGCCTGAGGCTAAAAACTTTGATGCGCTGCGGAAAATGGAGGCAGAGGCAGATTCCTGCTATTACGGCGTGCTCGATGAAGTGATTTTACAGAATAAAAAGGATTTTTTCTTCTCGGCGCTTCCATCGGATCCACCGAAGGATCCGCTCGGAGCCGTTCTTTCTTTCCTGTACGCATTGATGCTGCAGGAATGTACACATGCGCTGGAGGGCGCGGGCCTTGATCCGGATGCAGGCCTGCTGCACCGGGATCGGTGCGGAGACGTTTCTCTTGCGATGGATCTGATGGAGGAATTCCGCGGCGTAATCTGCGATCGGCTTGCAATCTCTACCATCAATATCAAGGGGTTAAATGCGGAACATTTTGAACGGCAGGAGGACGGAAGCGTATTTTTGAATAAAAACGGCAGAAAAGCAATTCTGAACGCATGGCAGGCCAAAAAAAAGGAAACCCTCAGGCATCCGTACCTGCAGGAAAAGATTACGTGGGGGATGCTTCCGAATATACAGGCCCTTTTACTGGCCCGATATATCCGCGGCGAGATTGACGCCTATCCGCCGTTTTTATGGAAATAAAGGAGGCTTCTTTTCCGCAGAACCGCTGCTGCTCCCATTCGGGCTGTTAAATTTTGTAAAATGTATCTAAAATGATTGCAAAATTCTGCCATATAAAATATAATTCTACAGATATAAAAAAAGAGGAGCGGCAGCAAATGAGAAGAGAGAAAGAAATAATAGGCTACCTGCCGCAGGAGCGTCCGACAACCGGGAAGCTCCTGCTGTACGCGATCCAGCAGGTGATCGTCATGTTTCCGGCGACCGTTACGGTTGCCCTCATAACGGGCTTCCAGGTGTCGACCACAATTTTTGCAAGCGGTCTTGCCACACTTTGCTTTATTTTGATCACGGGAAGAAAAATCCCGCTGTATTACGGATCAAGCTTTGCTTATCTGACTGCGATTGCAAGCATGGTTGCCGCAGAGGGAACCGCCGAGCAGATCGAGGAATTCAACAGTACCGGAATTTTACCGGGAGAATTGATTTCCTACGCCCAGTTCGGCATTATTCTGTCAGGACTCGTGTCCATTGCCGCGGGACTTTTGGTAAAATTTTTCGGCAGACATGCCGTCGAAAAAATTCTGCCGCCTACGATTACGGGCCCGGTGGCGATGATTATCGGCCTTACGCTTGCGGGAAACGCGCTTACAGATGCGGCGCCCAAGGAACTCGTATGCCCTGAGCTTGAGAACCTGGGGATTGTGCATCAATACGCGGCCGAGGATTATGAAACGTATCTGGATGATATCATCGGCCCGACGGACGGCCTGGTCAGCGAGGAAGAACAGATTGAAGCGCAGATCGTTCTTTTGGAAAAAACCGCGGACAAGATTCCTGCGGAGGATACGGAAGCCAGAGAACGCATCGAATGGGAGCTGCAGACGCTCCGGAAGACGCCTGCGTCCGCATCGAATTGGGTTTGGGTCATTTCTCTCATAACGCTTCTGGCGACGGTTGTGTTCTCCAGATATCTCAAAGGCTTCCTCGGACAGCTTCCGCTGCTGTTGGGAGCTCTCACGGGATGCGCCGCGGCGCTTATCCTTTTCCTGATCAACCGCGACATGAACCTTTTCCGTTCGATGTCGGACGCAGTGCTGGCAGAATCTCCATGGAAATCTCCGAACGGTATCCTTGCGGTGCCCGCCTTTTCGCTGCCGAAGATCTCCTGGGCAGCCGTTGCCGCCATTATGCCGATTGCGATTGCCACGATCCCCGAATCCACGGCGCATATGTATCAGCTTGATATTTATGTCAACGACGTTGCAAAGAAAAAGGGAAAAAAGCTCGGCTACAGCCTGGTTGATATGCTGGACAGGAATCTGATTGGAGACGGCCTGTGCGATATGGTTTCCGGTTTTATCGGCGGGCCTGCGGGCACCAATTACGGGGAAAATATCAGCACGATGGCGATCACAAGAGTATTTTCCGTACCGGTTCTTGCCGTGGCGGCCGTACTTGCAATGGTGATCTCCTTCTTTACGCCTCTGATCCGCGTCGTGTACGGAATTCCGCTTGCAGTGATCGGCGGTCTTGAAATCTATCTGTTCGGAGCCATTGCGGCGCAGGGCATTGCGATCATGATCGACAGAAAGGCGGACATGTTCAGCGCCAAAAATATTGCGGTGATCGCTTCGATCATGGTGATCGGAATCGGAGGAAATTATGCGTTTGGCGGAAATATCCCTTTCTTTGGGATCAATGTTCCGTGCATTGCGGGCGCAGCGATCTTCGGCATTCTGCTGAATCTGCTGCTCAGCATCGGCGATAAAAAGCGCGTAAGTGAACCGCAGGAGACCGTGCCGGCGGAAGCGGGCGAACAGGAATAAAAACGCGCAGCAAAAGCAAAAATACAGCTTTTTACAGACCGCCCGGCACGTGAAAGCCGGGCGGTCTGCGGCTGCGCCGGAGGAGAAAATCGGCTTGAAATTTCGACAAAAACATAGTATAGTATAAGCACTATAGAAATGGAGGCGGTAAATATGATAAAAGTATTTTACGGCAGAAAAGGCATGGGAAAGACGAAGCAGATGCTGGAGAACGCGAATAATATTGTGAACAGCAGCAGCGGAAACGTTGTATATATCGACGACAGCAGTGAACTGAGCATCAAGCTTTCTCATAAAATCCGTTTTGTAAATATACTCGATTATCCCGTTTTCGGCTCGGAAGCGTTTCTGGGATTTCTCTGCGGGGTTGCTTCTCAGAATTATGACATCGAGACGATCTTTATTGACGGACTGACATACATCATTCATCAGAGTCCCGAATCATTAAAGGAATTCTTCGACGGCCTTGAGAAAATCGCGGAGAAAAACAACGTACATTTTTATATCAGCATAAACGGAGATGAAACGGCGATCCCCGAGTTTATCAAAAAATACGTTTGAGCTTGCCATTCCCCATGCGGCAGATCGGAGTCCATTTATTGCAGAGCAATGCGGAATTTGATATCGAATACACCTACCTCGTAGATGAAACGCTGATTCAAAACGGCCAAATCATACGAGGTAGTTTTGTTGATGTTCCGTTCGGACACAGAAAACGGCCGGAGACCGGCGTGGTATGGCGCGTGGGGGATGCGTATGAGCCCGAAGACGGCGGAAAAGCCCGCTTCAAAACGATCGCCGGCGTCAGCGCGGTCCGCCCGCCTTTGGAAGCGTACGAAATGACGCTTGCGGAGAAAATGAAAACCATGTATTTCTGCTCGCTTGGCGCCTGCGTGCGCTGCATGGTTCCGCCTCCGGCGCCGAAGGGCAGAGCGTTAAAATATGCCCGGCTCTGCGTTCCGCCGGAGACGGTCAGAGCAGCGGCTGCGTCCGGCGCGCTGCGCAATATCCGCCAGATTCGCATTCTGGAAGAGCTGGAGGCGGGAAGCCGTCCCGTTTCAGAGCTGGCGAAGAACGCAGGCTGCGGAGCAGGCGTTTTGGATACGTTGGCAAAGAGAGGTTATATCCGCATCGAGACAAGAACCCCGCCTCCGGAAGAAGCGCTGAAAGACCGTAAGAAGCTCAGCCGCCAGAGCTTTCCTCTTCCGACCTACGACCGGCACGTTTTAAACGAGGAACAGCAGAAGGCGTATGACGATATCCTGGAACTGATGCGGAAAAACCGGTTTGCGGAATGCCTCGTTCACGGTATTACGGGAAGCGGAAAAACGGAGCTATATCTTCAGCTGATTTCGGAGACGATCGCCTCGGGCGGAGATGCGCTGCTGCTTGTTCCGGAAATTTCTCTGACGCCGCAGATGACAGCCCATTTCCGCCGCAGATTTGGGGAAAACGTCGCGGTGCTTCACAGCAGGATGAGCGACGGAGAACGAAATTTGCAATGGAATAAGATAAAAAACGGTGCGGTATCTGTTGCTGTCGGTGCGCGCTCCGCCATATTCGCTCCGTTTCGCCGGCTCAGATTGATTATTCTGGACGAAGAGCATGAGCCGTCCTATTACTCCGAAGATGCCGCGCCGCATTATCATGCCGCGGAAATTGCGGAGACGATCGGCAGAATCCGAAACGCCGTGGTATTGTACGGCTCTGCGACGCCAAGGGTGGAAACCTATTACCGCGCCGTCCGGCACGAGATTCACTGCGTACGCCTTACGAAACGCGCCAACCGCGCCGCACTGCCGGAAATGCTCCTGGAGGATCTTCGGGAAGCCCGCGAAACCGGAACGGCGGATTACTTCAGCGTTTTCGGGGAAAAATTAAAACATGCGCTGGGAGAAACATACCGGTCCGGAAAGCAGGCGATGCTTTTCGTACACAGAAGAGGATATGCGAAGCAGATGCTTTGCAGAAGCTGCGGAAGCATCATGAAATGCGCGCGATGCAGCGTGCCGATGACCTATCACGAGCACGGAAACCGTTTGATCTGCCATTACTGCGGACGAACCGCGCCGGCGCCGGCCGTCTGCCCGCGCTGTGGAAGCGCCGATTTCGAACGGCATGGAACGGGGACGCAGAAAGTTGTGGAAGAGCTTCGGAAGCTGTTCCCGGACGCTGCGGTTCTTCGGATGGATACGGATACCACCTCCGGGAGAGACGGCTGCGAGAAAATTTTAAGCAGCTTTGCAGCCGGCGAGGCTCCATTCCTGGTAGGGACGCAAATGATCGCCAAAGGGCATGACTTTCCGAACGTAACGCTTGTTGGTATAATATCTGCGGACAGCCTGATCAACATGCCGGATTATAAGGCGGAAGAACGGGCCTTTCAATTGTTTTCCCAGATGGCGGGACGGGCCGGAAGAGGAAGCAGCGCTGGCAAAGTGATCATTCAGGCGTATCAAACGGACGACTATGCAATTACCGCCGCATGCCGCCACGATTACGCGGAATTTTACGCTAACGAAATTACGGTGCGCAGGAATCTGCATTACCCGCCTTTTTGCGCAATGTGCGTGCTGCGCTTCAGCGGCGAGGAGGATCGGGCCACCTATGAAACTGCTGCGGCGGCGTGCGGAAAAATGCGAGACGCCGGCGTCCCGGACGTAGAAATTCTCGGGCCTGCGCGTGCTGAGCAGCCCAAATTAAACAACAAATACCGGTGGGTCATTACATTAAAAAGCAAATGCAGAACGACGCTGACAGAGTTTTTGGCACACTGGACGGAGGATGGTAAAATGTTGAAGAAAATCAGAGGCAGAGCAAATCTGTCCATTCGTTTCGACGGGAGGTAAATTGTATCAATGGCAATCAGAAATATCAGAAAAAACGGAGATGAAATCCTGCGTGTAAAATGCAAGCCCGTCCGTGAAATCAATGATGGCGTACGGCGCCTTGTAGAAGACATGTTTGAAACAATGTACGCAGCGGACGGAGTCGGGCTTGCAGCGCCGCAGATCGGCATCGTGCGGCAGATTGTAGTGATCGACGACAGGGAGGGCGGAAAATTTGCGCTGATTAACCCCGTTATTACAAAGGCAGAGGGCGAGCAGGAAAGCTGCGAGGGCTGCCTCAGTCTGCCCGGATACCGGGGAACGGTCAAACGTCCGCAGAAGGTTGCGGTAGAAGCGCTGGATCCGGACGGGAACAAGCTTGAACTCGAGGCGGAGTCCTACCTTGCCGTAATCCTCTGCCACGAGATTGATCACCTGTCAGGAATTTTATACAAAGATAAAGCTCTTGTATATGAAAAGATTCCGGAGAACGAGGAGTGAGGCTATGCGGATCATTTTCATGGGAACGCCGGAATTTGCCGTTCCCTGCCTGGAAATGCTGATAAAGAATCATACGGAATATTCCGTCGCCTGCGTCGTTACAAAGCCGGATATGCCGAAGGGGCGAACCTACCGGATGACGCCTCCTCCTGTGAAGGAAACGGCCGAAGCAGCCGGGATTCCTGTCCTTCAGCCGAAAAGCGTCCGGACCGAGGATTTCTGGGGCGTGCTGCGCAGCTATAAACCGGATTTGTTTGTTACGGCGGCTTACGGTAAGATTTTACCCAAAGAGCTCCTGGAAATTCCGCCGATGGGCTGCATCAACGTTCATGCCAGCCTTCTGCCCAAATACAGGGGAGCCGCGCCGCTTTGGCACGCTGTCATCAACGGAGAGCGGGAGTCGGGGATTACTACGATGATGACGGACGCCGGGATGGATACCGGCGACATTTTACTGTCGGACAGGTACCCGATCGACGCGAATATGACGATGGGCGAGCTGCACGACGCGCTTTCGCGTCTGGGGCCCATTACTCTGAAGCGGACGCTGGAAGCGCTTGCAAACGGCACGCTTACCCGTACGCCCCAGAATCATGAAGAGGCCACGTATGCGCCGATGGTAAACCGGGACACGGGAAAAATCGACTGGTCCGCCAGCGCGCAGCAGATCCATAATCTGGTCAGAGGCACGAACCCGTTTCCCGTCAGCTTTTCCTTTGACGAAACGGGCGCACGCATTAAAATTTGGCGCACGCTTCTGACCGGAGAAAAGCGTCCTGCCTCTTTGGAGCCGGGAAGCGTGACAGAAGCATCTAAAGACGGCATTTTGGTCGCAGCCGGGGACGCAATGCTCAGAATCATGGAGCTGCAGGCGCCGTCTGCCAAAAAAATGACGGCAGGAGAATATGTCAATGGCCACAAAATTACAAAATTTACTTGATTATAGTCAAGAGGAATTGGAGACGCTGACCACATCGCTTGGGCAGCCGCGCTTTCGCGCCGCGCAGCTGCGCGGCTGGCTGTACCGAGGCGCGGATTTTGAAGAAATGACGAACCTGCCCGAAACGTTTCGCAAAGAGCTGAAGGAGAACTATGCGGCCGGCAGGCTGAGCATCCGAAGACGTCTGGAATCCGCTCTGGACGGAACGGTAAAATATCTTCTGGGTCTTGGAGACGGCAATTTTGTCGAAAGCGTTCTGATGAAATATAAATACGGATATTCCGCATGCGTTTCCACTCAGGTCGGCTGCAAAATGGGCTGCTCGTTCTGCGCTTCTGCGCAGGCCGGCTTTGTCCGCAGCCTGACAGCCGGCGAAATTCTGGGACAGATCATTACCATGAATACAGATCTGCAGATCCGCATCGGACATGTTGTGATGATGGGAATCGGCGAGCCTCTTGACAATTATGAAAACGTCGTCCGCTTTATTCGAATGGCGCGTGACACAAACGGCCTGGGAATCAGCTGCCGGAACCTTTCACTGTCTACCTGCGGTCTTGCGGAGCAGATCATACGCCTTTCAGAAGAGGGACTGCCGGTTACGCTTTCGGTGTCGCTCCATTCCCCTTTTAATACACAGAGATCGGAAATGATGCCTGTGAACCGGAAATATCCCCTTGACAAATTACTTGATGCGTGTAATATTTATACTCTGAATACAGGACGCCGGATAACCTATGAATATGCTTTGATAGAAGGCATCAACGATTCGGAAGCGCATGCCGCGCGTCTTGTTTCCTTGCTGAAAGGCAAGCTATGCCATGTGAATCTGATTCCCGTCAATCGTGTGGAGGGCACCGGATACGAAAAAGCTTCAAAGAAAAACATATTGTCTTTTCAGAAGATCCTTGCGGCCGGCGGGATTAACGTCACGCTGCGGCGTACTCTGGGGCGGGACATCGAAGCGGCGTGCGGGCAGCTGAGACGGGCGGAAGATGAAAATCGGAGGCAATAATCGATGGAATTTTGCGCAAAAAGCGATAAAGGGCAGATCAGAAAAATTAATCAGGACAGCTTCGGATATTATACAGCCGATGCGGGTACGAGCTTTTTTATCGTTGCGGACGGCATGGGAGGCCATAATGCTGGAGAAGTGGCAAGCGCCGTGGCGGTCAGCACTTTCATCGATGGAGCGAAAGCAGCCGGAGATCAAAAAAATCCCGCGCAAATTGCGCAATTCATAGAAGACACGTTTCGAAAAGCCAATGATATCATATTATATAAAGCCGCGTCCGAAGCGGGCTTTCTGGGAATGGGAACCACCGCTGTGGCCGCCGTTGTAGCGGGAGGCAAGCTGATCATAGGGAATTTGGGTGACAGCCGGGCATATCTGATTTCAGATCATTTTATCCGTCAGATTACGGCAGACCATTCCTATGTCGAATTGCTGCTGCGGGCCGGCAGTATCGGAGCGGAAGAGGCAAGAACCCATCCGCGGCGCAATGAAATCACAAAGGCGCTCGGAATCCGGAATTATTCCGGGCCGGATCTCTTCGAATCTAATTATCAATCCGGTGACATCCTGATCCTCTGCTCCGATGGACTTAATAAAATGATAGAGGACAGCATGATTCTGAAAATTGCGTCGGAGGAAGGCGGTCCGGATTGCATTTGCAGACGTCTGATCGACGCGGCGAACGAACACGGCGGGCTGGATAACATCACCGTTATTGCCGCGGTGCTGTAAAACAGCCGGAGCAGCCGTAATTGGAAAGGAATTTGAATAAAATGAGCGATTTGACAGAAGGCTATATCCTGAATAACCGATATGAAATCCATGAAAAAGTCGGCGAAGGCGGCATGTCCTTTGTATATCGTGCCATTGATCTTGAATCCGGAAATGTAGTGGCTGTAAAAATTTTAAAGAAAGAATTCTGTTACGACGAGGAATTTATCAAACGCTTCAGAAACGAGGCCACGGCTGCGCAGAAGCTTTCTCACCCGAATATCGTCTCGATCTATGACATGGGCAACGACGACGACATCCAATATATCGTCATGGAATACATCGACGGCCTGACGCTGGATAAACTGATTAAGGCAAAAAAGAAGCTTCCCTGGCGCAATACGCTGAAAATTACCGCGCAGATTCTTTCCGCGGTAGAACATGCGCACAGTCACAATATTATCCATCGCGACATCAAGCCGCTGAACATTATGATTACGGAGGAGGGCGTCGTCAAGCTTACGGACTTCGGGATCGCCAGAGCCGTATCCTCTGCGACAAAATCAGCTGCAAGCGACAGCGCAGGCTCCGTACACTATCTTTCACCGGAGCAGGTGCGCGGAGGCTTTGTCGACGAACGCTCCGACATTTACTCCATCGGAATCACAATGTATGAAATGATTACCGGAAGCGTACCGTATGACGGCGATTCCCATGTCTCGATTGCGCTTAAGCATATTGACGGCAAAATCAAACCGCCGCACGAGGTCGATCCGACAATTCCATACGGCGTGAACGATCTGATCGTATTGGCCACGAGAAAAGAGACAAATAAACGCTTTCAGTCGGCAGGGGAAATGTATGAGCGTCTTCTGAAGGTAATGAAGAACCCATACGTTTCTTTTTTGGTGGACTATGAAAATGCAGAAGACGAGATGGACATGACCGTCCCTCCAGAGGAAGAAAATATCACGCTGAATGGAGAAAGCAGCGGCGTGATCGCGGAAGAAAATGCAGGTGAAGAAAAGACCGCTATGGTACGGAACGTCGTCCTTCAGACGATCACTTATCTCGCTGCGGTCATCGTTTCGATTCTGGTGCTGATTTTCATCGTTTCCCGGCACAATATGGTTCGGAAAAATTTTACAAATTACAACATCATACAGTATAAGGTAGTGAATTACACCGGCATGCTTGCTTCTACAGTAAAAGAAGCCGTGGAAAGCTGCGGAATCCGCGTTGAACAGGAGCTTGTTGAAAGCGACGAATATCCGGCGGGGTATGTTATTGAACAGTCCGTACAGGCCGGCGAAATTTTACAGGAGGAGGATTCCATCCTGCTTTCCGTCTCTGCAAAAGAGGGCTCCTTGATTGTAGACGATTATTCGGGCAAATCCTTCCAGGCGGTTGGCACGGAGCTTACGACGCAGGAAATCAATGTGGAGTACAAAGCGCTGAACAGCTCTAAATACGAGGACGGCAAGATTATCCGCACGTCTCCCGGTCCTGGCAGCATTTTAGAAAAAAACGATACCATTACGATATATTACAGCTCCGGCGTATTGTATAAGAAGGTTACGGTTCCCCGTGTAATTGGAATGACGCTGGAAGAAGCTGTTAAGGAGCTTGGCAAAGCAAATGTCAACCTGAATGTGGGAATTGTATACCCCTCGCCGTCGGCACTGATCGATGAGATTCTTATTACGCCGACGCTGACACCCACGCAGAGCCCTACGCCTGCGGGGTCTTCGACGCCGGTGCCGGAGACAGAATCCCCCGCGCCGGGCACGGAAACTCCCGCGCCTGCTCCGGGAACGGCTTCGCCGGACGGCGCCACGTTCGATCCCGGACACACCCCGAGTGGGGACGATCCTACGGCGACAAGTCTTCCTACGGCTTCGCCTGCGCCTACGGCCTCCCCAACACTGTCTCCTTCTCCGACACATATTTATGCCTCCGACACGGTAGTGGCGCAATATCCCGCCCCCGGCACGGAACTGATGGCGAATGAAACCGTCAATCTCTTTTTCTATGACGTTGATAAAATTACGCCGAGAAAAAAGATGTATCTGGAATTTCCTTCCGATCAGATTACCGGGAACGCGTGCTCCGTCCGGATCGAAGCCGTTATGACAGACGGAAATCAGACAGCCGAAGTGGTCCATTTGGCGCCCAATGTTTCGGCAGATCAATTCCCGCTGGAATACGAGATTCCGATGTCTCTGAATCAAGCTCCTACCAAAGTGTATATTTATATCGGAGAAGTCGGAGGGGATACCAAGCTGTATAAAGCCATCAACGTATATGAATGACGGTATTATTTTGAAGGGCGTCGGAGGTCTGTATCATGTCTGGGTGCCGGACTGCGCCTGCGTTTACAGATGCGGCGCCCGCGGTATTTTCCGCAAAGAGCTTCGGAAGCCCCTGATCGGAGACGCTGTATCGATCGATGAAAGGAACGATGCGCAGAAAACCGCAGCGATTGCAGAAATTGCTCCGCGAAGGAACGAGCTTCGCCGGCCGGCTGTCGCAAATGTCGATCAGCTCCTTTTCGCAGCGGCTTCCGCAAATCCAAAGCCCGATCTGCTTCTGCTCGACAAAATGATTGTCATGGCGGAGCGGAAAAATATCGAATTCATACTGTTAATCAGTAAATCGGATCAGGACCCTGACGCTGCGGAATCGATTTTCGCACAATATGCTCCTGCCGTAAAATGCTTTATTACTTCGGCTCGCGACAGAGAAAGCTTTCTGCCGGTAATGGAAGCTCTGGACGGCCTGCGCACTGTCGTCGCGGGACAGTCGGGAGCGGGAAAATCCACTTTCATCAATACGATCGCGGGAAGGCGGCTGATGGATACGGGCGGTCTCAGCGAAAAAACGGGGCGCGGACGCCACACCACACGGCATTCCGAGCTTTTTATGGTAACGGATGGCTTTCGGAAGCCTACTTTTTTGATCGATTCTCCAGGCTTCAGCATGCTGGAATCCGATGAAATCGAACCACAGCACTTGCAGGACTGTTATCCGGAGATGTATAATAATAAAAGCGCATGCAGATTTGCAGACTGCAGCCATACCGGCGAGCCAGGGTGTTTTACGGAAGCCCTGCTGTCCTCCGGAAAGATGCATCCGCAGCGCCTCGCACGGTATGTCCGCATTTATGAGGAGCTTGAGGAAAAACATAAAAACAGGTATCGATCATAAAAATCGGAAGGGACTGATACAATGAAAATATACGTTGCACCGTCGATCCTTTCGGCAGATTTTGCCGAATTGGGCAACGAAATCAGAAAAATAGAAGCGGCAGGCGCAGACCTTGTACATGTGGATGTGATGGACGGGCATTTTGTCCCGAATATTTCTCTTGGCATTCCGGTCGTAAAATGCGCCAGAAAAGCGACAAAGCTGCCGTTTGACGTGCATCTCATGATTGAAAATCCGGACCGGTACATAGACGCGTTTGCCGAAGCGGGCGCAGACATTATTACGGTTCATCAGGAGGCGTGCGTTCATCTTCACAGAACGATCCAGATGATCAAAAAAAGAAATCTGAAAGCCGCCGCTGCGCTGAATCCTGCGACACCCGTTTCCACGCTGGAAAGTATCCTCCCGGATCTGGACATGGTGCTTCTGATGTCGGTGAATCCCGGCTTCGGAGGTCAGTCCTATATTCCTGCGACAACGCGTAAAATTGCCGCGCTGCGACGGATGGCGGACGAGCTGGGCATGCCGGATCTGGACATTGAGGTCGATGGTGGCGTGGATCCCGTAACGTGTAAAGAAGTCCGCGCAGCAGGTGCGAACGTTTTAGTGGCCGGAAGCGCTGTATTTGGCGCGGCGGATCCTGCGGCCGTGATTGCGGCGCTCAAATCTTGACAGCAGAAAGGCGGGAAACAGAAAGATGTTTTCAGAAAGAATTACGGGAAGTTTAGCCGCGGGCTCTTCTATCAGAGCCATGTTTGAACAGGGCAATCGGCTGAAGAAACAGTACGGAGAAGAGAATGTTTATGATTTTGCGCTCGGAAATCCCGATCCGGAGCCTCCTGCCTCTGTTCTGGAGGATCTGAAAAGGCTGGTTTCCGAACCGGGCATCCATAAATATATGCCGAACGCGGGCTTTCCGGATGTGCGTGCAAAAATCGCGGCGTATTTAAAAAAGGAAACGAATGTGGACTTTACCGAAAATCACATTATGATGGTCACGGGCGCTGCGGCAGGTCTTTCCGTGACGATGGATTCCCTTCTGAATCCCGGCGACGAGGTCATTGTGATTGCGCCCTTTTTCGGAGAATACAAAGGATATGTAACGAATTTCGGCGGAAAAATCGTTCCCGTTCCGGCGCTCCCCGGCACGTTCGAGCTTGACGTTCCCGCCATTGAAAGGGCTATTACCTCAAAGACGAAGGCGATGATTCTGAATTCTCCGAACAACCCGAGCGGCGCGGTGTACGACGAGGCGAGTCTGAAAGCCCTGAATGCGGTGCTGGAACGCGCGGAGACTGCCTTCGGCCAACCGGTCTATGTCGTATCTGATGAGCCCTATGTAAAAATTGTTTATGACGGCGTCAGGGTGCCGGCAATGAGCGTCATTTTCAAAAACTCCATTATTGTAAATTCGTTCAGTAAATCCCTGGCGCTGCCGGGAGAGCGAATTGGATACGTTGCAGTCAATCCGCAGATTCGGAACGCGGACGTACTGATGGACGCGCTGATTTTCTGCAACAGAACGCTCGGCTTCGTAAATGCACCCGGGCTTTTCCAGAAAGTGGCTGCTGACCATTTGGAGGACGTCGCCGGACTGGAAGCCTATCGTGAACGCCGAGACGCACTGTATGAAATTTTAATGGATACGGGCTATGAATGCGTGCTCCCGAAGGGCGCGTTCTATCTGTTCCCGCGTTCTCCGATCGAGGATGACGTCGCGTTCTGCGATCTGGCGCTGAAGCATCGTCTTGTGATCGTCAGCGGAAGCGGCTTCGGTTATCCCGGCTATTTCCGTCTTGCATACTGCGTCAGCAGAAAGACGATACAAAATTCGAAAGACGCCTTTGCGGCGCTCCGAAGGGAGGCATTGGGGAAATGAATTACGGACTTGATATCGGAAGTAAAAAAGATCTTGTGGGAATCTGCTACAGCACGTGGTTTAACCCGATTGTGAAATATGGCGGGGAAAAACCGAAAAATATTGCAGAGATTTTAGCCGGAAAAGACACCTGGGGCGCCGTCGGACAATTTCATTTCTGGTCGGAGCCGGCGCTTGGCTACTACCGAAGCGACGATCGCAAAATCATTCGCCGCCACATGGAGCTGCTGCAGGCTGCGGGAATCGACTTTATTATTCTGGACAATACGAATGCGTCTCCGGGCTGGGATACGGGCGTTCCCGGCGATTATTGGGACCAGATGGTGCGGAAGCCGGCGGAGGCTCTTCTGAGCACGCTTTTGGAAATGCGAAAGGAAGGCCTTCGGACGCCGTACGTCGTTTCCTGGAACAAAACGGCTCCTGCATTCGGCTATGCGGTATGCGACAAGCTGTACAATGAGCACTTCAGCAAAGAGGAATATAAAGATCTTCTGGTTTATTGGGACGGGAAGCTGTTTACGCTGACGACGGAGCTTACGGAAAATCCTCCCGCATATGCGACGGTGCGTAAAATGTGGGGGCTTGTAAAAAACCTTGCGCCCTGCGAATGGAGCTTCCTGAGCCATGAAAACAAACCGTGCCAGGATCTTGACGGAAACAACGAACAGATCTGCGTCTGTACGGCGGCGCAGGCTACGTATATGACCTGCACGGATACCGCCCTCGGAAGACGGGGAGGAGAAACGTTTTACCGCCAGTGGAAAAACGCGTTTTCCGCGCGCCCGCGCATTGTCACCGTGACCTGGTGGAACGAATGGGCCGCGCAGCGCTTTGTGGTGGACGGAAAAACGGCGTTTGTCGATAATTATACGCCGGAATTTTCCCGCGATATCGAACCCATGAAGGGCGGCCATGGGGACATTTACTATAAATGGCTGATTGAATATGTACGTGCGTATAAGGCGCACGAGGATTGTCCGCAGCTTTTATAAATTATTGCCCCTCCGAAAATTATATGATACAATAATGACGCAATGTTAAAAATTAATGTCGGAGGGGCGCCATGCGAAAATTTATATACGCGTTTCTGATCTGCGGAATATTTTATTTTTCTGTTTCCCTGCTTTCCTGCCGTGCGGCGGAGCCTTTTGCATATGAGCTGCTCGAGGACGGAACGGCGGTCGTTACCCGCTATACGGGCCGCGCATCGGTTGTCGAAATTCCTGCGGAGCTGGGGGGTGTTCCCGTACGGGAGATCGGAGAGGAAGCCTTCCTGGGCTGCGAGCGGATCACGCGGATCACGATCCCGGAGGGCGCCGTGCGCATCGGAAGATACGCGTTTGAATACTGCACTTCTCTTACTTCCGTTACGATCCCGCAAAGCGTGCGGGAGATCGGATACGGAGCCTTTAAAAACTGCGTTTCTTTAAAGGAAATTACGCTTCCGGAAACGCTTTCCCTTCTTGAATCCTGTGTTTTTGAAAATTGCGCGTCGCTGGAGCGTGTCGTGTTTCCCGAGACAGCCAAAGAGGTGCCTCCGGGAACGTTCAAAAATTGTACGTCGCTGCGCGAGGCCGTGCTTGCAGCCGAAACAGAGACCGCGTTGGAAGCGGCCTTCAGCGGTTGTACGAATCTGCAGGCCCTGGGAGCTGTAAAAGGCTTCGGCTTCGTGTCGGATTATGCCTTTGAGGGCTGTGCGAGCCTGCAAGATTTTACTTTTGAAGGCGGCACGCTGACGATTGGAGCCGGCGCTTTTTCAGACTGCCGGAATCTCAATAAAGTAAGATTCATAGGCGATTTTAATGAATCGGCCATTAAATGGGGCGCTTTTTACAGATGCTCCGCGCTGTCCTCTGCCGTGCTTCCGGAGGGCATTTACAGAATTGATGGATATGCCTTTGCCGCGTGTCCGAATTTGAAAACGCTCTGGATGCCGGATGGCTTTTACTATATCGGAGGCCATCTGCTCGCAGGCTGCGGCGGCTTCGAAACGATGTATGTGCAGGAAGGCTCCAGCGCGCTTTCCTACGCCATTTTGCATGAAATTCCATATAAAATCCGCGCGCTTATATATGGAGACGTCGACAGAAACGGGGAAATCAACGGGATTGATGCAGGCCTGCTGCTTCAGTATCTGGCAGATTGGGATGTACTCCTTGACCTGGCGGCTGCCGACGTCAACTGTGACGAAGAAGTGAACGGAATCGACATCGGTATGATTTTACAATATTTGGCCGATTGGGACATAGAACTGGGAAAACCGTAAAAAAATGTTATACTTTGATTGTTAAATTTTAAAAAAATCGGGATGAGCCGCCGTTTGTTGTTGACTTACGGCGGCTTTGTTGATATAATACGGTCAAATAATTGTCATAAATATATGTCAATGAGTTTTGATAAATTTTAATGGAGGTATTGAATATGAAAAGATCCGTTTCTTTACTGGTCGTGCTGGCGATGATCGTAACGACGTTTGCGGGCTTTGCGACGGTCGCCGCGCAGGACGAGTTCGTGATCAATTTCGACGCCGCATTTGGCATCGGCGCGATTGCGGCGACGCCTACGGCGCAGGAGCATACGTTCTTCTACACCAAGGGCGCATCGGCGACGGCGGGCGGCTGGTTCGGCGGCGCGTTCCCGGATGGGACAACGATGGTCTATACCGTTAACGGCGGCGCTGAACAGGCGGCCGGCACGTCGAACGCCGAACCTGCAGTTCAGGGCGCCGTAAAAGCTACGGTTCCGGACGCAACGGTGTTCTACCGCTTCAGCATGGATCTGACGCAGACGCTGAACGATACGTATCAGGACGGTCAGGAGCAGAGGGTAGAAATCTTTGCCAAGAAGCCGGACGGCGATAGGATTCTTCTTGCGACCTTCCGGACCGATCTTTCCAAGAAGGTTTCGCTGGACAAGGCGCTTTTCTATGAGGGCGATCCTATTACCGTTACTTATAACAACGCCGACGCGGAGAACAACGACTGGCTCTGCATCTACAAGGAGCCGGAGGAAGGTCAGGAGTACGGACCTCAGCCGAACGACTACGTATCAGAGCAGTATGCATATGTCGACGGAAGCGGCAAGATTGTATTCAACGATCCGCAGAACGCCGTGGAGGGCAACGACAGAACCGCAGTGCCCATAGGGCAAGACGACTATAGTCAGAATATTATTGTATATAATAAGGAATCCATTTCCATGCTGGCTCCGGGAAAGTATCATGCAGTGATTTTGGGCGGAGAAAGCTGGTATGACGTTGAATGCGAGAAAGTGGAATTTGAGGTTATTGCAAAAGATCTCATCACGGCGGAAAACGGCGATTATACGGTCAATCTTTCGCTGCTGGAGGGCGTTTCCTCGAATTGGGCGAGCCACGGCTATCCGGATCGTACGATGCGGAATCTCGGCTATAACAACAGCTGGCCGATCGGCCTGTTCGATCTTACCGGCTTTGAAGCCGTGGAGGTCACATATGCTACGGACATGAACTTTAAGGCGAAACAGGCAAGCATGACGCTGACGTCCTGCTTTGCGCTGATGTCCGAGAACGTGACGATCGGCTGTGCAGATCAGCCGGCATATTCCAATCCGGATAAAATCATTGCGCTGGCAAACTGCACGGATGCGTCTGTCCTGAATCCCGACGCTGCCGGCTGGGCACAGGGAGAACGCACCGCCGTCATCGACGTGTCGGAGAGCACCTATCAGGGCCCTATCGCGTTGTCCCATTTTAATTCCACGGGAAACGAAGCGCTTGTTGTGGGAATTAAATTTATTGCGAAGAAAGCTCCGGTTGAGAAGACCATTTCCATGGAGAAGACGGCGTACGAAGTCGGCGAGCCGATCCGGATCTCGTATACGGGCGCGGACAGAGCGAACGCCGACTGGCTGTGCATCTATGCGGGCGCCGATTCGACATACGGAGAACAGGGCGGACCGATCTCTGTTCAGTATGCGTATATTGGCGGAGACGGAACGATTGTTTTCAATGATCCGCAGAACCAGGTAGAGGGCAACGACAGAACGGCGACCTCTTCGGAGCTTGATACGGCATATAACGAAACAGATAAGATTTTCTTCCAGGTCGGAAAGGACACGCCTCTGCCGGTGCTTCCTGAGGGAACGTATCACGCGGTGATTTTGGGCGGAGAAAGCTGGTATAACGTTGAATCTGAGAAAATTGTATTTACGGTAGAGGATACCTCCGCGAAGCCGGGCTTTGCCCTTGAAAACACGGAAGGCACGATCGGAGATACGGTTGAGGTCGTGCTGACACTGAACAATAATCCAGGGATTTCGTATTTCAAGGTTCAGATCGGATACGATGCGCAGAAGCTTGCGTTTAAGGAAATCAAGACGAACACTAATTTCTCCCTGACGCCCGGGAATCCGGAGAAAAATCCGTATTCCGTGGTCTTTGCTGCGGCTGGCGGCATGAATCAGAATCCTCCGGTGAACGGAGAGGTTTGCGTGCTGGTATTTGACATATTGGACAAAACGTCTTCGATCGGTACGAGCGCCCTGGATCTGATCGTCGTAGAGGTGAATTCTTCGGATACGCCGGGAGAAATCATTACTATTACAGATCAGTTCATCGGCACGGACGGATCCGTGGAAATCAAAGACGTGGATTGCGAGCATGACTTCACGATTACGAAGGTGGACGATAACCAGCATAAAAAGGTATGCTCCATCTGCGAGAGAGAATATTTTGAAGCCCACGCGTGGGACGAAGGCAAAGTGACAAAGGAACCGTCCTGCACGGAAGCGGGTGTGAAGACGTACAGCTGCCCGGTGTGCGGCGGAACCAAGACGGAAACTATTGCCGCGCTGGAACACGATTGGGATGCGGGCACAGTGACGAAGGAACCGTCCTGCACGGAAGCGGGCGTGAAGACGTACAGCTGCTCGAGATGCGAGGAGACGAAGACGGAAGAGATTGCCGCGCTCGGACATTCCTTTACGAATTATGTCTACAACAATGACGCTACAACGGCGAAAGACGGTACGGAGACCGCAGAATGCGATCACGGCTGCGGAGCTACGGATACAAGAACAAAAGAGGGAACGAAGCTTCCGGATGAGAATCCTCCTACGGGAGACAGCGGCTGGTGGATCGCAGGGATTGCGATTGCCGCAGCGGCAGGAACCGTAGCCCTTCTGTTCTACAGAAAGAAAGCCATCGGCTGATCCTCTGTAAGAAGATATTAAAGCGAAAGAAGCGGGCGCCGAATAAAAGCGGCGTCCGCTTTTATCTTTTGTAAGATTTCTTGTTAAGCGTTTTCAGATTTGGTATAATTTCACACAGATCCATTTGCGATCATATGATAGGGTAGGCAGGAGAGGAGTTGCGTGATGGAATTTCGATTCGCACAGCGGAAAGATACAGGGATTATTCTTGATTTTATAAACCGGCTTGCGGAATATGAGCATATGTCAGACGACGTCGTGGCTACGGAGGCACTTCTGGAAGAGTGGATATTTGACCGTAAAAAGGCGCAGGTATTATTTGCCCTGCAGGAAGGAAAAGAGGTAGGCATTGCACTATATTTTTACAATTTTTCCACTTTTCTGGGAAGAGCAGGCATTTATCTGGAGGACTTGTTCGTATTGCCGGAGTATAGAGGAAAAGGCTACGGGAAAGGGCTCTTGAAAAAGCTGGCGGCAATTGCCGTGGAAGAAGGATGCGGGAGACTGGAATGGTCCTGCCTGAACTGGAACCGCCCGAGTATCGACTTCTATTTGGCGATGGGTGCTGTTCCAATGAAAGAATGGACTGTTTACCGGTTGACGGGCGAAACGCTCAGAAGGGCGGCAGAAGAATAATGCGGATTTTGGGAAATATTTTATGGTTTTTGTTTGGAGGCCTGATTTGCGGACTGTCCTGGTATCTCTCGGGCTTGCTCTGGTGTATTACGATTGTCGGGATCCCATATGGGGTGCAGTGCTTTAAATTCGGGACATTGGCATTTTTCCCTTTTGGGAAGGAGATCATCTACGGCGGCGGAGCGGGCAGATTGATCGTCAATATTATTTGGCTGCTGATTTGCGGACTCTGGATGGCGGCTGGATATGCCGTACTGGGAATCCTGTTCTGTATCACCATCATCGGCATCCCGTTCGGAAAACAGTATTTTAAATTTGCAAAGCTGGCGCTGATGCCATTCGGAGCGAAAATCGTATAAGTGAAATAAAGCGGTGGAAATATGAGCAAAATTATCGTTTTGGACGAGCTTACGGCGTGCCAGATCGCAGCCGGAGAGGTGATCGAGCGGCCGGCGTCCGTTGTAAAAGAATTAGTTGAGAATTCAATCGATGCAGGAGCCAGCACAATCCACGTGGAAATTCGCGCAGGCGGCATCAAATATATTCGCGTTACGGATAACGGCTGCGGCTTCGAAGCGGATGATGCGATCATCGCATTTGACAAACACGCCACCAGCAAAATCCGAAGCAGCGAGGACCTGGATCGTGTCACTACGCTTGGCTTTCGCGGCGAGGCTCTTGCAAGTATCGCGGCCGTTTCGGATGTGGAATTGCTGAGCAAAACCAGGGAGGCCCGCAGCGGGATCTACGTGCACATAAAAGGCTGCGAGGTTGTGGAAACAGGAGAACGCGGCGCAGCGGCGGGCAGCGTAATAACGGTACGGGATATTTTTTACAATACTCCCGCCCGCTACAAGTTTTTAAAAAAGGACAGTACCGAGGCCTCTTATATCGCGGATATCGTGCAAAAGCTGGCAATTGCGAATCCGGATGTTTCGTTCCGCCTTGTTTCAAACGGGAATGAGGTTTTCCGCACGCCAGGAAACGGCGATTTGAAAAGTGTTATCTTCAGCATATTCGGAAAAGATACTGCCGCGTCTGTTCTGCCGGTAAAATACGAACAGGACGGTTACACGCTGACCGGTTTTGCGGGGATCCGCGACGCCGTATATTCCAACCGAAGCCGGCAGATCTTTTATATCAACGGCAGGTGCGTCCGATCCAAAACGATCGCTTCCGCTCTGGACGAGGCATATAAAACGGTTACGATGAAAAACAAATTTCCGTTTGCCGTATTGCTGCTGCAGGTCCCGCTTCAGAAGGTTGACGTAAATGTTCATCCGGCAAAAGCGGAGGTTCGTTTTTCGGACGAATCGGCGGTTTACAAATTGGTGTACAACGGCTTGACCAATGCCCTTTTATATGACAATCGGGAGGCGGACGCTTTTGTGCCGCCGCCGATTCCCGAGCCTCCGGCCGCCTCTTCTTTCCAGGCGCCTGCTCCGGCGCGGCATACGCTGCCGGAGATCTGGACGCGAACGGAAGCTGTGCGGGAAGAACGGGAAATTTTACCGGCCGCGCCTTCTGCTCCCGCCGAGGAACCGGCCCTGCCGGAGACGCCTGAGACGCTTCCCGCGGATTCTTTCGTCCCTGAAAAGGAGAAAGATGCGCCTCCTGCGGAACAGCCTGTCCTTTATAATAGTACAAGCGTATATACGGACAGTACGATCATCGGACAGATTTTCGATACATATATTCTATTGCAATATGGGGACGAAATGGTGCTGATCGACCAGCATGCGGCGCATGAGCGGATCAAATATGAAGAAATAAAAGAAGTACTGAAAACTCCCGGAAGCGCGGTCAGTCCCATGCTGGTGCCTCTGACGCTTCAGCTGACACCCGCGGAGCATATGGCGCTGAAAACAAATCTTGGATTTTTCGAGGCTATGGGATTTGAGCTGGAAGACTTCGGAGGCAACACGGTGCTGATCCGCGCCGTACCCTCGATCCTGGATGACAGCAATATCGAAGACGTCATTTTAGCCGGTCTGCAAAATAAAAAAACGGAAGGCTATACGGATGAAGAAATTTATACGATGGCGTGTAAAGCGGCAGTGAAGGCGAATAAAAAGCTTTCTTACTTTGAAATAGAGGAGCTGCTTAAAAGACTGGCACGGCTTGAAAATTCCGGCACCTGTCCGCACGGCCGGCCGATTACGGTCAGCATCACAAAGCACGAGCTGGAAAGAAGGTTCAAACGATGCCTGTGAAAGCGCTCGTGATCACGGGACCGACCGCGTCCGGCAAAACGTCGGTATCGATCGAGCTTGCCCATAAGTTCGGCGCGGAAGTGATCTCTGCCGACTCGATGCAGATTTACAAGTATATGGACATCGGAACTGCAAAGCCGACCGCAGAAGAAATGGAGGGCATTCCGCACCACATGCTGGATGTCGTTTTTCCCTGGGAGGAATACAGCGTAGCGCAGTATGCGGAAGACGCGCGGCGCTGCATCCGGGAAACAGCGCGCCGCGGCAGACTGCCGATTATTACAGGAGGAACGGGCCTCTATATCAATGCGCTGGTAGAAAATATCCAGTTTAACCGCTTTCCGGATCTGCTCCCGGAGGAGATCGCAGAGCTGGAGGATTATGCGAGGGAAAAGGGTGCGGAGGCGCTGTATGAACTTTTACGTAACGAGGATCCGGAAGCAGCGCTGCAAATTCATTTTAATAATATAAAACGTGTGGTTCGCGCCATCGGTATGAAGCGCAGAACCGGCATGACGCTCGCAGAACGGAACCGCGCGTCAAGGTCGCAGCCGCCTGAGGTGGATTGTACCGTTTATGCACTGGAAATGGATCGCGGCTTGTTATATGAGAGAATCAACCGAAGGGTGGATCAAATGCTGCGGGCGGGCTTTGCCGATGAGGTTCGCAATGTTATAAAAATATGTGAAAATGCATATACTCTGGGTGAAACCCAACAGGAATCGCTTGGAAAGACGGCTTTGCAGGCGATTGGCTACAAAGAAATGATCGCCTGCTTCAACGGTGAATATGACTTTGAAACGGCTGTGGAACGGATTAAACAGAGTACTCGCCATTATGCGAAACGGCAGATCACCTGGTTCAGGAAACCGGCTTGGGTTAATTGGATTGGATTGGAAGATCTTCGATGCATAAAGAGGCCGGAAGAATAACGCTTGCAGTGGAGCTGTACGTTTTTGTGCTCGCTGTGATATTTGGCGCGGCAGGATACGTTTTATTCGGTATGACAGAACTCCCTGCTGCCCTGAAATGGGGAATTACAGGCCTGCTGGGACTGATTGTTATAGCAGGCGCCGTGTTCGCGCCTTTGTTTGGCCGTTCTGTCTGTCATTCTCTGGAAAGCAACATTCTTCATGTCCGCTATGGCGTCTTTTTTAAATATGCGGCGAATGTGGATTTCCGCCGCGTCGTATACATTACAAAGCTTCGCGGTCCGTTTGAACGCCTGACGGGCGTTGTAGTGCTTGCATTTTATTTTTCCGGAGGCTGCGTTTTTGTTCCGGTAGGAGATGCCGCAAAGGCAGAAAGGTATATCAGAAAATGGACACAGCGCATCCGGTAACGATCATACAGAAAATGTATAAAAGAATGGCGCTCCTCCTGATTCCGACGGTACGCGGCGCATATTACATCCTGGTGCGCGATCCGTCTTCTTTTAAGGCGTGGCTGTCAGGCGTCTGGATCGACGTGATTCTGCTGGCTTTTTTGATTGTCCTGTCTGTCTGTAATTGGCGCGCTGTTAAATACAAAGCCGGTTCAGATTCTATTTTATTAAAAAAAGGCATCTTCTATAAAAGTGAAAAGCTGATCCGCAGGCAATCCATCACGTCGATTACCTGTCACAGGCCGGTTCTGTATCGCCTCCTGAAAGCCGAGAGCATTTATATTGATACTGAGGGCGGATATAAAAATCAGGCAGATATGAAGGTTACGATAAAATCTAAGGATCGGGAAAAGTTTTTTTCCATGCCGCGCTTTGGGAAAACGTACCGTCCGAGACTTTTCGAGATTCTTTTTCTGTCTCTTTGCGTTACGGACACCGTTGCCAGCACGATTTATACCATCCTTTTGATCAATCGTGCGGGAAAAATCATCGGGCGGAATATTTTGACGGAATTTATCGGAATCATTGCGAAAGCGGCCGGCTATCTTGCTTTAGCGGTTCTTGTAATACAACTGCTGGGGATTTTGCGGAATTTTTTGTATTACAGCGAATTTGCCGTTCATCGGAGCGGGGATTCCCTGTATTTTGAAAACGGGTTTTTCTCTCGAACGAAAAGCATCTGCCGTGTTTCCGCGGTGAACTACATCGATCGGCGGCAAAATTTGATTTCTTCCGTATTCGGTCTCGACATGGCGTTCATACAATGTACCGGATACGGGAAAGCCCGGAAAAAAGAGGCGCTGCTGATTCCGGCCGGTACGGAGCGTTCCGTAGACGGATGTGTCAAGCTCCTGCTGCCGGAGCTCCATCGGGCGCCGCCGGGAGCCGGCGTTGAGATCCATTCCTTAAAGCCTTCCCCGAAATCGTTTGTTCGGTATATCCGAACGCCGCTGCTTCTGTGCGCAGCGCTGATTCTAGTGGGGATTTTGGCCACGCAGAAGATTATCATACCGTATTTCCCTGCATGGGAGGAACTGGCGAAGTTTACTGTCTTCATGCTTGTTGTGCCGCTTGCCTTGTTTGCCGTGGTTCGGGTGATCGCTTTTCGGAAGGCGGGCGTTTTCTACGAGGGGGGAAATGAGAAAATGCTGACGCTTTGTTATTATAAAGGGCTGAATATTCACACCGTATCATTTTACGCTTCGAAAATTTCGCATATGAAAATAAAGCGCAGCATTTTTCAGTACAAAAACAATACCTGTGACTTTATTCTGTACACAGGCGGAGAGGGCGGTCATAAGCATCAGGTGACGGGGCTTCCTTACGATGAAGCGTTTTTTACCGCAATCGAGCGTCTGCGGTAACTGTCGGTTATTTCTTTTCCTTCTTTCCGGAAAATGCTTTCCTAAGCTGCGGCAGGCTGTCGTTTTGAAATTCGAAATAAATATGGTTCTCTGCGTCCTGGATTTCTACGAGAACGGCATCCGGACGGATTTTCCCGCCGGACGGATTGATGCCGGAATATTTGGAATATTCGCCGAAGGATACGATATCGTCCTCGTCGCAGACGATTTCGCCCTTTGGCTTCATCCAATCGGAATCGAAAAATACAAATTTCCCGTTTTCCTCCTTGAAATAAAGTCTCTTCTTGGGCTGATTAAACTTCTCTCCGCACGGGGTTACCAATTTGCAGACGGTAAGAGGCGGATTGTTGACGCGGGCGAGCTCTTCGGAAATTTCGCGGACTGCGGTATTGTTTACCTGGTCGTTCTGCTTGCCGATAATCGGAGAAACAGTCTTGAGCATTTCTCCTGCAAGTACGGACTCGGGAAGCTCTTTCCCATCCTTCAGAAATAGAGAATAAAATTTTTCCCGCTTGGATTTTATCGTGCTTGGTTTTCCCGCCGCGCTTCGATACTGCTTTCTTTTTTTCATGTATTTTACCGCGGAATATACGCCGAACGCCACGCATACGATCGCCAGTATGAACCACGTGATTTTTTCGTCCGGATACTCCAGGCCGGTCAGGATAAAAAGAACGCAGAGCAGCGCCATGCTGATGCCCGTAAAAATTGGCATTGCAAGATCCGGGGGCGCTACGGGCTGCTCCTCAGCGTATCGAGTATACGCCGTTTCAAATGCGTCTCCGATGAGTTCCATGGGATTTATGTTATATCTTTCCGTATCTTTGATTTGAATCATTGGCAGAACGACTCCTTTGCCTCTGTAGTGTAATTCAAGCGAAATACTTGGTCATTATACAATAAAACATTTATTTTTACAATAAACTATGTTATACTATCCCCCGCCGGCAGGCCAGACGGTCGCGGCTGCAGCGCCGAAAGGCGGCAGATGAGGAAAGTCCGGGCTTCATAGGACAGGGTGCCGGTTAACGGCCGGTGGAGGCAACTCCAAGGAAAGTGCAACAGAAAAGAACCGCCCGCGAAATGCAGGCAAGGATGAAAAGGCGAGGTAAGAGCTCACCGGCGTCCGGGTGACCGGGCGGCCGTGTAAACCCCACTCGAAGCAACACCGGAAAGGGAGCGTTACGTTTGTCCGACAGCTCCAAAGGTGGCTGAAGCTGCGCAGTAATGCGTACGCGTAGATAGATGACCGTCCACGACAGAACCCGGCTTACGGCCTGCCGGCATTTTTGATAGAGATAGGAGGCTGCCGCAAAAATGGCGGAGCAACAGGAGTATTATATCGGCCTGGATATTGGCGGCACGAAGTGTGCTGTGACGCTGGGAAAATTTGAAGGAGACGAGCTTACAATCGTCGATAAAATCAAATTCGCTACGAACCCGGAGGAGCTGCAGCGCGGAAAACGTGCTCCTTCAGAGGTTTTGGACGAGTTTGTCCTGCAGACGCAGCGCTTGCTTGCAAAACACAACGGAGTGCCGAAGCGTGTCGGCATCAGCTGCGGCGGGCCGCTTGATTCGAAACGAGGGATTATTCTATCGCCTCCCAATTTGCCGGGCTGGGATCGCGTTGAAGCCGTTGCTTATTTTTCCGGTGCTTTCGGTGTGGAATGCGTACTGCAAAACGATGCGAATGCATGCGCTGTGGCGGAATGGATGTTCGGTGCGGGAAAGGGCACGCAGAATATGATATTTTTGACGTTTGGCACCGGCCTCGGGGCGGGACTGATTCTGGACGGCAGGCTGTATTCGGGAACGTCTGATATGGCGGGAGAAATCGGGCATGTCCGCTGCGAGGAGGACGGGCCGGTCGGATACGGGAAAGCAGGCTCGTTCGAGGGCTTTTGCAGCGGGGGCGGCATCGCTCAGCTGGGAAAACGGCTTGGCCTTCCGCATGATATGACGGCGAAGGAGATTGCGGACGGCGCGTATGCGGGGGACGAAACGTGCAGGGAGGTTTACCGGATCAGCGGAGAGAAGCTTGGAAAAATGCTCAGCATCCTGATCGATCTTCTGAATCCGGAAGCCGTGGTGATCGGCGGCGTTTTTGCCAGAAGCAGTGATTTGCTGCTGCCGTATGCAGAGGAGGTTGTCAGACGCGAAGCTCTGAGCTACAGCAGGGACGTCTGCAGGATTTTGCCGGTGGGACTCGGTGAATTTGTAGGAGATTATTCCGCGCTGGCGCTTGCAAGATTTGCGTAAAGGAGTATTATATACGGAGGCAAAGCCGTATTTTATTTAGTATTGAAGGCGGGAATGTCATGATAGTTCAATATACAGGGATCCGAAGGATCAACGGGCCGCTGATTGTGCTGAGCGGCGTAGAAAACGTGGCGTATGACGAACTCGTGGAAATCCATCTGAACGATGGCACGGTGCGTATGGGAAATGTTGTAGATATAGAAGGCGGTACGGCTGTTGTTCAGGTTTTCGAGGGAACGCGCGGAATGTCTCTGGGCTCTTCTACGAATACGTTTCTGGGGCATCCGATGGAGCTGGGGCTGTCCGAGGAAATTCTGGGCAGGGTGTTTGACGGCGCGGGACGCCCCGCGGATGGTCTTGGGCCGGTATATTCGGAAGTAAAATGTGACGTGAACGGGCTGCCGATCAATCCGATTTCGAGAAAATATCCGAGAAATTATATCCAGACGGGGATTTCCAGCATTGACGGCCTGATCACTTTGATTCGCGGCCAGAAGCTGCCGGTGTTTTCCGGAAACGGCATGCCGCACGATAAGCTGGCGGCGCAGATCGTAAAGCAGGCGGGACTTGTTAATAAAAACGAAAAATTTGCCGTCGTTTTCGCGGCAATCGGCGTAAAACACGAGGTCGCGGAATTTTTCCGGAATTCTTTTGCGGACAGCGGGGTTTTAAACCGCGTCGTTATGTATCTTAATCTTACGAATGATCCTGCGGTGGAACGTATTTTTACGCCGCGCTGCGCGTTGACGGCGGCTGAGTATCTTGCGTTTGAAAAGAATTACCATGTGCTTGTGATTCTTACGGATATGACGGCGTATTGCGAGGCGCTTCGGGAAATTTCCTCCTCGCGCGGTGAGATTCCGAGCCGAAAGGGATATCCCGGCTATTTATACAGTGATTTGGCGTCTCTCTATGAACGTGCCGGGATGCTGAAGGATCGGCCGGGCTCGGTTACGCAGATTCCGATTTTGACGATGCCGAATGATGATATCAACCATCCGATTCCGGATCTGACGGGGTATATTACAGAAGGGCAGATCGTAATGGATCGCGCGCTGAACCAGAAGGGTGTTTATCCGCCCGTAAGCATTTTGCCGTCGCTTTCAAGGCTGATGAAGGACGGGATCGGAGAGGGATATACGCGTGAGGATCACTCTGCTGTGGCCAACCAGCTGTTTTCCGCGTATTCTAAGGTGCAGGAAATTCGTGCGCTCGCTTCCGTAATCGGTGAGGAGGATCTGAGTGCGGAAGACCGGAGGTATATGGATTTTGGACGGGAGTTTGAAGAGCGCTTCCTGTCTCAGTCTTATGATGAAAACAGGTCGATCACGGAGACGCTTGATCTGGGCTGGAAATTACTTGCGATCCTCGGTGCAGACCAGTTGGATCGAATTGATCCGGAGCTGATTCAGAAATATGGCAAAATATAGCACCCCTACAAAAAGTAACTTAATCAATGCCCGCAACAGTCTGAAAATGGCGACGCAGGGCTATGACATGCTCGATCTGAAGCGGAAGCTTTTGATGCGTGAGCTTGCAAAGCAGGCGGATCAGGAGAAAAAAATTCAGAAGGAGCTGCGTGATACGCTTGCCGCCGCAGAGGCGGCGCTGCGGGAGTCTAACGTACGGATGGGATTGGACCGGGTGGCGGCGCTCGCTGCGAGTATTCCGGAGGTCCACGATATCGACATTAAATTTTACAGCGTTATGGGAGTGGAGATTCCTGTGGTACGCCGGAATTCGAGGCAGGAGCGGAAGCCGCACATGAGCTTGTATAAGACGAATTTGTCGCTGGATGAGGCAGCCTTCTATTTTTGCAAGGTGAGGGATCTCTGCCTGCGCTATGCCGAGGTGCATAGTGCGGCGGAACGTCTGAACCGCGACATTCATAAAACGCAGACCAGGGCGAACGCACTGAAAAACATTATGATTCCGCGCTACACCCGGATTATTGCCGAGGTTTCTGATGCGATCGAGGAAAAAGAGCGCGGTGAGTTTTCAAGGCTTAAGGCGATCAAAAGGATTGTGGAGAATAAATGAGCTGCCGGACGGCGGCTTCGTAGGCAGCCGTGTCGGTGTAATAGGACGCTGCGTGTGATGCTCCTTCTATGAGAAGGAGCTTTTTTTTGCCTGGAAAGGCGTCATGGTTTTGGAGCGTCATGTCTGCCGGAACAAAGTGGTCGTCTTTGCCGTGAATAAACAGGATAGGGATTTCATGGGGAGCGCTCTGCTTCAGCGCATCTGTCGTGGATGCGTCCTTGAATTCAAATCTGGCCAAGAGTTTTGAGATCAGATTGGAAAGGTTCAGCACCGGGAAGCATGGTATGTGAAAGGAATGCTTTATGATGTGTCGGAATATGGCGTCGGGGCTCGTATAGCCGCAGTCGGCGATGATTCCTTTGACGTTTTCCGGATAACCAAGGCCATATGCCATTAAAACGGTTGCGCATCCCATGGAAATGCCGTGAAGATAAATCGGCAGCTTTTTTCCGTAGCGCTCGGCTGCAAACCGGTTGATATAGTCGATCCAGGATAACACGTCGAAGCGTTCCTTTACGCCGTAGCAAATGTATTTGCCCTCGCTTTCTCCGTGAGCTCTCTGGTCGGGGAACCACAGATCGGCCTGAAGCGTTTCGTGATAGAATTTTTTGTATATGCCGTATTCTTTGAAGCCGTTGCTTCTGTAGCCGTGCATGCAGAGCAGGATAAATTCCGGATTCCTTGAAGCGGCCGGCAGAAAATGGCCTGTCAGGCGAAGGCCGTCAAATGAACGGATTGTATATGTTTCGTATGGCGAGGCGGCAAGCGCTTCTGCTCCTTCGCGGTAGGCGTCTGATTGGGGAGACTCCTTTTTTTTTCGTTTTTTTCTGAAAGGAACGAGCGTTTTGCGGCAAATTGCCATGCGGAATAGAAAAAGTGCGACTACAAGCATCAAAATCAACAGTACGAGTGCAATCTTCAAAATAATTTTTGTTATCGGCCACAACACTGCTCCGAGCCCCTTTCTGATTTTATTTATTTAATATATACCAATCTTTTAAATAATGCAAAGAAAGCTATGCACACAGGAAAAGGCTGATGCCTCGGCGGGTTTCGTACAAAAGGGGGCACTTTTTGTGCGAAATCAGGCAGGGCCCGGCTGCCGGGGCGGGGCTTCTCTCCCGTTTCGCATAAAAGACACGCCAAATTGTACGAAACCGGAGCGCCCCCAGCGCCTGCCCTCTGGAAGCTCGTGGATGCCCTGGTAAAATGCGGCGGGTTCTCCCGGTTTCTGCCAAGCCCCCAGCGCAAAAAAATGCTCCGGCCGGCTTCGGTCGGAGCGGGTGGGCAGGCTGACGCCGGTGGCTGCTTTTCTGCGCCGCCGGCCTGGCCCGCTT
>UQSG01000013.1 GCA_900543695.1 uncultured Clostridium sp. | reverse complement strand
TATCTTGTGTTATCTTATTCATAGTGAAGTTCCTTTCTTTAATCTTTTTTCTGTAATAACTAAAAGATAACACAAGAAACGGGACTTCGCTATTTTTTTCTAGGTTCAACTGTAACACATGTATTGTAATCCTACAAAAAGAAACTTGAAAAAATGTTTGATGTAATGTGATAAGACATATGTTACAGAAATAATAAAAAAAGAGAGATACTTTGATACAATAGTTTTCGACCCAAAAAACAAGTATCAGTAAGGAGTATCTCTCATGAAAAGTATAACCGAAGAAATGAGATTTCGCCAGCGTTTATGTGAATATGCTTTAAAACATGGCGTAACAAAGGCTGCAAGGAGGTATCATACCAACAGACAGTTCGTATACAGACAGCTTGAAAAATACGATGGAAGCGTTCGGAGCTTAGCGCTGAGGTCGAGGAAGCCTCAGCACAGCCCGAACGCACATACGGAAGAAGAACTGAAGCTGATAAAGAACATGCTTAGGAGAAACGGGAGGTATGGTCTTGCAGAAGTATATGTAAGATGTCAAAGCAGAGGATATAGCCGAAGTTTTGAAAGTATGTGCAGACAGATAAGAAACAAGGGATACAGAAAAGTAGAGAGAAAGAAGAAAAGCTATACGAAATATGAGAACATACAGGGGACATACCCGGGAGAGAAGGTGCAGGTAGATATCAAATATGTACCTCAGGAATGTATAAGGTTCCCGTGTTACGGAGATAAGTATTATCAGATAACGGCGATAGATGAATACAGCCGGAAGCGAGTGCTGAAGATAGTAAAAGAGAAGAGCACATACGAGACAAAGGAATTCATAAAGAGCCTGAGAAAGAGAATGGGATTCAAGATAGAGACTATCCAGGTAGACAACGGGCCGGAATTCGTAAATGACGATGATAAGACGGAAAAGGACAGTGCGTTTGAAAAAGCGGTAAAAAAGCTGAATATGGAGCTTAAGAGGACGAGACCGTATTCGCCATGGCAGAATGGGAAGGTAGAGAGAAGTCACAGAGAAGACGGGAAGATCCTGTATGGCAGAGAAGTATTCACAAGTGAGAAAGAGCTTAAGAAGAAAGTAGCGAGACACGAGAAGAAATATAACAGCACGGCAAAGACGGTATTGGACTTCAAAAGTCCCGACCAGGTAGTAGCAGAGTATTTCTCAAAGTGTAACAAATGTCTTGACAGTTAAGAAAAAGAAACTTGAAAAAATGTTTGACATCTTGACATAAATGTGATATAGTAACAAACTGCGTTGTAATCTCTGCTGGATTACAACCATATCTTGGCGTCTTATAATTTCATACACCAGATGTAGTGTATATGACGTATATATGAACTATTACGGGTGGAATTATAACACGGATTCGTACAGTGTGCAATAGGTTTGCGGACAAGCTTCCGGAAGCGGCGGCCGCGGGAAAAAAGCATGAGGTGATTATCAATATGGTGCATTCGGTAATGTACGGTCAGAACGAGAGGAAAAGCTATTCAAAGATTCAGGAAATTCTCGAGATGCCGAATCTGATAGCCGTTCAGAAAAGCTCCTATAAGCAGTTCCTGGACGAAGGTCTGAAAGAAGTATTTAAGGATATTTCCCCAATCACCGATTACTCGGGAAATCTAATGTTGGAATTCGTAGATTATTATCTCGAAAACAAGACAAATTATTCAATCGAAGAGTGTAAAGAAAGAGATGCGACCTATGCGTCTCCCCTGAAAGTACGTGTACGTGTTGTGGATAAAGAAACGGGCCTGATGAAAGAGGATGTGATCTATTTCGGTGAATTTCCTCTCATGACCGATAACGGCACCTTTATTATGAACGGCGCGGAGCGGGTAATCGTCAGTCAGCTCGTTCGCTCACCCGGCGCCTATTTTGAAAAAAATTACGATAAGACAAAAGGAAAATACATTACTGCATCCACGCTGATTCCCAACAGAGGCGCATGGCTGGAAACGGAAATCGATTTCAGCGACGTAATTTATGTCAGGATAGACAGAAACAGAAAAATACCTGCTACAATCCTGCTTCGAGCCTTCGGATATAGCGACGACGCGAGCATATTGAACCTTTTTTCCGTATCTAGAGACGAGCTTGCACCCGAATACGCAGACGAAAACGACGACAGCATCGTCGACGAGCGTCTGCTGAACACGCTGCAGAAGGACGCTACGCAAAATACGGACGAGGCGTTAATTGAGATCTACAAAAAGCTCCGTCCGGGCGAGCCGGCTCTCGTGGAAAACGCGCGCTCGCTTTTGTACGGCATGTTTTTCGACGCAAAAAGATATGATCTTGCCAAGGTCGGCCGATATAAATTCAACAAGAAGCTTTCGCTTTCCTCTCAGATTGCGGGAAAAACGCTCGCGGCCGACGTAATCGACACGGCCACGGGAGAAATCCTTGCAAAAGCCGGCGAGGCCGTATCCGAGGAAAAAGCTCTCGAGATCCAGAACAGCGGCATAAATACGGTAATCATCAACACGCCGTACCGCCCGGTCAAAATCATCGGAAACAACACCGTCGACATCACGAAATACGTAACGTTTGACGTCAAGGAATACGGCATAACCGAAAAAGTAAATTTTACAGTTCTCAGCGAAATTCTCGAAAAAGCAGAGGGCGACGAGGACGTTTTAAAGAAAGAAATTAAAGATCGCGCCAACGAATTGCAGCCCAAGCATCTGACGCTTGACGATATTCTGGCGTCGTTCAGCTATATTTTAAATCTCCAGTATGATCTGGGCGCTACCGACGATATCGACCATCTCGGAAACAGAAGAATCCGGTCAGTCGGAGAGCTTCTGCAAAACCAGTTCCGAATTGGACTGTCCAGAATGGAACGGATAGTACGGGAACGTATGGCAATGCAGGAAAAAGACGTCATCACGCCGCAGGCGCTGATCAACACGCGGCCCGTGACGGCGGCGATAAAGGAGTTTTTCGGATCCAGCCAGCTTTCTCAATTTATGGATCAGACGAACCCTCTCGCCGAGTTGGCAAATAAAAGAAGACTCAGCGCGCTCGGCCCGGGCGGCCTGAATCGGGAGCGCGCCACCTTTGACGTCCGCGACGTGCATTATTCTCATTACGGACGAATGTGTCCGATAGAAACACCGGAAGGTCCAAACATCGGTTTGATCGGCTCGCTAAGTACATATGCGAGAATCAACGAATACGGATTCATTGAGGCTCCATATAGAAAATACGATCCCAAAACAAAAACCGTTACGGACCAGATCGACTATCTCATGGCGGATGAGGAAGACAAGTATATCGTTGCGCAGGCGAACGAGCCGCTGGACGAGGAAGGTCATTTTGTCAACCGGAAGGTCGTCTGCCGTTATCGCGACGAGTTTATAGAGATTGAAAGCGACCGCGTTCATTATATGGACGTATCGCCCAAGCAGGTCGTCTCCGTTGCCGCGGCAATGATCCCGTTCCTGGAAAACGACGACGCCAGCCGCGCTCTGATGGGCTCGAACATGCAGCGTCAGGCTGTGCCGCTGCTTTGCGCGGAATCGCCGATTGTCGCAACGGGAATAGAATATAAAGCGGCAAAGGACTCGGGCGCCGTCGTACTTGCGAAGCATTCCGGAACCGTTAAAGACGTAACCGGCAAATATATCACGATCGTACGCGAAGACGGTACGGAGGACAAATACAATCTGCTGAAATACCTGCGCTCCAACCAGGGGACCTGTATCAACCAGAGACCGGTCGTGACCTTTGGGCAGAGCGTGAACGAAGGAGACGTCATTGCAGACGGTCCATCCACGGACAAAGGCGAAATCGCACTCGGGCGCAATGCGCTGATCGGCTTCATGACATGGGAAGGCTATAACTATGAAGACGCCGTTCTGATCAGTGAGAAGCTGGTGAAGGAAGACATTTACACCTCGATCCATATTGAGGAATATGAATGCGAGGCCAGGGATACAAAGCTCGGTCCGGAAGAAATCACCGCCGAGATCCCGCACGTCGGAGAGGACGCGCTCCGGATGCTCGATCCAAACGGCGTTGTTATCGTAGGCTCCGAGGTTCATGCCGGCGATATTCTGGTCGGTAAAGTAACGCCGAAGGGCGAAACTGAGTTGACTGCGGAAGAACGGCTGCTGCGCGCGATTTTCGGAGAAAAATCAAGAGATGTTCGCGATACGTCGCTCAAGGTACCGCACGGAGAATCGGGAATCGTCGTTGACGTCAAAGAATTTACCAGAGAAAACGACGATGAGCTGGCGCCCGGCGTCAACCGCATGGTTCGCGTTTACATCGCGCAGAAGAGGAAGCTTTCAGTAGGCGATAAAATGGCGGGACGCCACGGAAACAAAGGTGTAATTTCCAGAATTTTACCGGAAGAGGATATGCCATTCCTGCCGGACGGCACGCCGCTTGAAATCGTATTGAACCCGCTCGGCGTTCCGTCGCGAATGAATATCGGGCAGGTGCTCGAGGTTCATCTGGGATACGCGGCAAAAGCGCTGGGCTGGAAAATTGCTACGCCCGTATTTGACGGCGCATCGGAGCATGACATCATAGAAACGTTGAAGCTTGCCGGCAAAAGCCCGGACGGAAAGACGATCCTATACGACGGACGCACGGGAGAGCCCTTTGACAATCCCGTTACAGTAGGTTATATGTATTACCTCAAGCTGCATCATCTTGTCGACGATAAGATCCATGCGCGTTCTACGGGACCGTATTCGCTTGTAACGCAGCAGCCGCTGGGCGGAAAAGCGCAGTTCGGCGGTCAGCGTTTCGGAGAAATGGAGGTCTGGGCGCTGGAGGCTTACGGCGCGGCGTACACGCTCCAGGAAATTCTGACGATCAAGTCGGACGACACGATCGGACGCGTCAAGACGTACGAGGCGATCGTCAAGGGCGAGAACGTTCCGGAGCCGGGCATCCCGGAATCCTTCAAGGTCCTTGTAAAAGAGCTGCAGAGCCTGGCGCTTGATGTACGGATCTTCATGGAAGACAATACGGAAATCCCGCTCAAGGAAGCGGAAGAGGATTACATTAAAAATCCTGATAAATACAGAACGAAAAAAGACGTATATAATCCGGATTTCCAGAATTTTACGGATGAATCGGGAGAAATCTTCATGTCCGGCGATATGGACTCGCAGGACGACGTTCTTCATGACGACGAATTTGAAGATGCCGCCGATGCGGAAATTGAAGATTTCGAGGAAGGAGAAGCAAATCTCGACGCAGATGTGTTCGACGCCATTTCGGATGATACCGATCTGGAATAATTCGGAGTAAGGAGCGTGCAGTTAGAAATGATAGATTTTAATAATTTCGATTCCATACAGATCGGGCTGGCCTCGCCGGAGACGATACTCAAATGGTCTCACGGAGAAGTCAAAAAGCCCGAAACCATTAACTACAGGACGCTGAAGCCCGAAAAGGACGGATTGTTCTGCGAACGGATTTTCGGACCGACAAAGGACGGCGAATGCCACTGCGGAAAATATAAGAAGAACCGCTATCGGGGGATTGTATGCGATAAATGCGGCGTGGAGGTTACGAGCTCTAAGGTGCGGCGTACCCGCATGGGGCATATCGAGCTTGCCGCACCGGTATCACATATCTGGTTTTTCCGGGGAATCCCGAGCAGAATGGGCCTGATTCTGGATATGGCACCCCGGGCGCTGGAGAAGGTACTTTATTTTGCGGCATACGTCGTAATCGATCCGGGCACGACTGCCCTTGCCTATAAACAGGTACTGACCGAGAGAGAATACAGAGAAGCGATCGAAACGTACGGCTATCAGCGTTTCCAGGCGCAGATGGGCGCCGAAGCGATCCAGAAGCTGCTGCATGACGTTAACCTCGACGAGCTTTCCGAGGAACTCCGGGCGGAGGTCGATCGCCTTACAGAGAATGAAAAGGAAAAAGGCGGACAGACGGTCAGTCAGAAAAAAATGCGCCTGATTAAGAGGCTGGAGGTAGTCGAGGCCTTTCGCCAGTCCCACAATAAACCGGAATGGATGATTCTTTCCGTGATTCCTGTCATTCCTCCGGATCTGCGCCCCATGGTACAGCTGGACGGCGGCAGGTTTGCCACCTCGGATCTGAATGATCTTTACCGGCGCGTTATCAACAGAAATAACAGATTAAGAAGGCTCCAGGAGCTCCGAGCGCCTGATATTATCGTCAGAAATGAAAAGAGAATGCTTCAGGAGGCTGTAGACGCCCTTCTGGACAACGGACGCAGAGGCAGACCTGTAACGGGCCCCAATACGCGGCCGCTGAAATCGTTATCCGATATGCTGCGGGGAAAGCAGGGCAGATTCCGTCAGAACCTGCTGGGAAAACGCGTGGATTACTCCGGACGAAGCGTTATCGTCGTAGGACCGGAGCTGAAGATCTATCAGTGCGGTCTCCCGAAAGAAATGGCGCTCGAGCTGTTTAAGCCGTTTGTAATGAGGAAGCTCGTCAATGATGGGAAAGCGCAGAATATCAAGAGCGCGCGGAAAATGGTGGACCGCGTGCGGCCGGAGGTCTGGGACATTCTCGAGGACATTATCAAGGAGCATCCCGTGCTGCTGAACAGAGCCCCGACGCTTCACCGCCTGGGAATTCAGGCGTTTGAGCCTGTGCTTGTGGAGGGCCGTGCGCTGCGTCTTCATCCGCTCGTTTGTACGGCGTACAATGCGGACTTCGACGGAGACCAGATGGCCGTCCATGTTCCTCTGTCTGCGGAAGCGCAGGCTGAAGCCAGAATCCTTATGCTGTCTGCAAACAACCTGCTTGCACCGAAAGACGGCAAGCCGATCACGGTTCCTACGCAGGATATGGTTCTGGGCAGCTACTACCTGACGCTCGAGAAAAATAAAGATTATACGAACGCCCCCGTGTTCGCATCGTATGACGAGGCGAAAATGGCGTACGATACAGGCAGGATCGATCTTCACACCGCCATTATTGTAAGACGGTTCGGTGAGTTTGAGGGCCGTCCGATTACGCAGCGGCTCAACACAACGATCGGAAAGCTGATTTTCAACGACGCCATCCCGCAGGATCTCGGCTTTGTTGACCGGACAAAGCGAGAAAACGCGCTCTCGCTTGAGATTGATAAACTCGTAAAGAAGAGCACGCTGGGGGAAATTCTCGACAAATGCATCAAGGTTCATGGGCTTACGGAAACGGCCGTTGTACTCGATAAAATCAAGGCGCTGGGCTATAAATACTCTACAAAGGGCGCGATTACCGTAGGCATCGAGGATATTATCGTTCCGCCGGAGAAACAGCAGCTCATTGAAGAAACCGATAAGCTTGTTGACAAAATCGTAAAACAGTACAGAAGAGGCCTGATCACGGAGGAGGAGCGCTATAATAACGTCATTAAAGCGTGGACGGAAACGATTGAAAAGCTCACGGCAATCCTGAAGAAGAACATGGGCGAATACAATCCTATTAACATGATGAGCGACTCCGGAGCCCGAGGCAACATCAATCAGATCAAACAGCTTGCCGGAATGCGCGGACTGATGACGGACACCTCGGGAAAATCGATTGAAATCCCGATCAAGGCAAATTTCCGCGAGGGACTTGATGTTCTGGAGTTTTTCATTTCCAGCCACGGCACCAGAAAGACGCTTTCGGATACGGCTCTGAGAACGGCCGACTCCGGTTATCTGACAAGGCGTCTCGTCGATGTCAGCCAGGAAGTCATTATCCGGGAACGCGACTGCGGTACGGAGGACTATATTGAAATTTCCGCTATTGAAAACAGCGACGCCAAAGAGCAGGGCCCGATCGTTCCGCTGGAAGCACGGATTTCCGGACGCTATCCAGCAGAAGAAATCAGAGATCCCAAAACAGGCGAGCTGCTTGCAGATCGCGACACGCTGATTACAGAAGAGCTTGCCGAAAAAATCGTAGCCGCCGGATATACCAGCGTTAAGATCCGCTCGGTACTGACCTGCCGCTGCCAGCACGGCGTCTGCGCAAAATGCTACGGATCAAATCTTGCAACGAACGAGGAATGCAACGTTGGAGACGCGGTCGGGATCATTGCGGCACAGTCAATCGGAGAGCCCGGTACGCAGCTTACCATGCGTACGTTCCATACGGGCGGCGTCGCAACGGCAGACGACATTACGCAAGGTCTCCCGAGAGTAGAGGAACTGTTCGAAGCCAGGAAGCCGAAAGGAAATGCTACGATATCCGAGCTCGACGGCGTCGTTTCAATCGGAGAATCCGGCAAAAAGAAAGAAGTAACCGTAACGGCCGAGGACGGAACCTCCGTGTCCTATACATTTGTAACAGGAACAAATCTCCGGGTGCAGGAGGGCGATACCGTCCGGAAGGGCGACATGCTGGTCGGCGGATCGATCAATCCGCATGATATTCTGCGCATCGTAGGCATTACAGGCGTACAGAACTATATTATCGAAGAGGTGCAGAAGGTCTATAATATGCAGGGCGTTAAAATCAACGACCGTCATATCGAAGTAATTGTGCGGCAAATGCTCCGCAAGGTAAAAGTCGATGATGCCGGAGACACGACGCTTCTGCCCGGCAGCATGGTCGACCTTTCCGTCTTTAACGCGGAAAACGAGAAAATGAGAGAGGAAGGGAAAAAGGAAGCCGTTGGAAGCAGAGCGCTCCTCGGAATTACGAAGGCGTCTCTTGCCACGGAATCATTCCTTTCTGCCGCTTCCTTCCAGGAAACGACGCGCGTCCTTACCGAAGCTGCGATCAAGAGCAAGCGCGATCCGCTTCTCGGCTTGAAGGAAAATGTCATTATCGGAAAACTCATTCCAGCTGGTACAGGAATGAGCCGCTATAAAGATATTGATATCGAGGTCGAGGCGCTCCAAAGAAGGCCTGGGGAGGAATTGCCGTATCAGGAAGGAGAACAGGCGGCGCATGTATTTGCTTCGGGAGAAGAACTGTTTCAGGATGAATCCGGAGAGCAGGACGCCTCAGAGCATACGGTTCTGGTGCGTGATGCGGAGGATAAGACGTATTTTGACACAATCGACGGCGATATTTATCTGGATGATGATAATGATCCCGACGATGAGACGTAAATTCTCCCAAAACAGTGTTGACAAGCTCACAGCACTGATGTAGAATAACAAAGCTTATGCGATTTGGACGAAGGATTCGTTCAAATCGTGTTTGCGTGTTATACAATGAATTGGAACGGAGGTGAAAGAGAAATGCCGACATTTAACCAATTGGTTCGGAAGGGCCGACAGACGATCGAGAAAAAGTCTACTTCTCCCGCGCTGCAGAAGGGCTTTAACAGCCTGACCAAAAGAAGCACTGACATCAGCAGCCCCCAGAAAAGAGGCGTATGCTCCGTCGTAAGAACGGTCACACCGAAAAAACCGAATTCCGCTTTAAGAAAGATTGCAAGAGTTCGCCTTACGAACGGTATGGAAGTTACTGCATATATTCCCGGTATTGGACATAATCTGCAGGAGCACAGCGTCGTTCTGATCAGAGGCGGAAGAGTCAAGGATCTGCCGGGTGTCAGATACCATATCATCAGAGGCACGCTCGATACGGCCGGCGTAAACAACCGGATGCAGGGCAGATCAAAATACGGTGCAAAAGTACCGAAAGCTGCGAAAAAATAATATTTTACCGGATCGCCGGTGATTCATATAGATTTTTCATCTTACAGCGTGATATATCTTATGAAGGGCGCCGGCATGAACTGCTTTGGAAGAGAAGCAGAGTACCAGATGATGATTTGTCATTAAAAGGAGGGAAGTTAAATGCCTAGAAAGGGATATATTGCGAAGCGAGAGGTTCTGCCTGACCCGATCTACAACGATCAGGTCGTAACGAAGCTTATTAATAATATCATGCTCGACGGCAAAAAAGGCGTCGCCCAGAGAATTTGCTATGATGCGTTTGATATTATACGAGAAAAAACGGGCAAAGAGCCGCTCGAAGTTTTCAAGGAAGCGCTCAATAATATTATGCCTCAGCTGGAAGTCAAGGCCAGGCGTGTAGGCGGCGCTACGTACCAGGTTCCGATGGAGGTTCGCCCGGAACGCCGTCAGGCGCTCGGACTGAGATGGATCGTAGCTTTCGCACGAAAGAGAAGCGAAAGAACGATGGCGGAACGTCTGGCAGCGGAGCTGCTGGATGCGCTCAACAACGCAGGCGGGGCAGTCAGAAGAAAAGAAGACATGCACAAAATGGCGGAAGCAAACCGTGCTTTTGCCCATTATCGCTGGTAATTTCTACCTGCCGTACGATTGGCCTTAAGAGGCGCCGGCCTTGCAGGGACCACGCGTATGAGCGGCGGTGCGCCGCCTGAGGGAAGGTTAGTTTTAAACGAAGGAATGGAGAAAATAATGCCTAGAAATTTTAGTTTGGAGAATACCAGAAATATAGGAATTATGGCTCATATTGACGCCGGCAAGACGACGACGACAGAAAGAATCCTGTTCTATACCGGGCGGACACACAAGATCGGAGAGGTTCACGACGGAGCGGCGACCATGGATTATATGGTTCAGGAGCAGGAAAGGGGAATTACAATCACTTCGGCCGCCACGACTGCGCAGTGGAAAAATACGAGGATTAACATCATCGATACTCCCGGACACGTGGATTTTACCGTCGAGGTGGAGCGTTCGCTGCGTGTCCTTGACGGAAGCGTCACGCTGTTCTGCGCGAAAGGCGGTGTGGAACCCCAGTCTGAAACGGTTTGGAGGCAGGCCGATAAATATGGTGTTCCCCGCATGGGCTATGTAAACAAAATGGATATTATGGGCGCCGATTTCTTCCGCTGTGTGGATATGATTCGGAACCGGCTGGGAGCAAACGCCGTTCCCATTCAGCTGCCGATCGGCAAGGAGGATTCGTTTACCGGCATCATTGATCTGGTAAACATGGACGCGCATATCTATAAGGATGAGCTGGGCACGAAAGTCGATATCGAGCCGATTCCTGCCGATATGGCAGAGCTTGCGGCGGAATACCGCGAACAGCTTCTGGAGGCCGTTGCAGAACAGGACGACGAAGTGATGGCCAAATATCTTGAAGGCGAGGAAATTACAGTAGAAGAGCTCAAAAGAGGAATCCGGAAGGCGACGATCGCGGTAAAAATGATTCCGGTGCTCTGCGGATCTTCTTACAGGAACAAGGGTGTGCAGCAGCTGCTGGATGCAATTGTAGATTATATGCCTGCGCCTACGGACATTCCGTCCATTAAAGGCGTCATACCGGGCACGGAGACGGAAGAATTCCGCCATTCCAGTGACGAAGAGCCGTTTTCGGCGCTTGCGTTTAAAATCGTGACGGATCCTTTCGTGGGTAAGCTTTGCTTCTTCCGCGTATATTCCGGTACTCTTGAGGCCGGCTCCTACGTGTATAACGCGACAAAGGGCAAAAAAGAACGGATCGGCCGCATCGTGCAGATGCATGCAAATCACAGAGAAGAGATTTCCTGCGTCTATGCCGGAGACATTGCGGCTGCGGTCGGATTGAAGGACACGACGACGGGAGATACGCTTTGCGACGAGACGCAGCCCATCGTACTGGAAACGATGGAATTCCCTGAACCCGTTATCTCGGTAGCGGTTGAACCAAAAACCAAAGCCGGACAGGAGAAAATGAGTATTGCGCTTCAGAAGCTCTCCGAGGAGGATCCTACCTTCAAAGTCCGTACCGATCATGAAACAGGACAGACGATTATATCCGGAATGGGAGAGCTGCATCTTGAGATCATCGTAGACAGACTGCTGCGAGAGTTCAAGGTAGAGGCAAACGTAGGCAATCCGCAGGTTGCGTATAAAGAAGGAATCCGCAAGGCGGTACGTCAGGAAGGAAAATTTGTTCGTCAGTCCGGAGGCCGCGGCCAGTACGGCCACTGCGTGATTGAAGTGGAACCGCTTGAAAGAGGCAAAGGCTATGAGTTTGTCAACAAGATCGTAGGCGGCGTCATTCCGAAGGAATATATCGGCCCTGTGGATCAGGGAATCCAGGAAGCGCTTCAGAGCGGAATTCTCGGCGGCTATCCCGTCGTAGATGTTAAGGTAACGCTTGTAGACGGTTCTTATCACGAGGTAGACTCTTCTGAAATGGCCTTTAAGATCGCTGGCTCCATGGCCATTAAGGAGGCCTGCAAAAAGGCGGATCCTGTTCTGCTTGAGCCCATCATGAAGGTAAGCGTAAACGTACCTGAGGAATATCTCGGAGACATCATTGGCTCCATCAGTTCCAAACGCGGCAAGATCGAAGGCATGGAAGACGTTGCGGGCAATAAGGTTATTTCAGCGCTGTGCCCGCTGGCAGAAATGTTCGGATATACGACATCGCTTCGTTCTATCACGCAGGGAAGAGGTTCGTTCATTATGGAACCAAGTCATTATGAGGAAGTTCCGAAGAGCGTGCAGGAAGCGGTTATCAAGCAGAGAAACGCCGAGAACGCCTGATTCGGGCCGAAATTTATACTTGCAAAACAAAGGGAAAAAGTGTAATATACTATAAGGACACGTTTTTTCTCATATTGATTAGGATATCTATTTAAGGAGGATTTAAAAATGGCAAAAGCTAAGTTCGTAAGAACAAAACCACACGTAAATATTGGTACAATCGGTCACGTTGACCATGGCAAGACGACATTGACCGCTGCCATTACAAAAGTGCTTTCTCTGAAAGGCGATGCAGTCGCAAAAGCATATGACGAAATTGACGGCGCTCCCGAGGAGAAGGCAAGAGGAATCACGATCAACACGGCACATGTTGAGTATGAAACGGACAAGAGACACTATGCGCACGTTGACTGCCCCGGCCACGCCGACTATGTTAAGAACATGATCACCGGCGCAGCTCAGATGGATGGTGCAATCCTGCTCGTATCCGGTCCGGATGGCCCGCAGGCGCAGACGAGAGAGCATATCCTTCTTGCACGTCAGGTCGGTGTTCCTTACATTGTAGTATTCATGAATAAATGCGATATGATCGATCCCGGCGACGAGGAGCTTCTTGACCTTGCCGAAATGGAAATCAGAGAGCTGCTCAGCTCTTACGAGTTCCCGGGCGACGAGATCCCGATTATCAGAGGCTCTGCGCTCAAGGCGCTGGAAAGCACCTCTGAGGATCCGAATGCTCCGGAATATGAGTGCATCAACGCGCTGATGGATGCCGTTGACAGCTACATTCCTACGCCGGAAAGACCGATCGACAAGCCGTTCCTGATGCCTGTTGAGGACGTATTCACGATTACTGGACGTGGTACGGTTGCGACGGGCCGTCTTGAAAGAGGTGTAATCAAGGTCGGTGATCCCGCGGAGATCGTAGGACTCAGCGATGAAAAGAAGAACACGGTTGTTACGGGCGTTGAAATGTTCAGAAAGCAGCTGGATCAGGCGGAAGCCGGAGATAACATCGGCGTTCTGTTAAGAGGTATTCAGAGAACCGAAGTGGAAAGAGGCCAGGTTCTTGTTAAACCGGGTACGATTCATCCGCATACGCACTTCAAGGGCCAGGTTTACGTGCTGACGAAGGAGGAGGGCGGACGTCACTCGCCGTTCTTTAGCAACTACAGACCGCAGTTCTATTTCAGAACGACGGACGTTACGGGCGTTATTACGCTTCCTGAGGGTACCGAGATGGTAATGCCGGGAGACCACATCGATATGGATGTTAAGCTGATCACGCCGATCGCAATGGAGGAAGGTCTGCGCTTCGCGATCCGTGAGGGCGGCAGAACGGTAGGAGCCGGTACGGTTTCCAAGATTATCGAATAAAGTGCCTGTGCTCGCTGCTTCCCTTTGAAGCGCGTGCGTAAACGGCAGCTGCCTCGCCCTGTCTTATCGACAGGAGCGAGGCGTTTTTTTTTGGCGCGCCGAAGCATATAAAAAAGACTGTCTTTGAGCGGAGACAGTCTTTTTCGATAACAGGATGTATTGCAGGCAGGCGCCCGGCTTATTGAGCGATGCCGAGATCGTCCTGCATATGAGCGATACACTCGGGACAAATATTTCTGCCCTTATAGTTCACAACGTTTGTGGCGCTTCCGCAGAAAATACAGGAGGGCTCATATTTTCTGAGCACAACCATATTGTTGTCGGTAAATATTTCAAGAGAATCCTTATATGAAATATTCAGCGTCCTTCTGAGCTCGATGGGGAGTACGACGCGTCCCAGCTCATCAACTTTTCTTACGATACCTGTAGATTTCATTTTTCATACACTCCTTTATGTTCGACATCATTCGAATGAATGTGGAAATATAATACTACATAAATGGGATAAAGTCAAATAATTGGGAAATATTTCCCGGAAAATTTATGGAGCTCAAAAAAAGCGGACATACCCTTAAAAAACGCGCATATAATAGTAAAAACGCAATGCTTCCGTTTCGGAGGAGGTTCCGCATCATGTTAAATATTATCTGGGTACTTCTGTTTCTGGCGGGATTGATCACAGGAATTTTAACCGGAAGAATCAACGAAGTCGCACAAAGCATTTTGACGTCTGCAGACGAGGCCGTTAAATTTTCAATCGGCCTGCTCGGCGTGGTAGCGCTTTGGTGTGGCCTGATACAAATCCTTGAAGACGCAGGCGGCGTGCGTGCCGCGTCGAAGCTTCTGCGGCCGCTGATTACAAAGCTTTTTCCCGGCACGGCCGGAAACGAAAAGGCGCAGTCCAGCATTATAACAAATATTTCCGCAAATTTTTTCGGGCTTGGCAACGGCGCGACACCCTCGGGGATCGAAGCGGTAGGGGAAATGAAAAACAATAGAAAAGACATTTGTCTGTTTCTCGTAATCAACGCTGCCGGAATCCAGCTGATCCCTTCTACGGTTATTGCTATGCGTTCCGAGCTCGGAGCATCGAATCCTGCGGATATCCTTTTGCCCACCTGGATCGTTTCGCTGATTTCTTTGGCATCTGCGCTGCTGATTTATTTCATTTACAGTAAAATTTATTACGGAATTCAATCCGCAAAACAAAAATGAAGGAGCGTCAGAAATGATCTACATATTGCCTGTATTTATCTTGCTGATCCTTATAGCCGGCTTCATAAAGGGAGTCCCCTGCTTCGATAGCTTTGTGAAGGGTGCGCAGAATGGCGCGATGACAATCGTACGTTTGGTTCCGGCGCTGATCGGACTGATCGTCGCGATTGGGGTATTTCGTGCATCCGGCGCGCTGGAAATGATCGTGGAATTCTGCCGCCCTTTTATGGAAAAAATCGGCGCTGACAGCGATATTTTACCGCTTGTGCTGATTCGGCCGGTCTCCGGAAGCGCCTCTCTTGCAACGCTGCGGGATATCATTGCGGAATGCGGCGCGGATTCCCACGCCGCGCGTGCGGCATGCGTCATGATGGGATCGACGGAAACGATTTTTTACACGATGGCGGTATATACGGAGCGCACAAAAATACGCCGGCTGCCCGGCGTACTGCCTGCCGCGCTGGCGTCTAATCTGATTTCCGCCGTGGCCGCAGGGATTGTGTGTTCATTTCTATAATAAATCATTCGGATTTCATGGTTGCTTTAACAGGACGTCCGCTCTCTGCATCAAAATAATAGAGCCAGTAACCGTTGTAATTTCGATTATAGCTGCACGCCGGCTTCCTTTTTGCCGTTAGCCATCTGGAGCATTCCCGGATCGTACGCGTCGTGCCGGAGGAGGCCTGCTGTTGCGGGCGTCCGGATCTGCCGCTGCGCCTGCGGGCAGAAACGGCGGAATTCGGCGCAGCATTCTGCGTGTTCCAGCCGGGGAGGCCGATAATCGTAAATTTTCTGCCGCTTTCAGGATCCGTATATTCTCCACGTAGGACATGCCCCGCGATCTGAACAGCGTAATAGGACATTTTTAAAAAGGTATCGGTATACGGCGCATTCCCCGTGCCATTCATACGGGAAAACAAATCGTATTGCACGTTGAAATAACGCAGCATTTTATCAAGCTCCTGGATATTTTGAATGGAATCGGCGCTGTCTGTGCGGTTGTCGTATATATACCATTTATAAAAAGAATTGGTTGTTTCAAATGGATCAAATTCCTGCCCGCGGAAGGCAGGGCGGGCTGCGTCACCGGACTGCTGCTTTGCCTGCTGCTGCGGCCGTCCCGACTGCGGAACGGGCTGCCTGGGCTGCGCCGGAGCCTGCACGGCGTCCGATGTCTGGACGGAGGCTTCCGCCCCTTCCGAATGCTTTTTTTCCAGAACAGAATAGAAAAGCGTACGTCCGCTTGCCGATACGACAGCATACTGATCGGGGCCGATACTTTCCACGCCTGCTGCGGGCAGAGAAACGTCAATGAAAAGACGCGTCTTTGGCGCCAGGCGGATTCTTCCGATTAGAATAGATTGCTCGTCGATATAGCTGGAAGCGCTTAAATGGATCTCTACCGTTCCCTGCACGCCGAGCGGCGCGGCCGCATCCCGGCTGAGACTGCACTGCATGGAATAAGACGAGCGCCGGGGATATTTTGTTACGCAGACATAACCAAGCGATTTATCCACATCCGTTTTACCGGCGACAGCCGGAATAAAATAATAATATCCGTCCTTCATGGCTGATAGCCTCCGTCCTGTTTTCACTTAAATATCTATGCCGCGGTCACCGGTGAAATTACAAATTTATTCCTCAGCGGGCGGACAAAACGTGATTTTCCATTGAATTTTATCAGCCGGACGTGTATAATGATTTATTGGGAGTCATTTTTTATATACTCCGAAATACAGAAGCTATTTTTAATACAGGAGGTTTGAGGAAAGAATGTACGCAATCGGAAATGATCATACCGCTGTTGCGCTCAAGCAGATCATTAAAGAGCATCTTGAGGCAAGAGGGATTGAGGTCCGGGACTTTGGAACGGATTCCACGACGGCAAGCAATTACGCGGCGAAAGCGGAGGAGGTTGCAAACGCGGTGGTGTCGGGAGAGTGCGAACGCGGCATCCTGATTTGCGGCACGGGCGTCGGGATCTCGATCGCAGCGAATAAGGTCAACGGGATCAGAGCAGCCTGCTGCTCGGAGCCGTTTTCAGCAAAGCTTTCCAAGCTTCATAATAATTCCAATATTCTTTGCTTCGGCGCGCGCGTCGTCGGCTCTGAGCTCGCAAAAATGATTGTTGACGAATGGGTGAACGCGGAATACGAGGGAGGCAGGCATCAGCCGCGGGTAGACTTTATATCCGAAATCGAAAAGCGGAACTGATGCATCGGGACGTTAATAATTGCTTCGGCAGTTAACTGTATAAATGTAATATTGACGATATGGAGGAGATCAAAACATGGACAAGCGCAAAGAGCTTGATTTACAGAAAAAAGCGACGCAGATCAGAAAATACATTATAGAAGAAGTATTTTCTGCCAAATCCGGACATCCGGGCGGATCCCTGTCCTGCACGGACATTTTAACCGTGCTGTATTTCGACGAAATGAACGTCGATCCCAAAAATCCGAAGTGGCCCGACCGCGACCGTTTCGTGCTTTCCAAAGGGCACTGCGCTCCGGCGCTTTATGCGACGCTCGCCGTCAAAGGATTTTTCCCGGAGAAAGATCTATATACGTTCCGCAAGGCGGACAGTTATCTGGAGGGCCATCCCAGCATGCGCTATGTACCCGGCGTGGACATGTCGACCGGCTCGCTCGGGCAGGGGATTTCCACGGCCGTCGGAATGGCGCTGGCCGGTAAAATCGACCGCAAGGATTACAGAGTATACTCCATTTTAGGAGACGGTGAGCTGGAAGAAGGCCAGGTGTGGGAAGCCTCCATGGCAGCCGCGCATTATAAGCTGGATAATCTTACGGCGTTTGTAGACTACAACGGGCTTCAGATCGACGGAAAGATCACGGACGTCATGAATCCCGAGCCGGTAGCCGATAAATTCGCGGCGTTCGGCTGGAATGTCATCACCGTAGACGGTCACAGCTACAGCCAGATTAAGGACGCGATTGAAAAAGCGAAAACGGTTAAGGGCAAGCCGACGATGGTCGTTTGCAGCTGCACGAAGGGCAAGGGCGTTTCCTTTATGGAAAACAATTATTCCTGGCACGGCACGGCTCCGAATCAGGAGCAGAGAGATCAGGCGATCGCAGAGCTTGACGCGCTGATGGCGGACATTGAGAAAGAAATCGCAGAGGAGGCTTAAGAACATGGGTAAGGTAGCAACAAGAGAGGCTTACGGAGCGGCATTGGCACAATACGGAGCGGATGAAAGGATCATCGTTCTTGACGCCGACTTATCGAAATCGACGAAAACAGATACCTTCAAAAAGGTATATCCCGAAAGACATTTCAATATGGGCATCGCGGAGGCGAATATGATGTGCGTCGCAGCGGGACTTGCGACGACGGGAAAAATCGTTTTTGCCAGCACGTTTGCGATTTTTGCATCGGAACGTGCCTGCGAACAGATTCGGAATTCCATTTGCTATCCGAAGCTGAACGTAAAAGTATGCGCAACGCATGCGGGACTTACGGTGGGCGAGGACGGAGCTTCCCATCAGTGCCTGGAGGATCTGGCGATCATGCGGGCGCTCCCGAACATGGTCGTGCTCAGTCCCTGCGATGAAATCGAAACGAAGCTTGCGGTGAAGGCTGCAATTGACCATGACGGACCGGTCTATGTCCGGCTTGGCAGGCTTGCCGTGGAAGCCGTACACAACCCGGAAACCTTCCGCTTCGAGATCGGAAAAGGCGTCCAGGTCAAAGAAGGCGGCGATCTTACGATCGTAGCCACCGGCCTGATGGTGCAGGAATCTCTGAAGGCGGCGGAAATTCTGGCAGCAAAGGGCGTTTCCGCAAGAGTCATCGACATGCATACGATTAAGCCGATTGACACGGAAATTCTTGTCAAAGCGGCAAAAGAAACGGGCTTCATCGTAACGGTGGAAGAACACAACATTACCGGAGGACTTGGCGGCGCGGTCTGCGAAGCGCTTTCCCAAAATTATCCCTGCCGGGTTAAACTCATCGGCGTAGAAGAAAAATTCGGAAAATCCGGAACACCGGCGGCCCTGCTGGAAAAATACGGCCTGACGGCGGAAGCGATCGCCGAAAAGATCCTGCTTGCGAAGGAGGAAAAATAATATGGCAAGAAAGAAAATCTCAATGGACGGGAATACGGCCGCCGCACACGTCAGCTATGCGTTTACGGAGGTAGCGAGTATTTACCCGATTACGCCGTCCAGCGTAATGGCCGAGCTGACGGACTCCTGGTCCGCGACGGGCCTGAAAAACATTTTCGGGGATCAAGTAAAGGTGATCGAGATGCAGTCCGAGGCCGGCGCGGCCGGCACCGTACACGGCAGCCTTGCAGCCGGCGCGCTGACGACGACGTATACGGCATCTCAGGGCCTGCTGCTGATGATTCCAAATATGTATAAAATTGCCGGAGAGCTGCTTCCGTGCGTGATTCATGTATCCGCAAGATGCGTCGCGTCGCACGCGCTGAATATTTTCGGCGATCATTCCGACGTCTATGCCTGCCGTCAGACGGGCTTTGCCATGATGGCATGCACCAATCCGCAGGAGGTTATGGATCTTGGCGCCGTCGCCCATCTTTCCGCCATCAAGGGAAGAGTTCCGTTCCTGAATTTCTTCGACGGCTTCCGGACCTCTCACGAGATTCAGAAGATTGAAGCCTGGGATTACGACGAGCTGGCTTCGATGATCGACCAGGATGCGCTTGCTGCCTTCCGCGCCAGAGCGCTGAATCCTGAGCATCCGGTACTGCGCGGAAGCGCGGAAAACGGCGATATTTTCTTCCAGCACAGAGAAGCCTGCAATAAATACTATGAAGCGCTTCCTGCGATCGTGGAAGATTATATGAACCAGGTCAACGCCAAGATTGGCACGGATTATAAACTGTTCAATTATTACGGCGCTCCGGATGCCGACCGCGTCATCGTCGCAATGGGCTCCATCTGCGACGTGGCCGAAGAGGTGATCGACTATCTGTGCGCCCAAGGCGAGAAGGTCGGGCTCGTTAAGGTTCGTCTTTACAGGCCCTTCCGTGCGGACAAACTGGTGGAAGCGATCCCCGCTACGGCGAAAAAGATCGCCGTACTGGATCGGACGAAGGAACCCGGATCGCTCGGAGAGCCGCTTTACCTTGACGTAGTAGCCGCGCTTGCATCAAAAGGCGTTTGCGCAAAGGTCGTTGGAGGACGTTACGGCCTGGGCTCAAAGGATACGCCTCCGCAGAGCATCTTCGCAGTATATGAGAACCTCAAGGCGGAGGAGCCGAAAGCGAACTTTACCATCGGAATCGTAGACGACGTTACCAATCATTCGCTGGAGGAAAAGCCCGCTCCAGATACGGCTCCGGAGGGAACGATCAGCTGTAAGTTCTGGGGACTTGGCGGAGACGGAACGGTCGGCGCCAATAAAAACTCCATCAAAATCATCGGCGATCACACGGATAAATTTATTCAGGCGTACTTCCAGTACGACTCGAAGAAAACAGGCGGCGTTACCATATCGCACCTGCGCTTCGGAGATAAGCCGATTAAATCTTCATACTATATCACAAAGGCAGACTTTGTGGCATGTCATAATCCGTCCTATATGGTAAAAGGCTATAAAATCGTAAATGACGTCAAGCCGGGCGGAACGTTCCTGCTGAACTGCCAGTGGACGCCTGCGGAGGTGGAAAAGCATCTGCCCGCGGAGGCCAAGAAGTACATTGCGGAGAATCATATTAAATTCTACACTGTGAATGCCATTGACAAGGCCAGAGAAATCGGTATGGGCAAACGGACGAACACGATTCTGCAATCGGCTTTCTTCGCTCTTGCCAACATCATGCCGATTGATAAAGCGGTAGAATATATGAAAGCAGCTGCGAAAAAATCTTATTTGAAGAAGGGCGAAGCCGTCGTCGAGATGAACTATAAAGCAATTGATGCCGGCGTAGATGCGATTGTTAAAATCGACGTTCCGGAAGCGTGGAAAACGCTCTCTGCCGCGGCTGAAGAGCAGGAGGTCAAAAGCAGCCGCCCCGAAATGGTAAAATTCGTAAAAGAAGTGCTCCGCCCGGTCGGCATGATGCAGGGAGATTCCCTGCCGGTATCCGTATTTGCGGACCGCGCAGACGGAACCTTCCCGCAGGGCTCTTCCGCCTTTGAAAAACGCGGCGTTGCGGTCGACGTTCCGGAATGGCTGCCGGAAAACTGCATTCAGTGCAACCAGTGCGCATATGTCTGCCCGCATGCTACGATCCGTCCGTTTGCAATGGATTCCAAGGAGGCCGAAGCGGCCCCGGCGGCAATGAAAAAAGTTCCGATGAAGGGCAAGGGCTGCGAGGAATATCAGTTTGCCATGACGATCAGCCCGCTTGACTGCATGGGCTGCGGACTTTGCGTCAACGTCTGTCCGGCGAAAGAAAAAGCGCTGCGGATGGTGCCGCAGGAGTCGCAGGCAGAGCAGCAGGAGGTATTCGATTACGCCGTTGCAAACGTTACAAAGAAACCCACCTCTTTCAGCGACTTTTCGGTAAAGGGAAGTCAGTTCAATCAGCCGCTGCTTGAATTCTCGGGATCCTGCGCAGGCTGTGCGGAAACGTCATATGCCCGCCTGATCACGCAGCTGTTCGGGGAACGCATGTATATTTCGAACGCCACGGGATGCTCTTCGATTTGGGGCGGCTCGGCGCCTGCTACGCCGTATACCGTCAACCGCGTCTCGGGACGCGGTCCTGCCTGGGCAAACAGCCTCTTTGAAGATAACGCGGAGCACGGTCTGGGAATGTTCCTGGGACAAAAGGCTATTCGTGACAGACTTATCGCCTGCGTCGAGCGGATCGCGGCAAGAACGGATTCCGAAGAGCTCAAAGCGCTTTGCACGGCGTTCCTCGATACGAAGGACGACGGCCAGGCAAACGCGGCGGCTTCTGCGAATCTGATTGCAAAGCTGGAAGCCATTGATTGCGATTGTGAGGAGCGCAAAGAAATTCTTGCGCACAAAGAGTATCTTGCCAAAAAATCCGTTTGGATCTTCGGCGGAGACGGCTGGGCGTACGACATTGGCTTCGGCGGCCTGGATCACGTCATCGCTTCGGGAGAAGACGTCAATATCATGGTATTTGATACCGAGGTTTATTCCAACACGGGCGGTCAGGCCTCAAAAGCCAGCCAGCTCGGTCAGGTCGCGCAGTTTGCTGCGGCCGGTAAATCGATCGGAAAGAAAAATCTTGCCGAAATCGCAATGTCCTACGGCTATGTTTATGTCGCGCAGATTGCGATGGGCGCCGATATGAATCAGACCATCAAAGCGCTGACGGAGGCGGAGGCGTATCATGGACCTTCCATCGTCATCGGCTATGCGCCGTGCGAGATGCATGGCGTAAAAGGCGGTATGACGAACTGCCAGTCTGAAATGAAGAAAGCTGTCGCGGCCGGATATTGGCAGACGTTCCGCTTCAATCCCGCACTGAAGGCAGAGGGGAAAAATCCGTTGACGATCGATTGCAAGGCTCCTACGGAAAGCTATATCGCGTTCATCGAGAGCGAGACGCGCTACAGCCGCCTGAAGCAGGCTTTCCCGGAAAGGGCGGAAAAGCTCTTTGCGGAGGCGGCCGAGGAAGCCAAGGCGCGGTATGAGCGCCTGCTGAAGCTGAAAACGCTTTACGAGGTTCAGTAAGAGGAAGCAAAACTTTTTCCGCTATCTGAATGAAACGGATAACGCAGCTGGATTCTGTTATACAGCAGAATCCGGCTGTTTTTTTATAAAACAATTGAACGTTCTGCCGGCGGCGTGATATAATGCACGCAAATCTACAAAAAAGAATTGGGAGGAAAATATGGAACTGTTTCAGAAGGCGAAGGCCGTATTTGTCCCGGGGCTTGCAGATCAAAAAAATGTCCTGGGTGCATTTCGCAAGAATTTTCAAGCGAAGGGCGAACAAAAAACGGAACTGATCATTGCCGCTCATACGTTTTACAGAGTGTATTTGAACGGAGCCTGGCTGGGAATCGGCCCTGTGACTGCGCCGTTTGGTTATCTGAAGGCGGACCGCTATGACCTGACGGAGCTGATCCGACCGGAGGCAGCGGAAAATCAGCTCGCAATAGAGGTAATCGGTTATATTCCGGAGCAGAATTTTGCCACAAACGAAACGTCCTGTCTGATTGCGGAGGTCCGCTCCGGAGACGATGTCCTCTGTGCTACGGATGGGAGTTGGGAATGCGGGGTGCTGCGTCAGAAGGACTGCTTCGTGGAAACACTGTCGTTCGGCAGGCGCGTCCCGCTGGAGGCATATTCGCTGGATGCTTCCTATACCGCCTGGAGAATCGGCACGATTCCGGACGGCACGGCATGCGAGGAGCTCATGACGGATCGAGCGATTCTGGAGCGAGGCGTCTGCGCTCCGGATACGTCCGTTCTCCGGACGCTGCGAATGACGGGCATATACAGTATGAATCAGAAGGCGTATGACGGGCGCGAACGCAGCTGGTGGGAAACCGACGAATATATCGCGCGCTGCGGCGGAGCGCAGCTCAGCCGCCCCTCCGTTGACTGTCTGTCTCTTGAGGACTGCGCCTTTGACGGAGAGAGCGAGGAAGCCCCGGACGGAAAAGGAAATCAAAACTGTCGTATTTTCAATTATCATAAACCCGCAGCGCTGGAATTTAAACTGGAAGCCGCAGAGACCGGATTCATTGGAATAGAATTTTTCTCGGAAGAACCGGTTGTGATCGATATTACCTGGAATGACTATCTGGATGACAGGGGCAGGCTTCCGGTGCGGGCGGACAGCGTGAACCGCGTAATCCGCTTGAAAACGCAAGGGGGGCGCTTTCAATTTGAAAGCATGGAGCCGCATTATGTAAAATATATCAAAGTCATCGTACGGGGCGGCGGAACAGTTGAATTGAAAAATTTGTATTTGCGTACTTATCGCTTTCCGGATCCGTGCGCGGCGGAATTTGTATGCAGCGATATGGCGCTGAACCGGATTTACGACAGCGCTCGCAGGACGCTTTTGACAAATATGCTCGGCTTTTTCTTTGACTCTCCCGAGCGCGAGCGCGGCGGCTGGGCAGGAGACAGTTACTGGACGGGACGTGCGGCCTTTCTAATGCTTTCGGATACTACCGTAGAGCGGGCCATGCTTTTCGACTTCCTCTTCTCCGGCGATTCACAGATGCTTGAGGGATCTTTTCCTTCCTGCTGCAGCGGAAATCTGAAAAACGATCCGGTTATCATGTACTCCTGGAATCTGTTTGTATTGCTGGAGCTGACGGATTATTGCCGCAGAACGGGAGACGAAGAGATGAAGACCGCCTATCGCGCAAGAGTAGAAACGTTTATGAAGGCCTCGCGCGCTTTGAAAAACGAACTGGGGGTATTGGAAAATATTCCCGGATCGATGTTTATCGACTGGTCAGCGTCAAATGACGGACCGAATACGCAGCCGGTCTGCACGGCGGCCAATGCGCTTTACGCAATGGTAGCGGAGCGTCTTGCAGAGCTGTACGGCAGAGAGGATTACCGCGCGGAAGCGGAACAAATCCGTTCGGTTTTCCGGGACGTATACAAGGAGCTCAAAACGACAAAAAACGATCTGTTTACGATGTATCCTTTCCTGGCGGATTCTATGACGCTGGAAAACGGAAGGCTGCGCGGAAACGGCGTCTACAGTGAAGCGGCACAGTATTATTATTTCTGGACGGGGCTCCTGACACGGGAATCCGCGCCGGAGCTGTGGCAGATCTTAAAAGAGCAATTTGGCCCTGCACCGGCAAAATACCGTGGAACGGCTCATTTAAAGGTTGCAAACTGCGGCGTGTTCTTTGGGCATATGCTTCGCTTCGATCTGCTTGGCCGTTTCGGCGAAACGCAGCTGCTGGAGAAGGAGATGAAGACCTTCTGCGGCTATATGGCGGATCAGGATCCGGGCACCTTCTGGGAGACAATGAGCGGGGAGGACAGCAGAAATCACGGCTTCGGCGCGCATTTCGGCGCACAGCTGGTACAGAATTTCCTGGGGGCTGAGATACCGGATCGAATCCGGAAGCGCATTCGCTTCGCACCGCAGCCCGGAACGCTGAAATGGGCCAAGGGAAGCTTCCGAAACGAAGACGGGAGGTTCTGCGCGGCCTGGAACAGGAATCAGGACGGCTTTGAGCTGCACATATCCGTTCCGTCGGGATATACGGCGGAGGTGACACTGCCGGAAGCGTTTTGTGCATACGAAGAAATGACTGTGAACGGAGCCTGCCGGCCTTTTGCAAGACGGCTTCAGGCCGAAGGACGGCTGGACGTACGGCTGGCGCGTTCCTGAAAAAAAGCGGCGCTTCGGTTTCGAAGCGCCGCGCCGGTTTTTCCGATCGCCTGCCGCGATTACAGCCCGAAATGGTTTATCAGCTTGGAAATGGCTCCGTGCTCCATGAGAACCGTGCCGCGCTCTTTTAAAAGCGGCAGAAAAGATTCCGCGGGAAGATACGTCGCATTATAGTCGATTACCAGGGCCTCGAGACGGTTCAGCATATTCAGGTTTTTGCTGTTGGGCTTGAGGACAAGATAATAAGCGCCTCTGTAAGTATACAGGGAAGAGGCGATCGTTTTAAAGGCTTTGTTTCTGGAGAAGAACTCCAGCATATCGTTGAACTCCGGAAAAATCAGGACATCCCAGTCGGAAAGGATGGAGTGCTTTCTCGCCGGCTGAATGAATTTAATCGGAGAGGCGCCGCTTCCTGAAGCCTGATTCTGCTTTCCCTGCTTCTTTCCGGAGGCGTGCTGCTGCGCTACCTTTTGATTCCTGTTCTGAATGCGGATCTTATGAAACAGACTCCGGAAGGCCTCGGGGGGGATATTGGACATGTCGAAGGCCATGGTTTCCTGCTGCTCAGAAGAAGCGGAATCGGCATGATCTTCTTCGTCTTCCTCATCCTCATCCTCGTCCTCCTCGTCGTATTCTTCCTCATCGTATTCGTCGGCGTCTGCGGAATCCTCCTCATCTTCTTCAGAATCATACTCCTGCTCCTGTCCTGCGGAAACGGCTTCCTGACTGCTTATGTTTTCGCTGCGGACGCTTTTGGCCGCGTTTCTTAAAATTTTATTGAATCGATTCAGAAGCTCCTCGCTCTCGTCGTCATAATAAAAATTGTCTTCATAATCCTCGTCGACATCGTGGGAGATCATGAGAATCAGCCCGCCTTTTCCATCCGGCTTGTTTACAACATTCAGCTGGCGGTCTTCAAATTCATGGCCAAATTCTATATTCGCATGATCGATAGCGTCCCAGATTAATTTGTCGAGGTCGTGCGTTCCTTCTTTTAAAGCGGATACTTCCAGGTTGCGGGAAGCCAGGTCTTTGCTGCTGATATATATGTTGATCGCATTATCGGCGATTCGTTCTATTTTCATATTACATGCCCCCTTTCAAAGACCGCTTATATTATACTTGAAAATTTTCAAAATGAGAAGAGTAAAATAAAACCATCAAATGTTTGACACGATCCGCAAATTATAGTAGAGTAAAAAAATGAAAGATAAGAGTTAAGGGTGATTTATATATGTCTGATTTATTTAAACGGATCAAATGGAGTACATTGCTGTCCGCCGTTCTCACGCTGGTGATCGGAATTTTTTTGCTGGCGCGGCCTGATGCCGCTGTGGTGACGATCAGCCTGATCGTAGGCTGGATGCTTCTGATCAGCGGGGTGGTCTCCGCGGCGCTGTTTTTTGCCGGAAAAACCTTCGGCTTTGCCTATCTGAATATCATACTGGGTGTGATTGGAATTGCTCTTGGACTGTGGATTGTGATCGATCCTGCCTTTATCGCGAATTTCATCATGGTACTGCTCGGTATTTTGATGCTGGTACACGGTGCGGTGAATCTCCAGTCCTCTTTTGAGCTTAAAAAAATCGGAGGCCGCAGATGGGGGCTCGATATGGTGTTTGCGCTTATCACGATGGCGCTTGGCGTGCTGGTGATCGTCCTTCATTTTAAAGCGGCGGAGCTGATCATGGTTTTGTGCGGGATCAGCCTGATTCTGGACTCCGTTACGGATTTTATCATTGTGATCCGTCTGGCGCGCGCGCAGAGGGCGGCCCGGAAGCTGGAGCAATAATTATTTGCCGCTGTAGGCCTGATAGTGCAGCTTGATTTTTTCGAATGTGATCGGACTCAGATCATGCTCGATTTTGCATGCATCCGCATATGCGGTTTCCTCGGGGACGCCGAGCTTCAGCAGCATATGCGCGATGATCTCGTGGCGTTCATAAATGCTTTCCGCGATCTTTTGGCCCTTCTCTGTCAGTGTAATATCGTTGCCGGCGTCGATTTCGATATAGCCGTTTTCGCGGAGATCCCGCATCATGATGCTTACGGACGGCTTGGAAAAGCCGAGCTCCCGCGCGACGTCTACGGAACGGCAGCCTCCGGTCCGCTTCCGGATCATCAGAATTGCTTCGAGGTAGTTTTCTCCCGATTCATGTATATTTATCATTTTGTATCTTCCTCCTCTGCTGTAAGCTCCGCATAGGAAAAGCGGAGCACTTTCTTCAGGTCTTCCGGAGAGAGCTCCACCTGATGGCCGATTTTTCCGGCGCTGAAAAGGATCGTGCTTTGTTTTTCTGCGGAGGCGTGCAGAAATGTGGGGAACGGCTTCTTCATTCCGATCGGCGAACAGCCTCCGTGTACATAGCCCGTAAGCGGAAGGAGTTCCTTTTGCGGAATCATATGAACGCTTTTTTCTCCCGCGGCTGCGGCGGCCTTTTTCAGATCGAGCTCGCAGCAGACGGGAATTACGAATACATAATACTTTTGAGATTTTCCTTCTGTTACAAGCGTTTTATAGACTGCCCCGCACGGCTTTCCGATGCTTTCTGCAACGTCCTTCCCGCTCAGAGCGCCGCCTTCATAGGTATACCGGCCGTAATTGATTTTGTTTTTGTCTAAAATCCGCATCACGTTTGTTTTAAGCTCCATGCGTTTCGGCCCTTTCCTGCTGATTCTGGTATACCTTAGCAGTATATCACGAATCATACGGAATTACATTAAAATTTTTGAAAACGTGACTTTTGATATAGAAAATGCCCTATAAGGCGTTTAAAAACAATTCTAATCTTCGCTGTCTTCCGCCACGAGTGAAGTGAGCTCCTCCGTTTTTGGCATCTGCCGCATGGTTCCCTCGTAAAGGAAAGAGATTGGAACGTTCAGGGCTTCGGCGAAAAAAACAACTTCAATATCAGAAAGCGCTCTGCGGCCCGTTTCGATGCGGCTGAGGGAGGAACGCTTCATCATCAGCCCTTTTACCTGCAGTCTGGCAATCAGCATATCTTGGGACATTTTTGGATGGGCTTTGTCGTATTTCCCGTCGCGTACATACCGAATCCATTTTCCGCAGATATTAACTTTGCTTTTTTTGGCATTGTTTTCGCTGATTTTTCTGCCCATTTTGATCCCTTCTGTCTTTTGTCGATATTATGCACAAAAAACGGGTAAAAATTGTGCGATTCAAGCACATGTGAGAAAATTCCACAAATTTTTTTGAAAAACGTGTTATGAAGAATTGAAAAGCTTTTGATTTTATGTTATACTATGGCAATAAAATACCTACGGAGCTCCTGATGCGCCACATTAAGCTGAAATCTGAAACTTCAAACCGGCTGCGTACCTCCGCACTGCTGCTTGCCTGCTTTGCAGTGCCCTGCGCGATTTTGCTTCTCGTATATTGGGGATACGGGATTGCGCCGTTTGGCGAGAAATCGCTTTTGATTATGGATATGTCGGCGCAGTATTCGGAATTTTTTTGCGGGCTGAAGAACATCGGCGCGCAAAACGGCGGGGTTTTGTTTTCCTGGTCGAAGGTTTTTGGAAGCAACTATGCGGGGGTTTTCGCATATTATTTAGCCAGTCCGCTTTCTTTCCTGACGCTGCTTTGCCCGAACGAGGCGATGCCCGTGGGCCTTGCGTATTTGACCGTGCTGAAGATCGGCCTCTGCGGCCTGACCTTTGGAATCCTGTTGAACGAGCTGCAGAAAAAGGCGCGCGTCTCCGGCGCACATCTGTGCTCGAATCGGATCTGGATTGCGGTGTTTTCCGTCTTTTATGCGCTGATGTCGTATAACATAGTATATTCGATGTGCCTGATGTGGCTGGACGCCGTAATCTGGCTTCCGATCGTGATCCTCGGAATTGAGAAAATCACGGACGGCGGAACACCAGTTCTGCTTGGCATCTCGTACACGGTTCTGTTTCTTTCCACATATTACATTTCATACATGGTCGGCCTTTTTTCCTGTATTTATTTCCTGTTTGCGCTGATTCGGAAAAAAGGGAACGGCCTGCGCGGCGTTCTTGCGGCCTGCGGGAAATTCTTCGGCAGCGCGGCTGCGGCGGCCTGTGCGGGTGCATGGCTTCTGCTTCCGACATTGTATTCGTTGTTTGAGGGGAAAATCGGCAGCGCGTCTTCCTCGGCCGGCAGCGCGAATCTGTACGAATTTTCTGACGTGCTGAAAAAGTTTTTTCTGGGAACGTATGACAGCATTACAAATAGCGGCGCGCCGTTTTTTTATTGTGGGATTATTGTTTTCGCATTTTACTTTGCTTTTTATTTTACAAAAACGATTTCGCGCACGGAAAAACTAATGACGGCCGCCATCACGGTGTTCCTGGGGATCAGTACATATTTTTACAAATTGGATCTTATGTGGCATGTTTTTCAAAAGCCGAATTGGTTTCCGTATCGCTATTCGTTTATTTTGACATTTTTTATAATTTTTACTGCTGCTAAGGCGTTTCTCCGATTCCGGGAGGTGCCGTATGCGGTGTACCCCGTATTTTTCCTGCTTGCGGCGGGCTTTTACCTGTATGTGAAGAACCTGCCGCAGGGCGGCGTGGGAGAGGAATCGTTCCGCTGGAGCGTTCTCTTTCTGCTGGTGAACGCATGTCTTGTTTTTGCCGCGGTGATTTTGCGCCGCGTCCGTCCGAACCGCGTCGGAAACGGCGTGCTCCTGCTTCTGCTGCTCTTCGCGTCGGCCGGAGAGGCGTATGCAAACGCGCGGCTGCTGACGGAGGGCCTGGACCGCGCGCACGGATATGAATCGTATGAGAAGTACCGCCAATACAAGCTGCTGACGCAGGAGCTGACGGAGCAGGCCAACCTCCGGGCCGATGGAACGTTCTACCGGATGGGCGCGGATTTCCAGAGGAACTTCAATGAGGCGATTGGCCTCGGTTATGCGGGAATCAGTCATTACAGCTCTTCCTACAACAAAAACATCAATTCGTTCCTCTATAAAATGGGACTGGCACAGATTTATTTCTGGAGCTCGTATGCGGGCTCTACTACGGTGACCGACACGCTTTTTTCCGTTCGGTATGTGATGAGTGATCCGGAAATCTCCCGGCTGGATGACGATGGTAAAATTATTTCCTGGTGCAGCGTCCCGTATTCCCATTATATTACTGCCGCGCAGGTAGATACGGCTGTTTTGTATGAAAACCCGTATGTATTGCCGCCGTGCTTTGCCGTCAGCTCCCGGCTGAAGGACTTCGCATGGCAGGCAAACGGGGTGGAATCGCAGAATCATCTGCTCAATTGCATGCTGGATACGGACGCATCCTATTTTATAAGATTGAGCGAGGATTCGTACGGCGCGGTCTCTCTGGAGAAGGACGCCGCGTTCATTGAATATACCGTTACGGCGCCGGAATCGGGGCCGCTATACGCTTATTTTCCGAAAAACGGGAACGCCGTGAGCAGAATGAGTATAAACGGCGGCTATGAGATTCGCCTGTACACGGGAGAAACGGACTGCATACAGTATCTTGGAAGTTATACCGCGGGAGAACAGGTGCGGATCAGAATTTACGGGAGCCGCCTTGAAACAAGCGGAAACACATTTTACCAGCTGGATCTGGCGCGTTTCTCGGAGGCGGCCGCCGCTCTGGAGGAGGGCTCGCTCCAGATTTCGGAGTGGTCCTCGGGATATCTGAAGGGCAGCGTAGAGCTGTCGGAAGACGGCGTGATGTTTACGAGTCTTGTGTATGATCCGGCGTGGCGGGTTTTGGTGGATGGCGTGCCGGCGGAAACCTGGGCGCTGCAGGACGGTTTGCTCTGCTTTGATCTTACGGCGGGGTACCATGAAATCGAAATCCGGTATCATGTCCCGGGGTTTGCCGCGGGGATTACGCTGACCGGCGCCGCGCTTGCCGCGGCCGCGGCGCTGCTTGCGGCGCGCGTTTTACGGAACCGCGCGGCAAAGCGTTCAAAAGCAAACGGCTAACGCGCGCGGCTTTCTGCAAATGCAGAAAATTTGATGAGAGAGCACAGTAAAGACTCTGCTGATTAAACCTTAGAAACAATCCCACGTATAAAGAATATCCGAAAAATCATGTTTTTTCAGTTTTTCCGAAGGAATAAAAAAGTTGCAGACGCCACCGTCGCCAAACATAACTTTTGTCTTTTTTTCGGTATCATCTGAATCGAGCTGGAACAGCAAGGCGTCATATTTGCTGTAATCAGAATAATTACCCCGGGGATCTTCCTGCGTAAAGCAGGGGTATCCGCCTAATTTATGCCCATTTGGATTGATCCCTTCCTGGAAGTCCTCATCCTGATAATCTGCGGCGGCAGCCGCCTTGTCATCACTGTTTTCAAGAACACGTTCTTTTGTGTCTTCATAGCGAAAGTCAAATACAGGCATTCCTTCCTGTTCCAAAGTAAACCGCGGATGGTAGCTGCCAAAAACCGGAAAAAGTTCATCTTCGGAACCATAATACGTAGAAGTAGAGAAAGCAAGCTCATCCTCATCAAACAAAACCCGAAACTCCTTCTGGATATTCATTTCTTCATAATGCTCCAGGGAGGCTCCATAATAAGCATCAGGGCTTATGTAAAATCGAAGAACGCCATGCTGCGGAAATATATTGTTTTCAGGCAGCTCCGAGCAGAAGATTGCCGCTAAAAGACGCATGGATTTTCCGCTTGCAGAGATTGGGGCAGGCTCATTGATCCGCCCGCCGATGATGCTTTTTTCAAATTGTCCGTCCAGCGTAAAGTGAATGGACGGGATACCAGTTTTCTGCTTCCAATCGGCAAGCCTGGCTTGAATTACCTGATGACGGGCATAATCCTTTTTGTAATTTTGGGTTGCCGCCGCCAAAGCATTAGCGTCTTCTCCCAGGGAAACTGCGAGCTCGGCGTATTTTTTTGCAGCCAGTGCGTCGCCCTCGACGGCAAAAGCTATGGAAAGCGTTGTTTGCGCCTGATAAAGATCTTTTTTCAGGTCGAGTGCGCGTAATGCGTATTTTTTGGCCTTTTCAAAATCGTAAAGTTCTAAATAAGCTCCCGCAAGGTTGTTGTAGGCGAAAGGATTGCCAGAATTGCAATTTATAGCCTTCTCGGCAAATTCAATGGCTTTTCTGTAATTTTGCTTTTCAAAATAAACGACCGACAGGTTGCTTAAAGCCGGGGAATAGTCGGGGGACTCTTTTAGAATTTGATGATACAGCTCCGCGGCTGCGTCGGGTTTCCCGCATCCTTTATAGCACAGGGCAGTAAAATATTTTGCTACGCGCCGTTCCTCAATCGTTTCGGATTCTTTTGATAATGCAGTCAGTTTTTTTTACGCATTCGGAAAGATAACCCAGATTGTAATCAACCAGCGCCGACAGTAGCTTCCGCTTCTTTGTTTTATCCTTCTGAAACGCGTTTTCGATGTGATCTGCATAGATTTGTTCTGCGGCTGCAATGTTTTTTCGGTGCCTTATTATGATCCTAAACAGAGAAATGGCTAATAGCAGAAGAATAAGCAAAACCCTCGGAAGACTTTTTAACGGGGGAGTTCTCCATACAAATACTTCAACAGCATAGGTTCCCAGCACCAAAAGAAACATCAGCACATATAACGCAATCCAAACGGAACGTTTCCTGAATAGTTGTTTTATTCGTTCTAATGCATTCATAAAAATCCTCTTAAAAGACAAAAGGTACTGCTTTGCGGTAAATTCTAAACACGGACTGAGTTTAATAACCGGTTTTTATTCTCCGCTGCTTATATAAAAATCTTACTCTGTTTTATCATAAAATTATTTTAATTGCAATGTTTTTGGCTTAAGTCCGCTCTGAATTCCGCTCTGAAAAACGCATCCGCAGGATAGCTGTTCAACCTGCCGCTTGCCGGCCGGCTGGTGTTTTATTTTTTTCGGGCAGGCGCACTCCTGCTGCTTCAGCAGGGATGCCTTCTCCGAAATGATCCAGGGCAATTCTTACGCCGGCAACAAGGAGCTGCTCCTGCCGGGCGTGGTGCATACTGATCTGTACGATAAGAAGGATGTGATTCCATTTGAAAAAATAACGGAATTTTTCCATAAATCCATGCGATAAGCAGCAGCCCGCCTGGTTTTCCGGAGCTTCATTTTCCGTGAATCTCTCGTAGGGCTTCCGTCTCAAGCGGATTTTCAAGCAGCTCCCGCAGACAGTTCAAAAACGTTTCCGCGGCTTTGGAAAATACCTGATATTTTTTCCAGACGATGCAGGCGGAGGCTTCCAGCGGAGGAGAAACGGGGCGAAAGCAAAGCCGGCTTCCCTGTGTGTTGATGAGCTTGTCCAGACACAGCGCGTAGCCCAGGCCTTCTTCTACCAGCAGGGAGGCGTTGAATACCAGGTTATAGGTAGCTGTGACTTTCAGTGCGGAAACCTCCCGTCCCATCCAATTCGCCAGATACTGATCGTCTCCTCTCTGATGAGAGAGAATCAGCGGCTGATCCCGTAAATCTTCCGGACGGATCGATTCTTTTAGGGCAAGCGGCGAATCCTTCCGCATGAGAACGCCCCAGGAATCCTTCACCGATATGGGAACGGATTCATATTTGCCAGCGTCAATGCTCCGGAATAAAAGTCCGAAATCGATCAACCCTTTCTCCAGATATTCAAGTACATATTCTGCGTTCCCGCTTGATATGTGGTAGCGAATATCCGGATACTGTTTTTGGATCCTACGGGCGGCGCGGGCGAAGAAGCGGACGATATCCGTTTCTCCGCTGCCGATATAGACGTCTCCGACAATCGCGTCTTCGGAGCGGGTAATTTCTTCCTCCGTCCGTTTTACGAGAGCCAGAATTTCCTCTGCCCGTTTCCGCAGGATCATTCCTTCGTCCGTGAGCGTCACCTTACGGGAGCCTTTCGTTCCGCGGATCATCAGCTGCTTGCCGAGCTCTTCCTCCATTGCTTTGAGCTGCGTGGAAAGCGCCGGCTGGGAAAGATGCAGAGCTTCTGCGGCTGCTGAGATGCTCTGTTCTCTTGCCACTGCGAGAAAATAATGTAAGACGCGTAATTCCATCTTTGCCGCCTCCTTGTGATCATTATAGCAGATCTTTCCATAAGATAAAACTATAAAATACCATTATTAATAAGTATTTGATATATAATTATGTGTCTTATATACTAAACGTATGCGGGCCGGAGCGGTTTGCCGGGGACATAAGCTCTGAGAAAACGGTCGACGTGTCCCGCAGAGCTAAAGAAAGCAGAGAAGAGGTGTCTTCTGTGAGAAAAAGAGCAATTTGGATACTGAGCTGGCTTCTGGCTGCGGCGCTGCTGCAGACCGGCTGTGAACCCGGCCGCCAGACAGAAAAGGTGGCCGAATCGGAGGCGGCGATGCGGATATCGATCGAATCAGACACGCAGAGCATCATATTCCAGCTGAACGACAGTTCCGCAGCAAAATCACTTTACGACCAGCTGCCGCTGACGGCAACCGTGGAAAATTTCGGCGGCAACGAAAAAATATTTTATCCGCCGGAGCCTCTGGAGGTCAGCGGCACGCCTATGGCGGAAGGCCCGGCCGGCACGCTGGCTTACTACGAGCCCTGGGGCGACGTGGCGATTTTCTATGGAACGTGCGGCAGGGCGGCCGGCCTGTATGCGTTGGGAGAAGCGATTTCCGGCGCAGAACAGATAGAAGCTCTTGCGGGGGAAATCCGAATCGAAAAGGTGGAAAACGCGCCTCCGGAAGAGACGACGCAGCAGAGCGCCGCTCCCGTGCCGACAGGCCGGGAACCGGCAGACGGGACAGAACAGGAGGAGAATGCGGAAATGAAAATAAACGTGCAGGCAGGCGGCAGAACCTTTACCGCAACGCTGGAAAAGAATGCGGCGACGGAGGCTTTTGCGGAGCTAATGAAAAATGCTCCCTTGGTCCTTTCGCTGAGCGACTATGCCGGCTTTGAGAAGGTAGGGGCGCTGGGAACCTCTCTTCCTGCGGAGGACAGACAGATCACGGCTCAGGCAGGCGATATTGTTTTGTACAATGGAAATCAGATCGTTCTGTTCTATGGGGCGAATTCCTGGAGCTATACGAAATTAGGGCGGATTGACGATCTTTCCGGCTGGGAGGAAGCGCTTGGCGGCGGAGATATAACAGTGAGTTTTTCAGTTGAGTAAAGGAAGCGGCAGCGAGAATGCATTTACAGGATTTTTTAGCTTATTTGAACAGCGGCAGGAGCGTTTCGGCCGGCTCGGCGGAGCATCGGTATATGTGCGCGCTTTCCCAGGAGGCGCTGCGCATAACCGCGGAGCTGAACAACGCATACCATACTCCGGAGGAGCTTCGTGTGATTTTCTCCAGGCTGACGGGCAGGCCGACAGACGATACGTTTACTCTGTTTCCGCCGTTCTATACCGACTGTGGGAAAAATCTCGTCATAGGAAAAAACGTGTTTATCAACAGCGGCTGCAAGGTGCAGGATCAGGGCGGAATTGAGATTGGAGACGGGACGCTGATCGGGCATAATGTGGTGCTGGCCACCTTAAATCATGCGCTTGCGCCGGAGCGGCGCGGCGATCTGATCCCGCGCCCCATTCGGATCGGAAAAAATGTCTGGATCGGTTCTAATGCTGTAATTCTTCCCGGCGTGACGATCGGTGACGGCGCTGTAATAGCGGCAGGCGCAGCAGTAACAAAGGATGTGCCGGAAAACTCTGTAGTCGGAGGCGTCCCGGCCAGGGTACTCCGCACGATTCAAACGCAGGCGCAGGAATAAATTTTGCAGGTAAGACCGGAAAGGGATAGGGTCGATATTATAGATATGATATAATAAAGAAAAATTTACATTGCAGCAGAAAGGGAGTGCGGAAACCATGATTTACAAAAATTTTCAGGGCATACGGCTGTCGGCGCTTGGTATGGGCGCAATGCGCTTGCCTGTTGTGAACGGGAACGATTCGGAAATCGATGAAAAAGCGGCCGCCGCTATGGTGGATTACGCCATGGAGCACGGCATCAATTATTACGACACGGCCTGGGGCTACCATGGCGGAAATTCGGAGCTTGTTATGGGACGGGCTCTGGGGAAATATCCGCGTGAACGCTATTATTTGGCCGATAAATTTCCGGGATATGATCTTTCCAACATGGATAAGGCGGAACCGATTTTTGAAAAGCAGCTGGAAAAGTGCGGCGTTTCCTATTTTGATTTCTACCTCTTCCATAATGTCTGTGAAATGAACATCGATGCGTATCTGAATCCGAAATACGGAATTTACGACTACCTGATGAAGCAGAAAAGGGCCGGCCGTATCCGTCATCTGGGATTTTCTGCACACGGCGGCTATGACGTGATGAAGCGTTTTCTGGAGGCCTATGGAGAAAATATGGAATTCTGCCAAATCCAGCTGAACTTCCTGGACTGGAGCTTCCAGGATGCGAAGGGAAAAGTCGCGCTGCTGAAGGAGTATGGGATTCCGGTCTGGGTGATGGAGCCGCTGCGGGGCGGAAAGCTGGCGCATTTGGCGGAAGAGGATGAAGAAAAGCTTAAAAAGCTGCGGCCGCAGGAAGCGATTCCGGCCTGGTCATTCCGTTTTCTGCAGAGTATTCCCGGTGTGACCGTTACGCTTTCAGGCATGTCCAGCATGGAGCAGCTGCAGGCGAATCTTCGTACCTATGAAGAAGAACAGCCGCTCAACAGCCGGGAGATGGACGTGCTGCTTGCGATTGCGGACGAAATGGTCGGAAAAATCGCGCTGCCCTGCACGGCCTGCCGCTATTGCGTCAGCCATTGTCCGCAGGGCCTGGATATCCCGTTTCTGCTGTCGCTGTATAACGAGCATTGCTTTACGGGCGGCGGCTTTATCGCGCCGATGGCTCTGGCCTCCGTTCCGGAAGACAAGCAGCCAGGCAACTGTGTCGGCTGCCGCAGCTGTGAGGCGGTATGTCCGCAGCAAATTAAGATTTCAGAGGCTATGGCGGATTTCTCCGAAAAGCTGAACGGATAAAAGCATAGGCGATAAAGATTACCAATCTCGGCGCATTGAAAATCGTACTTGGAATCCGGCGGTTTGCGCTCGATCAGATCTTTGTAATTCTTTTTTTCCTGTTGACGGGGCTGTTTGCAGATCTGGTGTGCTTTTGACAAACGGCGTTGCGCTTAGAAAGCATTTTCCCTATCCTTTTTCTTATGGAGCTATCCGAAACTGAAAATTGCTCCGTGCCGTTACAGTGGCTCCGCTTATACAGGCAATTTGGTGATCGCCGCACATAATTACCGCACCCATTTCGGCCTGCTTGAGAGTCTTGCGCCCGGCGCACAGGTAAAATTCACCGATGTGGAGGGAAACGTATTTTCCTACGAGATCGCGGAAATCGTCATCCTCGAACCGACCGCGATTGAAGAGCTGCTGAGCGACGAATGGAATTTAACGCTTTTTACCTGCACCTATGGCGGGCAGGCGCGCGTTGCGGTGCGGTGCAGAGCGATCGCTCTGAAGTAGACGGGCCGGCTCCGCGCGCATTTGTTGCGCTTGCAGGCGCGGTGTGTTAAAATTTACCTTGATTCACACAGCAAGGAGCGGAGTGAGTGTATGAGACTGGTGAAAATGCACGGCATCGGAAACGACTACGTTTTTGCAGACTGCATCAAAGAAAAAATGGAAAACCCCGCCGAGCTTGCCGTCCGGATTTCAGACCGCCATTTCGGTGTCGGATCGGACGGACTCATTTTGATTTGTCCGTCGGAACGGGCGGATTACGAAATGCGGGTATATAACGCAGATGGATCTTATGCCCGGATGTGCGGCAACGGGATCCGCTGCGTGGGAAAATATTTATACGATAACGGCTATGTCCGAGGCGATACTGTTGCGATCGAATCGGGAGGAAGCGTTAAGCGGCTCCGGCTTCTGATTGAAAACGGGATCTGCACGGGCGCACGGGTCGATATGGGAAAGCCGGAAAGCCCCGGCATTACGGGGAGAAGCGATTCTCATGCCGTATTAAAAATCGGAGCCGAGCAGCATCGGCTGACGCTGGTTTCTGTCGGAAATCCCCATGCGGTGGAATTTGTAGAGGACACGGACAGCGTGGCGCTCGAGCAGCTCGGGCCGCTGATCGAGCATCATGAGCTTTTCCCGGATCGGACAAACGTAGAGTTTGTGCAGTGTATCGACGCGCATACGATCAAAATGCGCGTTTGGGAACGCGGCTCCGGAGAAACCTTTGCCTGCGGGACAGGAGCGGTGGCTTCTGCTGTCGCTTCGATTCTCGACGGCCGCTGCGAGGCGGGAGAAATTACGGTTCATTTGAAGGGTGGGGACCTTCGCATTGTCTGGGACGGAACGGACGGCCCGGCGTTTATGGAGGGCCCGGCGTCTTATGTTTTTGAAATTCAAGATCTGCGGTTATAATATGAAAAGAAACGGGAGGATCGGATATTGTGGTAAAAATCAATGCAAATTATTTAAAATTGCCCGGGAGCTATCTGTTCAGCGATATCGCAAAGAAGGTCGGCGCGTATACCGCCGTCCATCCAGAGAAACCGATTATCAGGCTGGGAATCGGCGACGTTACGCAGCCGCTTCCGCCTGCTGTGATCGATGCGCTGCATAAGGCTGCGGATGAAATGGGCGCGGCGGAGACATTCCGCGGCTACGGTCCGGAGCAGGGATACGCGTTTCTGCGGGAGCTGATCGCGGAAAACGATTATAAAGCGCGTGGGATCGAAATAGAAGCGGACGAGATTTTTATCAGCGACGGGTCAAAAAGCGATACAGGCAACATCGGCGATATTTTTTCCGTAGAGAATCGCGTTGCGGTATGCGATCCGGTTTACCCCGTATATGTGGACACAAACGCTATGGCGGGCCGCGCGGGAGAGTATCTTGCCGCGTCGGGAAAGTGGACCAATCTGATTTATATGCCGGGCACGCCCGAAAATCATTTCATACCGGAGCTTCCTTCCGGGGATCCGGCGCCCGATCTGATTTATCTGTGCTATCCGAATAATCCGACCGGAACCATGATTTCGAAGGAAGCGCTCGGACGCTGGGTGGATTACGCGCTTGCAAACGGCGCCGTGATTCTTTACGACGCCGCATATGAGGCATATATTACGGAGCCCGGCCTTCCGCACAGCATTTATGAGATTGAGGGAGCGGACCGGTGCGCAATTGAGTTCCGCAGCTTTTCGAAGAACGCCGGATTTACGGGAACGCGGTGCGCCTTTACGGTCGTACCGAAGCGGCTTTGCGTAGACGGAACGCAGCTCCATTCGCTCTGGAACAGGCGCCAGACGACAAAGTTCAATGGCGTTCCGTACGTGATCCAGAGAGCTGCCGCCGCCGTTTATTCGCCGGAAGGAAAACAGCAGACGCAGCAGCTTGTAGCGTATTATCTCAACAACGCGCGTCTGATTCGTGAGGGCCTGCAGAAAGCCGGCTATCGTGTGTGGGGCGGCGTCAACGCTCCGTACGTCTGGCTCAAGACGCCCGACGGCATGAGCTCGTGGCAGTTCTTTGATTACCTGCTAGAAACGCTTGGCATCGTGGGAACGCCCGGCTGCGGCTTTGGACCAAGCGGAGAAGGATATTTCCGCCTGACCGGCTTCGGCAGCACGGAGCTTACAAAACAGGCAGTCGAGCGCATTATAAACGGAAAAATATAAAGGAGGATCAGGAAATGAGAGATTCGTTGGAACGGGAGCTGAAAGAAAATTCATATCCCGGAAGAGGCATCGTGATCGGAAGGTCGGAAGACGGAAAAAATGCCGTTGCCGCTTATTTCATTATGGGCAGGAGCGTCAACAGCAGAAATCGGATTTTTGTGGAGGACGGAGAGGGAATCCGCACACAGGCGTTTGATCCCTCGAAGCTGAGCGATCCGAGCCTGATCATTTATGCGCCGGTTCGCGTGATGGGTAATAAAACCATCGTAACGAACGGAGACCAGACCGATACGATCTATGAACGGATGGATCGGCAGCAGACCTTTGAACAGGCGCTGCGCACGAGAGAATTTGAGCCGGACGCCCCGAATTATACGCCGAGAATTTCAGGAATTCTGCATGTAGGAGACGGAAAATATAATTTTGCAATGTCGATCCTTAAAACAAACTGCGGAAATCCGGAGAGCTGCTGCCGCTACACGTTCGCTTATGAAAATCCTGCGCCCGGTGCCGGAAGACTGATCCACACATATCAGGGGGACGGCGATCCGCTTCCGAGCTTTGAGGGCGAACCGAAGCCGGTGCGAATCGAAGGGACAATCGACGAATTTACCGCAATGCTTTGGAGCAGTCTGAACGAAGAAAACAAAGTATCTTTATTTGTGCGGTATATCGATATTCAAACGGGACGCTGGGAAACCCGCATTGTCAATAAGAACTGCTAGGAGGCGCGTTATGAAAGAGCTGGAGCTGAAATACGGCTGTAATCCGAATCAGAAGCCGTCGCGGATTTTTATGAAGGACGGAGGCGAGCTGCCGGTCAAAGTCTTGTCCGGCCGGCCGGGCTATATCAATTTATTGGACGCTTTAAACGGCTGGCAGCTCGTAAAGGAGCTGAAGCAGGCCACAGGAATTGCTGCGGCGACGTCGTTTAAGCATGTTTCGCCTGCGGGAGCTGCAATCGGGCTGCCGCTTACAGACATCGAACGGAAAATTTATTGGGCGGATGATTTGAATATGGATTTTACGCCGCTTGCCAATGCTTACGCGCGCGCCAGAGGCGCGGATCGTATGTCTTCCTTCGGTGATTTTATTTCCCTGTCCGATCCGTGCGACAAAGAGACGGCGGCGCTGATCCGGCGGGAGGTCTCTGACGGCGTGATTGCGCCGGGCTATGAACCCGAAGCGCTTGCGATTCTGAAGGAAAAGAAGAACGGCGCTTATACCGTTCTTGAGATCGATCCGAATTATGCTCCTGCGCCGGTCGAGCAGAAGGATGTGTTCGGCATTACGTTTGAACAGGGCCGGAACGAGCTGAAAATCGACGACTCGCTTTTTTCAAATATCGTGACGGAAAACCGGGAGCTTCCGGAAAGCGCGAAAACCGATCTGACGATCGCGCTGATCACTTTAAAATATACGCAGTCCAATTCCGTATGCTATGTGAAGGGCGGACAGGCGATCGGGATCGGCGCGGGACAGCAGTCCCGCATTCACTGCACGCGTCTGGCGGGCAGCAAGGCGGATAACTGGTTCCTGCGGCAGTCGCCCCAGGTGCTCGGGCTCCGGTTTGTGGATCACATTAAACGCGCCGACCGGGACAACGCTATCGATTTATATATTGGAGAGGATTATATGGATGTGCTTGCCGAGGGCAAGTGGCAGAATATTTTCAAGGTCCGTCCGGAGGTGTTCACGCAGGAAGAAAAGCGCGCGTGGCTGGCGCAGAACTCGAATGTGGCGCTTGGCTCGGATGCGTTCTTCCCGTTTGGAGACAATATAGAACGGGCCCACAGAAGCGGCGTCCGATATGTAGCGGAGCCGGGCGGCTCCATTCGCGACGATCATGTGATCGAAACGTGTAATCAATACGGAATGGTGATGTGCTTCACCGGAATCCGTCTGTTTCATCATTAAAATGAACTTGTCGGGAGCAATCAGGTTCCCTTGCAGAATACGTGATTCCCGATTGTGACAGAGATCGGAAGGGATTTGATCCACTGGTTGGTTGCAGTTCTGGGATTGTAATAATACAGGCAGCCATACGTCGGATCCCAGCCGTTCATTGCATCCTGGGCAGCCTGATAGGCCGTGGAGTCTGGCGTCAGGTTGATCTGACCGTCGGCTACGACGTCGAACGCGCCGGCCTGATACACCACGCCCGCTACGGTTTTCGGGAAGCGAGAGTCGCGGACACGGTTCAGAATGACAGCGCCTACGGCGACCTGGCCGGCATACGGCTCTCCCCGGGCTTCCCCATAGATCGCCCTTGCCAGAAGGTTCAGATCGCTGGAAGAGCTGGAAGAGGAGGAACTCGAAGTGCTTGCAATGCCCATTGCGGCAAGCGTGTTTTTCCCTGCAATCCCGTCGACGGTCAGGCCGTTCGTCCTTTGAAAATACCGGACGGCCTCCTCCGTCAATTTTCCGTAGATGCCGTCGACAGAACCGGTATAATATCCCCAATTTTTCAGCTTTTTCTGAATATTAATCACTTCCGTGCCCGTGGAGCCGCGTTTGGACAATACCTCTGCAATCCCTTCCGCCGCATATTCAGAAGCAGCATCGGTTTTGATATTCAAACGATACAGCCCGACCGCAGAAAGCGACAGCACGAGCGCCGAGGCGAATACGGCTGCGAGATACGTCATATCGCGTTTTGTTTTTTTTCTGTTTATGGATTTATTTTTCAATTTCAACACCTCAAATCAATGAAATATCCTTTGATATTTACGTCGTTATTCTGCGCTTCCGGGAATTGATCCATACAAGAAAAATCTGGCGATTTTTTGCGGATTTTTATATAAAATCAAAATGAGGTTATAATACGGACAGGCAGTATTCCATTTTCAGGGGATCTATGGTAAACTTTGCTACGTACAAAATGCTGAAGGAGTCTGTTATGCGGGAATATGATTATCTGATTGTGGGCAGCGGTCTGTTCGGAGCGGTTTTTGCGCACGAAGCGTCCAAAAAAGGGAAAAAGTGCCTGGTAATCGAAAAGCGCGATCATACCGGAGGAAATATATATTGTGAAGAAATCAACGGCGTCACCGTACACAAATACGGCGCGCACATTTTTCATACGAACAGCCGCAGGGTATGGAATTACGTAAACGATCTATGCGAATTTAACAGATACACAAATTCCCCTGTTGCGAATTATCATGGCGAGCTTTACAATATGCCGTTCAACATGAACACTTTTAACAAATTATGGGGTGTTGTTACGCCTGCGGAGGCGCAGCGCAAAATCGCAGAGCAGCGGACTGCGGTGAGCGGGGAACCGTCGAATCTCGAGGAACAGGCGATCCGTCTCGTCGGAACGGATCTGTACGAGAAGCTCGTTAAAGGCTATACCGAAAAACAATGGGGCAGGGACTGTAAAGATCTGCCTGCCTTTATCATCAAAAGGCTTCCGGTCCGCTTTACGTATGATAACAATTATTTTAACGATCCGTTCCAGGGAATCCCGGAGGGCGGATACAACCAGATCACGGACAGGCTTCTGGAAGGCTCTGAGGTCCGGCTCCGCGTGGATTTCAACGTTACGCCGGAAAATCGCGCGTATTATAAAAGCCTTGCCGAAAAAACCGTGTATACCGGTACGATCGACTCCTATTTCGATTATCGGTTCGGCGCGCTGGAATACCGAAGTCTGAGATTCGAAACGGAGGCGCTGGATGAGGAAAATTACCAGGGCGTTGCGGTAATGAATTTTACCGATCGCCAGACGCCGTATACGCGGATTATCGAGCATAAGCATTTTGCCTTTGGCACGCAGCCGGGGACGGTGATTACCAAAGAATATCCGGCGGACTGGGCTCCCGGGAAGGAACCATATTATCCCGTCAATGATGCGAAAAATCAGGAGCTTTACCAAAAATATGCGGACGCAGCGGCGAAAGAGCAGAATGTGATCTTCGGAGGACGGCTCGCCGAATACAAATATTACGATATGGACAAGGTCATAGCGTCCGCACTGGACGCGGCGGCGGCGGAGGGGCTTTAATGGAAGAAGTGCGGGAACCCGGCATCAGTGTGATCATGCCGGTATATAAAGTGGAAAAATACGTGGGGAAAGCAATCGAGAGCATTCTTTCCCAAACGATGAGCGATTTCGAATTCATTATCGTAGACGACGGAACTCCTGACAGAAGCGGTGAAATCTGCGACGAGTATGCTGCGAAGGACAGCAGAATCCAGGTCATTCACAAAGAAAACGGAGGCGCGCCGAGCGCGCGGAACCGCGCGATCGATATCGCAAGGGGAAAATATTTTTATTTTATGGATTCCGACGACTGGGCGGAACCGTCCATGCTCGAAGACATGTACCGCTTGGCGGAGGAACACGGCGCGCAGCTCGTTGTAACGGGATATTATATCGATACGTATTACGGTGACGGCGATACGGAAAAATATACGCAGCTCCAGACGGCGGAGAACGCCGTTTACGGAACGCAGGAGGCCTTTCGGGAAAACGCATACCGGCTGTTCGACCGGAATCTTCTTTATACGCCGTGGAATAAGCTTTACCGTTCCTCGTATCTCCGGGAGAAGGGACTGCGCTTTCCCGAAACCTGGATGGACGATTTCCCGTTTAATCTTTCTGTTGTAAGGGAGGTTGAAAGCGTCGCGGTTTCTTCCAAAGCCTACTATCACTTTATGCGCGCCAGAGCCGAGAGCGAAACGGCAAAATATAGAAGCGATCTGTACGAAAAACGGGAAGAAGAACATGACTGGATGCTGGATCTTTACGGGTACTGGAACATCCGGAATGACGCCGCCCGCGCCGCAAGCATGGAAATGGTCTTCCGGCGCTACGCAGAGCGCATCGTTGGCTGCATTGAAAATGTAACAAATCCAAACTGTACGCTTTCTTCGAAGGAACGAAAAGCCGAAATTCGCAGGATCCTAGAAAATCCGCGCGTTTCAGAGGCGCTGTCCCATGCGCGTCCGAGATCGGCCTATATGCGGCTGATGCTTCTTCCGGTAAAATGGAAAACCGTGACGCTCTGTTATGCCGAGGGCGCTTTTATTTCCGCCGTCAAACGAAGGCACGTCAAAACATTTGCAAAATTGAAGGCAAATCGCTGAAGGAGAGGAAGGAATGGCACAGGAAGCGGGGCGCGCGCCCTTTATAACCCTTATCATGCCGGTATATCATGCGGAAAAATATCTCCGCGCAGCGATCGACAGCGTGCTGGCTCAGACCTTTTCCGATTATGAGCTGCTTTTGGTGGACGACTGCTCACCCGATGGCAGCGGCGCCATCTGCGACGAATACGCCCGAAGCGCTCCGGAGAAAATCCGCGTGCTCCATCTGGAAAAAAACGGCGGTCCGAGCAACGCCAGAAACATGGCGCTGCAGCATGCGCGCGGCACCTATGTCTGCTTTATGGATTCGGATGATACGATCGATCCAGATCTGTTTGAAAGAGCCGCTGCCGCGGCAAAGGAATACGGTGTCAGCGCCGTCATTTACGGGATGGTGGAGGAATATTATGATCAGAAGGGCAAGCTGAAATATACAAAATGCATTGCTCCTGAGCAAAACAGGCTTCTTTCCGACCAAACGGAGCTTCGGAAAGAAATCATCCATCTTGAAGAACGAACGCTGTACGGCTATGCCTCCAATAAACTGTACGACCTTGCCAGAATCCGCCAGACGGGCCTGTGCTTTGAAAATTTAACGCTGAATGAAGATACCGTATTCAATATTCGATATTTTACGGAAGCGCCAAGTGCGTATCTTTTGGCAATGGCGCCGTATCATTACGGCAAGCGGCTTGAGAGCAGCGTGACCTCCAGGTTCGTTCCGGATTATTATGAGCTGCAGATGCTGCGCGTCCGGATGATCTATGAACAGTATCTTTCCTGGAATTTATGCACTGCGGAGGTTCGAAAAATTTTGGGTAATCTCTATATTCGATATACTGTATCAGCGCTTCAGCGAAACTGTGATCCGCGCGCGGGAATGGATCACGCGGCGCGGAGGGCCTGGCTCCAAGCGCAGTTCTCCTCTGAGATGTATGCTGCGCTTTGTGCGGACTGGGGGCCGGAAAACAGGCTTTTGAGGGTGTTCGCGCCTTTGTTTCGGAAAAAACGCGTCGGACTTTCTCTGTTCTGCGGACGTGTGGTATATGTCGTCAAGAATAAAATGCCGATCGTATTTGCCCGCCTGAAGCAGAAGAATTAACGGATCAAACAAGAAAGGATTTACATTAAAGATGCTGAATATCTTGATTGTCGGAATGATGGATGTAAAAGGCGGAATCGAGCAGCTCGTCATCCAGATCTTCCGCCGCCTGGACAAGAGCAGGATCCACTGTGATTTTTTATGTTACTGCCGTGAGTGCGCCTATGAGGAAGAGCTTCTAGCTGCCGGCAGCAGCGTCTATCATGTCACGCGGCGCGGTGAAAATCCGCTCCGGTGCAGGCGGGAGCTGAAGGCGTTTTTCCGGACGCACCGCGATTATGATTACATCTGGATTCATACAAGCTCGGCCAGTAATTGCATGGGCCATATCTACGCCAGAAGGTATACAAAAGCAAAAATCATCAGTCACAGCCACGGAACGCATTTTGACAGCCGGCGCGGACTGATTCATGCGCTGCATGTTTTCCTGCATCGGAGCCATCAAAAACGTTTTCTGGCGTGTACGGACTTTTGCTTCGCCTGCTCTCGGGCCGCGGGCAAATGGCTGTTCGGCGCGGACTGCCCCGTAACGATTGTGAGAAACGGGGTGGATACGCAGCGCTTCCGCTTTGATTCGGCGGAGCGAGCCCGTGTCAGAGAGGCGTTTTCTCTTGGAGCTCAGAAAGTAATCGGGCACGCGGGCCGTTTCTGCACTGCGAAAAACCATGCCTTTTTATTGGAAATTTTTGCGGCAGTGATTCGGAAATCGGACGATTACCGTCTCTTTCTGGCAGGCGAGGGGGAACTGCTTCAGGCGGCTAAGCAGAAGGCTGCGGAATTGGGCATCGCGGACAAAGTGATTTTTGCGGGATACCGGGATGATCTGCATTGCATTTTCCAGGCGTTTGATGTATTATTGTTACCTTCTTTATACGAAGGCTTTCCGATCGTCGCAGTGGAAGCGCAGACCTGCGGCCTGCCGTGTCTGCTTGCGGATACGATTACAAAGGAGGTTTCCGTAACGGATCTCGTAGCTTATCGGAGCCTTACGGAGCCTGCGCAGCGCTGGGCAGAAGAGGTCTGCGCCCTTGCGGAGGGACATACAAATAATGACAGAGCCCGTTACTGCAAGATCATAGCGGAAAACGGTTATGATATCAATGAAACGGTGAGAGAAGTGGAACGCTTCCTGGTTTCACACCGGGGATCGGGCTTGGGAGGAGAATCATGAAAGAAAACAATAAAATCCGAGGGATTTTTGAAGGCTTTACGTCCGGATTCGTGTTTAAAATTGTATATCTGGCATTAGTTCTGATTTCTTTTAACACGTTTGCGCTGGACGTACCGTATTTGAAAAACGCTTTTGTCGCGCTTTCCGTCGCGCTGGGCGGAATTGTTCTGATATACCGTCTGATCCATTTTAAGCGTTTTATCAAAATGAAATACATATGGATTCTTGTCGCCTTTCTGGCCAGCTATCTGCTTTCGCTGCTCTTGAATCTGCGGTACGGTTTTCTGGAGCCGATTCAGGCGATGGTGTGGATGACGTTTCAGTATTTCATTTTATTTCTGAAGGATCCGGCGCGTCCGTGCGAGAAGTCCCAGAGGGAATTCCGTGTCCTTTCGTGGATTTTCTGCGTCTATCAGTTCTGCTGCTCCGCCGCCAGCCTGGTTCTGCTGTTTTTGAATTATACGGAACTCAATTTCGAACGGCAGCCTATCAAACTGGCGGGACTCGTATGGGGCCGTCTCTGGGGCGTATATACGGATCCGAATTATGCGGCTGTGCTTGCGGTTGCTGCCGCTTTTTTGGGGATCTATCTGGTAAAATGCCATAAAAGTGTATTTTTAAAGATTTTCTGTGGAATCAACGTGGTGCTTCAGCTGCTGTACGTTGCCTTTTCCGATTCCCGCACCGGTCTTGTCTGCCTCGCAGTGGCAGGCGCGTGCTACGCGTATCTCCGCCTAGTGAAGCTGCCGAAGCTCGACCGGAAAAGACTTGTTCGTCAGACGGTATCCTGCATCACGGCGCTTTGCATTCTGTGCGTGCTGCTAATCGTTCCGAAGGGCATCACATATACGTATAATAAAGTGATCGAGCTCACTTCTTCCGATATTACGGAGCCCGGAGAAACGCCGCAGACACCGCTGGAGCCGCCGGAGCCTACAATCGGGCGCGAACAGGATATCGAGAGCGACGTCAGCAATCGGAGATTTGACCTCTGGAAAAGCGGCCTTGAAATTTACCGTCTGAAGCCGATTTTTGGTGTTTCTATTTTCAATGCAGTGGCATTTGCTCAGGAGCAGCTTCCGACTACCTATCTGATTAATAATGACGCGGGAATCTTTGACAGCCTGCATAACGCGTTCCTGAACGTGCTCATGGGACAGGGAATCGTAGGATTTGTCATTTTTATGATTTTCATCGTATTATGCGTCGTTCTGATCCTAAAGGGATATTTGAAACCAAAGAAGGAGGAGTACTGCCGGACAAACGTCAGAAATGCGATCCTGATCGCAGTTCTGGCCGCTCTGGGCGCGTCGATGCTGTTTGTGGGCGATATCGTCTATCTGAACTCGGGAGCGTCCTTTTTGTTCTGGAATATTCTGGGCTGCCTTGTATTTTATTATTCTGGAGAGGAGCGGGAAGCGCTTGCCTGAGGTCAGTATCGTTATTCCTGTTTATAACGTCATAAAATATTTCGAAAAATGTATGGCTTCCGTGCTTTCTCAGAAAATGCAGGATTTCGAGGTGATTCTGGTTGACGATGGCAGCACGGACGGAAGCGGCGCGCTCTGCGACCGGTATGCGGCGGAGGACGAGAGGGTTTTTGCGCTGCACCAGAGCAATGCGGGACTTTCGGCCGCGCGGAACGCGGGGCTTGCAAACGCAAGGGGAACGTATGTGTGCTTTATCGACAGCGACGATTACGTGTCTGAGGCTTTTCTGGGAAAAAGCCTGGCGGCCGCAAAACGCTATCAGGCAGATCTTGTAATTTTTGATTATGATTTTGTTGACGAGACGGGAAGCAGATTGTTCCAATATCACGCCGGACTGGAGCCGGACCGCCTGCTGACACTGAAAACGACGCCGGAGCTCATAAATGTTTCTCCGTCCTCCTGCAACAAGCTGTACCGAAAGGCTCTTTTGGAACGTGCAGAAGCATGCTTCCCGGAGGGCCGCCTTTATGAGGATCTGGCGACGACGCCCAAGCTGTTTTTCAGCGCTTCGGCCGTTTACCTGCCGGAAACCCTGTATTATTATGTAAATCATAAGGGCTCCATCATGCGCATGGCGTTCCCGGATCCCGAGCGGCGCTACCAGGACCGGGTTTTTGCGGTGGACAGCGTCAGAGCGTATTACGCTGAAAAAGGCCTGGCCGGCGCGCTCAGGGAAAATCTGGAGTTTCTTGCAATTTATCATATTTATTTTATGCTTTCGATTGAAACGCTCGCAGAGGATCCCAGGAGCGCATATTTGAAAAAATTCCGGGAATATATTCGCCGCGAATATCCCGATTATAAAAAAAATCCATGGATTCCGGTTCTTTTCACGAAACGGGAACGCATTAAATTCCGGCTCCTGAATGGGAGGCATTACCGGCTGATTGTTTTTTTGGGTAAAATAAAGGGGGTATTGCGTTGATTCTGACTGTGGTTGTTCCGGCGTATAACGTAGAACGATTCCTGGAGAAAACGCTTTCGTCGTTTATTTTTGATAAAATGTCCGGCAGAGTGGAAATCATAACGGTCGACGACGGCTCGAGCGACCGGACTGCGGAAATCGCACGTTCTTACGAGGAAAAATATCCCGGCGTATTCCGGACCATTTCAAAAGAAAACGGCGGACACGGCTCTACCATCAACCGCGGCGCGGAGGCTGCGTGCGGAAAATATTTCAAAGTCGTGGATGGAGACGACTGGGTGGATTCGGAGGCCTTCGAAAAGCTGACGGATTTTCTTGAAGCCTCCGATGCCGACTGCATCGTTTCCAATTACTGCGAGGTAAACGATACGACGGGAGAAATGACGCCGGTTGAATACAACCGGTTTTTTCCGGAGCGGCGGGACATGCCGTTTTCGGAGCTCGCGGGAAGCGTTTCTCTTGCGCTGCACAGCATGACGCTGCGAACGGAAATTCTGAAGAATAACCCGAGACGGCTGGATGAGCATTGCTTTTACGTTGACGTGGAATATATTCTGTTTCAGGTTCCGTATCTCCGCAGCGTGGCGTTCTGCGATGCAAACGTTTATCGCTACCGAATTGCGCAGCAGGCGCAGAGCGTAAGCCTGCTGGGCTTCCAGAAGCATGTCGGCGAGCACGCCCTCGTTTCTCTGCGGCTGGCGGAATTTGCCCGCGAATATGAGCAAGCCGAAGGAGCGGAGCGCGCAAAGGCCGCCTATATTACGGAAAGAACGGCGCAGATGGCCGTGAGTCAGGCCATGATTTTTCAAAGCTTTCCGCACGGCGACAGGAAGGTTCTGGAAAAATTCAAAAAATATGATTCGGATCTGAAAAGGACTAATGAGGCCGTTTATCTCCGCTCTTCCGCGCTGAGCCCTACTCTTCGGCTCCTGAGGAAATTCCGTTTTCGATTTTACCGTCCGATTCTCTGGGCGAGAGGGAAGGTCCTCCGGAAATCATGAAAATCCGTTCCGTTCAGTTCAATGTGATCATGAATTTTATCTATACCGTTTCTTCGATCATTTTTCCGATGATTACGTTTCCGTATGTGACGCGGGTGCTTCTTGTCGAGGGAAACGGGAAGGTTGCCGCCGCAACTTCCGTGATCACGTATTTGACGATGATCGCTTCCCTGGGCATTCCGACCTACGGGATCCGGGCGTGCGCAAAGGTCCGGGAGGATGCTCGCAAGCTTTCGAAAACTGTGCAGGAGCTCCTGCTGATCAATACGGTGACCACGGTGATCACCTACGCCGTGTTCCTGCTGCTGCTTTTTACAGTACCCCAGTTTAAGGAAGAACAGACTTTGTATGCGGTTATGAGTATCAATATGCTCCTGAATGTAGTCGGCGTGAGCTGGCTCTACAGCGCGCTGGAGCAATACGCATATATAACCGTGCGCTCGCTTGTTTTTAAAATTCTTTCCATCGTTTTAATGTTTTTTCTTGTCAAGGAGCCGGCGGATTATGTCGTTTACGGCGGGATTACTGTGTTTGCCACGAGTGCATCCAACGTATTGAACTTTATCAATATCAGAAAATTCGTATCTTTGAAGCCGATGCGCGGCGAATACGATTTCCGCCAGCATTGGAAGCCGATCATGATTTTTTTTGCGTCTTCTGCAGCAACGAGCGTCTATACGAACCTGGACACGATTCTCCTGAAATTTATCCAGAATGATACGGAGGTCGGCTATTACAACGCAGGAATCAAAATTAAAACGATTTTAATTACGCTTGTGACGTCAATCGGCACGGTGCTGCTTCCGCGCCTTTCTCACTATGTGCAGAAAAAAAACATGGAGGAATTTCGCAAAATCATACTCATGACGGTTCACTTTGTAATTATTTTTGCAAGCGCAATCACCGTTTATTTTATGATTTATGCACGCGAGTCCATTCTGTTTTTATCCGGGGAGGCGTATGAAAAAGCGGCGCTGCCCATGTTTTTATTGATGCCTACGGTTCTTTTTGTAGGATTATCAAATATTACGGGAATCCAGATCCTGACGCCGATGGGACAGGAAAAGAAGGTTCTTGTCTCTATCGTCTGGGGCGCCGCGGCGGACATCCTGCTGAATGTTTCGCTTTGTCCGTTTTTTGGAGCTGCGGGGACGGCCTTTGCGGGGCTGGCGGCAGAGCTTACGGTGCTTCTTGTTCAATGCTGGTATTTGAGGGAGAAGATCCGGGCGCGCATCCGGGAAATCAGCATCGGAAAGATTCTGCTTTCCCTGCTGCTTGCTTCCGCCGTGGGCATATTCTTAAAAGTTTCCCTGCCTTTTGCTCCGTTCCCCGTCCTTTGCTGCTCGGCGGCAGCGTTCTTCGGGAGCTATGCGGGGATGCTGATACTCCTTAGAGAACCTTTCGTTTGGGGACTCATGAAAAGCGCGACCGCCAGAATCCGGGGCGGAAAATAAAAGATTTTATAGAGAAAGAGAGCTGTTTTAACCATGGAAAACAACGAAAGGCCATATCAGAGTGATATCGAAATCGCCAGGTCGGCGCCGATCCGGCCGATCTCCGAAATCGCACAGGCTGCGGGAATCCCGGAGGGTTGTCTGGAGCATTATGGAAAATATAAAGCAAAAATCGATTCGTTTTCCCTGCCGGAGCGTTCGGAGGCAGAGCGGGGAAAGCTTGTGCTGGTAACTGCCATTACGCCGACGCCTGCCGGAGAAGGAAAAACGACGACGACCATCGGACTGGCAGATGGACTTCGCAAGCTTGGGAAGCGTTCCATAGTTGCGCTCCGGGAACCGTCTTTGGGCCCTGTGTTCGGAATAAAAGGAGGAGCTGCGGGAGGCGGATACGCCCAGGTTATTCCCATGGAGGAGATCAACCTGCATTTTACGGGAGATTTTCATGCGATCGGCGCCGCAAATAATTTGCTTGCGGCAATGCTGGACAATCATATTTATCAGGGAAACGCGCTGCGGATTGATCCGCGGAGGATTACGTGGAGACGCTGCGTCGATATGAATGACCGCCAGCTGCGGTATATTACGGATGGCCTGGGCGGCCGCGTTAACGGGGTGCCGCGGGAGGACGGCTTTGACATCACGGTAGCGTCTGAGGTGATGGCGGTGCTGTGTCTTTCTTCCTCTCTGCGCGATCTGAAGGAGCGCCTCGGGAAAATGATCGTCGGCTATACCTATGACGGGGAACCGGTGACGGCTTCCCTGCTGAACGCGGAGGGCGCGATGGCGGCGCTTCTGAAGGATGCGCTGAAGCCGAATCTGGTACAGACGCTGGAAGGAACGCCGGCGCTTGTCCACGGCGGTCCGTTCGCAAATATCGCGCACGGCTGCAACTCGGTCATCGCGACCAAAACGGCGCTGGAGCTTGGCGAATATGCCGTCACAGAGGCAGGCTTCGGCGCGGATCTCGGCGCGGAGAAATTTTTGGATATTAAATGCCGCTCTGCGGGCCTTCGTCCCTCTGCGGTCGTTATCGTCGCTACCGTACGCGCCTTGAAAATGCACGGAGGCGTTCCAAAGGACGCGCTCGATTCCGAGAATCTTTCTGCGCTTGCGCGCGGCATTCCGAATCTGCTGCGTCACGTTTCGAATATCAGAGAGGTATTCGGACTTCCCTGCGTTGTTGCGGTAAATCGCTTTCTGCGGGACAGCGAAGCGGAGCTTGCGCTTGTCGAAACGCAATGCAGGGCGATGGGCGTGCGCGCCGTGGTTTCCGACGTATGGGCCAGCGGCGGAGACGGCGCAATGGATTTGGCGCGCGAGGTCGTCCGGCTCTGCGAGGATCCGGCCGGGCGCGGCGCATTCCGATACTGTTACGAAGACTCCGCGCCGCTTGACGATAAGCTGAATGCAATCGTACGTAAAATTTACCACGGTAAAGGCTTCCAATATACGGCCGAAGCACAAAAGCAGAAAAAACAGCTTGAAGCGGCGGGCTTTGCGGATCTGCCGGTCTGCGTAGCGAAAACGCAGTACAGCTTTTCCGACGACGCCGCAAAGCTGGGCGCTCCGGAGGACTTTGAAATCACGGTGCGTTCTCTGCGGCTTTCTGCCGGCGCCGGATTTATTGTGGCGCTTACGGGATCGGTCATGACAATGCCGGGCCTTCCGAAGTCTCCTGCCGCCGAACGGATCGATATCGATGAAAACGGAAACATCAGCGGATTATTTTAACGGCAGGGCAGAGGAAGCCCTTTTTGCTTTCCGCTGAGGCAGAACAAAAACACAAAGCCGGTTGACGAAACGGAGCGTATGATTTATACTAAATCGGTGAGACTAATCATGAAATTTCCCGGGTGAGAATGGATGGCTTCCGATAAAATCATACGTTTCAGCGACGAAAATTTTAATCCGTTTGTTCTGAAGAGCAGGGTTCCGGTGCTGGTTGATTTCTGGGCGCCGAGCTGCGGTCCCTGCAGAACGCTTGCGCCGATGCTCGAACGGCTGGCCGGGGAATACGATGGACAGATTGCGTTCGGCTCGGTGAATGTAGAGGAATGTCCGAGAACCGTAAAAGAATTCCGGATCTCGAGCGTTCCTACGCTGACGCTTTTGGTAGACGGAATTACAGAGCAGCGTCTGATCGGGCTTCGTCCGATTGAAGAGCTGCGCAGTCTGCTCGGCAACTACGCAAGGAGGAAGGACCGTGGAGAATCAGTTTCCAATCAAGACGCTTGAACCGGTGCAGCCCCTCGACCGGGAGACGATCCTGGCCGAAGGAAAATGCGAGCCGAAAACATTTGACGTTCCTCTGAAGAAGTATCGAAAAAAATATGTTACGGAATACGTGGAAGCGCTGAGCCGCCATTATAACGAAATTATTGAGGCCAATGCGAATGAGATCATCAAACTGGGAGAGGCCTACGCAGAGCTCGCGGACGGCTATAACAGCCTGCTGGCGCAGTACAATCAGCTTTCCGCCTCCTATATCGTTCTGCAGGATGAAAAAACGAAGGTTGCCGACGCGCTGATCAACGCGGAAAATGCGGCAAAGGAAATCGTAGAACGGGCCAAAACGGAGGCCGAGCAGGAGCGGCGGGCACTGGAGGAAAAATCGGAGCTCCTCCGCGTCAATATTGTGGATAAGAACAAGCATTTACGAGACATGCGCCTGGAGGTTACGCAGATGTGCAACAGCGTAAAAGCGCAGATGGAAGCGGCGCTGCAGGCGATTACGAATAAAATGGACGAAGAAATCAAATCCTTTAATTACACGGTTGCCGCTGTGGAAATCAAATATTCTTCTGAACAGAAGGATGCGGCCGTGCAGGATACGCCCGGGACGCCGGGAGGTGCGGCGGTCGGATGAGCGGAAAGAAGAATAACAAAAGACAAAACTTTAATAAAATGATCATCAGGATCATATGCTTCGTATTAGCCATATCGATGGTGGCTACGACGCTGTTTCTTTTGATACAGTATCTGGTGTATTATATTTAAAGGCGGGTTGAATCTATGCGGTTGGCGTCGTCGGAGTTCGACAGGATCACGACCTTTTTGGTGGAATATTTCGGGATTCGAAGCGTGTGGGACGTTTTCAGGATTATCATCGATATCCTGATGATTTCCTATGTGTTTTATCTGCTGATTACGCTGCTTCGCGATTCGAGAGCCTTCCAGCTGATCAAGGGCGTTATTCTGATTCTTCTTGCTGCGTTTGTTTCCGATCTGCTGCGGCTCTCTACCGTTTCCTTCGTGCTGAAAATGGTCATCGAGGTTCTGCCGGTCATGCTGATTGTGCTGTTTCAGCCGGAGCTGCGAAGAATTTTGGAGAACATCGGGAAAAGTCCGATCCGAGAGCTGTTTACCGCGAGCAACCAGAATACGGCGGATCTCAGCATCATGGTAGAGGAAGTTGTAAAAGCCGCTTCCGCCATGGCGGAGGAGAAAACCGGGGCGCTGATTATTTTTGAGCGGGAAACGAATCTGAGCGAGGTGATCCGGACGGGAACCATTGTGGATTCCAATGTATCGGCGCAGCTGCTTCGCCTGCTGTTTGTGAAAAACACACCGCTTCATGACGGCGCCGTAATCATCCGGGGAAACAAAATCTACGCTGCGGCCTGTTATCTGCCGCTTTCCAATAATTTACATTTGAATAAGGATCTCGGGACGCGCCACCGTGCGGGAATCGGAATCAGCGAAAGCACGGACTGCATCTCTGTCATCGTTTCGGAGGAAACCGGCTACATCTCTATGGCGCGCGGCGGCGTGCTGACCAGAAACATCACGCCGGATATTCTGCGAAAGCTGCTGAGAGAGGGCCTGGCGCCGCAGGATAAGGGAAAGAAAGCGGGAAGCAAGGTCGCGGGCCTGTTCCGGCTGGCGGATCGTGTATCAAAAAAGAGAAAAGATAAAAAGAAACGGGACGGTGACGGAAATGGCAAAGCTTGACAGAATTTTAAAAAGCAAAAGCTTTTATGTCGTCGTATCTGTCCTGCTCGGAATTGTGTCGTGGCTGCTCGTGCTGAACTATACGAATCCGACCGAAACGCGGTCTCTTGATATTCCGCTTACGATTTTGAACCCGAATGTGCCGTCGTCGTACGGCCTCAGCAATCAAACGCCTTCCTTCCCCGAAAGCATTACCGTGAAGGCTTCCGGACGTTCAGACATTATCGGAAATCTTACGGTCTCCGATCTTTACGCCGCGGTGGATTTTGGCGAGATTACGGAGCCGGGCACCGCGACGCTGCATGTGAGCGAGCCGGAGTGCGCGCGGCTCGGCATTAAAATTGAGGATTATTACCCGAAAACGATTGATTTTACATTTGATCAGCTGACGCAGCGCAATGTGGATGTCGTGGTCGAATACGACGACAGCCTGCTTCGGGAGGGATATGAGTTCCTTTCCGTGACGGCGGAGCCGAGCAGCATACAGATTTCCGGCTTTGCTTCTGAAATCGATGAGATCGATTGCATTAAAGTGATTCTTTCTGACAGCCTTGCGGAAGATTCCATCGATTCGGACAGAACGGGTTCGTTCATCGGACGCTATTTCCTGACGAACGGGGAGGACGTTACAGCGAGATATGATACGGAAAAGGTTACAGTTAAAATTGAGGTCGGAAAGCGCGTGCCGGTTTCGTATCAGGTTACGGGCAGGCCGCATGACGACTATTATCTGAACGCGGACGCTATTGAACCGCAGACGCTGCTTCTGCGCGGTACTGCCGCGGAGCTCCGGAATATCAATGAGATTCATGTAGGAAATATAGATATAACGGGCGCTTCGGAAAATGTGGTGAGAACGTTCGCGGTCTCTGATTATCTCCCGGAGGGAATCACGGCATATCGTACGGCGGATATTACGGTGACGGCTGAGATTTTACGGTATGAGGTAAAATCCTTTTCAGTGGATGTTAATTCGTCGATCAGCACACCGGGCAAGGACACGGCGTCGTATGTGTATGAATTTAATCCGGAACAATTTTCGATTCGGGTGAAGGGCAAAGCGGCGGATCTGGATGCGCTTTCCGCGGCGTCGCTCGGGCCGACGCTCGATCTTACGGGGCTTGGCGTCGGAGAGTACAGAATTCCGCTGGAGTTTACGAGTATTGATACTGAAAAATTTACTGTAATCGGAGAATATGTTTACAGCGTGACGATTTCTTCCAATACTACGCCTATTCCGGATATCACGGCAACGCCGGAGCCGCCGTCGCCTACGCCGGGCACGCTGCCTCCTACAGAGGAGCCGTCCACGGAGCCGACCGTGTCACAGGAGCCTGCGGAAACGCCGGCCGCAGAATGAGCACTTCGGCGGCCGGATAAATCAAATCGGAGCTATTGTATTGTACCCTTTTGCTTTTCCTCGGCAAGGATCAGATCGATCATTCTTCCGTAGCTGTGGACGCCGTCGTCGACATCCATGACGGTGAGATATGTATCGTTTACGCTGCCGGTGAATTCGCTGCTGACCGTCTGGTATTGCTGCCAGAAATTGCTTTCCTCCAGATTGTCGAGCCAGATCCCGCTTGAGGTAGCGGAGGAAATTTCCTGCCAGCTTTTCTGATCATATAGATAAAGCTGATCCATGGCATATGTAAACGCCGTATAATAGCCCGAATAGACAAAGAGCGGATTGTCGCTGTGAATGCACGCCAGATACGCAATATAATTGGCCTCGTCTTCTCTGGCAAAGCCGCGCTGATGCGCCATTTCATGACAAATCGTGTGCGGCAGGCTCATAATGGGCGTCTGCGCATTTACAACTGCCTCGGGTATGATGTATGGATAAATCCCCGTAATGTGAATATTGGACATAACGGGGGAGCTGACCGCCAGCTTGGCGCGCGGATAATCGCGCTTCAGATAAGCGTACTCCTCCGGCAGATTCTGATAGGCATCGAGCGCGTCGTCGATCAGTCGGAATGGATTATAATCCGCATAATTTTCGTTGATGGTGCCGTCAGCTTCCAGCGCAAGCGTCAGGCGCGCCGCGGCGGCTCTTGCTGACAGCAGGCGACAGAGCTGACTGAGCTGATCGACATCAGCCTCTTCCAATTCATACCCGGCCTTCTCCGAGAAGGTGAGGCTGGTATAGTTGATTCCGCCAAACAGCACAAACGCCGACACAATGACGCAAATAAAGCTTGACAGCCTGAGAACGAGCTGCACAAGAGGCTGCAGCAGGGAAAAGCCCTCGATCGGGACGTTCTGCTTTTTCCGTATGTAGCATCTGCGGCCGGCACGTACCGTTCCAACAAGCATGTTTATAAACCAGAACAGGATTACCGCAATGCTTGCATAAAGCGCGATTTCTGCTACCGAAAAAGGAAAATAGGCAATTACTTTCTTGATCGGCCAGGAGATATAGTAGAAAAGCTTGTCCGTGTAGAATTCGGATATCTTATCCGAAGGAAAGACATATCTGCAAAGCAGGTAAACTCCGACGGAGAAGAGTGCGAGCCCGCCGCAGACAGCCGCCGCGACGACGGTCCGCCAGAATTTTCTGCGTTCTCTATATTCTGCGATGTCATGGCTTGATTCCATATTTTTGCGCCCCTCGCTGCACGGACCGACCGATCCGCAAATCCCATTATAACTAGTATTAGGATACCATTAAAATGAGGCAAGCGCAATGGAAAAATGAGGGGGTAAGTTACAATTATAGTGCTGCATTTGTGTCACGAAAGAGGATCGTTATAGCCCGATATTTTTGAGCAAGATTTGGGTATTCCGTATTTTTTCACTCGAAATGCTGCTATTAACGGAAATTTCTCTTTTTGCCATTCCTCTTACATTCGGATCAAGCATCATAAACCACCGCCTGATTTGCATTATTGGCATTAACCATTTATGTTTTTCCAAAATCGGATAATATCGTTTCAATTTAGCATACGGAATAAACATACGAGAGAAAATGTATTTAATTTTTCCTTGCTTCTTATGTACGGCAACACGGTTGTCCGTCGTGCCGTAGCTGCCTCCGCGCAAAATAAAATCCTGTATTTGCTCGGACAGCTCATCGCTCTGCTCGTTACAAAACCATATACGGCTCAACTTGCGGGAGGCCCTTGCAAATTGCAATAATCCGCCGCTTTTTAGCAGCTCGTCTCTTTTAGAAAAATTTTCGCTGTCCATACGGTCGAGAACAACAAGATCGACAAACGGACGAATACCGCATCCACCGTTTTCGAAATGTTTCGCCATATGTGCGATATGGTAAAAGTAGAAAAACTCGTCGGTCATTTCGTAACGGAATTTGCTGTTTTCACACAAGGCTACATTTTTCCAAACGCCGCTTAAAATCTCAATAGCGTTATTTGCACGACCTTCCTCGAGCAAATCAAAATGAAGTTCCACGTGAACACCGTTCGGGGCAAAAAGCGAAACGTCGTGCGTAGCTCTATCCTTTAAGATATACTTTAATTCTTCTGACAGGCAAAGTATGGCTTTTTCCAAATCTTCATTATGAACGAGAATATCTATATCGCAACTTGTTCGTATCCACGGCTCGGAATAGTATTCACGAAGAACAGAGCCTTTGAGTGGTATAAACGGAATTTCTGATTTTTCAAGAGCTTCGCATATTCGATTAAATTCATACTTCTGTTGTTCATAACGATAGACGGCTCTGAAAATTTCCGTTTCAAGCCACTTACTGCTTTCATTAAGCAAATCATTCTTTTTCAGTCCAAATACGAGCAGATGAAGCGCGTCGTGCTGTTTGGCTACTGTTGCAATCTGTGGCAACATTTCTGCATTATATAGGGCTTTTTTCTCGTCGGAAAGAGGATCGCCACAAATAGCCGAACATAGCAGCGCGAACATCACCTTACTTGTTTTATTATCCATAGCAATCTTTCATTCCTAAAAATTAGTCTCGTCTGAAAATGTCTCTCGTGTAAACCTTGGCTGCTACATCATCAAGGCAGGTGTCATAACGGTTTGCAATAATTGCCTGACAAATCTCTTTAAATTTTTCGATGTCGTTGACGATTTTGCTACCGAAGAAAGTCTCGCCGTCATTCAGCGTAGGCTCATAAATAACAACCGTTGCACCCTTTGCCTTAATTCGCTTTATAACGCCCTGAATGGAGGATTGACGAAAGTTGTCCGAATTAGATTTCATTGTCAAGCGGTAAACGCCAATGGTAACGGATGTCTCCTTTGCCTTGCTGTATGCGTTATTTTCCTCGTAGCCGTAATAGCCAGCCATACGCAGTACACGGTCGGCAATAAAATCCTTTCTCGTTCTGTTGCTCTCAACGATAGCAGACACCATATTCTGCGGTACATCAGCATAGTTTGCGAGAAGCTGTTTTGTGTCCTTTGGCAAGCAGTAACCGCCGTAGCCAAACGAGGGATTATTATAGTGGTTGCCGATTCTCGGATCGAGGCATACACCGTTGATAATCTGCTGTGTGTCAAGACCTTTCATCTCAGCATAGGTATCAAGCTCATTAAAGTAGGATACACGAAGTGCCAAGTAGGTGTTTGCGAAAAGCTTAACCGCTTCAGCCTCGGTAAAGCCCATAATCAAAGTGTCAATATTCTCTTTAATAGCTCCCTCTTGGAGAAGTTTTGCAAAATTGTTTGCCGCCTTTACAAGTCGATCATCGCGCATATCCGTGCCGACGATAATGCGGCTCGGATAGAGGTTGTCGTAAAGAGCCTTGCTTTCACGCAGAAATTCGGGGCTGAAAATGATATTATCGCAATGATACTTCTCCCGAACCATCGCCGTAAACCCAACAGGGATCGTGGATTTGATGACCATTATCGCATCGGGATTGTATTTTATAACGAGCTGAATAACCGCTTCAACCGCTGACGTATCAAAAAAGTTCTTTTGGCTATCATAGTTTGTAGGGGCAGCGATAACCACAAAACCCGCATCTTTATATGCAGCTTCCGCATCAAGCGTTGCTGTCAGATCAAGCTCCTTTTCGGCAAGATACTTTTCGATATAATCGTCCTGTATGGGCGACTTTCTATTGTTGATCATCTCCACCTTTGCGGGAATAATGTCAACAGCCGTTACTTTATTGTGCTGTGCCAAAAGCACCGATATTGATAAACCGACATAGCCGGTTCCTGCGACTGCTATTTTCATATTCATTCCTCCGTTTATGTATTTTTCTTTTTAATTATTCTCTTTAGCGTTATTGCCAGCGAGATACATATGTTTTTCACATCATTGAAATTCAACCCAATAATAAATACACATGAGACGAGATAAAAAACATACGCATAAGGAACATCAAAACTAATCAACAAACACCCTAAGATCGACAGAATATAGGTAATCGCTGTTTGTGTTAAGCGAATTTTCACTCTAACTAACCGTTGTATTGTCTGCATTCTGACCGCCCACGTTATGAGAAAACTTGCCGCAGTAGCTATGGAAGCTCCTACAAAACCAATAGTTTTTATTAAAATCAAATTCAAGATAATATTCACTGCGGCTCCGATAGCGACAGAAATGAATAATTGACCAGTCTTTTTATATGCACGAAACGCAGATGCTAAGAAGCCACACAAACATGAAAAGAATGCTGACAGAGTAAGAAAGGGTATATGCTGCCATGCGGAATAATAGCTCGAATCGAAAAGAAGTGCCGATGCAATTTTTGAAAATGGGATAATCAGTAAACAACCGACAAGCGAAACGATGTGCATCGCTCCGTACATCCTGGTGTAATATTTTGATTCGTCCGAGTCATTTACATTAGATATTGCGGACAACTGCCATGCCTGCGTAAAAATAGACAATACTGCAGTTAGTAAAGAAGGGATTTTGTTCGCCACGCTGAAGATCCCAGAGGCGCTGAGTCCTTCCCCTTTTGGCAATAGAACAATCAGCATATACTTGTTTATGTACATATTGATCGACCAGGCGAGCAATGTAGGAATCATGGGAATACTATATTTCAGCATTTCCCCAAGCAATTTCTTGTCCGGCTTAAACGGAAAGATATATTTGAACACCCCTCCGGCAAAAAGCATCAAAACTGTTGGAACGGCAAGCCCGATTATAATGCTGAGCAAATAGCCTTGCAAAGCTGTCTTTGCAATAAGCAAAAAATAAATATTGCACAAGATAACCGTCGCTGTTTGGACAATCCCCTGGATTGCAAACAATTTCGTTTTTCCTATTCCTTTCACAAAATTAGAAAGACATAGATGGAAATTGTACATTGCGTAGGTAGCCACAAAATATCCCCAATACTTTGATAATTGAACAGTAATTTCAGAGTTCAACATTGTGATTACAGGATAAAATGCAATCAATAACAACAATGAAAGAATTGTGATTACAATAGAATTACCTAAAACGGCTCGCTTGGAACAATCTTTATCCAATGAATACCGTAAAGTTGCATCAGTGATTGCCAACGTAAGCACGGGATAGATTAAATTTACAGTTGTATTAATTAGGTCAGCAATACCATATTCCTCTGTTAATAAAACCGCTGTGTACAGAGGTGTCAGCAAGAACACCAGAATTTTCGATCCAAATGTGCTAATACCAAATAATATAGTATCCACTGCTAACTGTTTTGTTTTAGATGAAGTTGACATCATTCACACCCGTTGTTCTTTTAACTTGACTGCAGTATTTCCATTAAATTCTGTTCTTTGATGTTCGCTGGTATTTCTTACAAGTTCAGGCATTTTTGTTGCATACAGCACATGGTAAATATATATCATCATAAACATATTGGAATAAAGCGGATTGCCGGATAACCCATATACCAAGAACATGGTCTGTACAAATATCGAAAGCGGGCAGTTGTTCTTAAAAGCCAAATAATAGTTGTAAAGCAATAATATGTAATATGGAAATGAAAAAATAATGCCATGATCGTACAATATTTGTATATATATATTATGTGCGCCTTCTTCAGCAAGTTCATAGGTTGCTGAAGTTCCTCGTCCAATCAAAAAATTGCTTTCTCCAAAATCAGCCATCAATGTTTCATAAATGGTGTCTCTGCCTGTCATAATATCATCACCAACAAAGCGGTTCAGAAAGGTTGATACAAATTCGTTAGTGTTATAAAGGACTGTCAAAACAACTGATGCAAGAACAGCAACGCCTAAAAATCTCGAGAAGAAATTACGACCCCTATATAAATAAAACATCAAAACAATCAACGCAACAATTGTAGCTACAAATATACCTCGTTTGCTGCAAATGATTATTGAGAACATGGAAAGCGCCAATAGCACAATGTTTAACAATTTGCTCTTAATAATCGGAGTCTCTTTTTTATATGTCATATTCAAGAACGAATTGCCGAACACAATAGCCGCAGCAAATGTCGCATTTGATGTATAGGCTGCTAATCCCGCAAAAGTTGTATCAACCGTAAATGACCATATCAACTGTTCATACGCATCTTTTCGCATTACTTGGCTCATTAAGGCATTAAACCATATCGGAGCAAGGAAATGAACAAGAGAAGAAAGGACAACGATAATCGAGGCAATATATATCCATTTGGTAAATGATTTTATAAACGCCGAGTTCGTTAATGATAACCAAAACAATCCAGCGAAAAATGTAAACAATACTGCTTCTCTTAGTCCTTCCGATGGCATTGTTGTGTATGACAGTCCAACAAAAGAGGAAAAGGCTACTAAGAGAAATAATATGACCTGTTTTGATACGATAATCTTCCCATCAAATAAAATCATTGCAACCAATCCAACGACCATACCATACAAAAAAGTATCTGCTTTGAAAGGAAGTTTGAATTGATATGCAAATATATATAATAGTCCGCACACTATTATCCACATAGATAATATGCGGTGCTTATTTTGGTTCTTTGTTTCTATCATATATGCCTCCTGAATACGGTGTTCTTTTACTTTTTCTGATCGTCCGCAACTCCCAACAGTTTAATAAAGTTATTAAATGTTTCACTTTCTCTTTTTACTGCGTCAGAAATTCGTTTCTCGTATCCACCACTAAGTAATGTATCAACCTTGCTATAAAAATCGTTATCGCCAACAAAATTCTCAGCTTCATTTTTGTCGTAATATAATTCCGACAGTTCAAACCTTGTCACCATCAAGTCTTTAAGTTTTCCCTCATACTGTTCATCACAGTAACCCGAATAATCTAACACAATAGTGGGTGTCCCTTGTACAAGACTTAACAATGTGCCATGAAAATAACTTGTAATTACCATAGCCGCCTGCTTCAAAACAACAGCCCATTCAAATGGATTTAGGTCTGAAATATAATAATCGGAGTAAGCGGATTTTACAAAAACAGATACGATTTTGTATTCATTTCCATATCGTCTGCTTATTTCTTTTATCATATTGTTGTTAGGTGCAAATTGCGGTCCCCAACGGCCGCTGGTGCGGTGGCCAGCGGCCACTGTGCGG